>NZ_JBPXKA010000003.1:0-444375 GCF_054558485.1 Aquirufa sp. ROCK2-A2
AAGAAAGCATCTGTTAATGAATCTTGTGTTTTCAATTCCATCTCATTAATGTTTAAATGTAAAAAAAAAATAGTGAAGGCCGAAACCAACACTATTTTTCACTTACACACTTTTTGAGATGGTGCCATTAAAATAGATGAAAAATCCCCAAGGTGTTTTCCTTGGGGATTTTTGCTAGTTAAAGTATCTCCAATCTTCGTTTCCCTTAATTCTTAACAAACACTCATAGATTAAATCTATAACCCCTTCCATATCCGATTTAGCTATGGTTTCAACAGTTGTGTGCATGTATTTCAAAGGCAAGGAAATAAGTGCTGATGCGACACCCTCTGTGGCATAAGCGAAAGAATCGGTGTCTGTTCCTGTCGATCGTGAAACCGCTTGTCTTTGGAATTCAATACTTTTTTCTTTGGCTACATCAATGATGAAATCTCTCACATTATTTTGAACAGCGGGGCCATAACAAATGACAGGACCTTTACCACAGGACATATCGCCTTGTGTTTTTTTGTTATACATAGGAGATTGCGTATCATGTGTCACATCTGTGATGATAGCTAAATCAGGTTTTAATCTACGTACAATCATTTCTGCTCCTCGTAAACCGATTTCTTCTTGAACTGCATTGACAACATACAACGTATAAGGCAATTCTATTTTGTTTTCCTTTAATCTTCTGGCAACCTCTGCAATCATATAACCTCCAATTCGGTTATCCAATGCTCTACCCACTAAGTATTTATTGTTTAATTCGGTTAATCCATCTTCAAAGGTCACCACTGTACCTACATGGATTCCCATTTCTTCAATTTCTTTTTTGTTGGATGCACCACAATCGATGAAAATATCTGAAATGGTTGGGGCTTTATCTTTGGTTGTATCTCTAACATGTATAGCTGGCCAACCAAAAATACCTTTGATAACTTTGTCTTTTGTATGAATATTTGCCCGCATAGAAGGAGCAATTAAGGCGTCAGAACCGCCATTTCTTCTTAAAAATAGGTATCCATTTTCATCGATGTAATTAACAAACCAAGATATTTCATCTGCATGTGCTTCAATGACTACTTTATATTTTTGACCTGGATTAATGACTGCCACAGCTGTACCGTAAACGTCAATAATTTTTTCGTCTAAATAAGGTTTTAAATAATCCAACCAAATTTGTTGTCCCGAGGATTCAAAACCTGTAGGTGAAGCATTGTTTAAATATTTGTATAAAAATTCGTTTGCCTTATCCGCCATATTTTTTTGATTTAATTTTAAATGCAAGTTAATAAGGTGGCATTGAATAATCTTTTTATTATCAAAAAAATAAATTAAAGTTTTTTGCTTCAATTTTCGACTAATTTTATGGAATAATACGATTAAGGTCGTATTTTTGAAGGCTTTTAAAAGCATGTGCTTAACAAATTGATATTTTGATGAAGAAAATAGCTGTATTTACATCAGGTGGTGATGCTCCAGGAATGAACTCATGTATTCGTGCAATTGTCAGAGGTGCATCCTATCACGGAATTGAGGTTTACGGAATTGTAAGAGGATATAATGGAATGATTAAGGGTGATATTATACCACTTAATTCACAATCAGTAAGTAATATTATTCAAAGAGGAGGTACAATCCTTAAATCGGCAAGATCCAAAGAATTTACCACAACGGAAGGTCGCGCTAAGGCTTATAAACAATTACAAGAGAGAGGAATTGAAGGCCTAATCGCCATTGGAGGAAATGGTACCTTTACAGGTGCTGAGATTTTTTACAATGAATATAAGATTCCAACTGTTGGAGCTCCTGGTACTATTGATAATGATTTATTTGGTACAGATTATACGATAGGTTTTGATACTGCTGTCAACACGGCTTTAGATGCCATTGATAAAATTAGAGACACTGCTGATTCGCATGATCGTGTATTCTTTATTGAGGTGATGGGAAGAGATTCAGGTTATATCGCCATTCAATGCGGTATTGCTGGTGGGGCTGAAGCAGTCATGATTCCTGAAAATTTAACTCCAGTTAGTGAAATTGTTAATATTTTAGAAAAAGGAATTGCCAAGGCAAAATCATCTTCGATTGTTGTAGTAGCGGAAGGAGATGAAGAAGGAAATGCACAGAAAGTAGCCCAAAAAATTAAAGGCTTAATGTCTACTGAAATGGATATTCGTGTAACAACCTTAGGTCACATTCAAAGAGGTGGAATTCCTACTGCTTATGACAGAATATTGGCCAGTAGACTTGGTTTAGGAGCTTTAGAGGGATTATTAAGAGGAGAGAAGAATGTAATGGCAGGTGTCGTTAATAACCAATTGGTTTACACACCGTTTCATGATACCATAACCAAGAAAAAACCTGTTTCGGAAGATTTAATCCGTATGGTTGAGATTCTATCTAGCTAATTAGCAATACCCCAAGATCTTATAAATATAAAAACCTGATATCTCTCTGATAATTTTAGAGCATAGATACAGGTTTTTTTCTTCTGGTATGATTTGATGAAGTAAACCTATGGAGCCAATCTTTCCAATGGGATCAACTGGATAGATGATAAATTTAAATCCTTGTTTTTCGAAACACGCTTTGGATCTTCTGCTATGATAAGCGGACGTAATCACAATCATAGAATCCGTTTTGAGATAATTACGTAAAAGTGTTCGGCAATTTTTAGCATTCTCAAAAGTATTTCTTGCTTTTGTTTCAATGAAAATGTCTTTTGCGGGTATTCCCATTTGAATCATAAATCGTTTAGATTTTTTGCTTTCTTCCGCAAAATCGTTGGTTAGGTGTTTTATACCTGTATTTCCTCCAGTAATGATGATTTTTTTGATAATACCTTTTTTATATAGTCGAAAAGTCTGTAATAATCGATCCGAAGATTCTGCAAAAACCATGTCATTGTTGATACTGCCTGTATTTTTAATGATTCCACCTCCTAAAATGATTCCCCAAGTGTAATGATTTTTGGGTAATGTTGGTGGTTGTTTTAACTCCCAACTTTGGTATAATATATTTATAATTAATCCGTTAGTAAATAATAATATGATGCTTAAACTTACAATGACAGCATTTCTCGATTTCCGTTTATCTTTTTGTAGGATTGCATAAATTAATGCCACAATTATCCAACAAATTGGTAAAAGAAGGAAATCAATTATTTTAGATAGCGAGAAAAACATTGTAATTTTAAATTTCGTTCGAAAACAAAAATATGCCTTTAATATGAGATTAGTTTTATTCAGTGTATTTATTTTAATTGCTACATTGACCACATTTGGACAAGCAAAAAAGTCATCTAATAAATTGGATGAGTATCAAATTTCAGGGACAATCAAAGGAATAGGGAAATCAGAAGTTTTATTGGCTTACTATTTTGGCGCTAATCAACAAGTGATTAGGGATACGGTAGTGGCTGATGAATCCGGTCATTTCGTATTTAAAGGTAAAGAGGACTTGCCAGAAGGATTGTATTTAATTTCTTTTTTGAAAAATAAGTATTTGGATTTTATCGTAGGAGAGAAGCAATTTTCATTTGAAACAGATACAACTGACATGATTGGTCATATGAAAATTACCAATTCAATAAATAATCAGCAGTTTTATTATTTTCAAAAAGAAATGTCTGATCGGATTGCCGCTTTGAAAAAGATGGATCCAAGTAAACTTTCTTCTTCTGAAGGTACTGCTCTTAGAAACTCTATCAAAGAATTTCAGGATCAATGGATTGATAAAAATAAGACGCTTTTAACAGCAAAGTTTATTAAAGCAACCGTAGATCCCGATATTCCTAAATATACGAAATCGTTGAAAACGGCCAAGGATACAGCTGATTTTAGAGCCTATCAATACAATTATTTCAAGGGCCATTTTTTTGATAATATTGATTTAAACGATGATCGTTTTTTAAGATCTCCTTTTTTACAAAAGAAAATTGAAAAGTACTTTGAAGATTTAGTCGTTCAAGAATCAGATTCGATCGTCAAAGAAGCAGATCATTTATTAACCAAAATTAAAGCAACGGACGTTCGAAGGTATGTTGTCTATAAAATTGCAAGTACCTATGAAAATAGTAATATCATTGGTACAGATGGCGCGTTTGTCTATTTAGCAGAAAAATATTACATCGGTGAGCCAACCTTATGGGATACATCTACTGTAAGAAGAATGAAAGAACGTATTAAAATTATCAAGCCTTTGGTGAATGGAAAACGTTTTCCTGAAATGTATTTGACCAATCCTGAAGGTAAAGAAATAAACACAACGAATTTAACAGGTAATTATAATATCGTTTTTATTTATGATCCAGAATGCAGCCATTGCAAAGAAGAAACGCCCAAATTAGTGGCATTGAATGATTATTTTAAATCAAAAAACATTCAAGTACATGCCGTATCCATGGAAAGAGATAAAAGCAAATGGTTGAAATTTATTTCAGAATTTAAAATTTCAGGATATTTAAACGGTATTGATATACACAAAAATCCACAAACAGGAAAAGAAGAATATTACACGGATTTTAGAAATACTTATGATGTGTATTCTACACCGATGGTTTACATACTTGATAAGTCAAAAAGAATTATTGGGAAGAGAATCCCGGTTGAAAAAATAAAAGAATTCTTGGAGTTCTACGAAAACAAACAAAAACAATTAGCTACCCTTAAAAAATAGTTCGAATATTTTCCAAAAGTGAGTTGTTGATGTTAATCCGACTCACTTTTGCGCCTTTTTCCATCAATGGAAGTAATATCTCATTTTCTTTGTAGCTATTCCATTCGCTCAAATAATTGTTCCATTTAATAGCATTGCTGACGGTAGTGGTATTGTTTTCAATATCAATGAATTCAATTTCTTCATTTTGTAAATCAGTAGATGGCAATTCCGTTTCGTCAAACATATGAAGCAAGTGAATCTTACTTTTCATCGATTGAAGTTCTGATAAATGCTGATAAAAAGAAGCAAATTCAGTTTTATCAAAAAATAAATCGCTGATAAAATACACATCACTTTTTCTTTTCAAACTAGGTATCAAACTTTCTATCAGAGGAATATAATTCGTCGTAATTTGAGATTTACTTTGTGTATAAAATAGTTCTAATTTATAAAATATATCTTTTAAGTGGGCTAGGGTAGAAGCCAACTGCGTTTGTACCTCTAAATGATCATTGATGATAATGATGGAAAAGGAATCTTTTTGTCGGTATAAAAGCTGACACATTACCGCTATAATTTCCAAAGCCCTTTTAAGTTTCGAATTGGCATCATTGGGATAATTCATGGACGATGATGCATCTAAGATGAAATACACTTTCATCGATGCCTCATTGTAAAATAATTTGGTGAATAGTTTGTCTGTTTTGCTGTATATTTTCCAATCTATTTGTCGACTATTTTCGCCATTTTGAAATGCTCGATATTCCTTGAAATCGGAGGAGAATCCTTTGTGTTTACTGGAATGCTTCCCCTGTAATAGACTGTCAACGACCTGATTAGCTGTTAATTCAAAAATATTATAATTTTCTTTTAGTATTTTTTCTTTTAACATTTTTCTTTTTTCGACTTGATTTTTTCTTGCCTTTTTTAAGGTACTTTCTGTTTTTGATTTTTCGTTTTAAGCGATATTTCTTTTTGTATTTTAACCTCGTTTTTTGATAGAATTTTTTGCTAAACTTAGGTGTGGTTTCCATTTCCAAATGTTGGTAAGGAATCAACATTTGTTCATTTTCAAATCCAATAATTTTCAATTTAACTTTACTCAATCCTACTTTTCGAATATTCAACTTTTTTGCACCAGCTTCTGTTAAATCGATTATTCTACCAGGTCGATAGGGGCCTCTATCATTAATGCGGACAATGATTGAATGTTTATTGTAAATATTAGTGACTTCCACCAATGTATTAAATGGTAAAACACGATGTGCCGCAGTAAATTCTTTCTTTTTTAAAAGTTCTTGGTTGGCCGTTTTTTTGTTGTAAAATGAATTGGAATAAAAGGATGCTATTCCATAACTTTCATCACCTAAATCTTGACTAAGACTCGTAAAGCTCAATAGAATCAAAAAGGCAAAAATAAGGTTTTTAATGGAATGCATTTAGAGTAAAATTAATTAGCTTCTAAAGTTCAAATAATATTATTAGAATTAAAAATTTTGAATAGATAATCCTATTTTAGATAAAAAAGTTTATGTAAAATTTAAGTATTTTTTTTGAGTGATTAAGATTATATAGTAGCTTTACGAAATTAATAACTTTAAATTTTAGTAAAAGTGGAAGATAGAGAAAGAGAAGAATTGTTTTCAAAACGAATCAGAGCTGGAAAACGCACTTATTTTTTTGATGTAAAATCAACCCGTTCCCAAGATTATTACATAACAATTACTGAAAGTCGTCGTCATCAAAAAGAAGATGGTTTTGTGTACGAAAAACACAAAATGTTTTTATACAAAGAGGACTTTGATAAATTCATGGAAGGATTGAAGGAAGCTGTAGACCACGTTAAAACGGAATTAATGCCAGATGTAGATTTTACTCAATTCAATCGTGATGACGAAGAATTTGGAAGTAGTTCAGATCTTAAATGGGAATAAAATCATAAATATTTGTGAAAAGCCTCTGTAAATACAGAGGCTTTTTCTTTTTATACGTACTTTTGTATTTAATTAAAATCATACTTATTAATAATGGGATTAACTTGTGGAATTGTGGGTTTACCAAATGTCGGTAAATCAACATTATTTAGTGCTATTTCTTCGAACAAAGCTGAGGCTGCCAATTATCCTTTCTGTACCATTGAACCCAATGTAGGAATTGTAACTGTTCCAGATGAGCGATTAAACATTTTGGCAGAATTCGTAAAGCCTCAAAGAATATTACCTACTGTTATTGAATTTACAGATATTGCAGGATTAGTCAAAGGTGCTTCACAAGGTGCAGGATTGGGTAATAAGTTTTTGGCCAACATTCGTGAAGTAGATGCCATTATACACGTGGTAAGATGTTTTGAAGATGAAAATATAATTCACGTAGAAGGTCGTGTAAATCCAATATCAGATAAAGAAATCATCGATATGGAATTACAATTGAAGGATTTAGAATCTGTTGATAAAAAAATATCGAAATTAGAAAGAGCCGCAAAAGCAGGTGATGCAAAAGCTAAGCAAGAATTAGCTGCATTGTTAATATTCAAATCTACTTTGGAGGAAGGAAAGTCGGCCAGAACAGTCGTAATGGATGCTGACTTGAGAGAAGCTGCTATCGGTGAATTATGTTTATTGACTGACAAGCCGGTTATTTATGTTGCTAATGTAGATGAAGGTTCTTTGGCAAATGGAGGGAATCAATTTGTCGATCAATTAAAAGAGAATGTGAAGATTGAAAATGCTGAAGTAGTGGTTGTTTGTGCAGCATTGGAAGCTCAAATTTCTGAAATTGAGGACCTTGATGAGCGAATGATGTTCTTAGAAGAGTACGGTTTGAAAGAATCCGGCTTAAGCAAATTAATCAGAAGCTCCTATTATTTATTGAACTTAATTACCTATTTCACTGCGGGTGTACAAGAAGTACGTGCTTGGACAATTCAAAAGGGATGGAAAGCTCCCCAAGCAGCAGGTGTTATTCATACCGATTTTGAAAGAGGATTTATACGAGCGGAAGTAATCAAATTTGCTGATTATCAGAATTATAAAAGCGAATTAGCTTGTAAAGAAGCTGGAAAAATGAATGTAGAAGGCAAGGATTATATGGTACACGACGGTGATATTATGCACTTTAGATTTAACGTTTAATTAAGGATAAATAATCCTTTGGAATCCAATCAACGAGTCAAAACGTTGACCAGGTTTTCTGAAATAGACCAAAATATCATACTGATTTTCAGTTTGTGAATAGTTTCCTTCTAGAGAATTATTTTGTAAATTATTGCTTAAATATTGGTAATTATAGATGCCTTGTTTAAGCAATAGTTTTTTATAATAAATACCCTTTGCCTCATCATACTCCATTAATTGATCCTGCCTTTTTTCAAATAATCGATCAGCTATTTGAATATAGATTTCTTCATCTTCCCATTTTCTAGATTTAAAAATGAATTGACACCATACATAATCTGCTAGTAGAATATTTTCCGGATTCTCATAGTTTTCCAAAACGATACCCCCATTCATATCCATTTTCTGAGTATAGGAATAATTCCCTTGTGGAGTTTCTGGATGTGTCGTAATTAGGGAATAAGATTCAAAAGCTTGAATATTCGACACAAAACTCAATTTTTGCTGAGTACTTCTGATATCCACCATTCTATATTCATTACCACCTGGAATGATGTTTTCATTGTCGAAAAATAAATAAGTTAATTTTCGCTCATATCCATTCACTTGAGGCTTTGGTAAATGAGTCAGTAAATTGGTTGTATTCGAATTCTTTCTAAGAACTATGGATAGATTATCTTCATCGGATAGAAGTAATTGATCTGGATAGGAGAGTGTAAGTTCAATGGATTGATGACTTAAACGGTATTCATTTCTTTTAGCAAAGGAAATTTTGGCTGCAATTTGTAATTCAGTTTGATAGACTGAAAATCGTTTTGTAAGTACGGTGTCTTTCTTATTTCTATTGACATATACCTGAGCGATGAAATTTCCGGATATTCGAGTTTGCGGTAAAGCAATTTGATAATGAATATAGGGTATTTTAGTACCCATGGAATTTTGACTTTCTCTCAAGGGAATATCGTTAAAATCCGATAAATACTCAATATCAGAAAGATTGGATGGTGTCCAATCAGCTTGACAATGAATAATTCTCAACGAATAATTCGTGTATTTTAATGAAAGATCATCAAAGGATAAAAAATAGTTATCTTGATTATTAAAATCAATCAATGGATTTTCAGCAATTATCTCTTTGGATTGATTTTTGGAAATAATAGCGGTTTTGATGTAATCTTTGTGAATACTATTATTTACTTGACCAAAGATGTTAATACTTGTCAAAATCCATAAACAAATAGTAATAATCTTTGGTCTTAAATCCATTTATTCAATTAAAGATTCCCATTCTAGTGTAATTGTATCTAATTCACCCTGAATAAGTTTTAGTTGCTGTTCCAATTTCTTCAAATCCTCGAACTGATTATTTTGTGCTTTTTCAGCCATTTCATTTTCAATTCCTTCTTTTTTACTTTCCAATTCAAAAATTTGAAGCTCAATTTTCTCAATTTGTTTTTGATGATTGATTGGCTTAGGCTCCGTTTTTTCCACGAAAGGCTTCACTTTTTCAGGTGTACTAAGTTTTTGACTTTCTTGAGGTTTTTGCGCTTGATTACCTTTTCTACTTTCTTGCCAAACTTCATATTCATCAAAAGAGCCATGGTATTCTTTAATTTCATAATCTTCGATGTACCAAATTTTATTAGCAATGTTAGAAACAAAATAACGATCATGGGAAACGACTACATACGTACCTTCATATTGCTGCAATGCTTGTATCAAAATATTGACAGATTGCATATCCAAGTGATTCGTAGGCTCATCAAGCAATAAAAAGTTGGCTTGCGAAATCAGAACTTTGGCTAAAGCTACCCTTGATTTTTCTCCCCCAGATAATACTTTGATTTTTTTGAAAACCTCTTCTCCGGAAAATAGAAAACAACCTAAAATACTTCTCAACTCCATTTCTGTTTTTGCAGTACCTGTAGCTTTTAATTCTTCTAATAAAGTATTCTCAACTTGTAAACTTTCTAATTGATGTTGAGCAAAAAAGGATTCGATAACATTATGCCCTGTTCTTCTTTCTCCTTCTATATTCTCAGTTCCTGAAATGATTCTCAACAAAGTTGATTTACCTTTTCCATTGGCACCAATTAATGCGATTTTATCTCCTCTATTGATCGTTGCTGAGGTGTTTTTTAATATTATTTTTTCGCCAAAAGCTTTCGAAATATGTTCCAAAAATAAAATGAATCGTCCAGGTTGAGTACCAAAGTTAAATTTGAAATTCACCTTCGCCTTTTCATCGATTACCTCATCCACAACATCCAATCGATCTAAAGCTTTTACCCTAGATTGTACTTGTCTCGCCTTAGATGCTTTGGCTTTAAAACGTTCAATAAATCTTTCTGTTTGTCGAATCTGTGCTTGCTGATTTTCATAAGCACCTTTTTGAATTTCATTTCTTAAAGCCTTTTCCTCAACGTAAAAAGAATAATTGCCAGGGTAAAGTGTTATTCTTTGATTGGATACTTCAGCAATATTATTGATGGTCCGATCTAAAAAATAACGATCATGGGAAACAACAACGATGGATCCTTCATAATCGTGAATGTATTTTTCCACCCATTCAATGGAGGGTAAATCCAAGTGGTTGGTTGGCTCATCCAATAATAATAAGGCAGGTTTCTGAAGAAGTAATTTAGCTAACATTACACGCATTCTCCAACCTCCAGAAAATAACCGAAGTGGTCTATTTAAATCCTCGGTAGTAAAACCTAAACCTTCTAATATCTCCTCCGTTCTCGATTGAATAGTATATCCGTCTAAACGCTCAAATTCTTCTTGGTATTTAGATAATTCATCAATATCCTTGTCTTCATAATTGGTTTCCATTTTATGAAGCACTTTATCGATTTGCTTTTGAAGTTCTAATTGCTTTTCAAATGCTTGCATAGCCACATGCAAAATGCTTTCATCGGTTTGATAGGATAATAAATCTTGATTTAAAAAACCTATTGTACATTCGCCTGATTTTGAAATGGTCCCGCCATCTGGACTGTACTCACCAGAAATTAATCTTAAAAGGGTTGATTTCCCTGTTCCATTAGCACCAACTAAACCAATTTTAGTCTTAGGCTTGATATGTAAATTGGCATTTTCGTAAAGTGCTCGACTTCCGAAGTAAAAATTTAAATTTGATATAGAAAGCATTTTGCAAAGATAATCTATAATTCAAAAAATCTCAATTTAAATTCATATTAAACGATTTCTTGCACCTGATCCTCCTAAATGTGGACATTCAATCAGTTCATTCATACTTTTGAAATTTATCGGACTTTTATGATATCCTAAAGATTTAGACAATGTAATTGTTCGATTATTGTCGCCCATGGAAAATTCTATATCTTCCATGGTTAGTTGGCAAGGATGTTCATATCCCACCGCATGTGTTATTTCTGCGATTTCTTTTACCAAAGTATAATGATATTTAAAATAACGTTCACTTTTTAAGGTCACATCAATTCCAGACTGTAACCATTTGTTAGAAGTGGCTATACCAGTAGGGCAGTGGTTGGTGTGGCATTTTTGTGCCTGTATACAACCTATTGACATCATAGCTTCTCTAGCGATGTTAATACTATCAGCACCCATCGCAAAAGCCATTAAAGCTTTTTCTGGAAATCCCAGTTTACCCGATGCGATAAAAAATAGTTTATCGCTTAATTCATATCGTTGAAAAATCTGATACACTTTGGCAAATGCAAATGTAAAAGGCATAGAAACATGGTCGGCAAAGGCATGTGGTGCAGCTCCTGTTCCACCTTCTCCTCCATCAATTGTGATAAAATCAGGACCCATGCCCGTTTTAGCCATGTAGGCGGCTAATTCTTCCCATTGTTCTAATTTACCGATGGCCGACTTTATTCCTGTAGGTAATCCAGTGGAGGTAGCAATTTTTTCAATAAATTGAACAAGTTCAGGAATAGTTTCAAATTCCGAATGAAAAGCTGGAGATATAGCATCCTTACCCAGCGGTATATTTCGAATTGCAGCAATTTCCTTATTGATTTTTGAAGCTGGTAACATACCTCCTTTTCCTGGCTTTGCGCCTTGCGACAATTTAACTTCTATGGCACGCAAGGTAGGATTTTGTTCAACTTTTTCCATTAATTTTTGCATGGAAAATTGGCCTTCTAAATCTCGCACGCCAAAATATGCAGTCCCAATATTCAAAACTATATCGGAACCATTTTGATGATAAGGTGATAAAGAACCTTCGCCGGTATTGTGATAGCAACCTGCCAAATAAGCCCCTTTATTTAAGGATTCGATTGCTTTGGCTGACAATGAACCGAAACTCATGCCAGAAATATTAACAATCGAATAAGGTCTAAAAGGTCTTTTTCTTTTATGGTATTCACCAATAATTTTGGCAGCAGGAAGTGCACCTTGATTTTGGTAAAAAGGATGATCCTTAGGTGGTTTAAATCCCATCATCGCGTTTTTTATAAAAATATAGGCTGGTGAATTAAAATCCTGGTCTGTCCCAAAGCCTTGAAGATTATTTTCGCTTTTGGATGATGCATAAATCCACGACCTTTCTTGTCTATTAAATGGTAATTCTTCGCGGTTATTTGCAACGATGTATTGTCTGAGTTCCGGCCCAATTTGTTCTAACCAATACCTGAAATGACCTATTAAGGGAAAATTGTGTGTAATGGTGTGCCTTTTTTGAATAAATACATCTCGAATAATAATTAGAACAATGATTAAAATGATCCAAAACCAAATCGATTGTATAAATAAGTAAGCCATGAGTGATTAAATTTTTATTTGAAGATGAAATAATCTCTATAACGATATTGCTTTAAATATGTTATAAATTTTATTCCTAAATCTAATGATTATCTTTGTAGTTCATTAAGTTAATTATGGTTAATTATTTAAAACTACAATCATTTGTTTGCTCTGTTTTTGAATCCATCGGCTGTAATTCGTCGGATGCTGAATTAGCCACCGATGTTTTGGTTTCAGCAGATTTAAGGGGAATAGATTCTCATGGAGTAGCTAGATTAGCGGGTTATGTTCGTTTGTATGATCATGGAAGGTTAAATCCGAATCCTAAAATAAAGATTTTGCATGAATCACCTTCAACAGCTTTAGTTGATGGCGATAAAGGTCTAGGATTGGTTGTCGCACCATTTGCGATGAATATAGCTAAAGAAAAAGCGGAAATAGCTGGAACTGGTTGGGTGGCAGTACAAAATTCCAATCATTTTGGTATTGCAGGCTATCATGCGATGAAGGCTTTGGATAAAAACATGATTGGTTGGGCCATGACCCATGCGGCTCCATTGGTGACACCCACTTTTTCAAAAGAAAAATTATTAGGAACCAACCCCATTGCATTAGCCATTCCAGCCTTGCATGAACCATCCTTTGTAGCGGATTTTGCTTCAACGGCAGTGGCATATGGAAAATTAGAAATATTACAAAGAAAGGGTTTGGATACACCAATAGGGTGGGTACAGGATAAAAATGGAGAACCTAGTCAAGATGCCTTTGCAATCAAAAATGGCGGGGCATTGCTTCCATTGGGTGGAGATAGAGAGCATGGATCTCATAAAGGTTATGCTTTGGGTGCCATTGTAGATATTCTATCTGGTGTTCTTTCTGGTGCAAATTTTGGTCCTTGGGTGCCACCATTTGCCACAGCTGGTTTTATGAATGCAACCGAATCTGTCGGAAATGGAACTGGCCATTTTTTAGGAGCAATGCGCATCGATGCATTTCGTCCAGCAGAGGATTTTCAAAGAGATATGGATAAATGGATCAATCGATTTAGAAATGCCGATGCTTTGGATGGACAAAAAGTCATAATTCCAGGAGATCCTGAAAGAGAATTGGAAATTATTCGAAAAAATGAAGGTATTCCTTTAATTGAGCCTGTCATTAATGATTTAAAATCATTGGCAGAAAGGTTTCATTTACCATTTGATATTAATTAATCATGATACAAAATAGACGTTTTAAAATATTCATATTGGTTTTTTCATTGGTTACTGCCATGTTTTCTTACTACGCCTGGCAAGTTTTCAAAACTCCTAACTTCAATGTAAAAGAAGGTGAACAGTTTGAATTATTGATTCCTGAAAATGCCAGTTTTAGCACAGTCTTAGATACCATCAAAAAACATGACTTAGTGCGAGACCAATTAAGTTTTCGTTTTTTGGCTAAAATTTTGAAATATCAGGAGAAAGTCAAAGCGGGTAGATACTTGATTTATCCCACTTCCGGAAACTGGGAGGTATTAAGAAAATTACGTAATGGGCGCCAAGATGCCATAAAAATTGTTATTAATAATTGGCGTCTAAAGGAAGATATAGCCGGTAAATTGAGTAAATCATTGCCATTTGATTCCGTTTATATCTATCGAATGCTTGATTCTAACGAATTTGTCAGTCAATTTTCGTTTAAGAAAGAAACTATCCCTGGTATATTTTTGCCTAATACATATGAAGTATTTTGGACGTCTTCTTTTGCTGATTTTATGAAAAAAATGAATAAGCAATATGTAAAATTTTGGACAGAAGATAGAAAAGCAAAAGCAGCTAAATTGAATTTGGAACCAATTCAAGTAGTCATATTATCTTCAATCGTTGAAGGAGAAAGTAAAAAATCAGACGAACAATCTAGAATTGCTGGAGTTTATTGGAATCGTTTACAAGTTAATATGCCTTTACAAGCTGATCCAACCATTGTTTTTGCTTGGAAAGATTTTACAATCAAACGCGTAACAGGCAAGTATACCATCATCGATAGCCCTTACAATACTTATCGTTTGAGTGGATTACCACCAGGGCCTATTTCCATTCCATCGACAAGCGTCATCGATAAAGTATTGAATTTAGAAAAACATGATTATATGTATTTCTGTGCCAAAGAAGATTTTTCAGGTTATCATTCCTTTGCTGTGACATATCCTGAACATTTGAAAAATGCTGCGAATTATCAAGCCGCTTTGAATAAATTGAATATCAAATAAGTATGTACACCTATTCAGTCACCTACCGAGTTTGTTATGCAGATACCGATCAAATGGGATATATGTATTACGGGAATTATGCTCGTTTGTATGAAATAGCAAGAGTTGAAACCTTACGTAATTTAGGTGTCAGTTATAAAAGTCTGGAAGATATCGGAATAGGATTACCCGTTTATGAAAATTATTCTAAATTCCATGCTCCAGCGTTATATGATGATTTATTAAGAATAGATTGTATTATTACTGAATTACCTTCGGCTAGAATCATTTTTAATTATAAAATCTATAATCAACATGAAGAGTTAATCAATGAAGGTAAAACAACATTGGTTTTTATGAAAATGGCTGAAAAGAAAATCATGAAAGTCCCTGCAGAAATTTTATCTGCTCTGAAAGCCGCGTTTCAATGAAAAGAAAACGAATTATAAAGGAATTGCACTTGTTTTGGAATGAACTAGAGGAACATTATGTTTTAGCTAGAATTTTACGCATTCTTTACAAAAAAATCTTTCTATTTGATATTGACGTAAGAGCTGCGGCTGTAGCGTACAACTTTACTTTAGCCGTATTTCCAACCATCATTTTCTTGTTTTCTCTTTTAGCCTATATTCCAATTGAGAATTTCGACATCAAAATGATCAATTTCTTAAAAGTCAACGTTCCAAAGAATCTACAAAAAGATCTCACCGAATTGTTACTTGAGATCATTCACAAAAAAAGGGGAGGTCTGCTTTCTTTTGGTTTTATTTTCGCCTTATATGCCAGTACAAGTGGAATAATGGCCTTGATTCGTTCATTTAATTTAACCTACAAAACCAATGAAAATAGAGGTTATATCAAGGAAAGGTTAATAGCAGTTGCTTTAAATATCTTATTGACTTTCGTCTTAATCATTGCATTTAGTGTATTTATTGTAGGGAATTTGGTCGTTTCTTATTTACAACAAAAGGGATTGCTAAATTATGATTTTACCTTTTATCTGATCAAAACCCTGACCTATTTAAGTACATTTTCAGTGTTCTTTTTTACTATTTCCATTATCTATTATTATGCACCTGCCATTCATAAAAGATGGAAATTTATTAATATAGGATCTATTACGGCCTCTATTTTGACTATACTTGTGTCTAACTTATTTTCCTATTATTTAGTCAATTTCGCAAATTACAATAAGGTTTATGGATCAATTGGCTCATTAATAGCCTTGATGGCTTGGTTATATTTCATTGCATTGATTTTGTTGGTAGGTTTTGAAATAAATGCAACAATTGATCAAGTAAAAACTGAGGATGAAAAAGACGAAGTAGAAGAAGATTTTTTTCAAATAAAAAATCAAATACAATAATCAAATACAATAATGGCAGCCAGATTACTGAAACTATATGATAAAAATAATTCATCTGCTTCCATTCAAGAGATTGTTCAGGTACTAAACAAAAATGGAGTTATTATCTATCGAACAGATACCATGTATGCGCTTGGTTGTTCAATTAACTCTACTCAGGCAATCAATCGAATTTGTGAAATCAAAGGTGTAAAGGTTGAAAAAAATCGCTTTTCGTTTATATGTCATGATTTGAGCGGTATTTCTAATTATGCTAAAGTAAGTGATTTGGCATTTAAAACCTTAAAGAAATATTTACCAGGCCCTTACACATTTATTTTACCTTCAAGTTCAAAAGTACCTTCCATTTTAGTTCAAGGAAAAAAAACAGTTGGAGTAAGGATTCCTGATTATAATCCTATTTTAGAAATTGTAAAAGAATTGGGGCATCCACTTTTAACTACTTCTTTACCTGTCGAGAATTTAGAAATTGAATATTACACAGACCCAAGTTTAATTTTTGATCAATACGAACTTCAAGTCGATTTGATCTTGGATGGTGGATACGGTGGTGCAATACCGTCAAGTATCATTCAGATATCAGATGACGAATTTGAAATTATTCGCGAAGGTGCTGGTGATTGTTCGGATTTTCTTTAATTCCAACGAATATTTGTTATTTCTGGTTTAGTATGTTTCCAGCGTTTATGTGACCAAAGATATTGGTCTGGATAGGTTTTAATGGCTTTTTCTAAATGATTGGAAAATTCTTCAATAATAGCTCCATTTTCTAAATCTGTGTAGGGAGTATTAGCAATGGTTGAATAGGTCATTTGATAGTACCCTCGTTTTGTTCGAATTAATTCGCAAAAAACAACTGGATAATTGTATTCCCTAGCAAACCTTTCCATGCCTGTAAAAAAGGCCGTTTCTTGATTCATAAAGGATGTCCAATAAGCTGATTCAGGTTTTTGTGGTGCTTGATCTGCTGCTAAACAAATGGTTCGCGGTATGTCTTTTCGTTCTTTTGTTAAGACAACTGATTCTCTTTTTTCCAATAAAACAACATTCCCAAAACGAGATCTGACATTTTTTGTAAATTCATTAAAAGATGGATTGTTTAATTTTTGGTAGACAATATCATTCGTGTTTCTTGTTAAGGCCAAACGATGAATAGCCCATTCCCAATTACCTTGATGTCCTGCGACTAGAACTACAGGAATATTTTGATTCAAAAAATCTTGAATAACCTCCGGATTTACAATATTGACCCGTTTCAATATTTCCTTTTCAGAAATACTAGATCCTTTAAAGAATTCCACCAATAAATCAGCCATATAACCATAAAATAGAAAATTTAAGTGGTTAATTTCTTTTTGACTTAATGTTGGAAAGGAATTTTTAAGATTTAATTGGATTACTTTTTTTCGATAGGATATGACATAATAAAAAAGGTATTGTACAAAAGTTGAAAACCCATAAAGTATAAATAATGGCAACTTTCCAATTAGTTGATAAAATCTCATTGCTTAAAATCTGATTAAAATTTCTAGTAATCCTTTAGTTTTGCAAATATCCTATTTATTTTTGGGAATGCACATTGAATTACATTATTTACCCTCGATTGAATATTTTGCTTTGATTCATTCAAGTTCATCGATTGATTTTGAGCTAGAAGAAAATTTTACTAAACAAACTTATCGAAATCGTACGCATATTTTAGGGGCTAATGGGATAGAGGTACTAACTGTACCCATTGAACACGTAAGCGGGCAAAAACAAATTATCAAGGATGTTAAAATTGATTATTCCCAAGATTGGATGCGACGACATATCGGAGGAATCAATGCTGCTTATGGAAAAGCTCCTTATTTCGAGTACTTTGAACCTTTAATTTTACATGTTTTTGCGAAAAAAAATAAATTTTTAGTAGATTTAAATATTGATTTCTTAAACCTAGTGATGAAAATAACAGGTAAGGCCTTGAACTTTTCATTTACACATTCGTTTAAAGACTCAGTATCAGATTCATATTATAACCTTATTAACTCCAAAATAGATTGGAAGCAAAGAGGTTTGTATGCTGAATATCCTTACAGACAATGTTTTGGAGATAATTTTGTTCCAAATTTGTCCGTATTGGATTTAGTAATGAATCATGGTAGGGAATCAAATGAAATTTTAATAAAAAGTTTGAATCAATTGAACATAAAGTAAAATTGTTGTGTTTTGAGACTAAATTAATAAAAAGATATGGAGGCGAAGTTTTCAAATAAAGTAAAAGATGTCATATCATTAGCTAGAGAAGAAGCTTTGAGATTGGGGCATGATTATATTGGAACAGAACATTTAATGTTGGGCATGATTCGTGATGGGGAAGGGCCTGGAATTAATTTATTAGTTCGTTCGGGTGTATCTTTAGACCAATTAAGACAAAGCATTGAGCATTCAACTTCTTCTACAAGCAAATCTAGTTTTGATCGGGATAGTTTATTAAATATTCCTTTGACTAAGCAAGCTGAAAAGGTTTTAAGATTAACCTATTTGGAAGCCAAATATTTCAAAACCAATTTAGTAGAAACAGATCACTTATTAATGGCTATTCTTCGTGATGAAGATAATGTAGCGACCCAAATTTTAGAAAAATACCAAGTTTACTACGATCTTATCAAAGAGATGGTAGAATTTCAAGCAGGTAACGGTCAAGATATTAGTCCAAAATCTTCTTCCGATACTGATGATAATGAGGATGATAATCGATTGTATTCTGCTGGTTCATCTGCCAACAATCCTTCAGGTTCTACTTCCAATGTCAAAGGGACTGAAAAAAGTAAAACACCTGTTTTAGACAATTTCGGTAGAGATTTAACTAAAATAGCAGAAAATGGTAAGTTAGACGCTATTGTAGGGAGAGAAAAAGAAATAGAAAGAGTTGCTCAAATTTTATCCAGACGTAAAAAGAATAATCCAATTTTGATTGGAGAACCGGGCGTTGGTAAAACAGCTATAGCAGAAGGATTGGCATTGCGTATTGTTCAAAAGAAGGTTTCTCGTGTATTGTTTGGGAAAAGAGTTGTGACCTTGGACATCGCATCCCTTGTAGCAGGTACTAAATACCGTGGTCAATTTGAAGAGCGAATGAAAGCTGTGATGAATGAATTGGAAAAATCTACAGACGTCATTTTATTTATTGATGAATTACATACTATCGTAGGGGCAGGTGGTGCATCTGGATCATTGGATGCTTCAAATATGTTCAAACCAGCTTTAGCTAGAGGAGATATTCAAGTTATTGGAGCTACCACATTAGATGAGTATCGCCAATATATTGAAAAAGACGGTGCTTTAGCTAGACGTTTTCAAACAGTTATGGTCGACGCAACAACAGTTGAAGAAACCATTGAAATATTAAATAATATCAAGGATAAGTACGAAGAACATCATCATGTGAATTATACTTCAGAATCTATCATTGCTGCTGTTAAATTATCGGATCGTTATATTTCTGACCGTTTTTTACCTGATAAAGCTATTGATGTAATGGATGAAGTAGGTGCTCGTGTTCATATTTCAAACATCAATGTTCCCGAGGATATTGTTGCCTTAGAAGGACAAATTGAAATCGTTAAGAAAGAAAAAAATCAAGTAGTTAAATCTCAAAAATACGAAGAAGCTGCTCAATTAAGAGATCGTGAAAAGCGTTTAATTGAAGAATTGGAACGAGCTAAAAACATTTGGGAAGAAGAGTCTAAAAAGCAAAAGTTTACAGTTAACGAAGAAAATGTCGCCGAGGTCATCGCGCAAATGACGGGTATTCCTGTAAATCGTGTGGCAGCCAAAGAAGGTGAGAAACTTTTGTTGATGGAACAAGAATTACAGAAAAGTGTCATTGGTCAAAATGATGCGATTAAAAAATTGGTTAAAGCCATTCAAAGAACGCGTGTTGGTCTGAAGGATCCACAAAAACCTATTGGTTCATTTATATTCCTTGGACCCACGGGTGTTGGAAAAACCGAAATGGCAAAAGTTCTAGCGACGTATTTATTTGATAAAGAAGATGCTTTGGTCAGAATCGATATGAGTGAATACATGGAGAAATTTAGCGTTTCTCGTTTGGTTGGAGCTCCTCCAGGATATGTTGGGTATGAAGAAGGTGGTCAATTGACAGAAAAAGTTCGAAGAAAACCTTATTCTGTTGTTTTATTAGATGAAATTGAAAAGGCCCATCCAGATGTTTTCAACTTGTTATTGCAAGTTTTAGATGATGGTATATTAACGGATGGCTTAGGAAGAAGGGTTGATTTTCGAAATACGATCATTATCATGACTTCGAACATTGGAGCCAGAGATCTGAAAGATTTTGGATCTGGAATTGGATTTTCGACAAAATCGAAAACAGACAATTTAGATGATCATGCCAAAACAACTATTCAAAATGCTTTAAAAAAGGCTTTTGCGCCTGAATTTATTAATAGATTGGATGATATTATTGTCTTTAATTCATTAGAAAGAGCTGATTTACACAAGATCATTGATTTAATGTTGATTAAGTTAAAATCACGTTTAACCAATTTAGGATACCATGTGGAACTAACTGAAAAAGCGAAAGATTTTATCGCCGATAAGGGTTATGATCCTCAATATGGTGCAAGACCTTTAAATAGAGCCATTCAAAAATATTTGGAAGATGCTTTGGCTGAAGAGATTTTGAGAGGTCCATTGCAAGAACATGAAATGATTGAAGCAGATTTCGCTGAGGGAGCGGAAGATTTATCCATCATTCGGAAAGTAGTAAATTAGTATAATCATAATATATAAACATGAATTTAGTTCAAAATCAAGTTGTTTTAGTTACTGGTGCCTCTCGTGGGATAGGTAGAGCTATTGTAACTTCTTTTGCGAAGGCCGGAGCCAACGTAGCTTTCACTTATTTATCCTCAGTTGAAAAAGGTCAAGCCTTAGAAAAGGAATTATCAGAATATGGAATTATAGCTAAAGGATATCGTTCAGATGCCTCCAAGTATGTGGAGTCGGAAGATTTAGTGAATGCTGTTTTGGCAGATTTTGGCAAAATTGATGTATTAATTAACAACGCCGGAATTACACGAGATGGTTTATTGATGAGAATGAGTGAGGAGCAATGGGATGAGGTCATTGAGGTGAATCTAAAGTCGGTTTTTAATTTAACCAAGGCTTGTTTGAAACCAATGATGAAAGCGAAATCAGGTTCCATTATTAATTTAACTTCGATCGTAGGAATTAAAGGAAATGCAGGTCAAGCTAATTATTCAGCTTCAAAAGCAGGTATCATTGGATTCACCAAATCAGTGGCTTTGGAATTAGGATCAAGAAATATTCGTTGTAATGCTGTTGCTCCAGGATTTATTGAAACAGAAATGACAGGCGAATTAAATGCTGCGACCGTGGATGAATGGAAAAAAGCAATTCCTTTAAAAAGGGGCGGTGAAGCGGATGAAGTAGCCAATGTTTGTTTATTTTTAGGATCAGCTTTATCTTCTTATGTAACAGGACAAGTTATTCAAGTAGATGGAGGCTTATTAACCTAATGCAATTCATTTCTTTCGTTTTTACAGAAAAAACCTCAATGATCGTCTTGCTTTCATTGGGGTTTCTTTTTATCCTTTTTACAGGATTTTATTTTCTAGTTTTAAAGAAAGTAAAGCCTAATATCTACAACTTCAAATGGATAGGCAAAATCGTATCAAATTCTTTGAAATTCATTCTATTCATTTGCTTTCTTTTAGCGATTTTTGATGTAAAATATGAGCAAGTTAATCCATTAGAAAAAAAGAAAGTAGTTCTGTTAATCGTGGATAATTCAACTTCTATGAAAACTGGTCAAGGCAATGAGGTTTTACAAAGTCTTAAGCACATCCTTTTCATCATAAAATTGAAACATCCTGAGGAAGAACTAAAAGTAATATCTCATACAACTCAACCCTTGGTTATTGATGATGTATCCTTTAAAGAGACTAATTCGAGTTTTCAGGCATTAGGATCCAAAATTGTACATTGGGGTTCCAAATTTGAAATAAGTGCTATTTATACTTTTTCAGATTTCCAAATAAGTCAGTTTGAAGAGGTATTTCAATTACCCTATATATTTAATCTGATTCCATGGGGTAAAATTACAAAATCGGAAAAATTCAGTATTTCAATTCCAAAACAACGTGTTATATCTGTATATAATGAAGAACTTTTATTTCCCATAAGCGTTTTTGGAGATTTGATTTCTAAGGATAAATCGTTAAACCTGGAGTTTTGGGTGGATAATCGTTTAAAGTTTAACAAGACTTTCACATTGAGTAAAGATTATTCTTTACAAGAATCCAGTTTTACCTTAAAAAATTCTCAAATAGGTAAGCACAAAATTGATGTAAAATTATATTCGGATCGTCTATTAGATCAGAAAACCATTGAATGGATGGTTGTGAAGGAACGAGCAAAAATCTTAGGACTTTCTGACTACCCACATCCTGATATGGGTGTAATTAATCGTGTGGCTAAAAATTTACACTTAAAAATAGATTGGGAATTTAATCGTTCTAAATCCGAAAATCTTAACATTTTGATTTTTGGAAACCCAATGGTTGAATTACCTCTTTTGAATAAAAAGCATCTATTAATTATTAATTCAGATTTAAAATTCCCTAAATCAGCTCGAAAGAACTTTAAATTGAAATTATGGGATTCTCAAATGGCAGAAGGAACACGAGCAAATTTGCGTAAAACCTTAGATTCAACGGTACAATCTTGGTTGTATCAAGTATTTTTACAAAATGATGAAAATCGAAATGTCTATTATTTGAAAAATACAAAAGTGAAACAAAATGAACCATTGCATTTAATTTGTGAGGTTTCGGATAGTTTAAAATTACCCAGTGTTGAATTCAATTTGACTAATATTAAGTATCCATTTAAAAAATATAGTTATCGCTTTTCTCCTCATTTTGGTATCAATGATTTTGTTATTCCTACAATAGAGCCTGGAAATTATAAGTATCATGTGAAAGATGATCAGGCTGAAAAGAAAGAAATCATAGGAGACTTAGTAGTAGAATTTGCTTCGCCAGAATCTGTTCAAGGCCGAAATAGTTCGATAATACAGTATTTGAAACAATTGAACAATATCAAAATTGTTGAACTAAAGGATCTGCAAAGTCTTGAATTAGAAGCACCGAAGGAACAAGTTTTATCTAAATCAATTCCCCAAGTAAATTCAATACATGAGAATAAATGGTTTTGGTTTTGGATAATTATGTTAATTTTTGTGGAATGGTTGGTAAGGAAAAAAACTGGTTTATTATGAAGTATCTGATAGTTTTTATAGTTGTTTTGATGATGATCGTTTCTTGCCGGAAGCCTGAGGTTTCATATAAATCAATGGCTCAATACCAAGCAAGATTGGATAAAAATAAGTCAAGTGTAGCTAAAGTAAACGTATTAATCAGCTATGATACATTATTTAAATGGTTGAAAACGGGGGAGGGACAAGTGTTATTTGATTCGAAAAATGAAAATTCAAACCTACCACTTCAAATTACGCAAGCAGGTAAAATCACCATACATCCAATTTCAAAAGATCAAATTGAAATCACACTTCCTGTTTCATGGATAGCAGAACCCAATTTATCTGGTTTTTCGGCAGGTAAAGTGACAGGTAAAATGCATTTGAAAATAAAAACAAAACTGGATATTTCAGATTTCAAGAAATTAAAATGCAATCAGCTAGATTTTGAATATGATTGGATGGAAAGACCATCTGTAAAAGTGATGGGATTTGGAGTTAATGTCACTGGTTTAATCGATCAATTAATAAAAAATCAGAAAAGTAGTATCCTTACTAGCTTATCCAATTATACCAATAGAATATTGCAATTCAATTATTGGGAATATAGATTAAAAAAAGAACTGAAGCCTATCGTTTTTCAAGATTTTGTATTTCACCATTATCAGACAAAAATTGATTTAGATAGGATTGCTTTTCAGTCCGAGGGGATTTCTGGTTTATTAAAAATTCAATCAAAAGTTGAATTATTGGATAAATATAATGTTCGCGCTTACGATGAAAACGCCAATTTTGAATTCGGACGTATTTCGAATGATTCGACTTCCAAGCTATCATTTAACGTTAATTTGAGTTATACTTATTTAGAGAACATTTTCACAGAGAGTTTGAGGTCAGAATTAAAACAAAACAATGTTAAATTAACATTTTTGAAGGCAGATAGTTCCCATATATCATTTGAATTAAAATCGTTTAAAGGTGTTCAATCAAGATTAACCTTGGATTTAATACCTGTCATTTATTCAGATGAACAAATAGGAATAAAAGTGAATGATTTAACTTTCAACCATTTACCCTTTTCGAGTTCCCTTTTTAAAAGGACTGCCCAGAAAAGAATCACAAATCAATTGAATGCTTATCGGTTTAATTTAAATGAACGAATTAAGGAGTTATTTGCCAATAATGAGTTGATACAATCGAAAAATGACCAATTGATTTTAGAAGATATTCAATGGAATGGACAAGCTGTGAATTTAAGGGGTTTTATTCAGGGTGAACATACTTTGAAAAAATAAATGTAGTTTTGTGGCGAGAAAATAAATCGTCTTATCGCTTTTTAAAGAGGAAAGTCCGAACAACATAGAGCATCGTGCTTCCTAACGGGAAGGAGGTTCGAAAGAATCGACAGAAAGTGCCACAGAAAATTACCGCCTTCGGGTAAGGGTGAAAAGGTGGGGTAAGAGCCCACCGCAAATTTGGCGACAAATTTGGCATAGGTAAACCTCACGAGTTGCAAGATCAAATAGGCTGACTGTCGTAAGACAAAAGGGTTGCTCGCCCGATGTCAGTGGGTAGATTGCTAGAAATTTGTAGTGATGCAAATTCAAGATAAATGATAAGAGGGTGTTTACACCTACAGAATTCGGCTTATAGATTTATTTTCTCATTTTTTTGTTTGCAATTTTACATCAATAATCGTATTTTTGCAGACATTTTTTAAACTCGAAGGACGAGATCCTTCATAAACCCATTTCAAATGGCTGTTAAAATCAGATTAGCGCGTCGTGGACGCAAGAAATTAGCAATTTTCGATGTAGTAGTATCAGACGCACGTGCTCCACGTGATGGTCGTTTTATTGAGAAAATTGGAACTTATAATCCAAATACCAATCCTGCTTCAATTGTTTTAAACGAAGTAAATGCATTGAAATGGGTTATGAATGGTGCTCAACCTACGGATACGGCAAAAGCAATTTTGTCTTATAAAGGTATTTTGTACAAAAAACACCTTCAAGTGGGTGTGATTAAAGGTGCTATCACGCAAGAACAAGCTGATGCTAAGTTTGAAGCTTGGAAAGCAGAGAAAGAAGTTAAGATTCAAACTAAGTCAACTGGCTTACAAAAATCGAAAGATGATTCTAGAGCTGCTGTATTAGCTGCTGAAGCAAAAGTTTCTGCTGCAAGAGCTGAAGCAATTGCTGCTAAAAACAAAGTAGAAGATGAGGCAATCGTTGCAAGTGTAGTTGATGCAATCAATGAAGCTGAAGAAGAAGCAACTGGCGTAGAGGTTGAAGAAACCACTGAGGAAGTTGTAGAAGCTCCTGCTGCTGAAGAAGCAACTCCAGAAGCTCCTGCTGCTGAAGAAGCAACTCCAGAAGCTCCTGCCGAAGAATCAGCTGCTGAATAATTTTTATTTTTATTGAAAATCATACAAATTTGTTAACCAGATTTGTATGATTTTTTTTTGTATATATGGCAAAGCAAGAATATTTTGAATTAGGTACACTTTCAAAACCTCACGGGATTAAAGGTGCTTTTCATGTTTACCTAGATGTAGATGATCCATACGAGTATGAAGGCCTAAGCTCAGTATTTGTACAAATAGGAAATGATTTAGTGCCCTATTTTATCGTTGATATCCAAGTTAAATCGAATTTAAATTTAATCTCTTTGGAAGGAATCGATACTATAGATGCCGCAAAAGATTTAGTTGGATCCAAGCTTTTTTTACCTCTTAGTTTTTTGCCAAAATTAAAAGACGACCAATACTATTATCATGAAGTAGTCGGTTATCAAGTAGTAGATCTAAATTTAGGTAATCTGGGAATCGTAAAGGAAATATATTCAACTGGAGCTCAAGATGTCATTGTGATGACTTATAAATTGAAAGAGGTTTTAATTCCTTTAACGGATGAGATAGTTCCTAAAGTTGATAAAAAGAATCAGATTGTTCAAACCAATTTGCCCGATGGTTTACTTGAAGTATATTTAGAAGATGAGAATTGATATAATTTCTGTTGTACCAGCATTGATGAATAGTTTTTTTGAACATTCCATCTGTAAAAGAGCTGCCAATGCAGGTTTAGTAGAAATCCATTTACATGATTTACATGATTTTTCTTCCAAAAAATTCAGACAAGTAGATGATTATCCTTTTGGAGGAGGAGCAGGTATGGTGATTGCCGTGGAACCTTTGCACAATTGTATTCAATCGCTGACCAAAGAACGTACCTATGATGAAATCATTTATTTTACTCCTGATGGTAAAGTATTGAACCAAGGCTTATCCAATCAATTAAGTTTAAGAAATAATTTGATATTTATTTGTGGTCATTACAAAGGGATCGATGAACGGATTAGAGAAAAATATGTTACGTTAGAAATTTCCATTGGCGATTATGTCCTATCAGGTGGAGAATTAGCTGCTGCTGTATGTGCAGATTCAATCATACGACTTATTCCTGGAGCGATAGGGGATGAAAGCTCCGCTTTAACAGATTCATTTCAAGATGGACTACTAGCGCCACCTGTTTATACTAGGCCAGCGAGTTACGATGGAATGGATGTACCTGAAATCTTACTATCAGGACATGAAAAAAAAATTGATGCATGGCGTTATGAGCAATCAGTTTTAAGAACCAAACAAAGAAGACCTGATTTATTAGACTAAAGATGAAAGCTAACCAAACAATCACCATTAGAATTCTTATTTCTTTAGGATTGTTGTATTTGGTTTGGAGTTCTACCTTTTTGAGTGTTCGAATTTTATTGGGTTATTTACCACCATTGTTTATCACATTTAGTCGTAACATAGTTGCGGGTTCCCTTTTATTTATTTGGTCTATTTTCGGAAAGCATTGGAGGAAAATGACTTCCAAAGACTTAAGGACTCATCTATTAGCCGGAGTTTTATTGATTTTTTTTGGAAATGGATTTATGTCACTTGCTGGCACCATCGTACCCAGTGGTTTTTCTTCTGTTTTCATGGCATTAGGACCTTTATTGTTGGTCATGTTTTTTTGGATGGCTGGCAAAAAGCCTTCTAAGAAAAAATTAATAGGTACTCTGATGGGTATGATCGGCATATTAATCTTAGCATCACAGAAATCGTTGGCTATACCTGGTCAAGAAATGGAATTTTGGAAGGGGATTGGATTTCTTAGTATCGCCGTTGTTGGTTGGAATCTAGGTGTTTTTTCTATACAACACAATGGTGCGAATACCTATCACTTTACCCAAGTTTGTTCCATTCAAATGATTACTGGAGCGATTTTCGCTTTCACTGCCAGTTATTTTCTTGAGGATCATTCTGCCATCATTTTCTCAAATTTACCCGTAAAAGTTTACGCGGTCTTTTTTTATTTAGCTTTAATTGGTAGTATGATGGGCTTTTCCATCTTTGGATATTTATCAAAGGTGTGTGATGCTACTCTGGTTGCGACTTATACATATGTCAATCCTGTATTAGCCTTAATTTTGGGTAATATTATTTTAGAGGAAAAATTGCATAATATTTTACTATTAGCCAGTTTTTTCATACTATTGGCAGTTGTTTTAATTACAACGGATAATACAAAACAATCTAAACTATGAAAAATCATTCAATTTTATTGACCATTTTATTTATGTCAATATGTTCTACTATTATGGCTCAAGAATTTTTACCTCTCTACGCAAAATCTATTCCTAATTACATCGAAACACCGAATGAACAAACTGGCCAGATTACTTCTGGTATTTTACGTATTTCAAAAGTCAGTAAACCTACCTATGCTTTTTATTCTTCCAATGTAGGAAGTAATCCAAATAAACCTGTAGTTGTTATCTGTCCAGGTGGAGGATATAGTATTTTGGCAGCCTCGCATGAAGGTTCGGATATTGCTAAAAAACTGAATGAATTGGGTATTCACGCTTTGGTTTTGTATTACCGCATTCCGAATTCAGCCAACCAAATAGATAAAAAAATAGCTCCTTTACAAGATGCACAGCAAGCTATTCGATTGGTAAGAAAGAATGCTATTCAATGGGGAGTAGATACTACCAAAGTAGGAATCATGGGTTTTTCAGCTGGGGGTCACTTAGCTTCTACGGCGGCAACCCATTTTAATAAAGATTACACAGGATTCAATGATGGCGTTAACCTAAGACCTGATTTTCAAATTTTATTGTACCCTGTTATTTCATTTAGAGATTTCACTCATTCAGGAAGTAAGAATAATTTGATAGGGCCTAACACTTCAGAGGAATTGCTTAATTTATTTTCAAATGAAGAACAAATTACAAACAAAACACCTCAAGCATTTATTGTTCATGCAGCAGATGACAAAGCCGTCCCATTAAAGAACTCACTTATTTATGCTGAAAATTTGGTTAAAAACAATGTAAAAGTAGATTTACATGTTTTTGCCAATGGTGGGCATGGTTTTGGTTTGAATAATAAAACAACCAAAGATGACTGGTTTGAAAGTTTATCGATTTGGTTTAAAAGTCAGGCTATACTTTAAGAGCATTATTTTTCATCCAATAGTAAATGGGTATTCCTATTAAAACAATGGCCAAACCAATGAGGGAAGACACTGGCTTTACGATCAATAAATTAAGTGCAATAAAACTTAGCAGGATTAGATAAATACTAAATAGAATTTTGTTATTCAATGTTAAGGTATTTTGCGATATTTTATTTTTAAATAAAGCCATTACGGTAAGGAAATAAAATAACAAAATCGCAAAGACAGTGAAATCCAATAATGCGCTGTAGGATCCTGTAAAGCAAAGCAGGATAGCCCAAATTCCTTGAATCAATAATGAATTGGCTGGTACACCTGCCTTATTAACGATGGCCGCTTTGGAAAAAAACAATTTGTCTAAGGCCATTGCTTCAAATAATCGTCCGCCGGCTAGTATAATTCCATTGTTACAACCAAACGTTGAAATCATGATTAATACGGCCATTACTATTCCTCCAATTCCGCCTATCATACTTTCCAAAGCTGCAGAACCCAAGCGATCTTGACTTGCGAACATAATGCCTTTATCATAAGCATTTAAACCATTCATATTTCCTTGGAGTGGGAGAATACCTAAGTAAGAAATATTGGTTAAAACATACAATAAGCAAACCAAAGCAGAACCCCATACTAAACCTCTTGCGATGGTTTTCTGCGGATCTTGAAAGTCTGTTGATGCGAAGGTCACATTGTTCCAAGCAGATGATGAAAAAAGAGGTCCGATCAAAGCAGCACCGAAGATGCTTATGAAAGTTAATGTATCGATGGATTCAAAACTGTTTGTGACTGAGTTAAAAGTAGTAGGAGCTTTGAAAAAATTCCCAAAATGAATCCATCCATTTGTTAAACCTGCATAAATACCAATAATAATTAATAATAGGATAGCAACTATTTTCGTGATAGTAAAAATATTTTGTACCAACGAAGCGAATTGAATTCCTTTTAGATTGATTAAGGTTAATCCCAAAATTAATCCTGCCGCTAAAATTTGTTGGGTATTAATCCAATTTCCAATCAATGGTGCTTCATTAATCATTTGAGGAAACAAAAGTCCTGTATATTTTGCGAACGCTACTGCTACTGCCGCTATGGTTCCGGTTTGTATGACAAGAAAAGTGGACCAACCAAATAAGAAACCAATCATGGGAGAATAGGCTTCTTTTAAATAGATGTATTGTCCACCTGTCTTAGGGAATATGGTTGATAATTTTCCATAGGCATAGGCACCTGTTATGGTTAAAAAACTAGTAAGTAGCCAAGTTGCTAACCACCAAAATCCACTATTGATTGAACGTCCAACTTCACTACTTACTAAAAATATTCCTGAGCCAATCATGGATCCCATAACCAACATGGTGGCATCCAAGGTGTTTAATTTTTTATTCATAAAGATTCATTTCTTGAAATTAGACAATTTTTCAATTTGTTGATTTTTAGTATAAACATTTAAAGATTACCTTATTTTTTAAGCATTTAATACTCTCTTTCAAAAAAATAAAAATTGTAAACGTTTCCGTAAACGTTTGCAGAAATAAATCTAAGAATTTCTTTGAATTTTAATATTATATGTTTCTATATTAGAAAGGTTATTTAATCATTATTTTGAAATGATATGTGACTAAAAACGAATAATACAATTTAGGTTAATACGTATGAAAAAGACATTTAATGAAATTTTGGCTTGGGAGAAATTTAGGGGAGGAGACGAAAAAGCATTTTCTGAGATTTATCAAAATTTTGTACAACCCCTTTATTCATATTCTTTGGGAGTTACGAGTGATAAAGAGTTGATCAAAGATTGCTTGCATGATTTATTTGTCGAATTATGGAAAAATCATTCCAATTTAGGACCCACTACGAGCGTTAAGTTTTATTTAATGGCATCGATCAAACGAAAATTGATTCGTCAGATGGAAGGTCAATTAAGATCGTTGAATCATTATTCCAATTATAGTATCGAAAACGTTGAAAATTTTCAAAGTCAAGAATATACGATGATTCGCTTTGAGGATGAATCTACTACTCAATTTTTATTAAAAAATAGCCTAAGTAAATTAAGTAAAAGACAAAAAGAGGCGATTTTGTTGAAATATTATCAAAATATGGATACTGAACAAATAAGCGAATCCATGAAAATCAACAATCAATCGGTCTACAATTTAATATTTGGAGCTTTAAGAATTTTGAAATCTAATTTATCAAAAGAGGCCCTTGTTGTTTAATGGTATTTTATTGTGAAAAATTTGAGTATAAAAGGAATCTGTACTGCTTTATAGGTTAATATAAAGTTTAGCACAAGATTAATGTTTGGAAATAAAGCTTTTAGCAATGGTAAATCATCTAAAAAGGATGTTTCCAAATGGATAGAAAAATTTTCTTTTAAGTACTGGTGTAAAAAGGAAATTGAAAATAACCAGTTATCCCATTTTGAAAGCGAGGAATTATGGGAAAAAATAAAAAATTCTTTGCAATCATTTAACTAATTATTAACACCCTATGAAAAAACAATTACTTTCAAAGGTTCTATCAAGTATATTTTTTATACTTATAGGCTTTCAGATTTTTGCTCAGGACCGTATGGTTACGGGACGAGTGACAGCCTCAGACGATGGGTCAGGAATTCCAGGTGCGACAGTTTCTGTTAAAGGAACTTCGAAAGGTACGTCCTCTGATGCAAACGGAAATTATAAAATTTCTGTTAGTTCAAATGCAGTTTTAGTTTTCTCATCTGTTGGTTACAACAACCAAGAAGTTACAGTTGGGTCAAAAACTCAAATTAACATTTCTTTGGCAGCCGATACCAAAGATTTAACTGAGGTTATCGTAGTAGGTTATGGTACTCAGAAAAAGAGTCAAACTACCGGTGCAATTTCATCAGTAACATCCAAAATGATTACTGAAATGCCAATTACCAACTTAGGTCAAGCGATGCAAGGTCGTGTAGCTGGGGTGGATGTGGCTCAATCAGGAAGTAAGCCGGGTACTGTTCCTAAGGTTTTGATTCGTGGACGTCGTTCATTTAATGCTGGAAATGATCCTTTATATGTAGTGGATGGTATTCCTTTATCAGGTGGTTATGAAGATATGAATCCGAATGATGTGGCATCTATGGAAATCCTAAAAGATGCAACCGCTACAGCTATCTATGGTGCTCGTGGTGCGAATGGTGTGGTTTTAATCACAACAAAGCGTGGTGCAAAAGATGGTAAAACAGTTATTTCTTACGATACATATGTAGGTTCTACTCAAACTTTAGATAAAATCAACTTATTTACAGGAGCAGAATATGCTGAAATGAAACGTGAATCTCGTCGTTCATTACCTAATGGTGGTACATATAGAGATGCCAATGGAAATCCCGTTCCAACTGGCGTGATTGATGCATATGCCGATTCTAAATTATTTACTGCTGTTGAATTAGAAGGTATTAAATTGAATAGAACAACCGACTATCAAGATATGATGGTTAAAAAAGGTATTCAACAAAATCATGCTTTGGGTATTCAAGGAGGAAATGACAAAACTCAATTCTCTATAAATGCTGGTTATTTCCAAGATAAAGGAATTATTGAAGGATTAGATTTTACTCGTTATTCCTTGCGTGCAAGCATTGATCATCAAGTAAATAAGAGATTGAAAATTGGAGCATCTACCTATTTTATGAATGCAATAACCAATGGTGCTAATTTAAATCCTTATGGTTATTTATTATCTCAAAACCCATTGGCAAGATCACATGATGATAGTGGTAATTTAATTTTCCAACAAACAGATGATGCATTATTAACCAACCCATTGAATGAAATTGTTCCTGGTGCAAAAATTGATGAAACAAAAAAATATCGTATTTTCAACAGTATTTATGCAGAATATCAAATCGCAGATGGATTGAAATATCGTGTTAATTTTGGACCAGATTTCACTATTTCTCGTAATGGACGTTTCAATGGTGCTTTAACCAATGATATCAAAGGGGGAAATCCAACAGCATCAACAGATAATCGTTTTGGTTTCAACTTTACGTTGGAAAATATTTTGACTTATAATAAGCAATTTAAAGACCATAATTTAGGTGTAACATTGTTACAATCTATGCAGCGTGATAACTTTGAACAATATACACAAAGTGTTTTAGGTGTTCCGGTGGAAACTCAAGCTTTTTATAACGTAGGTAATGCATCTTCTATTCAAGGAGTGGGTTCGAATTTAATTCAATGGACGATTGCTTCTTACATGGCACGTGTGAATTATGATTACAAAGGTAAGTACCTAATTACAGCAACGATGCGTCGTGATGGTTCATCTCGTTTCGGTGAAAACTCTAAATGGGGTAATTTTCCAGGGGTTGCTTTAGGATGGAATTTACACCAAGAGAATTTCATGAAAGATTTAACTTGGTTAGATGAGTTAAAATTACGTGCTTCCTTTGCTCAAGTTGGTAACCAAGGACTTTCACCTTATCAAACACAAGGTTTAGAAAGTAGAACTTCTTATGCTTGGAACACCAATGCAGCTTACGGATATCGTCCAAATACTTTGGGAAATGCAGATTTGAAATGGGAAACTTCTACATCTCAAAACTTAGGTGCTGACTTTTCTATCTTTAGAGGTAGAATTGCTGGATCGATCGAGTATTACCAAACAAATACAACTGATCTATTATTATCTGATCAATTACCAACTTCTACAGGTTTTGCAGCAGTTACACGTAACGTAGGTGAAACTCAAAATAAAGGGGTGGAAATTTCCTTGTCAACTGTAAACGTTGATTCTGAGAGTGGATTTAAATGGTCAACTGATTTCACTTTCTATAAAAATACAGAAGCAATTTTGTCTCTTTACAATGGAGCTAAAGATGACGTAGGAAACAAATGGTTTATTGGTCAACCATTATCAGCCTATTTTGATTATAAATATGCTGGTATATGGCAAGCATCTGAAGCTGCACAAGCAAAAGCACTTGGTTTTTCAGTAGGACAAATTAAAGTGGCTGATACCAATGTAGATGGTAAAATTTCAGCTGATGATCGTGTTTTGTTAGGTTCAGATGTTCCATCTTGGACAGGTGGTATCACCAATCGTTTCTCATACAAAGGATTTGATTTGTCTTTCTTTATCTTTACTCGTCAAGGACAACAAATTGTTTCTAGATTCCACCAAAATTCGAATTACTTACAAGGACGTTATAACCAAATCAAAGTAGATTATTATACACCTAATAATCCAAATGCATATTATCCTCGTCCAAACTTTAACCAAGAGTTCCCAGCCTATAATACTGCCATTATGTATTTTGATGGATCGTTTATCAAAGTTCGTAACATCAACATTGGTTATACGTTCCCAGGAAAGACAGCTGCAAAGTTAGGTTTGTCTTCTTTACGTGTTTATGCTAGTATCCAACAACCATTTATTTTCTCCGACTATCGTTCTAAGCAAAATGGTGTGGATCCTGAAACATCTAATGGTAATGTGGATAATAACGTAACGCCAGCAACAAGTGTTAGCACTTTTGGTTTAAATATTAAATTTTAATCCCTAGAATAATGAAAAGTTTATATATCAAAAATTCATTCAAAACATTAGGTCTTGCCTCAGCTTTATTGTTGGGTACTGCTTCTTGTAGCGACCTGCTAAAAGAAACGGTAATATCTAATATTAGTAATGATTATATCGCCACGACTCCAGGATTTGTGGCTGCGACTAACGCCGCTTATACTCCATTGCGTTCATTTTATGCTACGGAAAGAGGATTGACAATGTCTGAATATGGTACTGATATTTACAGTGCAGGAGCAGACGGTTCCTATAAAGGATTCCATTTTTACGATTCTCAATTGACATCTTCTGTGGATATTTTACAACAATTGTGGGATGAAACGTATAAAGGTATCAATACAATCAATGCTGTAATTGATCGTGCACCAAAAGTAACTGGAATTTCTGATGCTGTTAAAACTCAAAGAGTAGGAGAGATGAAGTATTTACGTGCTCATTACTACTTTATTTTGGTGCAACAGTTCGGTCCTTTAGATTTACGTTTGAAGGAAACGACTGGTCCAACTAAAACAGCAACCCGTGCTGCTGAGAAGGATGTATATGCTCAAATCGTAAAAGATTTATTAGAAGCTATTCCTGCCTTAGAAAATAAAAAGGCATCTTCTGATTATGGCCGTGCGACAAAAGCTGCTGCTGAAAATTTATTAGCAAAAGTATATTTGACTCGTGCATCCTCTAAATTTTCTGAGGCATCTGATTATTCAAATGCAGCAACACTTTGTAATAATGTAATTTCCAATTACGGATTTAAATTATTACCTGATTTTGCATCGGTATTTGATCAAGGAAACCAAATCAATGATGAGGTTATTTTTGCAGTTCAATACACAAATGATCCATTAACCAATGGATTTGTAGATAATCAAGGTAATAAATTACACTTGTATTTTGGGATGCAATATGATACACAACCTGGTATGCAACGTGATGTTAATAATGGCCGTCCTTTCAAACGTCTTAGACCAACACTTTATCTATTGAATACTGTTTTTGCAGATCGTGTGAATGATACTCGTTATAAAAAATCATTTAAAGATACATGGTTATCGAATAAGCCGGGTACGTACAATACTAGCTTTGATGGTTCTAAAAATACAGTTACTTATAAGGCAGGAGATACAACTATTTTTATCCCTGGTTATGAAATGCCATTGGCAGAAAGAGCTGCAAAGAAGTATCAGGTATTGGTACCTAGTTTATACAACCTTGCTTTATTTCCTACCTTGCAAAAATTCTTCGATCCACTTCGTCCGGATATGACTTATGAAAACGGATCTAGAGATTATTTTGTTCATCGTTTAGCAGATACTTATTTGATGTTAGCGGAAGCTCAATTCAAATTAGGTAAGCAAGCAGAAGCGGTAGCAGCTATCAATATGGTACGTGTACGTGCTGCTGCTAAAGGAAAGGAAGAAAACATGAAAGTGACGGAAGTAGACATGAATCTAATCATGGAAGAACGTGCTCGTGAGTTAGCAGGCGAACAAACCCGCTGGATGGACCTTAAGCGTTGGGGAAATTTATTGGAAAGAGTTAAACAATATAACACTGAAGCAGGTGCAAACATCGCTGAAAGACATTTAGTTCGTCCATTACCGCAAAAACAAGTAGATTTATCTGAGAATGGTGGTTTCCCACAAAACTCAGGATATTAATATTAAATTGATTTCTGTAATTTGTAAAATTCCGAGGGAGCTTTTCTTCGGAATTTTACTTTAAACCCATTTATATGAAAAAGATTCTTAGTATTATGTTGTTAACAAGTTCAGTGGCCTTTTCACAATATCAAAAGGTGGACTTGAAAAAAGTGGATGGAGAAAAGAAAATAGAAGTAATGGTAGGGGGTAAATATTTCACCTCTTATTATGCACCTGGAGAAGCTACATTAAAAAAGGCTTCATTATTTCCTATCAATTCTGCCCGAGGAACTACCATAACCAGAGGTTATCCCATTGCTCCTCGTGCTGGAGAAAGAGTAGATCACCCTCATCATGTGGGCATGTGGTTAAATTATGAAGATGTCAACGGTTTTGATTATTGGAATAATTCAAATAATATCGTTTCTTCCTTGCAAAATCATAAAATGGGTACCATCGTACATGAAAAGGTTCTAAGCATGAAAAGTGGTTCTAAATCAGGTGAATTGGTTGTATCAGCTAGTTGGATTGATAATGATGGCAAAGGTAGTAAGGTATTAGATGAAAAAACTAACTATGTTTTCTCAGGAATTTCGGACTTGAGAACAATTGATCGTATCACTACTCTAACAGCTATTGCAGATAATGTCTTATTTAAGGATGTAAAAGATGGAATGTTTGCTATTCGTGTAGCACGACAATTAGAAATACCATCCAATAAGCCAGATGTTTTTACGGATGCTCATGGAATTGAAACCAAAGTTCCAGTCATGGACAATACGGGTGTCACTGGAAATTATTTGAGTAGTGAAGGAATAAGCGGTGAAGCGGTTTGGAGCACAAGAGCTAAATGGATGAATTTGACAGGTGTAATGGATAATCATCCGATCAATATCGCCATTTTAGATCATCCATCTAATGTTAGCTATCCAAGTTATTGGCATGCAAGAGGGTATGGTTTATTTGCTGTGAATCCTCTAGGCGCTAAGGTATTTAGTAATGGAAAAGATGAGCGAAATTTAACTTTGAAAAAAGGGGAATCGGTTACATTTAGATATAGAACCATCATCGCGGATCGTAATTTAACAAAAGAAGAGTTAGATTCTTATCAATCTGAATTTTCTAAGAATGTCAAATAATTCGTAATTAAGGAAATATCTTGTATTTTTGTATACTTAAAGGGGGCTCGATTGAGCCCCTAATTATTTGCTTATATGAAATTACATTTTTTAGGTGCCGCCCGTCAAGTTACTGGAAGTATGTTTTTATTGGAACTTGATGAGTACAAAGTATTAATCGATTGTGGTACGGATATGGAGAGGGATATTGATTATTCTGAACCTATCGAAAATAAGTCATTTTTCCCATTTGATGCTTCCTTAATCAATCTTGTTGTTTTAACACATGCTCATATTGATCATTCAGGAAATATTCCAATGTTATATAGAGAAGGGTTTGAAGGGCAAGTCTTATGTACATCTCCAACAGCGGAGTTAGCAGAATTATTATTAATTGATTCTGCCCACTTGCATCTAAGAAGATTAAAAGCGGCACAAGGCGAAAGCAAGAAAAAACACAAACAAATGGATCGCTTATTGAAAAAGGGGAATCTTTATTTGGAAAAAGATGTTGAGAATGCAGTTAGTAATTTTGTCACCTTAGCATTTAATAGAAAATTCACCATAATTCCTGGGTTAGAACTTACATTTTACCCGGCAGGTCACTTGTTGGGTGCAGCTCATGTGTATTTTTCTGTTACGGAAAACGGTGAAACCAAAACGATTTGTTTCAGTGGTGATGTTGGTCGAAAGAATTATCCTTTGCACATCGATCCACAGCCAGTTCCCAATTGTGATTATTTGATTTGCGAAACTACCTATGGTAATCGTATTCACGAAGATAAAGAAGAACCAATCGATGCTTTGGCACGAATCATTCATGAAACTTGTATAGAAAAACCTGGTCGATTAATCATTCCTGCCTTTTCAGTTGGACGAACGCAAGCGGTTTTGTACACCTTGAATAAATTAATCGAAGAACGAAACTTTCCTGCTATTCGAGTATTTACAGATAGCCCTATGGGTAAAAGTTCAACAAAAATTTATTCTAAATTTTTGTCTTATTTAAATCCAGAGGCACGAGAATTTCAAAAAGAATACGATGATTTATTTGATTTTGAGAATCTAAAGTTTTTGCAATCGGATAAAGAAAGTAGAGCCATCAAAAATTATCATGAACCTTGTATTATCATATCTTCATCTGGTATGATTTCGGGTGGAAGGGTAGAGCAACATATAGCCGATAATATTAGTAATTCTTATTGCACCATTTTGTTAATTGGATATGCTGCTGAAGGTACTTTAGGTAGAGAATTATTAGCCGGTAATAATCTTATTCGCGTTCGAGATCGCGAATATCGTGTCAATGCAACCATTCGAAAAATAGATGTTTTTTCTGGCCATGCAGATAAAAATGGATTATTGGACTTTGTTAAACAGCAAAATCCTAAATCATTAAAAAAGATTTTTTTATCCCATGGAGAAGAAGAAAGTATGTTGGAATTTAGTGAATCTCTATACGATCTTGGTTACAACGAGGTAATTTTACCTACAAAAAATGAATCTTTTGTACTTTAATTTTATTTTTGCAAAGTAAATATCGAACTATATGAAAACATTATTAGAATTTGAAAAGCCAATAGCGGAATTAGAGGACAAGTTGATTGAAATGCGAAAATTGGCCATTGAAAATAATGTGGATGTAACTGAAGCTGTTAAATCATTGACAGAAAAAATTATTGAATTGAAACAGGAAACCTTTTCTAATTTAACTCGCTGGCAGCGTGTTCAATTATCTAGACACCCAGATCGTCCTTATACCTTTGATTACATCGAAAAAATATGTACCGAATTTATTGAAATTCATGGTGACAGATCTGTAGCTGATGACAAAGCAATGGTAGGTGGTTTTGGTAACATAGATGATGAATTTTCAGTTATGTTTATTGGACAACAAAAAGGTAGAAATACCAAACAAAGACAATATCGTAATTTTGGTATGCCAAATCCCGAAGGTTATCGCAAAGCGCTACGATTAATGAAAATGGCAGAAAAATTCAATAAACCTGTCATTTGCTTCATTGATACTCCAGGTGCATTTCCTGGCTTAGAAGCAGAAGAGAGAGGGCAGGGGGAAGCTATTGCTCGAAACATTCGGGATATGTTTATGTTGAAAGTTCCTGTTATTTGTATCATTATTGGAGAAGGTGCATCTGGTGGAGCCTTAGGAATTGCAGTAGGCGATAAGGTTTTGATGATGGAGAATACTTGGTATTCTGTCATTTCTCCTGAATCATGTTCTTCTATTTTATGGAGAAGTTGGAATTACAAAGAACAAGCTGCAGAAGCTTTAAAATTGACGGCCAATGATATGTTGAAAAATGGTTTGATTGATGGAATTGTTCCTGAACCATTGGGTGGCGCACATTTAGATGCGGATCAAGCGGCAGCTATCATTAAAGAAGTTGTTAAAAAAGAATTGGCGGACCTTGTTAAAATGGATCCTCAAACGAGAATTTTAAATAGAATTGAGAAGTTTGGTAACATGGGAGTAGTAGTCGAATAAATGAAAGCATCTAAATCTTTATTGTTTGATTTAGGTAATGTCTTATTACCCATCGATTTAGATAAAACATATCAAGCTTTTGCTGAATTATCTGTCAAGTACCACAAGGAAGAAATTAAGCAATTCATTACCCAAAAGTCGCTTTGGCAATCCTACGAATCAGGATTGCAAACCTCTTCCGAATTTAGAAAGTTTTTAATATCTGAGTTAGCATTGTCATGCGATGATCATCAATTTGACGCTGCATTTAATGCGTTGCTGTTAGATTTCCATGAAGGAGTTTATGATTGGTTGAAAAAATTAAAGTCCAAATTCTCCATTTACTTATTAAGTAATACAAGCGAAATTCATGCTGAAATCTTTACTCAAATACCATTAGGCCCCAATAAGGAATCCTTGTTTGGTTTATTCGATAAAGTATTTTTTTCGTATGAAATAGGTTTGGTTAAACCAGATGAAAAGATTTACCACTATGTATTAAATGAGATAAATATTCTTCCATCTGAATTATTATTTTTTGATGATAATGAGTCTAATATATTAGCTGCAATCCAAATAGGAATAGATGCAGTTCATATAAAAGAGCCATTAAATTCAATCAATGAAATAAATCAAAAACTGGCTAGCTTATGCTAATGTTTAATCCTGTATTTAATTTTATTTTCAAAATTACTGGTTGGAAATTACAAGGTAATATCCCTCTTGATCTACAAAAAAGCATTGTAATTGTATGTCCACATGCAAGTTGGGTAGATTTTCCCGTTGGATTAGGGGCAAGATCGTTGCTTCGGAAAAAAATATACTTTTGGGGAAAACAAGAATTATTTAACGGGGCATTTGGATGGTTATTTAAAAAATTAGGGGGCTATCCAGTTGATCGTTCCAAAAATACCAATTTGGTTTCCGCTATTGTGGATATTTACCATACTAAGTCCAGTTTTCATGCTGTTTTAGCACCAGAAGGAACTAGAAAAGATGTTCAAGAATTGAAAACAGGTTTTTATTACATAGCCGTTCAGGCTAAAGTTCCCATCATTATGGTAGGATTCGACTATGTCAATAAACTTATTGTGGTCAATGATGCTTTTTATCCCTGTGGAGATTTTGAAATAGATAAAAAAGTAATCGCAAGCTATTTTCAATCAATACCCGGCGTACAAAAATCTTGGATAAAAAATTATTTACAGTAATTACGAGCAAATTCACACATCAGTTCTGCCGCTTTCTGAGAGGCAGTATTGTCGCCAATGATTTGGTGTAAGTTAGAATAATGAATTAACTGATTGGTTCTAGTCGTTGAATCGGGGATTAAGGCGTCTAATTGATTTTTAATAGCAACAGAATTAAAGTCTGATTGAATTAATTCAGGGACAGCTGCTTTATCTAAAATAATATTAACCAATGAAATGTATTTTATTTTAATCAATAATTTAGCCAAGGTATAAAATAACCAATCCGTTTTATAAACTACCACTTGCGGAATTGAAAGTAAGGCTGTTTCTAGTGTCGCTGTGCCAGAGGTAACCACTGCACAACGCGAAAAATTCAGCACGTCATAGGTTTGATGATAGATAACCTTGAATCCATGATACAATGATTCATATTCATTAAGCCCCGCAACTACAAATTTCAAGTTTGGATTCTGATCTTGCAATGCTTTAAAAATGGGCATTGCAACATTTACTTCCTGTTTTCTACTTCCAGGAAGTAAAGCAATATAATTGGGATCTAAATCATTATCCAAAACAAAACCCCCATTGGGAACAAATTGTCGAATGGAATCATTTAATGGATTACCTACATAATGAGTTGATATTCCTGCATCTTGAAATAATTTCTCCTCAAATGGAAATATGACATATAATTCGTCGATCCATTTTTTGATCGTTTTTATTCGGCTTTTATTCCATGCCCAAACTTTTGGAGCAATATAGAATTGAGTGTGGAATCCATTTTCTTTAGCAATTTTAGCCGCTTTTAAATTAAAGCCACCATAATCAATAAAAATGATTGTATCCGGCTGAAACTCTTGAATATTTTGTGTGAATAAATGAAATAATCCTTTTAACCGCTTGATATTACGTAGCACACCAATAATACCCATAATGGATAATTCAGAATGATGAATAAGAATTTCAGCTCCTTCATCTTTCATTCCATCGCCTCCCCAAGCCTTTATGATAGCATTAGAATCAATTTTCTTAATCTGTTTGATTAAATTGCTTCCATGCAAATCGCCTGATTTTTCTCCAGCAAGAATGAAATATTTCATATTGATTATTCTCCGAAGTATTCGACTGAATTTTTATTGGTTTCAATTAAATGAATCTTGTGTAATATAGCCGTTTTTGAACTTTCTTGAATTCTAGGTGCTAAAATGTTCCAAAACTCCATGACAAGTATTTCACAACTAGCTAACTTACCTAGCATAAAGTCAACATCCAAATTCAAATTTTTGTGATCAACTTTTTCTATTATTTCTTTCTTGATTAAATCACCCAATTCTTTTAAATCATAAACAAATCCAGTGTCAGGATCGGGTACACCTTTTACAGTTACAATTAATTCGAAATTATGTCCATGCCAATTTTTATTTGCACAAGGGCCAAAAACCTGTTCGTTTTTTTCTTCAGACCAATTGGGATTATACAGTCGATGCGCTGCATTAAAATGTTCCTTTCGGATTACGTAAACCATTGTTTTCAGTTTAAAAGTGAAGGAATCTCTGGGAAAACATTAGCAGAGTTTCTATAATTTCACAAAGTTAGGTAAACCTATTGGTATTCTCATTAAATTTGTAACCTTAATCGAAAGAATCATGATAATTGTAACAGGCGCTGCTGGATTTATTGGAAGTTGTTTAATCCAAAAATTAAATGAACTGAATTTTAATTACATAATTGCTGTGGATGATTTCTCAAATGAAGCAAAGAATAAGAATTTGGTTGGTAAAAAGATGAAGGAGCAAGTTGCACGTGATTCGTTTTTTGATTGGTTAGATATTAATTATAGAGAGGTTGAATTTTTCTTTCACATAGGAGCAAGGACAGACACGACCGAATTTGATAAATCGATTTTTGATGATTTAAATGTTAATTATTCCAAAAAGGTTTGGGAAAAGTGTATTCAATATCAGATTCCATTGGTTTATGCATCGTCTGCTGCTACTTATGGTTTAGGTGAGTTGGGGTATGATGACAATGAAGCTACAATCCCCCAATTAAAACCTTTAAATCCATATGGCGACTCGAAAAATGATTTTGACATCTGGGCATTGGAACAAAAAGATAAGCCCTTCTTTTGGGCAGGATTAAAGTTCTTTAATGTATATGGTCCCAATGAATACCATAAAGGTAGAATGGCATCCGTAATTATTCATGCCTTTCGTCAAATTAAGGAAAAAGGCAGCATTAATTTATTCCGTTCTCACAATCCCAATTATTTAGATGGAGAACAATTGAGAGATTTTATTTATGTGAAAGACCTTATTGATGTTTGCATATTTTTGATGGAACACCGCAAGAATTCAGGAATCTATAATTTAGGTACAGGAAAAGCTCGATCATTCAATGATTTAGCCAAATCAACTTTTCATGCTTTGAATAAACCTGTTCAAATTGGATATATTGATACACCTTTAGACATTAGAGATAAATACCAGTATTATACACAAGCCAACATGGCTAAATTAAGATCAATAGGTTATACGAAAGAATTTTATACGTTGGAAGAAGGAGTGAAAGATTATGTACAAAATTATCTTGCTAAGGATTTGTATTGGTAAGTTTCTGTATACCTTCTTCTAGAAATCCCTTTCCATAGGCCAATAATTGAATATTGGCTGCAATTATACCCAAAAATGCTACAATGATATTTTTGGTTTGATATAATCCGTCTAAAAATAAGAGAATCCAATAAATCAATAATAATGAACTTAGGTACAGGCCTAAATTAACATCTATTATATTGATAAAAATGGTGTTCCAAAAGAAAAGAAAATAGGCAAGAGGAAAAAAGTGGACTATTTTTAGTTCAGAGGGGTAAAAACGGCTAATATTGATTCTAGCGCGGCCAAAAAAATGCAATTGTTTATAAAATTGACCGAAAGAAGTTCTTCTTTTATGATAAATAAAAGCTTCTGGCAATAATCCGGATTTAAATCCATTTGCGATACAACGAATACTAAATTCGATATCTTCACCCATTCGGGTTATCACAAAACCCTTGGTTTTTTCCCAAACAGATCTAGATAAACCCATATTAAAACTTCTTGGATGAAATTGTCCTCCTAAATTTTTGCTTTTGCCCCTAATTCCTCCAGTAGTAAAAAAACTAGTCATACTGAAACTAATAGCCTTTTGGATATAGGTGAAGGAAGGATGGTCTTTGTCAGGACCTCCAAACAGGTCCAAATGATCACGTTGTATACCAACATTAACAGAATGAAGATAATTAGATTCAATTAATGCATCTGAATCCAATACAATGAAAAAATCACCTTTTGCCAGTTTAAATGCATCATTTCTAGCAAAACCTTGTCCAGCATTTTCTTTTACGTAATATTGAATGGTTAAAAATGGAGTATATTTTTCAACGATTAATTTTGAATCAATAGTTGATCCATCTTCCACGATAACAACTTCAAAATTTGTATAATTTTGCTTGGCTAAGCATTCCAACAATTCATCTAATTCGTTAGGGCGATTATATACAGGAATAACGACGCTAAAGAAAAGATTCTTCATGAGGTCTAATTATGAATTGATTTCAATGCTACTCGACTAGCTTCTAATATTTGATCCAAGTGAATATCTTCTAAGGCAGTGGATAAGAACCAAGATTCATATTGGGAGGGAGGTAAATAAATTCCTTGCTTCAACATGGAATGGAAATATTTTCCAAATTTTGATGTATCTGAACTTTTGGCATCATCAAAATTTTGAACCTTCTTATCTGTAAAGAACAAAGTAAACATCGAACCAATTTGATTAATGGTAAAGTTTAAATTGAATTCTTTCAATTGCTTTTCCATTTCAATTTTAAGATAAGCTCCTTTTTTTTCTAATTCAGAATAAATTTGGGGATTTTCTGTGATCAGGTTTAACATGGCCAAACCAGCGGATGTTGCTAAAGGATTACCTGACAAGGTTCCAGCCTGATAAACTGGTCCGTTGGGAGCAATCATATTCATTATCTCTTCTCTCCCTCCATAAGCCCCCACAGGTAGTCCACCTCCAATAATTTTACCTAAGGTGGTAAGATCCGGTTGAACATTTGTTAGCCCTTGATATCCAGCAGGTGAAAGACGAAAACCTGTCATTACCTCATCAAAAATTAAAAGACTGTTGAATTTGCGACATAAATTCTGAATAGTTTCTAAATAGCCATCATTGGGTAAGACCAATCCCATATTACCTACAACAGGTTCAATGATCACCGCTGCAATTTGATTAGGGTTAGCTTCAAATAATCGTATTAAAGATTCTACATTATTGTAAATCGCGGTTAAGGTATCATTGGCAGTTGCTTTTGTTACACCTGGACTATCAGGAGTACCTAAAGTAGCCACACCAGAACCTGCAGCAATTAAAAACGAATCACCATGCCCATGATAACAACCTTCAAACTTAATGATTTTATCTTTTTTGGTATAAGCCCTAGCTAAACGAATAGCAGCCATGGTAGCCTCAGTTCCTGAATTAACGAGTCGAACCTTTTCAATAGAGGGTACCATTGAAATGATTTTTTCAGCAATTAATATTTCATTAAATGTAGGTGCTCCAAAAGAAAAACCATTTGGAATAGCTTCCTTTAAAGCATTTTCAATGATTGGATGTGCGTGCCCGAACAACATTGGACCCCAAGAACCTATCAAATCTAGATAGGTATTTCCATCTACATCATGTAAGTATGGACCTTTGGCAGATTTGATAAATACGGGAGAACCTCCAACGGATTTAAAAGCTCTAACAGGGGAATTTACTCCACCAGGAATGACCTTTTTAGCTCTTTCAAAATAGGAATTACTTAAATGACTCATGGAATGAATTATTTTTTCTTTTTATTCGAAGAATTAGCTGCATTTTTCTGATTCTCTTCCATGGCCTTCATCTGCGTTTGAAGATATTGAGAGAACTTGGATTTTTTAGCACCACCACCAGCAGCAATTTTCTTTCGATTGTCATCTAAAATCAATTTGATTTTGTCTTCATCTACAAATTTTCTAATTGCCAATTGTTGTCCGATAGTTACCAAATTGGAAATAAAATAATAGAAACTTAATCCAGCAGGGAAGGAGTTCATTACGAACATGAAAATCACAGGAGTGATATAAGCCATTTTTTTCATGTCAATAGGTTGACCTGGCTGGTCGGGTGTTATTTGATTATTATAATAACCATAAGCTAATTGAGAAACGGTCATTAATAAACAAAAAAGACTGACATGTGAACCATAAAAAGGAATCGTAAATGGCAGATTGATGAACGAATCATAGGTTGACAAATCGTTTGACCATAAAAAAGATTCTTGTCGTAGATTGATTAAATTAGGGAATAACAAGAATACGGCCATTAAAATGGGCATGGTAGCGAGAACAGGAATACATCCACTCAAAGGATTGACACCCACTTCACTGTAAAGTTTCATTGTCTCTTGTTGAACTTTCGCAGCATCATCACCTATTTTCTCTTTGATGGCCGCTATTTCAGGAGCTAAAATTCTCGTTTTAGCCATAGAAACATAAGACTTATAAGTAAGAGGTAATAAGGCAGATTTAATGATTAAAACTAATACAATAATCAATAAACCATAGTTGGAGAATAAACTCTCTAAAAAATCGAAAAGAGGAACATAAATATACTTTGTCAATGGTAAAAGGAAATCATAACTTAACTTAACATTTTTACCAAAGGCAGGCGCTACATGCTTAACGATGGAATAATCGTTAGGACCGAAATAGAATTTAAAATTAGCAACGCCTTGAATCAAATTTTGGTTGGGTAAAACCAATTGAGCATCCAATGTTTTGATGTTTACCGTATCATTCAGGTTAGGCGTACTAGTTAAATTTGCTTTTGAAATAGAAAAACCTTGAGGTATTAAACCACTCACAAAATATTTCTTTTTGAAACTAACCCAAGCTAATTTATTGGATAGATTTTCATTTTCAATGGAACTAGGATTCTCAGTTAAATTATCAAATTCTTCATCTTCTTGAATTAAATAATTAATTGTCGCTTTTCTTTCCTCTGCAATATCCTTCTCACTTTGAGTAATATTTTCTTTCCAATGTATGGTATATTCAGTGCCCGCCAATTTACCAGCCAATGATTTAGCATCCAAAGAATAAGTTAATTCGTAACCTGAATTACTAAGCGTATAAAATTGTTTGATGATTTCTCCACTTGGCAAAACGCTTTCAAAAGAAATTTGATTGGATTTAACACCTTGTGATGTATAATTTAATTCCCCTAACTTAACTTTTCGTTGAAGGGTAGGTATTTCAACTTCAAATGCATCTTTCTTCGAATCAAATAAAAATAAGCCTTGTTTAACCTTATTCGAATAATTTTGGTAACTGAAATAATTCTTTAATTGAACGGATACAATTTTACCACCTTTATTGGAAAAAATAATTTTAATATCATTGTTTTCAAGTGTGTATTGTTCCTCTTTAAAATTAAGTTGACTTGAATCGGCTGCAACTATATTGCTTGCTTGATTTGCAATTACTTTCGTTTTGCTAGTTTGTTCTACTTTTGCTTTAACATTTTCTTTTACCACAGGATCTTGAGAACCAAAAAAATATTGGTACCCTAAAAGCATTCCCATTATTAATACTATTCCTGTTACCGAATTCTTATCCATAAGAAGTATTATTATTTATTATTTTTTAAAATTGGCACTGCATGTTGATACGCAGCCTTAACAAATTGCACAAATAAAGGTGAAGGTGATTCTACCGTTGATTTATATTCTGGGTGGAATTGTACACCAATAAAAAATGGATGATTATTTAATTCAATGATCTCAATTAACTCCGAATCTGGATTAATTCCTGATAAGGTCATTCCAGCATTTTTATAATCGTTCAAATAATTATTATTGAATTCATAACGATGTCTATGTCTTTCCTGAATGGATGTTTTCCCATAAATTTTATGAGCTAAAGTACCTTTTTCAATTTTACAAGGATAAGCACCCAATCGCATTGTACCACCTTTTTCAGAAATAGCCTTTTGAGATTCCATAATATCAATGACGGGATGACTTGTTTCAGGATTCATTTCAAAGGAATGGGCATCTTCTAATCCAATTACATTTCTTGCAAATTCAATCACTGCGCATTGCATACCTAAACAAATTCCCAAAAATGGAATATTATTTTCTCTAGCGTATTTAACAGCATTAATTTTCCCTTGAATACCACGTTCTCCAAAACCTGGAGCAACTAAAATACCATCCAAACCTGAAAGTAATTCTTCAATATTTTGATCTTCAGCTGTTTCAGATGATATCCATTTGACATTAACTTTTATCTCATTTGCTACACCAGCGTGGATAAATGCTTCAGCAATCGATTTATAGGAATCTTTTAATTCAACATATTTTCCAATTAAACCCACTGTGATTTCAAATTTGGGATTTTTAAGTCGGGTTAAAAAGTTTTTCCAATTCGTCAAATTAGAATCCTTATCGTTATAAATATCTAATTTATATAAAACTCTACTATCCAAACGCTCTTCTTTCATTAAAAGAGGAACATCATAAATCGTTTCCGCATCTCTTGCTTCAATAACGTCTTGTTCAGTAACATTGCAAAAAAGGCCGATTTTACGACGCATTTCTTGAGGAAGAGGGTGCTCTGTGCGACAAACTAAAATATCCGGCTGAATTCCTGATTCTGATAAAGTTTTAACCGAATGTTGCGTAGGCTTGGTTTTTAATTCTCCTGCTGAAGCTAAATATGGAATTAATGTTAGGTGAATAAATAGAGTATTTTTTTCCCCTAAATCCCATTTCAATTGTCTAGCTGCTTCAATAAAAGGCAATGATTCAATATCACCCACACAACCACCAATTTCAGTAATAACAATATCAAACTTTCCGGTATCACCCAATAACAAAATATTACGTTTGATTTCATCCGTGATATGGGGTACAACTTGAACCGTTTTACCCAAATAATCACCTTTTCTTTCTTTCGTAATCACATTGTGGTAAATTCTTCCTGTTGTAATATTATTAGCCTGACTCGTTGGAGAATTTAAAAATCGCTCATAGTGACCAAGGTCTAAATCAGTTTCTGCACCATCATTGGTTACATAACATTCACCATGTTCATAAGGATTCAGAGTTCCTGGATCTATATTGATATAAGGGTCAAATTTTTGAATGGTACACGTCAAGCCACGTGCTTGAAGCAACTTGGCAAGTGATGAGGCGATGATACCTTTTCCTAGTGAACTTGTTACTCCTCCCGTAACAAAAATGTATTTGGCTTTTTTGGTCGTCCCTTTAGCAGACATCGAATTTTAGTTATTTGATTACGGGAAACAAAGATACGAATAAAAGCCATATCGAATTAATCCTATTTTTATTTTATCTTGCATTCTTATTAGAATTTCATGAATTCCAAAGCCCTCAAACTATTTTCTGCTTCAGCAGGATCTGGTAAAACCTACCGTCTGACATTAGAATATATTAAATTAGCTCTCCTCGAACTTGAGCCAAAAGGGTATTTTAGACGTATTTTAGCTGTTACCTTCACCATTAAGGCGGCGGAAGAGATGCGAACCAGAATTATTTATTTCTTAACAGGTATTTCATCTGGCCCTAATTTTAACACTTTTAATGAATCTGAAAAAAATGATTTTCTGCAAATTATTTCCAAAATAAAAGCAGAATTAGAAATAGAAGGTGTTGTTTTGACACAAAATGATATCATTTTAAGGGCACAAATAACTTTACAACAGATTCTTCAAGATTATGGATTGTTTTCTGTGATGACCATTGATTCATTTGTACAAAGACTCAGTTCAAGTTTTGTTGATGAATTAGATCTTCCAAATCAATTTGACGTCATTATTGATACAAAAATGTTGATCAATCAATTAATTGATCGCATTTTAGATAAAGTAAATGAAAACGGTGATGCTCAATTACGAGAATTAATATTATCCTTCGCTCAAAATGAAGTCGAAGAGGGTAAAAATTGGAATCAATTACGAAAATCATTACAAGACTTTTTTAGGATATGTTTTAGTGAGAGTTTCTTTCATGTAGAAAAGGATATCACAAAATTTTCGATATTCGATTTTAATCAAATCGAATCAAAGGTGGGTCAGACCTTGAAAGATCATTTAACCACACTTCTCAAACTTGCTGAAGAATTCAATCAAGAGATAAATAAAAGTCTTTTACCTGTTAATGTATTCACATACGGAGAACGTGGACCAGTTGCCTATTTTAAAAAATTTGTATTGGATCCCAAAATTGAATCAAACAAATTTGCCAATCTATTGAAAGCTTGTGAGAATAATAGCTGGGCTGGAGCTAAGGTAGATTCTTTGACAAAATCACAAATAGATTCCATTTCCAATTCTCTCAGTTCTATTGGACAACAATTTGTAGAAACTTACCAACAAGTTTCTTACCAACACCAATTGTTTGCTTTAATTAAAAAGGATTTGAAAAAAATGGCATTATTAAGTAGTGTCCAAAATGAGTTAAAAGAATATCAAAATGAAAATTCAAGTATTTCTATTTCTGAATTTTCTCGAAAAATATATGAAGTAATATCAAATGATCCTGTTCCATTTATTTATGAAAAATTAGGGGACCGATATTTTCATATTTTAATTGATGAATTTCAAGATACCTCTATTTTACAATGGCAAAATTTTATGCCTTTGATTGAAAATGCTGTTTCTATTCATAAAAAAAATCTTCTCGTTGGAGATGCAAAACAATCCATTTATAAATTCAGAAGTGGAGAGGTAGGCCTAATTGCTAGTTTGTCATCTCAAAACAAAGATTTAGTTTCGCATAAATTATCCAATAACGAACTAGATCAAGAACGATTTAGCTACTTGATTAACCAAACAGAAACCAATAACCTAGAAAGCAATTATCGTAGTTCGAAGGAAATTGTAGATTTTAATAATCAATTCTATTCTTGGATTTCTAACCAAGAAGAATTTATTGCTTGCAGTGACCTTCTAAAACCCGTTTATGGTCAAAATTTAATTCAAAAACCGGAAATACCTGAAGAAAAATTACCCGGTCAGGTGGATTTTCTTGTTTTAGAAAAGAACCTTTCAAGCATCGAAAATGCTCAAATAGAGTCAGATTGGATGCTTCAACAAGTATTGAATTTGATTCGCTTAAATGTTGAACAGAAAAATTTTCAATTTAAGGACATTGCTATTTTAACTCGAAAAAATAAAGATGCCAATTATTTAGCCTTGCAATTGAAAGAAAGAAATATTCCCGTTATTTCAGCAGATTCTTTGCTAGTTCACTATTCACCTATTGTGACATTTTTAATTTCTTTTTTAAAATTAATTAACCAACCCAATTCTGAATTGATTTTTCATGAACTGATGTTCATCAATGCTGACATTAACCAAATTTCTTTAAAATTTGAGCTATTGGAAGAGTTTAAGAAAGATTCCAATGTTAGTTATTTGCAAAAAGCTTTTCAATTTATTCAACAAGGTCAAACTGACCTTTCAAATATTGATTTTTCTTCCAATTCAATAGTTAATATTAGTTATGCTTTAATTGGAAAATTTAATCTTTTTCATAAATCAGAATCTCAAGATTATTTATTAAAATACTTAGATATCGTTAATGAATTTGCTTTAATGAAATCAGATACAATATCCGATTTCCTAGAGTTCTATGAAGAAAATAAATCCAACCTTAGTATTGCTAGTCCTGATGATCAAAATGCGATAACCATTTCAAGTATCCATAAATCGAAAGGTTTGGAATACCCCGTGGTAATTTTACCTTTTGCTTCTTGGACTCATCAAGCAAGTCAGGAAGAAATATGGTTTGATATTACTCAAGAAGGCCAGTTTGATGAATTATTCATCGAAGAAAAAGGACCATTAAATAAGTTTTACCTTAAAATTAGGAATAAGTTTTTTGAAGAATCGGAATATTTAACTAGTCAGAAGAAAATTGAGTTAAATGCGATTTTCTTGGACTCGCTAAATATGCTTTATGTGGCAACTACGCGACCTAAACAACAATTACATATTTTAGTGACAAAAGTTTCCGAAGAAATCACTACCACAACAAAGACATTTTATAAGAATTCAATAGGTAAAATATTAGTTGATTTTATTGAACAAAATGCCAATAAAAAGGAAGTCGATCAACATTTTCTAACAGATTATAATGAATATACTTCCTACTATTTGATGAATAAGGAGGTTAAAAAAGCCAACCATTTTACTCGAAAATCAAGCGCCCATCTAAAACTAATTTCATTGGAACCTAGATTAGAGAAAAAGCCTGGCTTAAGAATTAGTTCTACTAAAAATGAATTATTCTCCAAAGCAGCAAATAAACGTAAGAAAGGTGAATTGGCGCATTTAATTTTATCCAAAGTAGACTCCATGGAAACTATAGCAATTCCGACTTCCAATGATTTTATGGAATTTGAAAACACCATTATTTCTGCTTTAAAAAACCCGGAAATCAATAAATATTTTCAAAAGGGCGAATTATTATTTGCAGAGCAAGATATTCTTTGTCCTAATGGTGAAATTATTCGTCCAGATAGAGTGGTGAGATTCGATGAAGAGACCATTATTATTGACTTTAAAACGGGCAAGAAAAGCGATAATCATCATGTACAAGTCAAAAAATACGTTAGCGCTCTTCAATCGATGGGCTATGAAAATTCATTAGGTATTATCATCTACTTAGAAAGTCAGGAAATCGTCTATGTTTAGAAGTTATCTACCAAAAATCATCTTTTTAATTGGAGTGCTTTGTTTATTTAATTCCTGTCAGCTTTGGCAAAATGTTAAATATTCTTTGGGTTTACATGCCAAATTAGAAGATTCTTTTTATTCCTTGGATGAAGTCAATCAAATTGTCAAAAATGCGTTAAAATACACAGGGACACCTTATCGGGTTGGTGGAAGTGATCAAAAAGGGATGGACTGTTCTGGTTTATTATTTAGAATTTATCAAAATTCCAATTTTCTTATTCCTAGAATCGCTAATGAACAAGCAAACTATGGATTAACAATTCCAATCAATCAAGCACAAAAAGGAGATTGGATATTTTTTGCGACAGGATCTAATACAATCATTAATCATGCAGGTATTGTAAGTTCGTCAAAAGAAGGACTAAATATTCAATTTATACATGCTAGCACTTCGAAAGGTGTGAGAGAAGATAACATTATGAATAAATATTGGTTTAATAAGGTAATTAAAGTGATACGGCCCTATAAAAATAATTCAAAATAAGGTTGTGATATTGTTTAATACTTGTCGTATTTTTGCATTCGTTTTTTAAAATTAGATATGGGAAAAAAAATAATTATCATTGGAGCAGGTGGTGTAGGTAATGTTGTTGCAAAAAAATGCGCAATGAATCCTGAATTCTTTTCAGAAATCATATTAGCATCTAGAACATTATCAAAATGTGATGCTATCGCAAATGAAGCTAAGTCCATTGGCTTACCTACTGTTATACAAACTCGGAAAGTAGATGCAGACAATGTTCCAGAATTGGTTCAATTATTTAATACAGAAAAGCCATTTTTGGTGATAAATGTAGCTTTGCCTTACCAAGATTTAACCATCATGGATGCTTGTTTAGAATCAGGTGTTCATTATTTAGACACGGCAAATTACGAACCAAAGGATGTTGCTAAGTTTGAATATTCATGGCAATGGGCGTATCAAGAAAAATTCAAAAAAGCTGGTTTAATGGCTTTATTGGGTTGTGGATTTGACCCAGGAGTAACAGGGGTTTATACGGCATTTGCAAATAAGCATTATTTCGATGAAATGCATTATTTGGATATTATCGATTGTAATGCAGGAGATCATGGAAAAGCATTCGCTACTAACTTTAATCCTGAAATTAATATTCGTGAAATTACCCAAAAAGGAAAATATTGGGAAAATGGGGAGTGGATTGAAATTGAACCTATGTCCATTCATAAACCAATCAATTACCCAAATATCGGACCAAAAGAGTCCTATGTTTTATACCACGAAGAATTAGAATCCTTAACAAAAAACTTCCCAACTTTAAAAAGAGCTCGTTTTTGGATGACATTTGGTCAGGCTTATTTGACTCATTTAGAGGTTTTACAAAATGTTGGGATGACCTCCATTCAGCCTATTAAATTCAATGGCATGGACATTGTTCCTTTGGAATTTTTAAAAGCTGTATTGCCTGAGCCTGGTACTTTAGGTGAAAATTATTCTGGACAAACTTCTATTGGTTGTCAAATTAAAGGAATCAAAGATGGGGAAGAAGTAACTTATTACGTTTATAACAATTGTCACCACGCTGAATGCTATAAAGAAGTTCAAGCTCAAGGTGTTAGTTATACAACAGGTGTGCCAGCTATGATTGGAGCATCTTTGATGATTACAGGAGAATGGTTTCAATCAGGCGTTTACAATGTTGAAGAATTTAATCCAGATCCATTTATGGATTTATTAAATATTCATGGACTACCTTGGAATGAAGAAATCAATGGGGAATTACCTCATGAATATTAATATGGCAACGATATACTCTGAGATTCCTTCGCCATGTTATGTTTTAGAAGAATCATTATTAATCAAAAATCTTGAATTATTAAAATACGTTCAAGAGCAAGCTGGGATTGAAATTATTTGTGCTTTAAAAGGATTTTCTTTTTATCATGAATTTCCATTGGTAAAAAACTATTTGGCAGGTGCAACAGCTTCTTCTTTGAATGAAGCAAGATTGGCTTTTGAAGAAATGGGTGTAAAAGCTCATATTTATGCGCCCGCCTATTTAGAATCCGAATGGAGTGAACTTTGCACCTATGCAGGGCATATCACTTTCAATTCATTGAATCAATTTCATCAATTTAAAGATCGTGCATTAGAATCAGGTATTTCATGTGGTTTACGTATAAACCCCGAATATGCCGAGGTAGAAACAGATATGTATAATCCTTGCATCGCTGGTTCTCGACTAGGTATTCGTAGATCTGAATTAAAAGAATTACCGGAAGGTATTGAAGGTTTACACTCGCATACATTATGTGAAAATGATTCTTTTGTATTAGAACGAACTTTGGCAGTCATTGATGAAAAATTTGGTGATCTGTTACCCAAACTAAAATGGTTAAATTTAGGAGGTGGACATTTAATTACTCGAGCAGATTATGATGTTAATCACCTCATCGGATTATTAAAGAATTTTCGTTTTAAATACCCCAATTTACAAATCATTTTAGAACCAGGTTCAGCGGTAGGTTGGCAAACGGGTTTTTTAAAATCGACCGTTTTAGATATCGTTCATTCAGCAGGAATTGATGTAGCCATTTTAGATGTATCATTTGCAGCTCATATGCCTGATACCTTAGAAATGCCTTACAAACCAAGAATTAGGAATGCTGGAATGGAACCTGAAAAAGGAAGTTTTAATTATCGTTTTGGTGGGATGACTTGTTTAGCAGGAGATTATTACGGTGATTATTCTTTCAAAAAACCATTAATTATTGGCGATGAAATCATTTTTGAGGATATGATTCATTATACAATGGTCAAAACAACTACTTTTAATGGTGTTAATTTACCATCAATTGGTAAATTGGATGTAGATAATCACTTCCATTTATACAAGAAGTTTGGTTACGAATCTTTTAAAGATCGATTATAACAAAAAAGCACCCATCGGGTGCTTTTTTTGTGGAGAAGATGGGGCTCGAACCCACGACCTCTTGCATGCCATGCAAGCGCTCTAGCCAACTGAGCTACATCCCCTAAAAATTAACTCTTACACCAATTCCACCTTGTAAATGAAAAAAGAAGGGATTAGGAGCAATTTCTTCATAAAAACCGATTTCTCCAAAAAAAGATAAATTAGGAGCATCAATTGGGAAAAATTCAATACCTCCAATGGCAGCACCTCCAAAGGCTTTTTGATTACTTTCTGCTATTTTACTATTTTTTGGATAAAAATCTCTTGAGGTATACTGAGGTCCAAAACCATAATAGGTTTGGATGTTGGGATTGATAATCGTTGGATGATGCCATAGATAAAGAGCGTTGATGGAATAACCAATATTTTGAAACGTTCCATCTTTGTAATTTCGATCCGTCCCCCAAATACCACCATATGTCCCTATGTTGACCTCTATGGCATTTACCCCATTTGGTAGATATTTACGCACCATAAAACCACCTGGTTCTCCAATTCTAAATCCTGATCCCCAGTCTTTTAATTGACTGAAGGCCAAACTACTTAAACTCACGAATAAAAATGTTAAAAAAACCTTTTTAAGCATAATACTAGTTATAAAATTCAATTATTTTATCAAGTAATGTTTTGTTTTCATCTGGTAAGCCAATCGTTATTCGAATAGAATCCTGACATAATTCAACTTTTGACCTATTTCTAGTGATGATTTTTTGATTTATCAAATAATCAAACAAATGGTCAGCATTTTCAAATTTAACTAAAATAAAATTGGAATGTGAAGGAACAATATTTTTCACAAAATTAAATTTAGCAAGACTTGAAATTAATTCATTTTTAGAAGAAATAATACTTTCTACCGATTTACTTAAAAATTTATCGTTATTTAAAGCTTCAAGAACAATTGCTTGTGTAGCCCCTCCAATATTATAGGGTGGTTTAATTTTATTCAGTATTTGAATAATTTTCATATTTGCAAATGCCATTCCTAAGCGTAATGAGGCTAAACCATATGCTTTAGATAAGGTTTGTAAAACAATTAATTGAGGATATTTTGCTAATTCAGAAATAAAACTTGGTTCATCTGAAAAATCTATATATGCCTCATCCACAATAACAAAGCCATGGTTGAATTTATCTAAAATGGTATAAATATCATTTCGATTAATTTTATTGCCTGTTGGATTGTTAGGAGAACAGATAAATACCAATTTTGTATGATTATTAATATTCCTCAAAATATTCTCTGTATCTAATTGATAATCAGCAGTAAGTGGAACTTTTAAAATGGAAATATTATTGATGGAGGCAGAAACCTCATACATACCATAGGTGGGGGGACAAATAATAACATTATGTACATGACTTGAACAAGTCATTCTGATTAATAAGTCAATTGCCTCATCAGAACCATTTCCTAAAAAAATCTGATTTAACTCACATTTTTTTATTTTAGCCAATTTCTCTTTAATCTCAATTTGCAAGGGATCGGGATATCTATTCCAATTCTCTTTTGTTGCTGATCCAATTGGATTTTCATTAGCATCCAAAAATATACCTTCACTACCTTTAAATTCATCCCTAGCAGATGAATAAGGTTTTAAATTGAAAATGTGAGGTAGTATGATTGACTGATAATCCATAATATTTATTGTAAACGTATTAAAACTGCATTAGCATGTGCATCCAACGATTCTGCTTTTGCCATTTCGACAATACTAGAACTTAAATTCTCTAATCCCTCTCTTGTAATGCTTTGTAAAGTAATTTTTTTGATGAAACTATCTAAATTGACACCTGAATATGCCTTGGCAAAACCATTAGTAGGTAATGTATGATTGGTTCCTGAGGAATAATCACCAGCAGCTTCTGGAGTATAATTACCTAAAAATATAGATCCTGCATTGATAATATGATCACTAAATTCTTCAGCATTTTCACAGGCCAATATTAAGTGCTCAGCACCATATTCATTCAATAAATCAATCGCCTCTTCTCGATTATTTACCAAAATAGATTTTGAATTCAAAAGAGATTTATTTGCAAATTCTTTACGATCCAGTTGTATTAACTGTTTTTCAAGTTCCTTATTAGTTGAATTTAAGGTTTCTTCATTATTTGAAACCAAAAAAACCTGTGAATCTATTCCGTGTTCAGCCTGAGAAAGTAAATCAGAAGCAATATAAGCAGGTATAGCGTATTCATCAGCATAAATGGCAACTTCCGATGGTCCTGCCGGCATATCTATAGCAACGCCCTTACTGTTAGCAAACATTTTAGCAGCTGTAACATATTGATTGCCTGGACCAAATATTTTGTAAACTGCAGGAATAGATTCAGTTCCTAATGCCATAGCTGCAATTGCTTGAGCTCCACCAACTTTACAAATTTGTGTAACACCGCACAATTTCGCTGCAAAAAAGATTGCAGGATGTTGGGCTGGAGTACAAAGTATTATTTGCTTACAACCCGCTATTTTAGCTGGAATGGCAAGCATTAAAATTGTTGAAAATAGGGGAGCAGTACCACCTGGAATATAAATTCCTACTTTTTCAATAGGCGTAGCTTTTTGCCAACAAGTTACTCCTGGACTTGTCTCTATTCTTTTTTCTTCTAATATTTGAGATGTATGAAATTTGGAAATATTAGCATATGCTTTTTCAATAGCTAATTGTAATTCTGTAGAAACACCTTTTGCTAATTCATCAATTTCTCTTTTACTATAGATAATTGAATCAATTGTTCTATTATCAAATTTTAGCGTTAAATCTCTAAGTCCTTCATCTTTTCTATTCTCAACTATCTCAAAAATTTCTTCAATTAAATGATCTAATGATTTAGACTCTAATTGAGGCCTTTTGCAAATAGTTGAATATGAATCTTTAGGAGGAAATTTTATTAGACTCAGCATATTATAAAATCATTTTTTCAATAGGTAATACCAAAATACCTTCAGCACCCGCATTTCTTAATAAATCAATGATTTCCCAAAAATCATTTTCGGTAATCACAGAATGCATAGAAACCCAACCTTTTTCCGCTAAAGGTAAAATAGAAGGGGATTTTATACCTGGTAATAAGGATATAATTGTTGAAACATTCTCCTCTTTGGTATTTAAAACAACATATTTGGCATTTTGTCCTCTTTGTACAGAGTCGATTCTGAACAATAATTTTGCTAAAATTGCTTGCTTCTCTTTTGATAATTTTTGGTTGGAAATTAAGGCTGCTTGACTTTGATAAACTTCTGCCACTTCCTTCAATCCGTTGCTCAATAGGGTACCACCGGTAGAAACAATATCGCAAATTCCTTCCGCTAGACCAATACTTGGTGCAATTTCAACTGAACCAGAAATTTCATGCGTCTCAGCTTTTACTCCATGAGATAATAAAAATTCGTTGGTAAGATTTGGATAAGAAGTAGCTATGCTTTTTCCTTGGAAATATTCCAATCCCGTATAAACTTCATTTCTTGGGATAGCTAAAGATAAACGGCATTTTGAAAAACCTAATTCTTTAACAATATCGACGTTTTTCTTATTTTCCATCAACACGTTTAGGCCTATAACACCTAAATCAGCTACTCCATCTTCTACATATCCTGGAATATCATCATCTCTTAAAAAAAGAAATTCAATTGGAAAATTACTCGAAACGGTTCTTAATTTAGAACTTCCAGATTCAAATTTTATGCCACACTCCTTAAATAGTTTTAAAGAGTCATCACTTAATCTACCTGATTTTTGAACAGCAATTCTGATATTTTCTGTACTCATAATTCTTAAAATAAAAATCAAGCCTCGAAATTACTTCCGAGGCTTGCTGAAAAAATGTTAGATAAACATTTTTAGAGGATCCTCTAAATATTGTTTCAATGTCTGAAGAAATGCTGCCCCAGTTGCTCCATCTACCACACGATGATCGCAAGTTAAGGTTAACTTCATAATATTGGTGGCATAAAATTGGCCATTTTTTACGCCAACCGTTTCTTTAATACCACCAACAGCTAAAATACATGATTCTGGGGAGTTAATAATTGAAGTAAATTGATCAATACCAAACATACCTAAATTACTAACCGTAAACGTATTTCCTTCCCAATCCTTAGGTTGCAATTGCTTTGACTTTGCTTTTCCACCTAAGTCTTTCGCTTCTGCTGAAATTTGAGCAATCGATTTTTCATTAGCAAATCGAATTACTGGGACTAATAATCCATCTTCCACAGCCACCGCCATACCAATGTGAACATGTTTATTTACCCGTATGCGATCTTCCATCCAATAGGAATTAACTTTTGGATGTTTGGCCAATGACAAAGCAGTTGCTTTTATCACCATATCATTGAATGATATTTTTACAGGTAAAGCTTCAACCAATGTTTTTCTTGCCTCTATAGCTTTATCCATGTTAATTTCCATGGTTAAATAAAACTCAGGAGCACTAAATTTAGACTCAGATAATCTACGTGCAATTGTCTTGCGCATTTGACTATTTGGAATGTCCTCGAAACTTTCTGTACCTGAAACAAAATTTCCAGTAGCTCCACCACCAGAATTTGGATTGTATTCTTCTATATCTGATTTTGTGATTCTACCACCTTCTCCGGTACCTGTAATCCAATTTAAATTATATCCTTTTTCTTTGGCCAGAGCACGGGCTAAAGGTGATGCTTTTATCTCAGTACCTGGTTTTGATGCTTCTTTAGTCGGAGCAGCAACAGATTTTTCTTCTTTTACGGCTACAATAGGAGCTGGGTCCGAATTAACAACTACACTTGCTACAGGAGCAGCAGGTTTTGGTGCTACAACTTGTAATAAAGGTTGAAAATCGGTACCTGGTTCACCAACTATTGCGATGATACCATCAACAATAACTCCTTCTCCTTCTTTAGCCCCAATATATAATAATGTACCATCTTCATAGTTTTCTAATTCCATGGTAGCTTTATCTGTTTCAACTTCAGCAATAATATCTCCGGATTTAACAACATCCCCCACTTTTTTCAACCACTTGGCAATCACACCTTCCACCATAGTATCGCTCATCTTTGGCATTCTAACCACTTTGGCTGTTATACTACTTAAATCTACTGATGGTGTATTATCAACGATAGGAGCAGGTTCTGTTGCGGTCATGGAAACTTCTGCCACGGATGTCACGATATTACTTGAAGCACTTGGATTTAATAATGCTGAATAATCCTCACCAGGCGTGCCAACAATTGCAATAATACCATCTACAGGTACTGCTTCGCCTTGCTTAATACCAATATATAACAAGGTTCCATCCTCATAATTTTCCAATTCCATTGTCGCTTTGTCCGTTTCTACTTCTGCGATAATGTCACCAGATTTAATCACATCTCCTTCTTTTTTCAACCAATTAGCAATAACACCTTCAACCATGGTGTCACTCATCTTGGGCATTCTAATTACTTCAGCCATCTTTTGTTTTTTAAAAATTCAAAATTACGGTTTAAACGCTTGTTATTAAAATATTTTCACTAAAATATTTGACTTAATCTAATTTTAATACTGCCATAAATGCCTCTTGTGGTATTTCTACATTACCTACTTGACGCATCCGCTTTTTCCCTTTTTTCTGTTTCTCCAATAATTTACGTTTTCTGGAAATATCTCCACCATAACATTTGGCCAAAACATCTTTTCTCAAAGCTTTAACAGTCTCTCTAGCTATTATTTTCTGACCAATAGCAGCTTGAATAGCAATTTCAAATTGTTGCCTTGGTAATAATTCCCTCAATTTCTCACATAATCTTTTACCCCACTCATAGGCTTTATCTCTATGTACAATCGCTGAAAGTGCATCTACTTTTTCACCATTTAACATGATATCCAACTTAACCATTTCCCCTTCTTCGTATCCTTTAAATTCATAATCCAGAGACGCATAACCTCTAGATATAGTTTTTAATTTGTCAAAGAAGTCAAACACCACCTCGGATAAGGGCATATCAAACTGTAATTCTACCCGATCAGTTGTTAGATAAATTTGATTTTTTAAAATACCTCTTTTATCCATACAAAGGTTCATGATATTACCTGTATACTCGGATTTTGTGATTATTTGAGCTTTAATATAAGGTTCTTCAATGTAATTGATAAAATTTGCTTCCGGTAACTCACTTGGGGCAGATACCCAAATTTCTTCATCAGAGGTAGTTAACACCTTAAATTTTACAGACGGAACTGTTGTAATAACAGTCATATCAAATTCTCTCTCCAATCTCTCCTGCACAATTTCCATGTGCAACATACCTAAAAACCCACATCTAAATCCAAATCCAAGAGCCATAGATGTTTCCGGTTCCCAAACCAAAGAAGCATCATTTAGCTGTAATTTTTCCATGGCATCTCGTAAATCTTCAAATTCTGTTGTATCCACCGGGTAGATACCTGCAAAAACCATCGGTTTTACTTCCTCAAAGCCTTGAATAGCTGATTTGCAAGGTGATGCAACATGCGTTATCGTATCTCCAACTTTAACTTCTTTTGCTTCCTTTATTCCAGAAATCAAATAACCCACATCTCCAGATTTGATTAATTGTTTGGGAATTTGTTCCAAACCAAGTGTTCCAATCTCATCGGCAAAATATTCTTTACCAGTGTTCATGAATTTGACTTTATCTCCCTTTTTAATTTGTCCATTATACACACGAAATATTACTTCAATACCTCGGTATGAATTAAATGTAGAATCAAAAATCAAAGCTTGTAATTCACCATCTGGATTTCCTTTAGGTGCGGGTATACGCTCTACAACTGCATCTAAAATATCTTGAATACCAATTCCTTCTTTACCCGAAGCATGTATAATATCCTCTTTTTTACAGCCAATCAAATCTATAATTTGGTCCGAAACCTCCTCAGGCATAGCACCAGGCAAATCGATTTTATTTAATACTGGAATAATTTCTAAATCATGGTTGATAGCCAAATATAAATTCGAGATTGTTTGGGCCTCAATACCTTGTGATGCATCGACTATCAATAAGGCACCTTCACAAGCTGCTATGGAACGAGAAACTTCATAAGAAAAATCTACGTGACCAGGAGTATCAATTAGATTAAAGGTGTAATCTATTCCATCCTTTGGATAAGTCATTTGAATCGCATGCGACTTTATCGTAATTCCTCTTTCGCGTTCCAAATCCATATCGTCCAATAATTGATTCATCATATCACGTTTTTGAACCGTGTTGGTAAATTCAATTAATCGATCCGCTAAGGTACTTTTACCGTGATCAATGTGTGCTATTATACAAAAGTTCCTAAGATGTTTCATTCAATAATTATAAATACTAATAATTTACGCTAATTAATTTCATTATTATGGCAGACAAATAACCACCATATGTGCCAATAGCATATCCTAATAAAGCCAATATAACTCCAAAGGGCGTCAATTTGGGTGATATAGCTGTAGAAATAACTGAGGCTGATGCGATTCCTCCAACATTAGCTTGAGATGCAATAGCCATATAATGATATGGTGCCTTAGTTAATTTCCCAACTACAAAGATAGCTAATCCATGTATGCTTATCCATAAAAATCCTGTGAATAATAAGATTGGTGTAGAAAATAAATGACCTAATGATATTTTTAGACCAATGGAAGCAATAATGATATACAGAAAAATGCTAGAAATGACGTCTCCTCCTGAATCATAAGATTTACTAATTTTAGTTAATCCTAGACTTATACCCATTATTGTACTAAATAAAAATGTCCAAAAACTCTTATTTAAAAATTCAAAGACAGTTAATTTTCCGTAGTGTTCTGTGGTAAAATTGAAAAAATATTCAGCTAACAAAATGCATAATTGAGAAACAAAAAAACCTAAACCCAAAATATAAATTACTTGGTTAAATTGAAAAACTTTGGAAGAGGTATTAGAAGGTAAATCCATAAATTCATGATCCAGATTTACATTGGACTTCATGAAACGGTTTATTTGGTACTGAAATGGAATTAACACCAATAACATCGTTAACCAAAGTTCGCCAAAAAACACATCCACCGTTACAGCTTTAGCAAATTCATTGGAAGTCGGCGAGAAAATGCTATTTAGAGCCATCTGATTAGCAGTTCCACCAATCCATGAACCTGCTATCGTGCTCATTGATTTATAACTTTCCGAATTAAATGATTCAGGAAAAAATAAATGACTAACTATTAACGAAATTGGCCCACCAATAATTACTCCAAATGCACCTGCTAAAAAAACGATCAAAAATTTATTTCCTACTGATTTTAATTGTTTGATAGGTAAACCAAGTGTAAAATAAAAGATACAAAAAGGTAATAATATTTTCGAAAGACTATTATTCAAATCTGACTTTGAAACATCAATTAAACCAATTTCAACTAAAAATGAAGGTAAAAAATAGCAAAACAATAGGGGAGGTATTGCTTTAAATATAAATTTAAATATTCGTAATGAGCTATTTGCTAGATAAAAAATACCAGCAATTAAGACAATCAAAAATAGTAAAATGGAAAGTTCGCTTTGAATCATTCTTATGAATTCATTAAGTCTTCAATTTCATCAATTTCCAATGGAATGTCTTTCATTAAATTTATCGTACCATTATCCGTTATTAATAGGTTATTTTCCAATCTAATTCCCAGCCCTTCTTCCCGAATATATATTCCAGGTTCACAAGTTAAAACCATACCTGAAGCAAATGGTTGATATTTGTCCCAAACATCATGAACATCTAAACCCAAATGATGCGCCACTCCATGCATAAAGTATTTTTTGAACAATGGACTGTTAACATCTTGACTATCAACATCTTGTCTAGTAAACAATCCTAAATCAATTAATTTACCTTCCATAAACCTTTCAACCTCTTTTTGATAATCTACCCAAAAAATCCCAGGTCTCATTAAATCAGATGCAAAATTTAATACATCTAATACAGCTGAATAAACTTGTCTCTGTCTATTTGAAAATCTACCGTTTACAGGAATAGTCCGAGTCATATCAGCATTATAATTACCATAACTAGCTCCTACATCTAACAATAAAACATCTCCAGATTTACATTCTCGTTCGTTTTCGATATAATGTAAAACACATGAATTAGCCCCGGAAGCAATGATAGGGGTATAAGCAAATCCACCCGACTTATTGGATATAAATTCATGTATAAATTCCGCCTCAATTTCATATTCAAATACACCGGGTTTCACAAAATCCAATACTCTTCTGAATCCTTGATTAGTTATTTGAACCGCTTTATTTAATGCATTTAACTCCTCATGCTCTTTAATCATTCTAATTCGATTCATGATAGGAGCTAATCTTTCAATTGAATGCAGTGGATATTGTTGTTTGATTTGTTTTATGAATCGATCATTTTGTGTTTCTACATCTGAGCTATTTCTTATATGCTCATTATTCAACATAAAAATATGATCCGCAGAATAGATTAATGTTTTTAAAACCGCATCGAGGTTTTGTGTCCATTGAATATTCTTGATTCCAGAAATTTGAGATGATTGTGATTTGGTCAATTTATGACCTTCCCAAACAGCAATTAATTCAGATGTTTCACGAACAAAAGCTATTTCCTTCAAATGTGATTCCGGAGCATCGGGATATAATATTAGAAATGTTTCTTCTTGATCTAAACCAGATAGATAAAATAAGTCACTATTTTGTTTAAAACCCATTGTACCATCAGCATTAGTTGGCATTATGTCATTTGAACTAATGAGCACAATTGATTTCGGTGGAAGCTGTTGATAAAGTTTGTTCCGGTTGGATATAAATAATTGGGAATCAAATGAATCGTATCTCATGTTAGTGTTATTTGGTAGCTAAATAAATTATTTCATCTAATGGTAAACCCATTTTTTTACTTTCCTCTACTCCAATTTTCTCAATCATATTTACTTCTGTAATCGTAAATCCAGATTTCTCCAATTGTTTACCGTAGTCTCTTCCATAAATTCTTACATGATCATCTTGTAAAAAATGGATTTCTCTTTGCTTAGGATCAGTAATCGAGCGATCCTCATAGGTAGTTGCTAAATCATATCTTTGTGGACTTTGTAACAAGGCATACCCCGTAGGTTTTAAAACTCGTCTGATTTCTCGCATACATTGAAAGTCATCATCGACATGTTCTAAAACGTGGTTACAAAATACAACATCAAACGTATTATCCTCAAATGGAATATGATGTAAATCCATTTTGACCTTGGCCAAAGGAGATTCAATATCAGCTGTTATGTAATTTTCCCCTAATAATTTCTCAAATCGATTAATGAAACAATACTCAGGCGCTACATGCAGTAATTTTGGACTTGATGTGAAAAAGTCTGTCTCCTTTTTCAAAAATAAAAACATTAAACGGTGTCGTTCCAATGTTAGGCAAGAGGGGCAAAGTGCATTTTCCCTTGGATTTAATCTTCCATAAGGTAGGAATTTTGTGAAATGATTATTGCAAACCGGACAATTAACTTTATTACCCCTCAAAAAAAGCGAATAGGTTTTCAAGAATTGATGTGCAACTAATTGAATATATTTTCTAGGGATATTTCGTAAAACCCAACTTATTAGATATTTCATAAACAAAAAAAAGGAAGGTTTTTCAGTAAAAAAAACCTTCCTCTAAAATAATTTAAAAAGAATTACATTTCACGAATCCAAATATTACGGAAGCTTACAGGATTTCCGTGGTCTTGTAAACTAATTGGACCTGGTCCATGAACTGGATTTTTCGGTTGACCAATATATTCAGTCGTACCTTGAATTTTTGTATGATTTTGAACAACAATTCCGTTATGAATAACTGTCACATAGGCAGGTGTTTCGATACCACCATTGATTGTAAAACGTGGCGCTGTATAAATGATATCATAAACATTCCAATCGCCCATTTTAGAAGTAGCATTGACCAATGGTGCCGATTGCTTGTAAATACTACCTGCTTGACCGTTTCTATAGGATCTATTTTGATAGGAATTCAATACTTGAACCTCGTACATTCCTTGCATGAAAATACCAGAATTTCCTTTACCTTGACTTTTCAAATTATCACCTTCTATAGGAGATTGCCATTCAATGTGTAATTGATAATCAGTGAATTTTTGTTTGGTAGATATATTGCCAGCTCCTTTAACGACTGTCATTTTGCCATCTTCCACTTTCCATTTAGCTGCGCTGCCATCCTTTACAGTTTCCCAATTGTCTAGACTTTTTCCATCAAATAAGATAATAGCATCTGATGGAATAGAACCAGGAGATACAACTCTAACTTCAGGATCCCAAAACTCTGTGACATCAGGTTTTGTAGGATTTTCAACAATATTACGATGGTCTTGAGCAAATAAAGGTGCTGAAATGGTAGCAATTACAGAGATTGCAAATAATTGTAGGTAGTTTTTCATATGAAAATAAAATATTTAGATAACAATTTTACTTAATTTTTGGCAATAAAAAAACCGGTCAATGCCGGTTTTTTACAAAATAGAAGTAAAATTATTTAGCAAAACTTGCTTTAATTTCTTCAACATCTACCAATTTAATAATTGGACGTTGTTTTAAAATTTTGATAGCAGCTACTTTATTATTTGCTACTGCTTTATTTCTTCTGTCTTTACGTTTTAATCTTGTTACAGCCATGTCTTTAATAATTTGGTCTGCGAAATTACAATTTTTCGCCTATAATTCAAAAAATCTTCTTTAATTAATTAATTTTGTCTTTTAAAATTATGCAAAAGCCAAGCAACGCAAGAGGTACAAGAGATTTTGGTCCACAAGAAATGGCCAAAAGAAAGTACGTATTTTCAACGATTCAGAATCATTTTGAAAATTTCGGATTTCAAGCTATTGAGACACCAGCCATCGAAAATTTATCAGTTCTGACAGGTAAATATGGTGACGAAGGGGATCAATTACTATTTAAAATACTTAATTCAGGTGATTATTTAAGTAATTTAAGTGAATTAGACATGAATCAAGGTAGTAAATCCTTTACCTTCAAAATTTCAGAAAAAGGATTACGCTATGACTTAACAGTTCCATTTGCTCGCTTTGTAGCAATGAATCGAAATGATTTAGCATTTCCTTTCAGAAGGTACCAAATTCAGCCTGTTTGGCGTGCCGATCGACCGCAAAAGGGTAGATATAGAGAGTTTTATCAATGCGATGCAGATATTATTGGATCTAATTCATTAATTAATGAAAGTGAATTAATTTCCTTGTTCCAATCAATATTTTCAAGTTTAAACTTGAAATCAAATTTATACATTAACTCTAGAAAAATTCTTTCAGGTATAGCCGATAAATTGGGTAAGTTAGACCAGTTTACTGATTTCGCTGTAGCCTTAGATAAATTAGATAAAATAGGGTGGGAGAAAGTTGCTGAAGAATTAATCAATAAAGGATTTTCAAAATCTCAAATAAACGAATTAGAACCATTAATAAATTTTAGTGGATCTAATCAGGAAACAATTAAGAAGCTTTACGATTTTTTTAATGGAAACGCACTTGGATTATCTGGTTTAGATGAAATTAAAGAGGTTTTTGGGTTTATTCAAAACAATGGTTTCGATAATTCAAATATCGTATTCGATTTCAAATTAGCCAGGGGTTTAAGTTATTATACCGGTTTAATTTATGAAGGCAAATCCGTTGATGTTCCCTTTGGCTCAATTGTGGGTGGCGGTAGATATGATAATTTAACTTCTTCGTTTGGTTTGCCTAATATGTCTGGGGTTGGTATATCCTTTGGCATTGAACGAATTATGGATGTAATGGAAATATTAGGCTTATTTCCTGAAATTAATTCCAGTGGAAGTAAAGTGTTGTTTACTTATTTTAATGAAATTGGCCAATCTGAAGCGTTGAAATATGTTTCTATATTACGAAAAAATCAGATAGCCTCTGAAATTTATCCGGATCTTTCCAAGGTAAAAAAAGCATTCGAATTTGCTGATAAAAAACAAATTCCTTACGTTGCTGTTATCGGAGATTCTGAAATTTCGGAACAAAAAGTCACCATTAAAAATATGAAAAATGGAGAACAACAATTGCTCTCCATCTCTGATCTTATCTCTTTATTGGGATAATTTTATCTCCAATTTTTAAATTGATTGATTAATCCATTGGTAGAGCTATCATGTGAATCGATTACATCCGAATTTTCCAATTCCGGTAAAATCGAATTGGCTAATTGTTTTCCGAGTTCAACACCCCATTGATCATAGCTGTATATATTCCAAATAACTCCTTGAACAAATATTTTATGTTCATACATTGCGATTAAAGAACCTAGAACTCGAGGTGTAAGTTTTTTAATTAAAATGGAGTTGGTTGGTTTATTTCCTTCAAATACTTTGAAGGGCGCTAATGTTGAAATGGAATCTTCATTTAAACCACTTTTAATTAATTCATTTTTTACTTGGTCTAGTGTTTTACCATTCATCAATGCTTCGGTTTGAGCAAAGAAATTCGACATCAATAGAGTATGGTGATTACCTAAAGGATTGTGACTTTGTGCAGGTGCAATAAAATCAGCAGGAATCATTTGTGTTCCTTGATGAATTAATTGGTAAAACGCATGTTGACCATTGGTCCCAGGTTCACCCCAAATGATTGGACCTGTTTGATAAGATACTCTATTCCCTGAGCGATCAATCGTTTTACCATTGGATTCCATATCACCTTGTTGAAAATAAGCAGCAAAACGATGCATGTATTGATCATAAGGCAAAATAGCATGAGAAGCAGCATTCCAAAAATTGACATACCATATACCTAATAATGCTAAAATTACAGGTAAATTATTTTCAAAACCTTCCGCTAGGAAATGTTCATCCATCTCATTCGCTCCAGCTAACAATTCCTCGAAATTTTCGTAACCTATTCCCAAACAGATGGATAAACCTATAGCAGACCAAAGCGAATAACGACCACCAACCCAATCCCAAAAAACAAACATATTAGCTGAATCAATTCCAAATTTTTCAACTTGTTCTTTATTGGTTGATAGAGCAACAAAATGTTTTGAAACAGCGCTATCGTCTTTAGCAACACGTAAAAACCATTCTCTAGCTGAGAAGGCATTTGCCATAGTTTCTTGAGTGGTAAAAGTTTTAGAAGCAATTAAAAATAAGGTCGTTTCAGGATTAAGATTTTTAATAGTTTCAGCGATATGAGTTCCATCGACATTACTAACAAAATGAATATTTAGATGGTTTTTATACGCTTTGAGAGATTCTGTTACCATAACAGGACCTAAATCAGAGCCACCAATACCAATATTCACAACATCTGTTATTGCTTTACCGGTGTAACCTTTCCATTCACCTGATATAACTTTCGATGAAAAATCCTTCATATGTGCCTTCACCTGATTTATACCAATCATGATATCAATATCATCTAAGAACAATGATGAACCTAACGGTTTTCTTAATGCTGTGTGTAAAACAGCTCTATTTTCTGTGGAGTTTATTTTTTTACCAGAAAATTGAGCTACAATTGAGTCTGCTAATTTACATTCATTGGCTAATTCTATTAAATCAGAAAGAACTTCATTGTCTATTATATTTTTAGAAAAATCTAAGAATATGTCATTAAATAAAATACTAAAATCTTTTTGGCGGTTGGAATTATCAACAAATAATTCTTTTAAATGGGATTTTTGCAAACGTATAAAATCTGCTTCCAACTTTTTAAATGAATTAGTTTGCGTAAAATTAATTGATGATAACATGTATTTATTTTATTAAAATTGAATTAAAATCGTTCTCAGAGCCCAAAAATACATTATAATCAACAGATTTTGAACTCTCAGGTAATTTACCTGATTTATTATGTTGCCAAATAAGCAGGTTTTTGTGTTTTTCGATCATTTTATTACCATAATGGGCAATCCACAATTTATAGTCTTCAAATGACTCATCATCTTTGAATATTTTTTCAAATAATTTAGGATTGGTATAAATGATAGGAGTAACCTGATAATTATCTTCAATATATTTTAAAAATAATTTAAGATCTTTTTTGATTTTTTTAGTAGGAACTCCAAATTGACCCTCAAAATCACAAACGGGAGGTAAGTCTCCCTTTTGTAGTTGAACAATACGACAAAAATTTTCTGCTTGTTTTATTGGATCTCTACTAGCAATATAAAAATGATATGCGCCACGTGTAAGACCATATTTTTTAGATTCTCGCCAATTGTGATTGAATTTTGGATCCTTTAAAGTTTTACCTTCTGTAGCTTTTATAAAAACAAATTTGATAGATACTGTGTCAAATAAATCTACACTATGGATGCTTTTCCAAAAAAGATCACCATTATGATGAGAGATATCTATACCGTGGATTGTATAATTATGAGGAAGTTCAATATCGGCTATTTCACTATACTTAAATTCAAAATCAGCGGTTTTTTTTGGAAAAAAAAACAAAACAAGAACCAAAGCAACAACCGCTAAAATAATTTTTAGAAGGTGAGATTTGATTCTTGTTTTAGGCATAAGAATAGTGTATAAAAAATCCTCTTATAAATTAGGCTGAGGAGTTTTTCTTAAATAAGGTTTAATTATGGTATAGCCTTTCGGGAATTTTTTATCAGCTTCCTCGTTAGAAACTGCTGGCGTAATGATAACATCTTCGCCTAAAGTCCAATCGGCTGGTGTTGCTACCTGATAATTAGCTGTTAATTGTAATGAATCAATGACACGCAAAATTTCAGTAAAATTTCTACCTGTAGAAGCAGGGTAGGTTAATGTTAATTTGATTTTTTTATCGGGTCCAATAATAAATACAGAACGAACGGTAGCTTTTTCGGAAGCATTCGGATGAATCATATCATATAATAAAGCTACCTTTTTCTCAGGATCAGCGATAATAGGAAAATTCATGGTTGTGTGATTAACCTCTTCAATATCAGGAACCCATTTGTTATGTGATTCTAAACTATCCACGGAAATCGCAATTGCTTTTACTCCACGCTTTGCAAATTCTCCATTTAACAAAGCCGTTTTACCTAATTCTGTTGTGCATACAGGGGTGAAATCAGCCGGATGACTGAAAAACAAAACCCAAGAATTACCAATCCATTCATGAAAATTGATGTGACCCATCGTTGTATCTGCGCTAAAATCTGGCGCGATATCTCCTAATCTTAAAGACATAATGAAATTAATTAAAGGTGAAACTTAAAACATTATAAATATAAGCGTTTATTCTAATCTATCAAAATTGTAGAGTACTAATTAAACAAAAAAGCGATACTAAAAATTAGAATCGCTTTTATAATTACACTTCATCAACAAACTAAAAACCTTTTAATTAAAATGCTGTAGGAGAAGGATTCGAACCTCCAAGATGCGGTTAGCCGCGACACAGAACTAACTTTAGTGGTCAACCCATTATGCCGCGTTTATCCCGAACTCACCACCCCCGAGACAGGAGGGCATGTCTGCCAATTTCATCACCCTACATTAAAAACTATTACCTTTGTAATAATTACGACACAAATATAACTTAGTATTTATATATTTTCAAAATTTTTTAAAAAAAATATCAGTTTCTTGATTTTTTTTTAATTATTTGTGATGTTTATTAAAAATATTGCATGGAAAAGAAAATTGATTTAGATCCTTTGGATTATAAAATTCTTGAAATTTTAGTAAAAGACGCCAATTTACCTTACACAGAAATAGGTCAACGTTTAGATGTTTCTGGGGGGACTGTTCATGTAAGGATGAAAAAAATGGAATCTCTAGGAATTGTAAAAGGGGCCCAGTTATTAATTGATTATTCCAAAATAGGATGGGACATCACAGCATTTTTGGGCATTTACCTTGATAAAAGTTCTTTATACGAAGATGTGGCTAAACAATTAAATGACATTCCTGAAGTTGTTAATATTCACTACACAACTGGTATTTATTCCATATTTGCCAAAATTATTTGCCGAGATACCCAACATTTACGTGAAGTATTGCATGATAAAATTCAACGCGTGAAAGGTATTCAAAGAACAGAAACCTTTATATCGCTAGAAGAAAGTCTTATTCGAAACAGCCCATTGATATAAATATTATCCCTATTTAGAATCATTCTCATTTAATTGTATTTTCTATCAATTTCCTTTGTAATTTTGTAGACTTTTTAAATAACAATTATGGCAGGTAAGGAAGAAGAACTTTTATTAGAAGTTACAAATACAGAATACAAATATGGATTTGAAAGTCATTTTGAGACAGATGAAGCACCTATTGGGTTAGATGAATCAATCATTAGATTTATATCTGCCAAAAAAAATGAGCCTGAATGGATGTTTGAATGGAGATTAGCAGCATTTAGACATTGGAAAACATTGGTTGAACCAACGTGGCCAAATTTGAAATACAAACCAACTGATTACCAATCTTTAAAATATTATTCAGCTCCCGTTCAAAAAAAGACGTTAAATTCTTTGGATGAAATTGATCCAGAATTACGTAAAACCTTTGAAAAATTAGGCATATCATTGGATGAACAAAAAAGATTATCCAATGTGGCTGTCGATGCAGTTATTGATTCTGTATCTGTAGCAACTACTTTTAAAGAAACCTTAGCTGAAAAAGGAATTATTTTTTCGTCAATTTCCGAAGCTATTAAGGAACATCCTGAATTGATTAAAAAATATTTAGGAAGTGTCGTTCCTGTTAAAGATAATTTTTATTCTGCTTTAAATTCTGCTGTTTTTTCAGATGGATCATTTTGCTATATCCCTAAAGGGGTGAGATGTCCAATGGAGCTTTCTACCTATTTTCGAATAAATGCTTCAGGTACAGGTCAGTTTGAACGAACTTTGATTATTGCAGAAGAGGATTCCTATGTAAGTTATTTAGAGGGTTGTACGGCTCCAATGCGGGATGAAAATCAATTGCATGCAGCAGTAGTTGAAATTTTTGTTCATAAAAATGCAGAAGTAAAATATTCAACGGTACAAAATTGGTACCCTGGTGACAAGGAAGGTAAAGGTGGAATCTACAATTTTGTAACTAAGAGAGGAATTTGTGATGGCGCTAATTCAAAATTATCTTGGACTCAAGTAGAAACAGGTTCAGCTGTCACTTGGAAATATCCATCTGTGATATTAAAAGGAGATTATTCGATTGGTGAATTTTATTCAGTTGCTGTAACGAATAATTACCAACAAGCAGATACGGGAACAAAAATGATTCACTTAGGAAAACATACTAAATCCCGAATTGTTTCCAAAGGTATATCGGCTGGTTTTTCACAAAATTCATATCGCGGATTGGTTCAAATTGCCAAAAGAGCAGATTCAGCCAAGAACTTCTCTCAATGTGATTCATTATTGTTGGGTGATAAATGTGGTGCTCATACTTTTCCGTATTTAGAAGTTAAAAATAGTACAGCCTCAGTCGAACATGAAGCAACAACATCTAAAATTGGTGAAGACCAAATTTTTTACTGCAATCAGAGAGGTTTATCTACCGAAACTGCCATTGCTTTAATTGTTAATGGATATGCGAAAGAGGTATTGAATCAATTGCCAATGGAATTTGCCGTAGAAGCTCAAAAATTATTAGCTATTTCTTTGGAAGGATCAGTTGGATAATTATTTCAATCCACCAGTATGTATCGCTAAAATCTTAGAATTTACAGGGAAATAATCTTCAGAAATTAATTGATAGAGTCTATAAAACATTTTACCAGTGTATATAGGCTCTATTTTTATTTGATTTTCTTGATAAAAATCCGCACAAAATTGTTCCAATTCTTCATTTTTTCGGCCATATTTTTTCTTTTCTAATTGATCCATAAAAATAAGGTTGGGAGAGAAGTGATTTAATTCTGATTGATGACTTTGAATTTCTTCTAAATTATTTAGAGACAAAATTCCCAAAATCTGAGTATCTGAAAATTTAGATAATCCAATAGCTGTTGTCCCAGTACCAACTGCTAATGAAATATAATTAAAATTGCCTTGACATTGAATTTCTTCGCTTAATGATTCGACACTATTAATTCCCACTTCAGAATAACCACCTTCTGGAATAATTAGATATTGATCATGATTGAATATATTTGAAGGTATTTCTTTTCTTTTATAAGTATCTCGATCTAAAAATATCATTTTCATTCCCCATAAATCCATTTGTTGAAGAAATGGATTGCTATTTATAGTCAATTCATCACCTCTAACTAAACCAATGGTTGAAAAATTTAATTGATAACCTAAATAAGCTAAAGCATATAAATGATTGGAGTAAGCCCCTCCAAAACTTATAAATCCTCTCTTATTATTTATTTGGGCGATTTCAATATAATCCCTTAATTTGCGCCATTTATTACCTGATATAAAAGGATTGATTAAATCATCTCTTTTTATAAAAAGTTTTATATTTTTCTTTTCACATAAATCATTTGTTATTTCTTCAATAGGAGATGGTAAATTGAGATTTAATAAATTTAACGTTTGTATGTCCATAGAAAATGAAATAGATCCAATAGAATCCGAAGATGATTTATTTGAGCATTTTAACTTTATTGTGGACAAAGGTCAACAATTAGTTAGAATAGATAAATATTTACAATTAAAAATTTCAAATTCTAGTCGATCTAAAATTCAAGCGGGTATAGAATCGGGTTCTGTTAAAATCAATGGATCGTTGGTGAAATCAAATTACCGAGTAAAACCATTTGATGAAATTAGTGTTTCTTTTGCCCATCCTCCTCGAGATACGGATGTTTTACCTGAAAATATACCTTTGGATATTTTATTTGAAGATAATGAAATCATTATAATCAATAAAAAAGCCGGAATGGTTGTTCATCCCGCTCATGGTAATTGGTCGGGTACACTAGTCAATGGTCTTTTGTATCATTGTCAAAACTTGCCTGGTAACAATAACATTAGACCGGGCTTAGTTCATCGAATCGATAAAGATACTTCCGGGATTCTGGTAGTGGCAAAATCAGAGTATGCTCTAACTTATCTAGCCAAACAATTCTTCGATCATACCATTGATAGAACGTACTACGCTATATGCTGGGGAACTCCCAAAGAAAGCAAAGGAACATTAATTGGTAAAATAGGGAGAAGTCCAAAGGATAGAAAAATAATGGCAATTTTCCCCGAAGATCACGAAGATGGCAAAATAGCCATTACTCATTACGAAGTGATTGAATCATTTGGTTTTTGTTCATTGGTAAAATTTAAATTAGAAACAGGGCGAACACATCAAATTAGAGCACACTCGATGTCCATGCACCATCCATTATTTTCAGATGCAACCTATGGTGGAGACAAAATTAGATACATGAGTAGTATAGCTAATTTTAAAACTTTGGTAGATAATCTTTTTAAAAGTTGTCCAAGACAAGCTCTACATGCTTATTCACTTGAAATTGAACATCCAATAACAAAAAAAAGAATGTATTTCGAAAAAAGCTTTCCAGAAGACATGACTGAATTACTTGAAAAGCTAAGAAAATTAATTTAAAATGAACGATATAGTAATTAGAAAGGCGCTAAAAGAGGATGCAAAAGAAATTTTTTCTTTAGTAATGAAATTAGCCATTTTTGAAAAAGCACCTCAAGAGGTCACTGCCAAATTAGAAGATTATTACGAGAATGGATTTAATGAAAATCCACTTTTCGAATGTAATCTAATTTATTATAAAGGATCATTGGCTGGTTTTTCACTTTGGTATTTTCGATTTTCTACATGGAAGGGCAAAAGGTTCTATTTAGAAGATTTATACATCAATGAAGAATTCAGAAATTTGGGTTTAGGAAAACTATTATTAGAGGAATGTATCAAAGAGGCTAAACGAACAAATTGCTCAGGAATGATGTGGCAAGTATTAGAATGGAATAAATCAGCAATTGATTTCTACAATAAATATGGTGTAAAAATGGATGAAGAATGGCTTAATGTACATCTAGATTTATAAAGAATTTCGATCTTCGAAATAACATTCATTTGCTATTCTACCTTTTTCTTTGTTCAGAATCATTTCTGCAGCCTTTTTACCCATGGCACTAAAGTTATTAGAAATGACGGAAATTCCTTCAGAAATAATTTCTTTTAAGGGAGTATCATCATAGGAAATAACGCCAATTTCTTTTCCAAATTTCCAATTGTTTTTTGAACACCAATTAATCATCTTTATCAGGTCAAATTCTCTAAAAACAATGTATGCTTGATTTTTTTGAATATCAATGGCTTCCTCTAAATCAGGAATAATATCAAAAACGATGTCATTTTCTTCACAAAATTGGGTAAAACCCTTGATAATTCCATTTGGTGTGTATTGGAAACTTTTCTGACTTAAAACAAGATTTAGACTTTCATATTTTTTAACCTTATCTCGGCATTTTAGAAGCCCAGTGTACATATTTAGTTCAAAATTTTGATACAAAATAGCATAATCATCACTAAATTCTTTAACATCAATGTCCAAAACTAGTAATTTTTCTTTGGGTATTTTAGACACAATTTTTGAGACACTTATATTAAAATGGGGCAATATGATATAGTGATTGTATTTACCTACATTGTCAGAAATAAGGTTTTCGAATAGTTTAATATCATGATAATGAAAAAATAAATTATAACTAACGGTACCTAGATTGGTTAAAATACTATCCAATAAAATTTCTTTATAGGGAGTTAATGAATCCATTAATATAAAGACATGTAAATTGCTCCTTGTATCTGTACTGGTCACAAAGAATCCCTTACCATGATGTGAAGTAATTAATCCTCTTTCTCGTAATTCATCATAAGCCTTAGTGACAGTCATTCGGGCCATACCAAATTCGTTTGCTACTACGTTGATAGAAGGTAATTGTTCACCACGTTCTAACTTACCTGAATCAATAGCGTCTACAATACCATCAATCAATTGAAGGTATTTAGGTTTATTACTAGAAGCATCAAAATGAATCATAAAATCTTAATTAATGTGCCATTATTTGTTTTTCTATATCTTCTAAATTACTTCCCTTAGTTTCTGGCATTAAAAACATCACATACAATAATTGACCGACCATCATAATACCAAAAAAACTAAATATGGCAGTTCCACCAAACTTGTCCGTAAAGATTGGGAAAAAATTAGCTACAAATGCGGCCAATAACCAATGAACCAATGATCCAAATGCCATACCCGATGCACGAACTGAATTAGGGAAAATTTCAGAAATAAAAACCCAAATTACGGATCCTTGACCGATCGCATGTGAGGCAATAAAAACAAAAATATAAATGGGTACTAAATCAAAAACCTCTGTTTTAAAAGAGTAAGCAATGAGTGAAAGTGATAAAATATATCCAATTGAACCTATGTACATAAGTATTCTTCTTCCAACTTTATCAATCAAATACCAACCTAATATGGTAAACAATAAATTGGCAACACCAATTCCTGCAGTTGATAATAAGGCTCCCTCTTTACCTAAACCTGTTAATTCATAAATTCTAGGTGCGTAATAAATAACTGCATTTATTCCTGACATTTGATTAAAAAACGAAAAAAGAAAAGCTAATAAAAGAGGAGTGAAGAATTTGATTGAAAATAATTTGTCTGCCTTTTTATTATTTGCTTCAGCATTTTTAAGAATACGATTCAATGTTTCTTCGGGTTCAGGATCTGCTAAACGAAGAACCTTTAAGGCTGCTTCTGGATCATTTCTTTTTAATAATAAAAATTGAGGCGTTTCAGGAGTAAATAAAATTAAAAAAGAAAATATCAAACTGGGTATCCCAACTACTCCTAACATTAATCTCCAATCATTTTCTCCACCTTGTAAAAGATAATTTGAAACATAGGCGATTAAAATACCCAATACGACATTCAATTGAAAGGAAATAACTAGCTTTCCTCGATGTTTAGCAGGTGCAATTTCTGAAATATAGATGGGTGCTACAACCGATGAGGCTCCAATTCCTAATCCACCCAAAAAGCGAAATAACATAAAATAATTGACATCTGTCGCCAATGCTGCACCAATAGAGGAAACAAAAAAACTGATTCCAATCCATAATAAGGTGCTTTTTCGACCATATTTGTCCGCTGGAATCCCTCCTAAGGCTGCACCTACAACGGTACCATACAATGCAGTCGCTACTGCCAAGCCATGTGTCCAACTATCCAAATTCCATAATTTTTGAATCGCTAATTCAGCACCCGAAATAACTGCCACATCTAAACCAAACAACATACCACCAAGTCCGACAGTGATTGACCAAAATATTACATGCTTATTCATAGAGATTTTTTATTTTAATATTAGTTATAATAATTTATTTTTCAATTTTTGAAAGTGATAATTCAGTGATAAAACTGCCAAGAAGGCCCAAAAAAATCAATAGAATCAATGAGTATCTTAACGTAAACATATCAGACAAATAACCAATTAAAACTGGACCAAACAAAAAACCGACATAAGATATGGTTGAAACGCCAGCAATGGCAATTGAAGGAGGCGTATCTTTTGATTTACCAGCAGCCGAATATACTAAAGGTACGATTGTTGATATCCCAATACCTGTAATAAAACAGCCTAAAATCATACTATACAAATAATTGAAGGATAAAGTTAAACTCATCCCTAAGGCTATAAGTAAGCCACTAAATAACAGCACTTTTTTAATACCCCATTTATTTGAAATCACATCTCCTATTAATCTACCTATGACCATTGCAAATGCAAAAGATGAAAATCCTATGGAATTAGGAAAATCAGAATCTTTAATAGTCTCTTTAAAGTAGATCGTTATCCAATCTGCCATGGCCCCCTCACAAAGCATACCGCAAAATGCTATAAGCGATAGCGTAAGTAAAAATTTACCTAAATGAAGTATAGATAATTTACGATTATCGTTGATATTTTTCTTCGTTTTTTGAGGATTATCGTTCAATAAATTCTTTTGAAATAATATGATTGAAACAACATTGATCAAGGATATAATAACAAAATGGTGGAAAGGATTAAGAGAGATTTTTGTAAGAAAACCGCCTATTATTGCTCCAAGCATTAAACCAATTGAAAAAATAGCATGGAAACTCGACATGATTGTCTTTTCTAACTTTTCTTCGATGGAAACAACTTGTGTATTCATGGCAATATTCAGTAAATCACCAGCCATTCCAAAGGCGAATAACCCAAAAAACAATTGATAAGAAGAACTTATTAATCCGAGTAAAGGCATTATTAAGATGTAAAGAATTATCGCTATTACACAAATAGCTTTGGATTTATACTTCGTTAATAAATAACCTGCAATAGGTAAAGAAACCATGGAACCTATGGGTAAACCCATTAATAAACTACCAAGTTTTGCGTCAGATAAATTAAGTGAATCTTTAAAATCAGGAATTCGTGTTGCCCAACTTGCAAAGTTTAAACCACATATAAAAAATAACACTCCAATTGAAATTCTATTTTTTATCATTGTTATAGAAACAAGGATTTAACTTCATTCCAATTATTTACTCTTTCATAACCCGTTAACATTGTATTATGAGGTGCTGTAAATAGGATAGGGGTTCCGGTGAACGTTTTTAAATTCTTTTCATGGTCGTCTATCAAATAATCGGCTTGTATCATATGTTTGTGGCCACAAAAAACGATGTTTGTCCAACTGATAAATGGAAAATGAATTGCCATCCAATCTATTTTCTCTTTCATAGAGTTCGGAAATTCTGTGGCTGCAGAAACAATAAATATTTCATAATGATTGTGAAGTGATTCAATTACCTCAACTGCATTTTCTTTTACAGGAATATCTAAGAAAAAACCTGGATTTTTTAAAAAAGAATTATTAGCCAAATAATCTTGATAAAATTGAAATTTAAGTGGGCTATCTTCAAATAAATCAAAATAGTTATAAGATTTATCTAATCGAACATTAATTTCATTGACAATTTTCACGGATGTGTCGGCCATTACATCATCCATATCGATAGCTATTCTTTTCATATTTTAAAAATAAAAAAAACTCCCCATATTTGAGGAGTTTTCAATAAAATAAGCGAAAATAATTACATCATACCGCCCATTCCTCCGCCACCTGGACCATGTCCATGAGCTGGTTCAGAGGCAGGTTTATCAGCAATTACACATTCTGTAGTTAATAATAATCCAGCAATCGAAGCAGCATTTTCCAATGCTAAACGAGTAACTTTAGTTGGATCAATAATACCTGCAGCAATCATATTTTCATATTTATCTTCACGTGCATTGTAACCAAAATCATCTTTTCCTGCTTTTACAGCATTAATTACAACAGATCCTTCTCCGCCTGCGTTAGCTACAATTGTACGCAATGGAGATTCAACTGCTTGACGAATGATATTGATACCTGTAGTTTGATCTTCATTTTCACCTTTTAAATTTTCTAATGAAGAAATTGCACGAATAAGAGCAACACCACCGCCAGCGATGATTCCTTCTTCTACAGCAGCTCTAGTAGCATGCAATGCATCATCTACACGATCTTTCTTTTCCTTCATTTCCACTTCTGTAGCAGCACCGATATATAAAATAGCAACTCCACCAGATAATTTAGCTAAACGCTCTTGCAATTTCTCACGATCGTAATCAGAAGTTGTATTTTCAATTTGTGCTTTAATTTGATTTACACGATTGGTAATATCATCTTTTGATCCAGCACCATTTACAACTGTCGTATTATCTTTATCAATAATTACTTTTTCTGCTTGTCCTAAATACTCAATTGTTGCATTTTCTAATTTAAATCCTCTTTCTTCTGCAATAACAGTACCACCAGTTAAAATAGCAATATCTTCTAACATTGCTTTTCTACGGTCTCCAAAACCAGGTGCTTTAACAGCAGCTACTTTAAGAGCTCCTCTGATTTTGTTAACAACTAAAGTTGCTAACGCTTCACCATCTACATCTTCAGAAATAATTAACAAGGGTCTTCCTGTTTGAGCTACTGCTTCTAATACCGGTAATAACTCCTTCATTGAAGAAACTTTTTTCTCCGAAATCAAAATGAAAGGCTTTTCTAGTTCAACCTCCATTTTATCAGTATTTGTAACAAAATAGGCAGATAAATATCCACGGTCAAATTGCATTCCTTCTACCGTTTTTACTTCTGTTTCAGTTCCTCTAGCTTCTTCTACAGTAATAACACCTTCACGACCGACTTTGTCCATAGCGGAAGAAATCATTTGGCCAATTTCTGAATCATTATTAGCTGAAATAGTAGCTACTTGAGCAATTTCTGTAGATGTTGTAATCGGACGAGATTGTTGCTTTAGATTGGTAACAATTGCATCAACTGCTTTTTCAATACCTTTTTTCAAATCCATTGGATTTGCTCCAGCAGCCACATTTTTAGAACCAATTGTATAAATAGATTGTGCTAATACAGTTGCAGTAGTTGTACCATCTCCAGCTTGATCAGCTGTCTTTGATGCTACTTCTTTAACTAATTGAGCTCCCATGTTTTCTACAGGATCCTCTAATTCTATTTCTTTAGCAACAGATACACCATCTTTTGTAATAGATGGTGAACCAAATTTCTTATCAATAATTACATTACGACCTTTAGGTCCTAATGTAACTTTAACAGCATTTGCAAGGGTGTCAACCCCTCTTTTCATTTTTTCTCTAGCTTCGCTATCAAAATATAATTCCTTTGCCATGATTGTCAATTATTATTTACGGATTAATCAAATAGTTAAATATTATAAAACTGCGAAAAGGTCTGATTCACGCATAATTAAATAATCTTTACCTTCAATAGAAATTTCAGTTCCAGAATATTTACCATACAAAACCAAATCGCCAACTTTAACAGTAATTGGCTCATCTTTCTTTCCACTTCCAACTGCTACGACAACACCTTTTTGTGGTTTTTCTTTAGCTGTATCTGGTATAATTATACCAAATGCTGTTTTTTCTTCAGCTACAGCAGGTTCAACTACAACACGATCTGCTAAGGGTTTGATACTTAAATTTGACATGTTAATTATTTTTAGGTTTTTAATATAAAATAATACTATCTAATTATTAGATAATTAATCATAGCTTATACACAGACTATGCCAACAATATTTTTACTGCAATTTTGTCAGATTAATTATTTGACTGGTGCAATTGGACTTGCTGGTTGAGTAGGAGCAGGTGCCGCCGGAACTGTTTTGGTTGCAGCTTTTTCTACATTAATTGATTGTATCGCATCAGTTGTACCAGTTGATATAGTAAAATTAGTAACCAATACTAAAATCAAAATTGCAACTGAAAATCCCCAAGTTAGTTGTTCAACTAAATCACCTGTTTTTTGAACCCCAAACATTTGAGTTGCACCCGATGAAGAAAATTCACCACTAATTCCACCACCTTTAGGGTTTTGTACCAATATTAAAACAATTAGTAAAGCAGAAAATAATACGATAAGTGAAATAAGTAATGTAAACATGATTGTTATTTTGTTAATTTATTTTTTAGTTCTAAAATTTGAGTTGCAAAGTAAAGGCTTTTTTCAGGTTTAATCAAACTTAATTCTTCATAAATACGAATTGCTAAGTCAAATTTTTCTTGTTTTATTAATATAGAGGCAAATGTCTCTGAAATCGGTAAACTATTAGCTAAATCGTTTATTAGTATATCATCCGTGATTTCTTCCTGATAAACATCAGGACTTTTTTTAGATTTTGAAATACTAGGTAAATTTTGCAAAAAGTTATTAATTATATCATTTTGTGAATTATTAGAAGATTTCAGATTATCCATCTTTAAATAATTAGTATACGGAGAATATTCTGTGGCGTCAACAATGGAAAAATAATAATTGGTTCTATCCATAGATTGTAAAGCAACCTTTTTCAAAATAGAATCATGGTATTTTTCATTCCAATTTAACAGATAAAAAAATGGATATTTGTCTTTATCTAAATCTAATTCCCTTAATAGAACGGTGTTTTTACGATCTATTTTATTTAATAAAAACCAAAGTGCTTGTGCTTTTTTCATATTACCAATCTCCTGCAATTTTATTAAACAAATCTAAAATTATTTGATCCACCATCTTTGGAATTAATGCCTTTTCTACTTGGGATAAAGTCTGATTTTGAGGGAAATCTTGGTAAAAAGAAAATTCTTGTTCAAAATTCTTATCCTCATTGAATTTATTGGTCAATTTAAACATAATCTTTAAACTAATTCGATTTAGACCTGCCTTATCGTCAGAGGTTGGAGCTTGTGGACTTAATTCATAACCTACAATAGTCCCTTCCAAAAGTAAATCCGGATTTTGAGAACTCAACTTTAATGATGTATTTCTTTGGAAATATTCTTTAAGTCGTTCATTTACCTCTAAGCTTAGATTGGTAGGTCCTCCAGCTGTTTCAATCCTTATATTACTAATTTGTATAGTTTTCAAATTGGGATCCAAACTAGCCCCTTTAAAACTGTAACAAGAATATAATCCAATTGTCACAACTAAAACAAGTAGAAATGATTTATGATAATTCCTCCAGATCATATTGTTTAATTTTTCTATATAAAGTACGTTCAGAAATACCTAAATCTTTGGCCGCATATTTACGTTTCAATTTATTTTTCTTCAGAGCTTTAATGATAATTTCTTTTTCTTGCTTTTCAAGCGACAAAGTATTTTCACCATTATTTAAGTTGATTTCATCCAAAATTTCAACATCCTCAACACCTTCATTTTTATTAAAATTATTGGAAACGATAATAGCGTCTGGTGAATGTTTCTGAAGCGGGGGTAAACTTATGTTTCTATTTAAATCTTCAAATTTCGGTTTAATATCCTCGAAAATAGACATATTCTCATTAATAATGTCATACGCATTTGTATTTCCAGATTCAATGACTTTAAGCAAAATCTTTTTTAACTCTGTTACATCCCTTTTCAAATCAAATAAAATCTTATAAAGAATCTCTCTTTCATTAATTCCTTCATTGGGGTTAAAGAAATCTGATTTAGTTACTTTGGAGGATACTTTGGGCTCATTGAATTCTAAATAATAAGTCAATTTAACATCATCGACAATTCGATCTCCAACTTCTAAAATTGATATTTGTTCTGCTAAATTCTTTAATTGACGAATATTCCCGGGAAAACGTTGTTTTTGAAGTAATTCTTTTGCCTCATGAGTTAGCATGATAGGTTTTACTCGATGGAGTTCAGAAAAATCAGTCGTAAATTTTCTAAACAACAACTCAATATCGTCTCCACGTTCTCTCAAAGGAGGAACGTAGATAGGTACTGTTGACAAACGATAAAATAAATCTTCTCTAAATTTACCCTTTTCAATAGCATCTTGTAAATTTAAATTGGTCGCTGCAACAACACGCACATTGGTTTTTTGAACCTTTGAAGAACCTACACGATAAAATTCCCCATTTTCAAGAATTCTTAATAACCTTGCTTGAGTACCTAAAGGCATCTCCGCGATTTCATCTAAAAAAATGGTTCCACCGTCTGTTACCTCAAAATAGCCTTTTCTACTATCAATTGCGCCCGTAAAAGACCCTTTTTCATGACCAAATAATTCAGAGTCGATCGTTCCTTCAGGTATGGCTCCGCAATTGACCGCGATGAATTGACCATGCTTACGCTTTGATAATTGGTGTATAATTTTTGAAAATGACTCCTTACCTGAACCGCTTTCTCCTGTAATTAATACAGTCATATCGGTGGGAGCGACTTGTTCTGCCACTGAAATAGCTCGCATTAAATTTGGAGAATTTCCAATTATGCCAAAGCGCGCTTTAATAGCAGAAAATTGGTTTAAATCCATATTTATTGATTAACAATGTGACCTAATAATGTTCCAGATGTACAATCATCAATTTTAACCATTACATAATCTCCGATTTTTTCATTTTGTTTTTCAAAGACTACCACTTTATTAGAATCAATTTTGCCAAAGTGTTGTGATTTGGACTTTTTAGAATCACCTTCAACGAGTACTTTTTCGATTTTTCCAATAAACTGTTGATTACGATATTCCGAATGTTTTCTTTGTAAATCTATGATTTCAGCCAACCTACGTTTTTTAACTTGCTCATCGATGTCATCAGTTAATTTCTTTTCCGCTGGAGTACCTGGCCGCTCAGAATAGGTAAACATATAACCAAAATCATACTTAACCTCTTCTAACAATGACAAGGTATCTTGGTGCTCTTCTTCCGTTTCAGTACAAAATCCAGCAATTAAATCATGGGATATACCACATGATTCTCCTAAAATTCGACGAATCGAATGAATCCTTTCTAAGTACCATTCTCTCGTATAATTCCGATTCATTAATTCTAAAATGCGATTATTCCCACTTTGGGCAGGTAAATGTATATTCTTACAAATATTATCATTTCGAGCCATTACGTGAAGAACTTCATCCGTAATGTCTTTTGGATGGGAGGTTGAAAATCGAATACGTAAATTCTTATCAACTTGAGCTACATTTTCTAGTAAATTGGCAAAATTGATTAATTCACTTGTTAACGGGTTATTCCATTTGTAAGAATCTACATTTTGACCAAGGAGGGTAACTTCACGGTAACCCTGATTAAATAAATTTGTACATTCTTGAATAATAGATGGCAAATCCCTTGATCTTTCTCTACCTCTCGTGTAAGGAACGACACAAAATGAACACATGTTGTCGCAGCCACGCATGATGCTAACCAAAGCTGTAACACCGTTTGAATGTAATCGGACTGGTTCAATATTTCCGTAGGTTTCTTCTCTAGAAAGAAAAACATTGATCGCTTTTTGTCCATTTTCAGTTTCACTCAGTAAACGAGGTAAATCTCTATAAGAATCAGGCCCAGCTACTAAATCGACGACTTTTTCTTCTTCGATCAATTTAGTTTTTAATCTTTCCGCCATACAACCTAAAATCCCAATAGTCACTTCAGGTTTTTTCTTTTTTAATAAATGAAAGGTTTGTAATCTATGTCGAATTTTATGCTCGGCATTATCTCTAATTGCACACGTATTCAAAAGTATTGTGTCAGCTTCACTCAATTCGGAAGTTGTAGCATAACCATTTTCTAACAATATAGATGTTACTACCTCTGAATCAGCAAAATTCATTTGGCAGCCATAGCTTTCTATATAAACTTTGTTTTGTAAATCCGAGGAAATAAAATTTGTTGATATTTTTGGTGAATCTAATCCTTCAATTTCTTGTTTTGACAGAACCTTTAAATCTTGCATACTTGAATAACTCTTAAACTTTTGGATTACAAATTTATGACATTTTGTCAGAAAATTATTTTATTTGTCCAGATTCAAGAAATATAATTTTATCCGATTTAGTTGTAAGCTTTTCGTTATGGGTCACCATAATGATACTTTGGTTCAATTCACTTTTTAGTTCCACGAATAGATCATACAAATTTTCGGCATTTTGATTGTCCAAATTACCAGTAGGTTCATCAGCAAGAAGTAGGCTAGGCCTATTTATGAGAGCCCTCGCAACTGCTATTCTTTGTTGTTCTCCACCTGAAATTTGACTGGGATGTTTTTTTACTAAATTTTCTATACCCAATTTGTTACAAAGAAATTTGAAATAATTCTCTTCATCTGCCGAAATTTTGTTACCCCGAATTAACAAGGGAAATTTAATATTTTCCTCGCAAGTAAATTCACCTAATAAATTGTGAAATTGAAAAACAAAGCCTAGTTTTTTATTTCGAATGAACACTCGATCTGATTCGAATAAATTATTGTAATCAACATTTTCCAATGATATAGAACCGGATTGAAAATCAGTCAATAAACCGATGATTTGTAATAAAGTACTTTTTCCAGAACCAGAGGGACCTAGAATAGAAACAAGTTGATTTTCAAAAACTTCCAAAGAAATATCAGAAAGGATTTTTTGAGTCCCAATAGTTTTAGAAATGTTTTTTAATTCCAACATTTTTTTGTCTTATTTTTAGAATTTAATAATGATTTGCAAAGTTTTTAAAATTTTAGCAAATAAGTAGTAATTTCACGAACTTAAAAATTTTATACAGATGAATATTCACGAATACCAAGCAAAAGAAATTTTAAAAGGCTACGGAGTAAGAATTCAAGAAGGTATAGTTGTAGATAAAGTGGAAGATGCAATAGGAGCAGCTGAAGCATTAAAAGCACAGACTGGAACAGGATGGTTTGTAGTTAAAGCTCAAATTCATGCAGGAGGAAGAGGAAAAGGTGGTGGAGTTAAATTAGCTAAGAGTTTAGAAGAAGTTAAAGAAAGAGCTTCTCAAATCTTAGGTATGCAATTAATCACCCATCAAACAGGACCAGAAGGCAAGAAAGTAAACAAAATCTTGATTAGTGAAGATGTTTATTATCCTGGTGAATCAGAGACTAAAGAATATTACCTTTCAATTTTATTGGATCGTGGAAAAGCTTGTAATGTAATTATGGCATCTACGGAAGGTGGAATGGATATCGAGGAGGTGGCAGAACATAGTCCTGAAAAAATTATTAAAGAATGGATTGACCCTAGAGTCGGTTTACAAGATTTTCAAGCAAGAAAAGTTGCTTTTCTTTTAGGATTGTCAGGGCAGGCTTTTAAAGAAATGGTGAAATTCATCCAATCTTTATATACTGCTTATGTTCAAACAGATTCATCCATGTTTGAAATTAATCCTGTACTTAAAACTTCAGATAATAAAATTTTAGCAGTAGATGCTAAAGTTAATTTAGATGATAATGCTTTATATCGTCACAAAGACTTAGCTGTACTTAGGGATATTGAAGAAGAAGATCCTTTAGAAGTTGAAGCGAGCGCCAATGATCTTAATTATGTAAAACTTGATGGTAATGTTGGTTGCATGGTTAATGGTGCTGGTTTAGCAATGGCAACTATGGACATAATTAAATTGTCTGGTGGTGAGCCCGCTAACTTTTTAGATGTGGGGGGAGGGGCTAATGCAAAAACGGTAGAAGCTGGATTCAGAATCATATTACAAGATCCAAACGTCAAAGCAATCCTTATCAATATTTTTGGTGGTATTGTACGTTGCGATCGTGTTGCGAATGGAGTAGTTGAGGCATATAAAAATATTGGAGAAATAAAGGTTCCAATTATTGTTCGTTTACAAGGTACAAACGCCGAAGAAGGAGCAGCTATTATCAACAATTCTGGTTTGAAAGTATTTTCTGCGGTATTATTGAAAGATGCTGCTAAATTAGTTTCTGAGGTATTAGCGTAATAGTTATGAAAATTATTTGCGTTGGTAGAAATTACGTAGATCATATTAAGGAACTATCGAATGAAAAGCCAACATCGCCTGTTGTATTTATTAAACCTGATTCAGCATATTTAGAAAATGGGAAAGATTTTTATTACCCCAAATTTTCGAATGATGTTCATTATGAAGTAGAGTTGGTTTTTAGAATTTCCAAAATTGGGAAAAACATAGAATCAAAATTTGCTTATAAGTACATCGATGCCATTGGATTAGGAATTGATTTTACAGCAAGAGATATTCAAGCAAAATTGAAGGATAAAGGACTTCCATGGGAAAAAGCAAAAGCATTTGATTCATCTGCTTTTGTTTCATCCATGAAACTGAATAACAATATAGAAGAATTATTAAGTCAAGGAATTGATTTTTCTTTAGTTAAAAATTCGGAAGTCGTTCAAGATGGAAATTCTAATTTAATGATTTGGAAGGTTTCTGAATTAATAGAAGATATTTCTAAATATTTTACCTTAAAAACAGGTGATTTGATTTTTACAGGTACTCCAGCAGGTGTAGGCCCCGTACAAATAGGTGATAAATTAGAAGGATTTTTAAATAAAGAAAAGGTTTTTGAACTTATAATTAAGTAGATATGAAACTTCAAATTGGAGACAAAGCGCCCTTAATATCAATGAACGATTCAGACGGTCAATCCATTGATTTTAATAATTTATTAGGCACAAAAATAGTCTTGTATTTTTATCCGAAAGATGATACTCCAGGATGCACAGCTCAAGCTTGTAACTTGAATGAAAACCTTGAAAATTTACATAATCAAGGATTTAAGGTTATTGGAGTAAGTATTGATTCAAATGAAAAACATCAAAAATTTAAGAAAAAATATCAGTTAGGATTTTCTTTACTTGCTGATGTAGATCAAAAAATAGTAAATGATTATGGGGTCTGGGTTGAAAAATCGATGTACGGAAAAACCTATATGGGCATAGCTAGGACAACATTTATTATTGACGAAAAAGGTTTTATTACAAATATTATAGATAAAGTGGATACGAAAAATCATACTTCACAAATCCATTAATCAAATTTATGCAAACACAAGAATTAGAAAAAATCGCATCTCAAGTACGTAGAGATATCCTAAGAATGGTGCATGGTTGCCAATCTGGTCATCCAGGTGGATCATTAGGTTGTACTGACCTATTAGTTGGATTGTATTTTAGTGAAATGAAACTTAATACATCATCGGACGATAAAGTTAAATTTTCTTTGGATGGAAAAGGAGAAGATTTATTCTATTTATCTAATGGCCATATATCGCCTTTATTATATAGCGTTTTAGCTAGAACAGGATATTTTAAGATTGAAGAACTTGCTACTTTTAGAAAAATAAATTCTAGATTGCAAGGACACCCGACACCTCATGAACATCTAGAAGGAATTAGAATTGCATCTGGTTCATTAGGACAAGGTTTGAGTGTATCCATTGGATCGGCTCAAGCAAAAAAACTATTGAACGACGATTCAATCGTTTATTGCTTAATGGGAGACGGTGAACAAAATGAAGGTCAAGTTTGGGAAGCCGCCATGTATGCTCCGCATCACAAGGTTGATAATTTAATTGCCTTCATCGATGAAAATGGGCAACAAATTGATGGTCCGACCGAAAAAGTCATGAACAATCGTAGCCTTGAAGCCAAATATTTAGCTTTCGGATGGGAAGTATTGAAAATGGATGGTAATAATATGCAAAATGTTGTAGAGACCATCCAACTCGCAAAAAGCAAACTTGGAAAAGGTTCTCCTGTTATTGTTATGATGAAAACTGAAATGGGAGCAGGTGTGGATTTTATGATGGGAAGTCATAAATGGCATGGTGTTGCACCAAATGATCAGCAATTAACTGATGCATTAAATCAATTAGAAGAAACATTAGGAGACTATTAATCATATAAGAATGGCTTTGTTTACATACGAAACGAAAAAAGATACAAGATCAGGATTTGGGGCTGGAATGGAATATTTAAGTCAACATAATCCTAAAGTTGTTGCACTCTGTGCTGATTTAATTGGCTCATTAAAATTAGAAGCTTTTATAAAAAATAGTCCTGAAAGATTTTTTCAAACAGGGATTGCGGAAGCCAATATGATTGGAATTTCAGCTGGTTTGGCAGTTAGTGGTTTAATTCCATATGCTACCACATTTGCCAATTTTGGAACAGGCCGTGTTTATGATCAAATTCGCCAATCTGTTGCTTATTCTGGGACAAATGTAAAAATTTGTTGCTCACATGCAGGTTTAACTTTAGGTGAAGATGGTGCTACTCATCAAATTTTAGAAGATCTAGGTTTAATGAAAATGTTACCAGGAATGGTAGTCATCAATCCATGTGATTATAACCAAACTAAAGCTGCTACCATTGCAATTGCAGATTACGAAGGACCGGTTTACCTTAGATTTGGTAGACCTGTAGTCCCGGTATTTACTCCAGAAAATCAAGTTTTTGAAATTGGAAAAGCTATCCATTTAGTAGAAGGTTCAGATGTTAGTATTTTTGCAACTGGGCATTTGGTTTGGGAGGCTATTCAAGCGGTAGAAATTTTACAAGAAAAAGGAATAAACGCTGAATTGATAAACATTCATACAATTAAACCTTTGGATAATGAGTCTGTTTTGAAATCAGTGGCTAAAACAGGTTGCGTGGTAAGTGCTGAGGAACATCAAATTAATGGTGGTTTAGGTGACTCAATTGCTCAATTATTAGCTTTAAATAATCCTACACCTATTGAATTTGTAGGTGTAAATGATTCATTTGGTGAGTCAGGAAAACCAGCAGATTTAATGGAGAAATATGGTTTAAATGCAAATAGCATCGTAGAAAAAGCATTAAAAGCCATTTCTAGAAAGAAATAATCAGAATGGGTAACCAATCCCAATGTTAAATTCTAATGGGTTCTCGCCACTACTTAAGGTAGTTTTATCGAGAACCCATTTTTCATTTTTAGGTTTCGAAGGATTTAAGACTTTAGTAGCCACATCTAATCTCAATAAGAAAAAAGAAAAATCCCATCTCAATCCAAAACCTGTTCCAACAGCAATTTGATTATAAAATTCATCGAATTTAAACGCCGAATTAGATATATTCTGATCATTGGCAAAAGTCCAAATATTACCAGCATCGATAAAAAATGCACCGTTTAATTTTCCTAGAAAATAAAGGATAGGATAGCGATATTCCAATGATGTTTCTAATAAGATACTTCCTGGTTGTTCGATTAAATTATTCCCTGCATTATATGAACCTGGACCTAGACGCCTTGGTTTCCAAGCCCTAATACTACTTGGACCACCTATAAAGAAATTCTTTTCATACGGTAATTGATATCCATTCTCCTCACCATAAGCATAGGCTAAACCGCCACTAATTTTAAAAGCTATTTGCGCTTGGTTAGATTCACCAATAAGTCGATAAATTCGATAATCAGTCGTTAAACGTAAAAACCGATAAAATTGCAAATCTTGATTACTTTGAAGAAGATCTCCGATAAAATCGAGCCGTCTATTTGGGGTGAAATTCAAAATAGTGCCACCTGATTCTAAACCTAGAGAAATTACTTTTCCATTGACTAAAGAGTTACTAGGTAGAAATGATCGATAAGAATAATTGAAATGTATACTAGATACAAAACTTGGATTAAAACTTCGATATAAATTATTTCCTTGAAGTCTTAATTCTTCCAAATAGGTTTGAAATGATTTAGAAGTAGGTGAGTCTGGATAATTCGTATTAATGACATTTAAATCAAGAAAAGATATAGAGAAATATTTATTGGGTGATTTACGCCAAAATAATCGATTATAAAGATTAACATTTGTTCGAATATATTCAGGACGATCAATATAATCATAACTTAATCCTAATTGAGTTTGAGGAGCAAAAATAACACCTAGCTTACTTTTGATCGTTTTGGGTAAAAATAGTGTAGGAAAGTTGATCGAAGTCCCAATATTCACTTCTAAATTCCTTCTTGTTTCAGAGGTATTAATAAAACCAGTTTGTGCTTCAAAACCAATTCGGCTAGTAAAATCAATGTAATCCAAAGAATTGAATATTCGTCGAATTTTAAATGAATTAGCTAAAAACGGACCGGGAATTCCTCTAAAAATGCTGCCACCAAATTCAGATGAGAAATTATATTTGTCATTTGTAATTAATTCGAATTGTGGAAAAATCTTGGTCTTGGTAGTATCGAAATTAACAGAAACAGCTTTAAATTGATCTGTTAAATATATATTTTGAAGACTTTGATTTACCTTATCAATGGAATAAAGTTCTCCCTCTTTGATATTGATCAAACGTAGCAATTCATTAGTTTGAATTTGATTAGCGCTAAAATTAAGATTATTTTGAAGGTTTTTATTGATCGAAAAAGAAGGTTTTTCAAAGCGGAATAATCGATCAAAGTTTCGATTATTATAAGTTCCTTTAAAATCAGGTATCTTATATATTAAACTAATTGTTTCCAATGTAGTATCCTTCAAATCATTAATTTGCAAACCTATAGCTTCATTGGTAAAAAAGTAATACCCTTTATTTCTAAAATAATTGGTTAATTTTTCTTTTTCATTTTTTAAAATATCATAGGTTAAACCGTGGTTTTTAAGAATGACACTTTGATTCTTTAAATATTCATTGGCATTTTCTGCTAGGACTGGATTATCTATTAATAATGAATCCACTTTAGTAAAAGTGCTCAAATTACCTTCCTCAATTATAAATTCCGAATTGATTAATTTATTGTTTGATTTTAACGAATCAATCTTTGTATGGATCTTAACTTTCAAAAATCCGGATTTACGGTAGTATTTAATTAAACTGCTCTGAGTCGAGCTAATAAATTCACGAGTGAATGTTGGATTATAATTAGTGAAAAAGGTGAAAAACTTTTTTTTGTTTGGTAATGAATCATTAAGATTTCTTTTTGATTTTAGAAATAAATAATATTTAGCAGGCAATATTCTGTTAAAAGAATATTTTAAACTTGGTATATTTGCTTTAATATCTCCACTTGCCAGTTTGTTATTTCCAGTTATTGAGATTTTATTGATAACTGTTTCAGTTTGAATATAGTTTTTATAGCCTGTACATGAGATATTCAGGATAAAAACAGAAATAATAACAAGTAGATTTTTATAATTCAAAAGATGCTATCAAATAATCAAATAAAGTTAATCAATTCTCTACACTCAAAAAAAGGACGAGTGGAGAATAAACTATTTTTAATTGAAGGTGAAAAAGGAATTAGTGAATTAATGGATTCAGATTTCTTAGTATCGATGATCCTAATTAACGAGAATTGTGAGTTTAAAGAATTAAGTCAAGCTCAAAGTAAAAACATTCCTATCTATTTTATAGATGACAAATTACTTCAAAAATTATCAAGTTTAACTACGAATACATTCGGAATTGCTGTAGCTAAATTCTCAGATAATAATCAATATAGGGAAGAAAAATCTGGATATACTTTAGTTTTAGACGGAATAAGAGATCCAGGTAATTTAGGAACAATCATTCGGATTTGCGATTGGTATGGCATTCAACAAATTGTGCTTTCAAATGATTCTACTGAGTTTTATAATCCAAAAGTGATCTCAGCCACCATGGGATCATTTAAAAGAGTTCGATTTTTTTATACAGATTTATCCGATTTCTTCAAAAAAAATAAACATATACCTGTTTTAGGTGCCTATTTAGATGGAAAAAATATTCATCAGTTTGATTTTCCGGCCCATGGTTTTATTTTGATGGGTAATGAATCCTTGGGTATTCGTGATGAGAATCTACCATTCGTTACCCACAAATTAACTATTCCTCGTTTTGGAAATGCTGAGTCACTAAATGTTGCCATTTCAACAGGAATTATTTTAGATAACTTAAAACGAAGTTAAATTGATTCTTTTTCCAAATACTTTTCAATTAAGAAGTGGGCAAGGTATAAGAGAGGCGTGAAAAGAATAGCAATCAAAAATTTATAGAGATAATTATTGAAGGAAACATTCATCCACTCACTTAGTGTCCAATTTCCAAATACATAAAAAGCTATCCCAATAACTAAAATACTATCTATTAATTGTGAAATTAATGTTGATCCTGTTGCTCTAAGCCAGATATATTTTTTCCCCGTTCTATTTTTGATATTTTCAAAAACATATGCATCAATTAATTGGCTTACTAAAAAGGCAGAAATAGATCCCGCTATGATCCCTAAACCTTGACGAAAAATTTTACTATAAGCAAAATCAATATTAAATCCTTTGCCATCCGAATTTACATTTAACCAAAAATCTGCTGGTACTAATAAAGTTGAAATGTAGATAATGAAAAAAGAAAACGCTACAAATACGGCTGTCGTGTAAGAAATAAATTTTACACCTTTTTTTCCGAAATAATCATTTATAATATCAGATGTAATAAATACCAAAGGCCAATTTAGTGCACCCGCTGTTTGATTAAAATCCCATTTATCGCCCCAAGGAGTTAATAGACCTAAAGGTTGAAAGCCTAGTGATTTTTCTATACTAACAATTTTCACTCCTATAATTTCAGCTATAATTGCATTAGTTAGAAAAATTCCAAATAAGAAAATAAATAACTTTTGCTTCCGCGAAAATTGTTGAAAAATCATTTTCTGTAATTATTAAAATGTGTCGCTATTTTATCCAAAGCAAGATTCAATTGTTCTACATGCGGTAGAAATACAATCCGAAAATGATGATTCCCTTTAAAATTAAAGCCTGAGCCAGCCACAACTAATATTTTTTGTTCCTCTAAAAGAGACATGACAAAATGATTATCATCTTCGAAGTTAAATTTATTTAAATCGAATGAAGGAAATAAATACAAAGCTCCTTTGGGTTTAACACAACTTACACCGTCAATAGAATTAAGTTTTTCCCAAGCAAGATTCATTTGTTTGAATAACCTTCCGTCTTTTGCCACCAAATCATTAATCGATTGATATCCACCCAAGGCTGTTTGAATACCAAATTGAGTAATTACATTAGCACATAAACGAGTACTGAATAAGAAATTTAAGCCTTCAATATATGATTTTGCTTTATGTTTAGCTCCAGTCATGATCATCCAACCGCCTCTAAATCCTGCTGCCCGATAATTTTTCGAAAGACCGCCCATCGTAATAATCAAACAATCATCATTCAATCCGGCGGCAGTATAGTGTTTCGTATGATCAAAAAGTATTTTATCATAGATTTCATCTGAAAATAAAATCAATTTATACTTATTTGCTAAGTCAACTAGTTTTTCAACAACTTCTTTAGAGTATACGGCTCCTGTTGGATTATTTGGATTAATGATTACCAAAGCTCTTGTCTTTTCCGTAATTTTTGATTCGATATCTTCTAAATCTGGAGCCCAATCTTTTTGCTCATCACAAATATAGTGAACCGCTTTACCTCCTGACAAACCAACAACAGTTGTCCATAATGGATAATCAGGAGAAGGGATTAATACCTCATCATCTGTATTTAATAATGCATTTAAACCCAAAGATATTAATTCACTTACACCATTTCCGATGTATATATCTTCGATCATGATGTTTTTCACACCTAGATTTTGATAATATTGCATGACAGCCTTTCTTGCGGCAAAAAGGCCTCTAGAATCTACATAGCCTTGAGCATTACGAATGTTAACGATAATATCATGGACAATCTCGTCAGGCGTTTCAAATCCAAAAGCGGCTGGATTACCTATGTTTAAAGATGTGATTTTATATCCTTGATTTTGAAGAGCTAGAGCTTTCTCATAAACAGGCCCACGTATTTCATATTTTAGGTGTTCTAGTCTCCGACTTTTTAATATTTCCATTAAATATTTTTTTAAAGAACTGTAAAAATAGTAATTTACTTTTAAATTGACTTAATAAGAAGAATTAATGGAAGATTTGAATTCAATCATTTTAATAATTTCAGGCATCATTTTTTCTTTTTTAATAAATTATGGACAATTCTTTAAGATAACTAAATCAATATTTAATTTATCTGGATTTCTCTTTTTTAAATACTTATTTAGACTTTTAATTTCTGTTGTTTTTATTTATCTGTTAATTTACTCAGATACTCAATTCTATAAGCCCGAAATAAATAATAATTCAATATTGTATGTGTTTAAAAAAAGTCAATTTGATTCAAATTTGACTTCTCTCAATTTTAAAAATTATGTTTTAACTGATTTAAAAAATCTAAAGTCTCAAAGCAATAATTTTTCAATTGCAGTTTTCGATGAAAAAACCAAAATAGCGGCTAAAATTACTCCCAATTTGAATGCTGATCAAATGGTATTTTTTTTAGAAAATAATGCCTCAGGTTATTTAAACGGATATGCTAAAAGATTAACAATTAATTCAAGAATATTTCCATTGATCAGTAATGAAAATTTTCAAAAATTTGAATTAATAGGGGATGAGTTAATTATAGAACAGAAAGAAAATTTGATTCGAGAAATTTTCCTTATCAATAAATTGGATTTTATATTTAATTTGAAGGTTTATTTATTAATTTTGCTTATTGTATTAATGTCTGTGGACATTTTAATAAGTATTAAAATAATTAAGATCTAAAATTGTTTTCAACCTATTTTTACATATTTATTTTAGTTTATCAATTATTTATTTCAGATAATTCTGGCCTATATAATAACAATATTGGAAAGGTTAATCAATTAATTACAAATCAAGAATATAAAAAAGCATACCTACTTATTTCTAAATTACATCAGTCGGCCATTTTCGAAAATTCTAATCTCACAAATTGTAAAATTCTATTGGGCATTAAATTAAATTTACAATTAGAAGAGATTTTGACTGAAACCGAGCTGGAAAACTACCAAAAAGCTATAATTTGGTCGAAATTGAAACAAAATAATAGGTCTTTGAATATTCTAAGAAGGGAAATTATTTTGAATAGTAATGACTCGATAATTAAACTATATGAAATTTATTCTGCGAAGATTAAAAATAAATATGCTACAAAAGGATCAATTAGTCCTATTCAAAATAGTAAAATAGATGAAAATGCAGATGCCATGGCCATCTTAAATTTAATGAAGAAAAAAGAAAAATATTTACTTTATACGAATGGAATTAAATAAAATAAGTAATTACAACTTCCCCAATCAAAAATCATTTTATCAAGGGAAAGTAAGAGATGTTTATAGCTTAGGAGATCATTTATTAATGGTCACTTCTGATCGTATTTCTGCGTTTGATGTAGTATTGCCGAAATTAATACCATTTAAGGGTCAAGTTTTAAATCAAATAGCTAAGTATTTTCTTGATGCTACAAGAGAAATCGTTCCAAATTGGTTGCTAGCTACTCCTGACCCCAATGTCGCTTTCGGAAGAAAATGTGAGCCAATTGCTATCGAAATGGTTGTTAGAGGTTATGTGGTCGGACATTTAGCTCGAGAATATAAATTAGGTAAAAGAGAAATTTGTGGTGTTCCATTACCAGACGGTTTAAGAGAAAATGAAAAATTAGAAAAACCAATTATTACACCAACCACCAAAGCACATGCAGGCCATGATGAAGATATCTCTGTAAAAGATATTCTTGATAGAAATATTGTCACAAAAGAAATCATGGATCAGTTAATAACTTATTCATTGGCTTTATTTCAAAAAGGACAAGAAATGGCGAATGATAAAAATTTAATATTAGTAGATACAAAATATGAATTTGGATTGATAAATGGGGAAGTTGTTTTAATGGATGAAATTCACACTCCTGATTCATCCCGTTATTTTTACAAAGAACCATATCAAGATTTATTTGAAAAAGGATTACCACAAAAACAATTGTCGAAAGAATTTGTGAGAGAATGGTTAATTGCAAATAATTTTAGGGGATTAGAGGGGCAGACTATACCGGATATCAGTGATGAATTTGTACAAGAAATTTCAGATAGGTATATCTTACTATATGAAGAAATCACAGGGTTGAAATTTGAAAAAGCACCCCAGGAAGACTTAATTAATCGAATTTATAACAATACTATCCATTTTTTAAACCATGTCAACAAGTAAACCATTTGATTTAGAACAAAATGAAAGTTATGCTCTTATTGATTGGAAGGATACCAATTTAGGGCAAGAAAATTTTGATGAATTAGAGCAATTAATTCGTTTATTATTTAAAAAAGAGTATTCAAATATTATTTTAAATATTTCCAAAATTGCTGAAATAGATGGCTATGGAGTTGCTACTATTCGAAAAGGAACTAAAATTTGCACCAATGAAAATGGGTTGTTTGTTATAGTTTCAAAAGTAGAGCCCGTTCTTGAGCGATTAGAAGTTGCCAACATCGAAAACATTACGATTTTTAATACCGTACAAGAGGGAATTGATGCAATTTATTTAAATGAATTGGAGAATGATTTTTCGGATAATGAAGAGGAAGACGACTTTGGAGGAGGGGAAAACTTCTCTGACTATTCAGATGATTATTAATAAAATTGCATTATATTAAGATTGCTTTTACTTGTTTAGTGATATTTGTCTATTCCATAGATTATTTTGTATAAATAATGATTTGCCAAATATTTTTTTGATTAAATTTGATTTAACTGATTTTTTATACCTAAAAATTAAATAAATCATTGATTAAATATTGTTTAAATTTTCAAGTTTATTATTAGAATATTAATAGTTTTATAATGAAAACAGTAGCTGAGGAGGGATTATACAGAAAAGAATTCGAGCATGATGCTTGTGGAATTGGTTTTGTAGCTAGTTTGAAAGGGATTAAATCTCATCGAATTGTTCAAGATTCCATTAAAATGTTAATTCGAATGGATCATCGTGGAGCGTGTGGATGTGATCCAAATTCTGGTGACGGGGCTGGTGTATTATTGCAATTACCACATGAATTTTTCTTGGAGGAAACACCTAAGTCAGGTTTTCAAATTCCTGCATTAGGCCAATATGGAGTAGGTATGGTATTTTTCCCAAAAGATGAAGTACTCATTAAAGAATCCAAAGAAGTTATAGATAGAAAAGCAAAAAAATTAGGTTTAAAAGTATTAGGTTATCGAATTGTTCCGGTAGATAACTCTGAAATAAGCGGTGCAGATTCAGGAAATTCTGAACCATCTATTCAACAATTATTTTTAGAACGACCTGATAATTGCGCTACAGAAATCGATTTTGAACGAAAACTATATGTATTTAGACAGTTTGTTTCTAAATTATTAAATGACACGATACCAGGTTTAAATAATAAATTCTATTTTGCTTCATTATCTTGTAGAACCATTATCTACAAGGGTATGTTAACTACCATGCAGGTACCTGGTTATTTCAAAGATTTATTTGAAGATAACTTTACATCTGCTCTTGCTATTGTCCACTCAAGATTTTCAACGAATACATTTCCAGAATGGAAATTAGCTCAACCATTTAGATTTATTGCCCACAATGGTGAAATCAATACAGTAAAGGGTAATTCATCCTGGATGCAAGCTCAATCTGCTTTATTTTCTAGTAAATATTTTACGCAAGAAGAGTTGGATATGATTTTGCCCGTTTGCAGTCTTGGTCAGTCCGATTCAGCTATTTTAGATAATGCTATTGAATTATTGTATCTAAGTGGTCGCTCTTTACCACATGTTATGATGATGCTTATTCCAGAAGCTTGGGATGGCAATGAATCAATGGAAGATTATAAAAAAGACTTTTATGAGTACCATGCTGGCTTAATGGAACCTTGGGATGGGCCCGCTTCGATATCATTTACTGATGGTAAAATGATAGGAGCAACTTTAGATCGTAACGGATTGCGTCCTTCTAGATATTGGGTTACTAAAGATGACCACGTAATTATGGCATCTGAAGCAGGTGTTTTGGATTTAGATCCAAGTACAATAGTATCAAAGGGTAGATTACAACCTGGTAAGATGTTTGTTGTTGACATGGAACAAGGACGTATTATACCAGATAAAGAACTAAAAGATAAAATTTGTCAGCAACAACCTTATGGTAAGTGGCTTAAAGAAAATAAAATTAGAGTAGAAGATTTACCAGAAGCTGGTAGTGAATATCGTCAGCCAAAAGGGACAGAATTAATTTCTCGTCAACAAATTTTTGGATTTACGACTGAAGATATCCGAATAGTTTTGGCACAAATGGCTGAAACTGGAAAAGAAGCCTTAGGCTCTATGGGTATAGATACTCCATTGGCTGTTTTATCGGAAAAGGCTCAACATTTATCCAGCTACTTTAAGCAATTGTTTGCTCAAGTAACTAATCCGCCAATTGACCCGATTAGGGAACGTATGGTTATGTCTCTTTTGACAGACATTGGAGGCCTTTCCAATTTATTAGATGAAACTCCAGGTCACTGCAGACAAATTGAAATGCAGCAGCCTGTATTAAGAAATAAAGAAGTTGAGAAAATTAGGTGGATTGACCATGAAAATTTTCAAACCAAATCAATACACATGACTTTCAAGGCATCAGAGGAATCTGGTACCTTAAAAAAAGCATTAGAAAGAATTTGTAATTATGCAGAAGATGCAGTGGATGATGGATATTCTATCATTTTACTTACTGACAGAGGAATAGATTCTTCCCATGCACCGATTCCTTCATTATTGGCCTTAGGAGCTGTTCATAATCATTTAATTAGAACTAAGAAAAGAGCGAAAGTTGGAATTATCATTGAGGCAGGGGATGTATGGGAAACCCATCATTTTGCAACCCTTATTGGTTATGGGGCCTCTGCTGTAAATCCTTATATGGCATTCGAAACGATTCGTGAAATGAAAGAAAAAGGTTGGGTAGACTCAAATCTTTCTAATGAAAAGTTAGAATATAATTACATCAAGGCAGTTAATGGAGAATTATTGAAAATATTCTCAAAAATGGGAATTTCTACTTTACAATCTTACCAAGGAGCTCAAATATTCGAAATATTAGGATTGGGTAAAGAAGTAGTAGATAGTTATTTTACAGGATCTATTTCTAGAATTTCTGGTATTGATTTAGATACCATAGCTAAAGAGGCATTAATTAAACATTCTTCTGGATTTAGCTTATTGAAAGTTGATCATCCAAAATTAGAAGTTGGTGGAATTTATCAATGGAAACAAAGAGGAGAGGAGCACCTATTCAATCCACAAACCATCCATTTGTTGCAACTAGCTACTAAAAACAATGATTTTAATACCTTCAAAAGGTATTCCAAATTAATTGATGATCAATCCAATAAATCTATAACTCTTAGAGGTTTGATGAAATTCAAAAATTCAACATCAATTCCATTAAGTGAAGTAGAACCTGCTGAAAATATTTTGAAGAGATTTGCTACTGGTGCTATGTCATTTGGTTCTATATCATACGAGGCCCATACAACATTGGCAATGGCCATGAATCGAATTGGAGGAAAGTCAAATACAGGTGAAGGAGGCGAAGATCCTATACGTTTTGAACCGATGGCAAATGGAGATTCCATGAACTCCGCTATTAAACAAGTTGCATCAGGCCGTTTTGGTGTTACAGCCAATTACTTAACCAATGCAAAAGAATTGCAAATTAAAATGGCTCAAGGAGCAAAACCTGGTGAAGGCGGTCAATTACCAGGGCATAAAGTAGATGATTGGATAGGTAAAACAAGACATTCTACTCCTGGTGTTGGTTTAATTTCACCTCCGCCTCACCATGATATCTATTCGATTGAAGATTTAGCTCAATTGATATTTGATTTAAAAAATGCAAATAGAGCGGCTAGAATTTCCGTAAAATTAGTGTCGGAAGCTGGAGTCGGTACCATTGCTGCAGGGGTTGCAAAAGCACATGCGGATCATATTTTAATTGCTGGATATGATGGAGGTACAGGTGCTTCACCACTTTCATCCATCCGACACGCTGGTTTACCATGGGAGCTTGGATTAGCTGAAACGCATCAAACTTTAGTTAAAAATAAATTAAGAGGTCGAGTTACGATTCAAACGGATGGACAAATCAAAACAGGTAAGGACATTGCTATCGCAGCTTTATTGGGTGCGGAAGAATTTGGAGTTGCAACTGCTGCTTTAGTAACCGCTGGATGTATCATGATGCGTAAATGTCATTTGAATACATGTCCAGTAGGTGTAGCAACACAAAATCCAGAATTAAGAGCTTTGTACACTGGCCAAGTAGACCATGTGGTGAATTTATTTCATTTCTTAGCTGAAGAATTAAGAGAGATAATGGCAGATTTAGGCTTCAAAACTATTGAGGAAATGGTTGGAAGAGTTGATTTGTTAGAAATGAACAATTTGGAAAACCATTGGAAATTTAAACATGTAGACCTTTCTCCTATATTATCACCAGCAAATGCTGAATCAGGTGTTTCTGTAGTGAAAAATGAAGATCAAGATCACGGTTTAGAAAATCAGTTGGATTGGGAATTATTAAAACTAGCAGAATCAAGTTTGAAAAATCAAACAATTGTAACTGGAGAATATCCAATCATCAATGTTAATAGATCTGTAGGAACTATTCTTTCGAATGAAATAACCAAGATTTATGGAGAAAAAGGCTTACCAAAAAATACGATTAATATCAAGTTTAAAGGTACAGCTGGTCAATCTTTCGGTGCATTTTCTGTTAAGGGCATAAAATTCGAAATTGAAGGTGATGCCAATGATTACATTGGTAAAGGTATGTGTGGATCAACCATTGTCGTCTATCCATCAAAAGATGCCACTTTTGTTGCGGCAGAAAATTCAATCGTAGGCAATGTGTCCTTTTATGGAGCAACATCAGGAGAAGCTTATTTAGCTGGGATGGCAGGAGAAAGATTCTGTGTTAGAAATTCTGGTGCGAAAGTAGTTGTAGAAGGAATAGGAGATCACGGTTGTGAATATATGACTGGAGGTTTAGTAATCATAATTGGTGATACGGGAAGGAATTTTGCTGCCGGTATGTCGGGAGGAGTTGCCTACGTATTTGATGAAAAAAATGACTTTGAATCAAAAGTGAATAGAGAAATGGTTGAAATTTCAGATTTAAACCAGGAGGATTCCAATATCGTATTAATGTATCTAAATAATCATGTTGAATTAACCAATTCTGTAAAGGGAAAATCGATATTAGATAATTTCAGTTCAGCTATTACTAGATTCAAAAAAGTTCTTCCAGTAGATTTCAAAAATGCGTTAAGTAGTAGAAATTTAAATATTTCTGAAGTTTTGGAAGATAAAAATAAAGTTTACAAAGACATTCAAATTGATTTAAAATAATTACAAAATGGGTAAGCCAACAGGATTTTTAGAAAAAGATAGAAAAACTGCTAGCAAGAGGTCAGTTTCAGAGAGGATAAATGATTATAAAGAAATCGAACTTTTATCTCCGGAACAAGATACTTTAGAACAGGCAAGTAGATGTATGGATTGCGGTACACCGTTTTGTCACAGTGGATGTCCACTTGGTAATATTATACCGGAATTTAACGATGCAGTATACGAAGGGAATTGGAAATATGCGTATGAAATTTTAAGTTCTACCAACAATTTTCCAGAATTTACTGGACGAATTTGTCCAGCTCCATGCGAATCATCTTGCGTTTTAGGAATTAATAAGCCTCCTGTTACTATTGAATTAATTGAAAAATCAATTATAGAGAAAGCGTATTCTGAAGGCTGGGTACAACCTTTTACCCCTTCCAAAAGAACAGGTAAAAAAATCGCAGTAGTTGGTTCAGGCCCAGCGGGTCTTGCTGCAGCTGCACAATTAAATAAAGCTGGTCATTTAGTAACTGTATTTGAAAGAGCTGATCAAATCGGTGGATTATTAAGATATGGAATTCCTGATTTCAAATTGGATAAATCTGTAATTGACAGAAGGATTGCAGTAATGGAGCAGGAGGGAGTGGTATTTAAAACCAATTCCAAAATAGGGTCAGATATTAAATTGTCAAAATTAGAGTCTGAATTTGATGTAATATTAGTAGCAGCTGGATCAACAACACCAAGATTAATCCATGTAGAAGGATTTGATGCAAAAGGAATCTATCCAGCGATGGAGTTTTTATCTCAGCAAAACAAACGAAATGCAAATATTGAATTAAATGTCAACCACAAAGGTGAATCTTACATCAATGCTAATATTTTAGCAACTAATAAAAATGTTGTTGTAATCGGCGGTGGAGATACTGGATCTGATTGTGTTGGAACATCGAATAGACATAAAGCAAAATCGATTACTCAAATAGAAGTAATGCCAAAGCCTCCTGTTGGAAGAGCTGAAAATACACCATGGCCTAATTGGCCGAATATGTTACGTACTTCTACTTCGCATGAAGAAGGAGCGGAGCGTTTTTGGTCCATTAGTCTACAAGAATTTATCAAAGATGATGCTGGAAATTTAACTGCCTTAAAAATAGGTGATATTTCAATGGTCAATAAAAATGGTAAATTAGAACAAGAAATTATTAATATTAGAGAAATTCCATGCGAATTAGCACTAATTGCAGCAGGATTTTTACACACGGATCATAGTGAGTTATTTGGAGAGCTTCAATCCAAAAATATTAAAGCTGATGAGAGGGGTAATATTATAACTAAATCTAATTATCAAACTGATAATGAGAGAGTTTTCGTAGCTGGCGATGCAAGACGTGGCCAATCTTTAGTCGTATGGGCAATATCAGAAGGTAGAGAAGCAGCAAGAGAAATTGATAAATATCTAATGGGTAAAACAAATTTAGAAGGTAAATCGATTTCATCTTTTGATATTTTTTAAAATTATTTTGCCTTAAAACGTGGCATTTTAAAATAATTTTATTATTTTTGTACTCTCTTAAATGCTAGGAGAGATGCCTGAGAGGCCGAAAGGAACAGTTTGCTAAACTGTCGTACTGGTAACGGTACCGAGGGTTCGAATCCCTCTCTCTCCGCAGTGTTTTTCGGGGTGTAGCGTAGCCCGGTATCGCGCTTGGTTTGGGACCAAGAGGTCGTAGGTTCGAATCCTGCCACCCCGACAAAAGTCAATTTATTGAAAGGTGTTCATTCAACTTGAAATAAATTGACTTTTTATTTAAGGTTCCGTAGCTCAGTTGGATAGAGCAACTGCCTTCTAAGCAGTAGGTCTTTGGTTCGAATCCAAACGGAATCACATAAATAATATCTATAATAAATCTCGGTTTACTATAGATATTTTTTTTTGTTCATTCAATCCTCTAAAATTGTTAATGGAAGATAAAAAATACATATTGTCAAAAAATGCAATAGGTATTGTATTGTTATGGCTAGGTCCTCCATTTTTCTATTTCATACGTTCACAGTTTCATTTAGGGGGTGGTAGCGTCACTAGTGGAATATTCTATGTCCTAAGTTTATTTTTAATACGAAATCCATTAAATACACAACTTGGTTATAAACCTAATTTACATTTACTGTGGTTTGGAGGGACCTATTATTTAATTGGACTATTCTATTTCTTTGTTCACAATTATAATACCGCTAGCTGGGTTACTGATACCATTAACATTATTACCACCTTACTATTTTTTATATTGGTTCTAAGAGTAAACAATGATGTTCAAAAATATTTACCCTTTTGGATAATTGTTCTTACTTTCATTTTAAATATTGCATTAATTTATAGCGTAATTACCAATCCGAACTATATGATTGGCCAAAGAGCCACGGTGCAATTTGGAGATGAGGGATTTACGGGTAATCCTGGTACTTATGCTAGAAATGGTCTTTTTGGAATTATTATTTCCTTATTATTTTTGCACAAAAATGAGGAAAATCTCTTTAAGCAAAATTCTTTTTTACCCATTTGCATTTCAGTTCTAAATTTATTGTTAAGCCTTGTTACCATCATTATTACACAAACAAGAATGATCTTGTTATCCTTAATTGTTATTCTTACCATTTATGTCATATTTATTCGTAATAAAGGTGTAGTAGTGAAAGAAAAGAAACAATATACAAGGATCATCATTGGTTTAATCATTGGTTTAATCATTTATATTAATTATCAATATGATCTTTTTTCCATTTTGGGATACTATATAAATAATTATTGGAGTATGTTTCAAAGCGCTTTGGAAACAGGCCTCTCATTAGGTAAAAATTCGAGTACAGCTGTGGATGATTCAGCCATGGGAAGGGTTGAAAATATCAATAAATTCAAATATATATTTAATCACGAAATTTATAATTTAATTTTTGGAAAGGGTTTCAATTATAGATACATGGATATTCCTATATTAGAGGTATTGGTGAATTTTGGTATAGTGGGATTGATTTTTTATATCTTATTTATTTTAACCTCTTTATATTATACATTAAATGCTTTAAAATCGAATTTGGTCTTTCAAAATTTCTTAGGTTTAACATTTATTCAAGTATTTATTGGTATGTGTACAAGCGGTAGACCTATGGATCTAGCTTATTGTATCATGTATATTATCTATATTCGCTTTTTAGCGGTGAAGCCTAGTTCAGAGTTGAACCAATCATTGAATTAAATAGTATATGTAAATCCCATTTATGAGAATTTTAATCTTTCATAACTTATTGTGGAGTCAATACAAGTCTGTCATTTTTGAGAAATTGAATGAAGAAATTTGCGCCAAAAATGATTCTGAATTACTAGTTATACAAACATCCATAACAGAAAAATCTAGAACTGATTTAGTTGATTTTAAGCTTTCTGACTTTCCTTTCAAATATCCGTTTAAATTAATTAGCAACAAACCTTTAGAAAGTGTCAGTCATTTAAAAATTTTTATTTCAAAAATAAAATATATTATAACATTTAAACCGGATGTTGTCAATTTTACGGGTTATAATGAACCAAGTACAATTATTTTGTTAATCCTTTGTAAGATACTTGGTATTAAATCTATCATAACCAATGAATCAATAGATAAAAAACATCCAGTGGAAGGCATTTCTAAGCGAATAAAATCTTTTTATAAAGTAATCTTATTCAAACTTACGGATGGATTTTTTTCTTACGGAATGCAATCGAATGAATATTTATTTAAACATGGGGTTCCTAAATCAAAAATACTTTCCTTCTTAAATACCTTTGACAAGAAGAAATTTATAGCATCAAATGATAAAATTACCTTAAGTGACAAATATCTTCTTTTTGTCGGTAGGTTATCATCCGAAAAAAACCTGATTGAGTTAATTCGATGTTTCAAAAATGTACACAATTGTGTTAAGGACTTAAAACTACTAATTATTGGTAATGGGCCTGAAAAGGAATTCTTATTAAATGAAATATCGAAATTGAATTTAAACAATGAAGTATTATTGTTAGGAACTATTCAATGGAATTTATTATCCCAATATTATGAAAATGCTGAATGTTTAATTCTACCCTCCATTTCTGAAACCTGGGGAATGGTGGCCAATGAGGCGCAAGAATTAAATTTACCTGTCATATCAACCGATAATTGTGGTTGTAGCAATGATTTGATTTTGAATAATTATTCTGGACTTGTACTTAATGGGGATCTAGCTTCAGATATTAACGTTAATTTGATTATTGATTATGTCATCAATGATAAAAAGCAAAAACTTCAAAAATTCATTTCTAAAAATAAATCAATATTTGATCTAGAACGTTTGTCTTTTGAAATGATTAAAGGGTTTCATTATTTGCTCAAAAAATAACGATTAAAAATACTATTTTTATTTGAATAATATTGACTATTCACTTCTGGGTCATTTACCAAATCAGAGAAGGTTTTGTCTTTAAAAGAATTAATTACTTCATAATTTTCATTTCCTTTAAATGGCAAGTTCAAGCATAATTTGATGCTCGAAAGCGAAAATATCAATATAAATGAAGAATAGATCCATATTTTTTTATTAGGAATATGTTGAATTATAATCAGAAAATATACTAATAATACAGGCACGGAAACTTTTGTCATTAAGTCATTATATTTTCCAAAATTTACCATTGATAGCAACACCAAAATTCCAATGATATAAATTATTTGTCTCTTTTTATCAGCAGTAAAGTTTTTCCAGAGAATCAATGGAAAAATAACTAAATCGATCAACCAAAAAAACATATATCTATCCCAACTGATATTTTTTGATAGTACAGAAAAATGGTAATTAATCTGTTTATCAGAATAGAATAAAATAATAATTATACCAAAAAACAAGGACGAGAAATTCAAAAGAGTAAAGATATTCGATTGGGTAATATTAGGTAGTATGTAAATTAATACGATTCCTAAGGTTACGAATGGTGACCAAAAAAAAGATAGGGCAGAGATAAAAAACATCCACGTGAAATCATTGTTTTTTTTCATCCATTGAAAAAATACGATTAAGATTAGAGCACTTAAAACTTGTTGTGGACCATGGGCTAAATTTGTAAAGAATGAAAAAAAACGCAGTGGAACCAAATGATGAAAAACAAATTTATCTATTAGCCAGTAAAAACCATTGGGGAGTAAAATTAATAACACTTTAAAATTCAGTTTTTCCTTAACAAACAAAACTAAGGTGGTTATTTGCAGAATTAGTAATACCCAAAAAAACTCTATGATTCCTATACTTTTGGTCAGTCCAAATATTTTTACAATTAAACTTACCGGTAAAAAATATCCAAGGTAATAGGAAAAATGATTGTAATTGGAGTGGTTTTGTGGGATGACAACCGGCCAATCATATGAAATTAAATGACTCCAAACTAAATTTGATCGTAAGTGTAAATCAAACTTTTGCTCAGTAAAACCACCAATTCCACAACAATATACTATAAAGCAATTGACTAGAAATAGTAAAAGAAAATTTAGACGACTTATTTCTACTAATTCAATATTATTCCTTTGTTTCAAAAAAATAATCAAAAAATAGATGAGTAATGATCCAATTAGGACTGAGGCATAAGTATTAAGCCAAAATATTATAAAAATAAAAAAAGGAACAAATAATACACTAAATAATATAGTTAAGAGTAAATCTAACTTTAATTTAATCATTTGAGGAATATAATTGATTACAAAGATATAGTATTTAATTATCCTTGGTAAGTAAAATAGGAAAAACACAAAATATTCTAAAGAGTTTAAAGATTGTTTTCACCAATTGGCTGAATATAATTTCTTTATTTGTAATTTCGTAAAATTATGTGAATTCTCTTTGTATAGATTCCAAATGAACAAAATTGATTTATCAAAATTTTCAAAAAGTGTATATTCTAATAAGTTTTTAGAATTGAAATATTTAGGTTGGTTAATCATCTCTAATATATTTTTTCTAACCAATATTCCTTATCCAAATTCATTTAAAGTCTTTCTATTAAAACTATTTGGTGCAAAAATTGGAACTAATGTTGTTATTAAACCTTGGGTAAAAATCAAATTTCCTTGGAAGTTAATATTAGAGGATTATATTTGGTTAGGCGAGAATTGTTGGATAGATAATATATCAGAGGTTTCAATAGGCTCTAATTCATGTATTTCACAGGGAGCAATGTTACAAACAGGAAATCACGATTACTCGAAAATATCATTTGATTTAATTACAAAATCTATTATTATTGAAGATGGTTGTTGGATAGGCGCAAAATCGATCGTTACTGGTGGTGTTACTGTAAAAAGTCATGCAGTTCTAACAGTTGGATCAATAACATCCAAAGATTTAGAGGAATATACAATTTACAAGGGGAGTCCAGCAATGGAAATTAAAAAAAGAGTGATATCTTAATTTATGGAAAACATCATTAATCTTTTTTCTTTAAAAGAAGTTCAAATTATAATTTCATTTATAGTTTCCTTGGTAATATCAATCACAGCTATTCCAGTCATTATCAATATTTCAAAATTGAAAGATTTGATGGCAGAGATTGAACTTAGGAGCTCACATGAAGAACTTACTCCAACGTTAGGAGGAGTTGCGATTTTCGCATCAACATTAATTAGTTATTTTATTTGGGATAATCCTAATGAGGGACATGAGGTACATTTAGCGATTGCTTCGATTATCATTTTATTCTTTTTAGGGATTAAAGATGATATATTAATTTTATCTCCAAAGAAAAAATTATTGATCCAGATTGCGGCCTCCGTTTTGTTAATCATATTTGGTGAAATGCGAATATCTCATTTTTACGGACTTTTTGGGATTTCAGAAATACCTTATGTAATAAGTGTACTCTTTACTACATTCATTTTCATATCTGTTATTAATGCAATTAATTTAATTGATGGAATAGACGGTTTAGCAGGAACAGTGGGTTTATTGGCTTCTATAACGTTTGGGATATTATTTTTTCAACATCAACTATATGCTCTTTCAACCTTATCATTTTCTTTAGGTGGATCACTTATTGGTTTTCTTAGATTTAATTGGTCAACCAAGAATAAAATTTTTATGGGAGATACAGGTTCTTTAATATTAGGTTTCTTACTATCATTTTTTGCAGTTAAATACATTATTTTTAACAGTTCTTACAAATACAATCCTCAACTTGGAGCTGATGCCCCCATATTGATGATCATATTACTTATTCTGCCTCTTTTTGATACGTTAAGAATGTTTTCAATAAGATTACTTGCAGGTAAATCTCCATTCAAGGGCGACCGAAATCATTTACATCATTTATTAATTGACTCTGGTTTCTCACATTTTATTTCAACATGTATCTTAATTGGTTTTAATCTGATCGTTTTAATATCCTATTTATTAATTAGACAAAAATTCAGCAATAATCAGGTAATTCTAGGCTTATTCATTATATTTTTATTATACTGTATTTCAGCCTATTTAGTAAGTGAAAAAATTAATTCTGCCAAAATTGAACGTCTTCAATTTACTAAAATTGATAAATTAAAAAGATTGCAAATAGTTGAAGAAAAGAAAAATCAAGGTATTTTAAAACAGGATAAAGCCTAATATTTAACGAAATATGTTAGAAAACATAAACGAACTTAGAAGTAAAATCGATAAAATAGATGATTCAATTTTAGATCTTCTCGTTAGTAGAATGGAAATTGTGGAGGAGATAGGGGCTTTAAAGCGTGACTCTAATTCTTTAATTTATCATCCCGATCGTGAAAAAGCAATTGTAGAACGTTTAGCATCTAGGTATACTGGTAGATTATCTAAAAAAGCAATAGAGGCTATATTTTTAGAAATATTTGGTGTATCTAGGAATTTAGAGTTACCAGAGATAATTAGTTTTCTTGGTCCAGAGGGAAGTTTTACACACCAAGCTGCAGAAACTCGATTTGGTGCAGTAGCTGAATATATTTCATTACCCTCCATAAAATCTGTATTTGATTCTGTAGAAACAGGTAGAGCTAAATATGGTGTTGTTCCAATTGAAAACAATCAAGAGGGGATGGTCAAAGAAACGATGGATCTTTTATTCGAGAAGAAACTTCATATTATTTCTGAGATAATTATTCCTGTAAATTTTTGTATTGCTTCTAAGCAGAATAATCTCAAAGAAATCAATAAAATATTTTCCAAGGATATCGCATTTCATCAATGTAAAACATTTTTACAGGACTATTTTGCCAATAAGGAAGATTCATTTTTTGTTCAAGTCGACTCTACATCAAAAGCAGCAAAATTGGCATTAAATGACGACAATGCGGCGGCCCTTTGCTCTCATATTGCAGCTAAATCCTATAATTTGCCAATTTTATTTGATAATATTCAAGATAGTGAAACCAATCAAACAAGATTTTTCATCATTTCTAAATTACCAAATTTAAAGAAAACGGAAAAAGATAAGACTAGTTTAGCTATCAAATTGAAAAATGATGATAAACCAGGTGCGTTACTTACCTTATTACAAGATTTTGATACTAGAAAAATCAATTTATTGAAAATAGAATCAAGACCCATTAAAGAAACCCATGAATTTAAATTCTGGTTTTTTATTGATATTGAAGGAAATAAATTGGATTCGAAAATTGAAGAAATATTGATAAATAGAGCGGATGAAATTACTTTTCTAGGAAGTTACATGAATCTTTGTTAATTCATTTTTTGCCCATTCAACATCTTGAGATATTTGATATTTTAAGGATTCTAAATTACTGAATTTGATTTCATTTCGACATTTTGAAATGAAATTTAATTTTATTTTAGTTCCATAAATGTCTTCATTAAAGTCGAAAATAAAGGTTTCAATTTTTATCTCATTTAATTCCGATACCGTTGGTCGTATTCCAACATTGGTAAGACCATAGTACTTGTTTGTTTGTACTATAACCTCGGTCAAATAAACACCCAAAGAAGGTAGAAATTGTTCATTATTTGCCAATTCTATATTGGCCGTCGGAAAATCAATTGTTCTTCCCAATTGATTCCCTTTAACAACTTTTCCATCTACAGAAAAATTCCTTCCTAACATTTTATTTGCTATTTCAATTTGTCCTTGAGCTATATATTCTTTTATAGTTGTTGAACTAATCACAATTTCATCTAACTTTTCAGCTTCAACTTCAAAGGCTTGAATTTGTGTTTTAAAATTATTCTGAATAAACTGAATTGATCCTTCTCTTTTAAATCCAAAGCGATTATCATACCCTAATACAAAAGATGTGCAATTCAATTTGTCAATTAAAATATCCTCGACAAATTTTATCGCAGAAATTGTGGCGATAAATTCATCAAATGGAATTAAAAATAACACATCCACATTTAGATCCTTAATTAATTCTATTTTAGTGAAAGCAGAAGTCAATAAATTATTTTCAAAATTTTGGGTAAAATAGGAGGAAGGATGGTTTGAAAATGAAATTATAATGGACTGAATATCATTTTCTTTTGCCAAATCAACACAATGTTGAATAACCTTTCTATGACCAATATGTACGCCATCAAACATTCCGATTGAAACAACACTTTCGGATTGTTCATTATATGCAGAGAAACTATGATATACTTTCATGCTTATCTGGATTAAATGTTGCTACATCTTGTGCGTCTATTAAAGAATAGGAACCGATTTTATCTCTCACTAATTTGGACAAATAAGCGCCTGAGTTCAATGAAATTCCAAAATCTCTAACAATACTTCGAATATATGTTCCTTTGGAACATTCAATTCTGAATGATATCATTGGAAATTGATCTGAATTGATTTCAAATTGGTAAACATGTGCCTTTCGAATTTTAATCTCTAGATCACCTTCAACTAGACCATTTCGTGCATGATTATACAAGCGTTCTCCATTGAGTTTAATTGCGGAGTATATGGGAGGTAATTGATCTATATCACCTAACAATCCGTTACGTGCATTTTCTATTAAAGTAGGAGTAATATGGTCAACTGAATATTCAATGGGATCGAATTCTGTTTCAAGGTCTATGGAGGGAGTTGTTTTGCCTAAGACAAATTCTCCAGAATAGACCTTAGGAAGCGATTGGAAATATTCAATTTTTTTCGTGTATTTACCCACACAAATAATCAATAAACCAGTAGCTAAGGGATCTAATGTACCTGCATGGCCAATTTTTTTAAATTTACCAATGTTACGAATTTTCTTAACTACATCGAAAGAAGTCCATTCTTTAGGCTTATTTATTAAATAAAATTTATCTTCTAATATTTCTAGCTCCACAATAAATATATAATTAATAAAACACTAATAAGGATCCGATAAATGCCAAAAATTTTAAAGCCATTTTTCTGAACAAATCCAACCATCAATTTTATTGTTACAAGTGCAACAACTAAACTGATGATAAAACCAATTACCAGAGAAATACAATTTTGATAATTCAATAAGGAGGGAAGATCTTCACGATAATCAAGCATTTTTTTTGAACATGCTCCTAAAATAGTCGGGATGCCGAGTAAGAACGAATATTCAACGGCCGACTTATGATTTAATCCTACCAATCGGCCGCCAATGATGGTTGCTCCGGACCTTGAAATACCTGGAATCATCGCAATACACTGATACAATCCTATTTTTATGGCTTTAACGATGTTTAAATCTTCTGTTAAATTAGAATTATCGTGTTCGATAGAACCTGATGTTGTTGAATCATTTTTAAGCCAACCATCAATAAAATATAAAATAACACCACCAATAAACCAGGAAATGGCAATGAACCAATATCCTTCAAACATTGATTCTAATAAATCATCCAATAAAACCCCGAAAATGGCAGCAGGAATAAAACTGAAAATAATGTATTTATAAATCAATAAATCGGAAGTTAATCTTTTAAAATACAAAAGTGGAACTGCTGAAATAGCGCCTAGTTGAATGAATATGGTGAAAAAATTAAGAAATTTATCTGAATGCAAATTCAATAATTTCTCCGTTACTATTAGATGTGCTGTAGAAGAAATGGGTAAAAATTCTGTTAAACCTTCGACAATTCCCAAGAATATACTTTCCCAATTACTTACCATTCTTTAATACATTAAACAATGAAAAGATGGGCAAAATAACTCCAATCAAAACTAAAATAGGACCTAAGGTAATACCCAAAAATCCAAATCCAAATTCAGATTTATCTAATGTCATGATAAAAAATCCGATGATCATTGTTAAAATTCCAATGACCAAATAAATGATTCTTTTGTTATCTAAAGGGAAATTTTGCATGTTAGTGAATATTAGATTGTTGAATATTGAAATATTTATTTAAAGCAATAAATGTCGAAATAAAACAGAAAAACAAACAAGAAATGGAAGAAATACCAATCAAATACAATTGATTTTTCAAATTGAATAAATCCATGGTTAACGATGGAAAATAATATTGAATGCCATAAAACAATATATTGGTAAATATATATCCAAAAACACTACCCAAAATGCCTAATTTTAGTGCATTAAATAAATAGGGCTTTTGAATAAATGTATTTGTTGATCCTAGTAACTGCATTGTTTTAATAAGTACCCGATTAGCATGTATAGCAATTCTTATATAATTGGAAATTTGAACATAGATAAATATGATGAGTAATAGGCCTAAAACTAAAATAATATAAGAAATAGACTTTATTTTTTCCATTAACATATCTAAATAATTGTTTGGAAAGGTAACTTCATAAACTCCATTAATACTAGAAATTTCTTTGGAAATCTGTTGAAACGATTTTGTATTCTTGAAAGGTTCTGAAATACTTAAAATAAACATATTTTTAAAAGGATTTTCATCTCCTAATAATTCTTGATAATTCTCATGAGAAGATTTCAAAAAGTCCTCGGCAATTTTATTTTTTGAAACAAATTCAATTCCGCTAGAATTACCTGATTGGAAATCAATGTAATTTTTTGATTTCAATGCCATTTTAGTTTTAAGTAAATCAGTAGTACTTAAACTATCTTCCATGTAAACGTAAACCTTCATTTGAGATTTTACATCCAAGGAAAAATCATTTAAACCAATGACAAATTGAGTGAAAAGACTAAAAATGAAACCTAAAATAGATATTGATAGAATCAATAGTACAGGTACAGATGTAGGTTTTGATTTTGAATACTTCATTCTTCTATTTTATTTTATTGATTGAATCTCTAATTTGGGCTGCTAACTCGTAATTTTCCTCCAAAAGTGCTTTCTCTAGGGATTTTTGTAAATCTTCGATAGAGGGCGATTGATTAATTTCAATGATATCAATTTCATCCTCTTCGTCTAAATCATCAACATGACTCTCAACTGGAATGCTGATTGAATTTAAAAGTTTTTCATTGATATAGATTGTTGAATTCGTTCTTAAAGCAATGGCAATAGCATCGGATGGGCGAGCATCCAAAATAAACTCAGAACTTTGATTAGTAAAATACATATTTGAATAAAATATGCCTTCTTTGAAATCAACAATAACAATTTTCTCTAATTTAAAATTGGTATTGACTAACAAATCGGTGAATAATTGATGCGTTAATGGTCTACTGATGGCAATTTCATCTCTTACGATAGAGATAGCCTGCGCCTCATTACTTCCTATAACAATTGGAAACATTCTTGTTGCTTCATTTACATCTTGTAATAGAAGTATAAAAGAATTTGAACCAAATGAACTTGGTGTCAATGAAAGAATATTTAGTTTAACCAGTTTTTCCAAAGGAATATAAATATTCACAAAGGTATCAAAAAAAGGCCTAAGAAAGTATTTAATTAAGTTTTTTTAACAATCTTGGGATTACATCAAAAACGTCACCAACTATACCATAATCAGCATTTTTAAAAAAAGGAGCTTCTGGGTCATTGTTAATTACTACAATTTTTCCGGAATTGTTTACACCTGCTAAATGTTGAATTGCTCCCGAAATTCCACAAGCTATGTACAATTTGGGACTAATCTTGACCCCCGTTTGGCCAACATGTTCATGATGAGGGCGCCAATCTAAATCAGAAACTGGCTTTGAACAAGCAGTCGCTGCACCAATTTTATTTGCCAAATCCTCAATGATTCCCCAATTAGAAGGATCTTTCAAGCCTCTACCAGCTCCAACAACTATTTGCGCTTCTGGAAGGGGAATAGAATTACCCAATTTTGATATACTTTCTAAATGATAGATAGATGAAGCTCCTACATGTAAACTTTGGTCAGAATTTCCAAGGCTGGAAGAAATGGAAGAAGTATTAACTTTTAATGATTTGGCAAAAATAACAACCCAGCTAGCAACATGAATAGATAAATCGACCACAGCTTTTCCAGAAAATATTTCTTTTTTAAACAATCCATTTTGAACGCTTAGAATATTGGATAACACAGGCAAATTATATTCATTCGCTATAAATGAAGCTATTGATTCTAATTTCATCGATTTTGCAAATAAATACTTAGAATCGGAAGCATGATTCAAGGATTCTAATAAAGCCTCGAATTCTGATTTATCTGCAAACAGATTATTTTCGTTATAAATCACATTGCTGATAGAACTAATTCCATCCATTTCTATTTGAGATATAGCTTGTGATTTATCTGATATAAAGTGATGGACCTTTATAGAATAATCCAAAAATTGACCTTTGATTTCCTTAAAATAATTAAGCACCTTTTGAGAAGAATCAGATAAGGAATTATTTCGTGATTCGATAAATATATGGATATTTTTCATTGTAGACTAAATTAAAGATTCTGCTTTTAATAAATCAATTAGACTTTCAGCATTTTCGGCTGAGATCATTATTTGTTTTCTGGTATTTTCAATGACATGGCATTTGTCAATTTGAACTTCAGAACCTGCTGATAGTTCAACAATTGATATTTCTTTAGTTCTTGCCATCATAATGCCTCTCATAGAAGGAATCTTCCATTCGGCTATTGGCTCCTGGCAGCCCAAAACAGCCGGTAAATGAGCAGAAATTTGAGCTTTACCATCGTCTGTTTCAATCAACATTGAAATTTCATTTTCTCCTTTAAGATCCAATTTCATGACAGGTGAAAAATGCGAGATCCCTAATTTACTTGCTACCAAGTTATGTACCAAGGCGCTATTATAGTCAATGGATTCTTTACCCATTAAGATTAAATCCATAGGATTATCTTGAACATACCTAGCAATTTCATTAGCAATTTGAATGGAATCTGTAGGTTTTCCATTAATTCGAACGGCTTTGTCAGCACCTAATGCTAAACATTTACGAATTAAGGGCTCTGATTCTGCAGTTCCTACATGCAATACTACAACCTCTGCTTGATTTAATTCTTTGATTTCCAAGGCTCTTGAAAGGGCATAATCATCATATGGGCCTACTATAAAAGTTAATCCTTCCAAATTAATTAGGGAGGAAGAAGGATCTATTGTAATTTTGGAAGTTGTATCAGGTACAACAGATATACAGACTAATATTTTCATCATATTATAAATTGTTATGCAAGCATACTAATTTGTTTTTAAAATTAAAAATGAACAGGACAGAAATTATACAAAATGAAATAAAAATCAATCCGAAGGATCCCTTTAATTATTACCTATTGGCTTTAGAGTTTGTCAAAATAGGAAGAAAGGAAGAGGCAATTTTTTATTTTAATAAATTGAAAAATGATTTCGAAGATTATCTTCCCAATTATTATACCTATGCCAATTTTTTAATTGAAATAGCCATGGATGCACAGGCAGAAATCCTAATCCACCAAGGAATTAGGCTCAGTCAGCAACAAAATAATACGAAAGCGGAGAAAGAATTAAAGCAATTATTAGAACTGAATTTCTAGGCTAAAAGTGCTTCTTCCAAATCTTTTTCAATAATCAGATTTTCGATAATGAATTTTTGACGTTCAGGCGTGTTTTTACCCATGTAATAATTAAGAAGCTGAGGAATCGTGAAATCTTTTTCTAAGATAACTGGTTCTAATTTAATATCCTCTCCAATAAAATTCCCAAACTCTTCAGGGGAAATCTCACCTAAACCCTTAAATCGAGTTATTTCAGGTTTTGGACTTAATTTTTCAATGGCATTACGTCTTTCTTCGTCTGAATAACAATAAATGGTTTCTTTTTTATTTCGTACCCTAAATAAAGGGGTTTCTAATATATATAGATGTCCATTTCTTACCAAATCTGGGAAAAACTGAAGAAAAAATGTTAAAATAAGTAAGCGAATATGCATACCATCTACGTCAGCATCCGTCGCAATGACTATTTTATTGTAACGCAGATTATCTAAAGAGTCCTCAATATCCAATGCATGTTGAAGTAAATTAAATTCCTCATTCTCGTAAACAATTTTTTTGGTTAGTCCATAACAATTCAAAGGTTTACCTCTTAAGCTAAAAACAGCTTGAAGTTGCACATCTCTCGATTTTGTTATGCTACCACTCGCAGAATCTCCTTCGGTAATAAATAAGGTTGTATCATGTCTAACCTCTGATTTCTCATCCGATAAATGAATACGACAATCGCGTAATTTTTTATTGTGAAGGTTGGCTTTTTTGGCTCTTTCATTGGCCAATTTTTTAATTCCAGCAATATCTTTTCTTTCTCGTTCGGATTGTAAAATTCTTTTTAATAAAGCATCCGCTGAGGCTGGATTTTGATGCAAAAAGTTATCTAATTCATTTTTAACAAAATCTCCTATAAAAGAACGTATAGATGTGGAATTAGAATCAGGTGAAATATTGGTGGAACCTAATTTTGTTTTGGTTTGTGATTCAAAAACGGGTTCTTGAACGCGTATGGCAATTGCACCGACTATACTTGCGCGAACATCAGATGGATCAAAATCTTTTTTAAAGAATTCACGAACGGTACGAACCAAAGCTTCTCGAAAGGCCGCTAAATGAGTTCCGCCTTGAGTTGTATTTTGTCCATTGACAAAGGAATAATATTCTTCCCCGTATTGGTTATTATGAGTAATCGCCATCTCAATATCATTTCCTTTCAAATGAATAATAGGGTAACGATTTTCTTCCACATTGGTTTTTTTAGATAATAAATCCAATAAACCATTTTGAGAAAAATATTTTTGACCATTAAAATTTATTGTAAGCCCTGCATTTAGGTAGGCATAATTCCAAAAAAGTGAATCTAGGTATTGTGGAATGAAATGATAATTTTTAAAAATGGTATTATCAGGTTCAAAATTGACGAAAGTTCCGCTTTTGGAATTAGAAGATTCAAATCCTGAGGATTCAGCCGTTAATTCTCCTTTGCAAAACTCAGCCCATTTAGTTTGGCCGTCCCGATAAGATTGAACTTTAAAATAACTCGACAAAGCATTGGTTGCTTTGGTACCAACGCCATTCAAGCCTACTGATTTTTGAAATGCACCCGAATCGTATTTTCCTCCGGTATTGATTTTAGAAACACAGTCAATTACTTTACCTAATGGAATTCCACGACCAAAATCACGAATTTCAACACGATGATCTGAAATTTTAACTTCAATAACTTTTCCGTTACCCATCATGTGCTCATCAATTGAGTTATCCATGATTTCTTTTACCAAAACATAAATACCGTCATCCACCGAAGAACCATCACCGAGCTTCCCAATATACATACCAGGCCTAAGTCTAATATGCTCTTTCCAGTCCAAAGACTTTATACTATCATCATTATAAATAGGGGGCGTGTTTAAAATATCTTCCACAGAAATATGAACAATTAATAAAAGTGAATTTTCTAAATTTAGTTTAAAGTTAATATTAAATGATGTTTTTTCCTTTAATTTGTATTCTAATTTTAAATTTTGACATATATGTTAAAGAAGTTTATACTAAGTATATTCTCATTTACGATTTTAGCAACAAACTTGTTAGCTCAAAATTATAATCTTCCGATTCAAGCACAATTTTTAGGTGGACAATTAGGAGCAACAAGAAGTTCAAGTACTAATACCTCAACAACTTCTCCAAACGTAACGAAAAGAACGACTGTTTCTAACAGTGCATTACAGAAAAAAATCTCAGATAGTATTGAAATTCAAAGAAAATCCATCATTGCTAAAGTTGATACCAGTAGCAAATTAGTTCGTTCAAAAATATTTGGAACAAGTATTTTCAATAATAAAACATTGAATTTTGAACCCAATTTAAACATTGCTTCTCCTCAATCGTATGTCATTGGACCAGAGGATGAACTAATAGTTGACATAAATGGATATTCAGAGGAGCATTATACATTAAGTGTAAATGCGGACGGCTACATAAAAATTCCAAGAGTTGGAAATGTTTTCGTTTCTGGATTAACATTAGAAGAAGCAAAAAAGAGATTGATATATAAGTTATCGACCATTTATTATGGATTAAAAAAGTCAAGTAATTCCGATAATAATATAAATGGTGTTTATGCAACTATTTCATTGGGAAATATCAAAACGGTTAGTGTTTCTATTCAAGGTGAGGTTTTATACCCAGGAACTTATTCTTTATCAAGTCTTTCTACAGTGATGAATGCCCTATATCTTTCAGGTGGACCGAATGAAAATGGCACATTTCGTCAGATTCAATTAATTAGAAATAAGAAGGTTATTGCAACACTTGATTTGTATGATTATTTATTGAATGGTATTTTAAAAAATGACTATAACTTACACGATCAAGACATTATTAAAGTAGGTTTATACAAAAGTAGAGTTGAATTAAAAGGTAAGGTAAAGCGTAATTATTTATTTGAGATATTGCCAAATGAAACCTTAGAAAAAGTAATCAATGATTTCGGTGGAGGATATTCTGATGATGCATTTAAGGAACAAATCAAGATAACCCGTTTTACTAGAAAAGAAAAGAAAATTATTGATTTAAATGCTGAATTAGCGAATTCATTTGTACCACAATCAGGAGATATTATTCAAATTGAATCCATTAATACAGATCGATTTGAAAATAAAATTAATATAGTAGGAGAAGTTTTCCGTCCTGGCAATTACTCTTTGGATAATTCTACAAGTTTGTTAAAATTGATTGAAAGGGCAGGAGGTTTAAAAGAGAATGCCTTCTCTGAAAGAGTCCAAATACAGCGTTTGAATGCAGATTTAAGTTTATCCAACATTGCTGTCAATTTGAAGGACATATTACAAAATTCTAGTAAAGACATTTTACTAAAAAGAGAGGATTTAATAACTGTATATTCTGTTTTAGATTTAAAAGAATTTTATACGGTAACTATTCACGGAGAAATTAATTACAAAAACGAAAATTCTTCTAGTAAAATTGCCTCGATGGATAATGTTTCCAATGAGGATAAAATTAGATCTAGCCAGGATGATATTTCTTTAAGTGAAAATCAGAGTGAAATTCAAGAAGAAAATAAATCCAATGATGCAAATAATAAATTAATCAATCGACAATTAAAATTAACCCTTCCGTATATTGATAAGATGACGGTAGAGGATTTGATTTTAAAAGCTGGTGGATTACGTGAATCAGCGGCAACAGGATTTATTGAAATTGTTCGGAGAAAAAAAATATCAGGATCAGAAAATGTAGAATCTTTGGATTCCAAAATAGCTGAAATCATCAAATTCCCAATTAGTAATAAATTGCAATTAGACAATTCCGCATCCAGATTTGAATTAATGCCATTTGATGATGTATTTATTAGGTCATCACCTAATTATCAAATTCAACAATTTGTCACTTTAAAAGGTCAAATGTCTTATCCAGGGGTTTATGGAATAGAGAAGAAAGACGAGAGACTTAGTGATATCGTTAAAAGGGCTGGAGGAGTTAATCTTCAAGGATATTTAAAAGGCGCAAAACTATTAAGAAAATTCACCATTACGGAAAAAGAAAAAACCAGAAAATTAGAGCAGATAGAAGAACTTCAAGATAATTTTGAAGGATCTACGGTAAAATCTACGGCTCTATTATCTGAGAAACAAGAAGTTATAGCTATCAATTTAGAAAATGCATTAGCCAATCCTTACGGAGAAGATGATTTAATCATCATTGATGGTGATGTGCTTGAGATTCCTATTGAACCTCAAACAATCAAAATTTCTGGAGAAGTATTATATCCAACTAATGTAAAATATAATCACAATTTTAATTTCAATGATTATATAACTCAAGCTGGAGGAATCACATCTAATTCGGTAAAACGAAGATCGTATGTTATTTATTCCAACGGTTCGATTGATCGTACTAGACAATTTTTATTTTTCAGAACCTATCCAAAAATTGAAAAGGGAGCTGAAATCATTATTCCCAATAAGGTAAAATCAACAAGTAATTTCCAACAAATCGCGTCTATTGTGGCAATTTTCACAGGAAGTATTACAAGTATAATTGGAGTGGTTACATTAATTAAGGCATCGGCTAATTAAGATATGGTAGAGGTAAAATCAGATCAATTTTCATTCAAAAGCTTAATTTTAAAAGGATTACTTATTATTCCATATTTAAAGAATAATTATAAGAAATTAATTTTTGGGGCACTTATTGGATTGTCAATTGGAGTTTCTATTGAGATTTATAGAAGTAGGGACAAGAAATTTAAGGCTGAAGTGGTTTTCTTATTGGATAACGATAAGGTAAGTGGAGGAGGTTTATCTGGCCTTGCAAGTTCTTTAGGTTTAGGGGATTTAAACGGATCAAATACTAGCTTATTTAGCGGAGAAAATTTTAAAGAATTATTTAAAACAAAAACGCTTTTACGAAAAGCTATTTTGAGCCAGGTTAAAATAGGGAATAGAGAAGATTTATATGGAAATATCTTTTTAGAAAAATGTGATTTATTCGAACATGAATGGAGTGATTTTCCAGATCATATTGAAACATTTAAATTCAAAAATTCAGATTTAAAAACGCTCTCTTTAGATGACAAAGCTATACTTGATTTGATAGCTGCTTATCTTAAAAATAGTAGCGATCTTAAAAATGAAAATCTAAAATCAACCTTCCAAACATTAACCATTGAAACAAGAAATGATACACTTTCTTATTTATGGTCAAAGTTGTACCTAAATACATTAGCTGATTTTTACATTACGAATAAGAATAAAAAGTCGAATGAATTACTTGATATATTGGATAAAAGAAAAGATTCATTAAAAACGGCTTTATATTTCACTCAAGGTAAATTAGCGAATTATACTGATCAAAATCAGCAAATTGTTTTCCAAAGGGCAAGGATAATTGCTGATAGATTACAAATGAATACAACTCAGTTACAAACGATGTATTTAGAGGCCGTCCGAAATTATGATAATTTGAAATTCTCTTTGGTTAAAGAAACACCTCTTTTTACTGTCATTTCAGAACCCGAATTACCCGGCGAAGGTTTTAAATATAAATGGGGGCCCATTAGCATAATCGCAATGTTAGCAGGGGTGGTTTTAACCGTTTTGATCCAATATATTATTTCAGTATACAAAGAATTAATGGCTTAATTATATTGAATGTTAGAGATAATACTTAAAATAAAGGAAGTTTATTCAGAAAGAGAATTATTGTTAATTCTTGCTAAAAGGGATATTTCCGTTCGGTATAAACAAACCATATTAGGTTTAGCATGGGCAGTGGTTAGGCCCGTAGCAACGATGTTAGTCTTTGTATTTGCATTCAAGCAAGTCGCCAAATTAAATTCATTTTCAGGATATCCGATTCAATTAATAGTTTTTTCAGGTATATTATTTTGGAATTATTTCGCAAATAGTTTTCAAGCGATTTGTAACTCTATTTTAGTCAATAGTAATTTAGTATCTAAGGTCTATTTTCCTAGACTAGTTATTTGCCTATCGTCCATTGCCGTCCCATTGGTAGATTTTTTTGTTGGATTGATTGTTTACTTCATATTAAATTTTGCGTTGGATCAAAGTTTGTCAACTTTCATATTCTTGATACCATTGGCATTAATTTTAATAACAATTTTCAGTTTGGGTCTTGGATTGATCTTTGTTTCTTATTCAGTTAAGTTTAGAGACATACAGCAAATTACCCCATTGATTGTTCAATATGGTTTCTTTATAACACCAATTGTATATACAACCAATGAATTTATGACCAAAAATTGGTTCATTTATTATAATCTAGTAAATCCGCTTTCAGCGATGGTGGAATTTTTCAGATTTACATTAATCAATCATTATTCATTGTTTAATTTGAATAACTTAATTGTTGCAATGGCAACAAGTCTTATTATTCTATTTCTTGGAATTGGGATTTTTAATAAAAGAGAAAGTTCATTTGTTGATCATTTATAGTCTAATATGAATATTATAGAGGTTGAATCCATTTCAAAAAAATATAATCTTTCGACTCAAAAAGGGCCAGCAAGTATTAAAGAGGGGATAATTGATTTCTTTAAAAAGGAACAAAAAGAAGAATTTTGGGCGGTTAACAATGTTTCATTTAACCTAGAAAAAGGGGATAAATTAGGAATTATTGGTAATAATGGAGCCGGAAAGTCAACTTTACTCAAAATTCTAAGTAAAATAACGAAACCTACTTCAGGCAAAATTCACGTTCATGGAAAAGTGGCTAGTTTATTGGAAGTGGGAACAGGTTTTCATCCTGAATTAACTGGGCGAGAGAATATCTATTTAAATGGGGCTATTTTAGGTATGTCCAAAAAAGACATTAGTTCTCAATTTGATGAAATTGTAGATTTTGCGGGTGGACAAATTACCAAATTTTTAGATACTCCTGTTAAACGATATTCCTCGGGAATGTATGTGAGACTAGGATTTGCTATTTCGGCTCACCTCAATCCAGATATTTTAATCGTGGATGAAGTTCTGGCTGTTGGAGATGCTGACTTCCAAAAGAAATCACTTGGAAAAATGAGAGAGGTAGCCTCAAAAGACAAAACTATTTTATTTGTTAGTCATAATTTAACTGCTGTAGGGAATTTATGCAATAAAACCTTACACATGGAAAAAGGTTCAGTAAAAGAATTTGGTGAAACAGGAACTGTGTTAACTAATTATCTTTCTACCTTACAACACAATATTTTAAGCAAGAAATTTGATCAAATCCAAGAATCCATTGGAAATGATTTAGTAAGATTAAAATCCGCTGAATTAAAACCTAATTTATTTGAGGACCAGGGGTTTTTAGACATCCGAAATTCATTTGATATCGATATTGAATTTTGGAATTTAGAAGATGGTCAAAACTTGAATATTAGTTTACACCTTTATGCCAGCACAGGGGAATGCATTTTTAATATTGGAACAGAACCTGAACTAGTTAATAAAGGAATTATTAAGGCTAGCACTAAGATTCCTGGTAATTTTTTAAATGATGGTAATTATTATATCTCATTTATGATTGTCAAAGATAAATCAATCATTCTTTATAATTTCGAAGAGGTATTTAACTTTGAAATTGCGGATTACAGAGAAGATACAACTTGGTATGGAAAATGGCCTGGCTATGTTCGACCAAATTTCGATTTTAGACTATTTCAACAAACAGAAGAAATTTAATGCTTCACGTAACCAAATCATTTCTTCCTGATATATCCATTTACTCTAAATATCTACAGAGAATTTGGGAGACGTCTCATTTAACGAATGATGGACCCTTATTGAAAGAATTAGAGGCCAAATTGGCGGAATTTCTTGAAGTTGAAAATTTTATATTCGTTACGAATGGCACAATAGCTTTACAATTAGCTATCAAGGCTTTGAACTTAACAGGCGAAATAATTACAACCCCTTTTTCTTACTGTGCTACTAGTAATTCCATTATTTGGGAAAATTGTCAACCCATCTTTGCTGATGTAAATCCACAATCGCTGACGGTTGAAAGTTCCAATATAAAATCCATTATCTCCCCAAAAACGGAAGCAATTTTAACCACACATGTTTACGGAAATGCAGGCGATTTAGAATTACAAGAGGAAATTGCACATGAATATCAAATCCCATTAATTTTTGATGGAGCTCATGCATTTGGTGTTAAGTACAAAGGTAAATCCATTTTCAATTATGGAGATGTAAGTACTTGTAGTTTTCATGCGACCAAAATATTTCATACAGTAGAGGGAGGGGCCGTTATGACGAATAATTCAAAGTTAGCCGCCAAAATCAAAGAATTACGAAGTTTTGGGCACAAAGGTGATGAATATTTCTCAGCAGGAATAAACGGAAAGAATTCAGAATTTCATGCAGCCATGGGATTAGCGAATTTAGAGGAATTTGAAAAAATTAAAAGTCATAGAAAATGGGCTAGTAGTGTATATGACCAACATTTAGTAAGTCCAATTTTTAAATACGATTATAACCCAAACATCGATCGAAATTACAGTTACTATCCAATTTTACTGCCAAGCGAAGACTATTTATTTAAAATTGTTGCCGAATTAAACCAACATCAAATATTTCCAAGAAGGTATTTCTATCCTTCTTTGAATACATTGTCATTCATTAATTACCAGGCATGTCCTATATCTGAAGATTTTTCTAAACGAATTTTATGTCTTCCTTTATCTGCAGCAATCACTGAGTCGGAAATTTTAAAGGTGTGTCAGGTTCTAAATAATTCATAAGATGTATTTACTGATTTTCATTTCTTTTATTCTTTTGAATTTTAAAATTTCTTCTAAAATTTCAAATAAGAATTTTGAGGAGATAGTGATTATTGCTTTCATTTCTTATTCGAGTAGCATCATTATTTCAGGTTATTTGCTTTCCTTTATTCATCAATGGAGTTCTATTTTCTTTTGGTGTATTTTACCTTTTTTTATTAGTTTTTTATTTTACTCTTTCTTTAAATTAAAATATTTTGAAAAAGAATTAAACGAAAAATCAGCATTTAAAATAACTGGATCAACCATTCAAGAATTACATATAGTTTTCAAACAATCATCAGGATTACAAAAATTCACCTTTTTCTGTATTTTTTGGACCTTGGTTTTAATTACAATGCTACAATTTTCTGTTATGTTATTTTGTCCTCCTAATGAGTGGGATAGCATGACAGGGCATTTAAATCGAATTCTCTATTTTTTACAAGAAGGGTCATCTTTAACACATTTTATCGGTACTAATTGGAATATTGATACCTATCCAAGAAGTTTTAGTTCGATACAAGTTTATCCTTTTTTAATGAATGATAAACAAGAACTATGGTTTAGAATGCCCAATTATATCTCCTATTGGATCTTAAGTTTTTCCATTTATGGTATTTTAAAACGCTTAGAGATTGAGTTTAAAATTAGATTATTAATAAGTTCCTTCATTCTATTATTACCTATTACAATCATGCAAAGTTTAACAACCGATACAGATATCGTGTTGGGAGCATATTTAGGTAGTTTATTGTATTTCATTATATCTTTTAAAACTAGCCAAAAACTGATTTATCTATATTTATCAGGTTTAACTTTTGGAATAGCTTTGTCTCACAAAATTACTTTTGCATTTTCCCTTATTCCATTAGCAATCATTTACCTTACTTCCTTAAATTTCCAATCTTCAAAAAGGTTTTTTTACCAAATAAAACATTTATTATTATCGCATTCTTTAGGCGTTATTCTATTTGTTTTATGTACGGGATATATTAGTAATTACATCCACTATGGACATCCTATAGGCCCCAAAACGGCCACCATGCACCAATCAGTGGAACGAGCTGGAAATCTTGAGAATTTATTGAAACAAGGATCTAGGAACGTATTTAGATATACCTTCGACTTATTAAATCCCGATGGCTTGAGAAATATACCATGGGTTGAAGAATTCAATGCCAAATGGAAATTTATTCCTCGAGCAATTGATCAGAAACTTCAATTAGGATTAGAATCAAAAACGGAATTTACCATCATACCTTTTTCGTTTGATCGACAATTTGAATTTTACAACGGAACACCGATTTATGGGTTACTATTTTTATTGGTACTCATTCCAAGTATTTTAATTGCGGTAGTTAGGTTTGAAAAAAAATACCTCTTTTTTCTTTGTGCTTTTGTGATTCACTTTCTTTTTTTATGTTACACAGCCGCTTATGATCCTTGGAAAGGACGATATATGATCAGTTCAAGTTTATATTTGTTTCCATTAGGGATATATTTTGGAGAATTTTACTTGAGAAGGAATCATTATGGATTCACTAAATTTCTTTTAGGAACGGTAACTGTATTTATTTGTGTCTCTAGTTTAAGCACCTTACTATTCAATATTCGTGCTCTACCATTTGATGCCTATGGAAAACAATCATTCTTTCAATTGAATAGAATGGAGTCGTTAACCATTTCAAGACCTGATATAACCAAAGCCTATTATAATTTTGACCAAATGGTTCCAAGTCATGCCACCGTCGCTCTGGGCACTATTAACGATGATTATGAATATCCACTTTGGGGAGCAGAATTTACTAGAAAATTAATTCCCATTAACCGTTTTGAACAAGGAATTGAGCAAATACCGACAGAAGCAGATTATCTATTTTTTGCCAAAAGCGTAATTCCTGTTAAAAAAGGAGATATCAGATTAGGAAGTGAACTAGCACTCAAAAAAGGAATTATCGTTCCTGGAGAGGATTATTATTTAAGAAAACTTAAATAATTAGGTCTTTTGATTTTTCTTTTTTGCAGAAGGAAATAAGATATTATTCAGAATCAATCTATATCCAGGACTATTTTTGTGAAGGCTTAAATCCGTATGTTCTTCATTAACAAAATGCTGATAATCTTCAGGGTCATGACCTCCCAAAAAGGTAAAAAAACCTTTCCCTTTTTGTCCATAAAGATATTTCACTTCATTCAACGACTGATTTTCAGCTAAAACAGTAATGTCCGATTTTATGAATTTTGATGAATAGGCAGTCGTTTGTCCCATAAAACCATGAATAACCTTCTCATGATTTTGAGTCAACATACTTGGAATCAAATCAATGGAAGCCGAAAATTCATTTAATTCAAAAAAATCGAGTTCTTCCGAAACTACCCTTGGGGAATAATTAGGAGATGAATCTATTTCAGAAAATTCATTTATACGGTAATTAGGAATGATCTTAAAATCTCGAAAGGCAAAGCAATTTTCAAAATTCAACTTGTCTTGAAATTGCTTATCGATTGGATCTCCATCATAAAACGAATCACTCGCATCTAATCCATTTAGTGCTAAAGCAATATCAAAAGTATCCGTGGCTGTGCACATGGCAAATAAATATCCACCACCGAGAACATAATTTTTAATCGACTTGACAATTTCCAATTTCAATTCGGACGCTTTGGAAAAACCAAATTGTTTGGCCAAAATCATGTCTTCTTTTAATTGATTTTGGTACCAAAATTGATCTTTTTGAGAATACATTTTACCCATTTGTCCTGTAAAGTCTTCATGGTGAAGATGCACCCAATCGTATTCAGGTAATTTTCCTTCTAAAATTTCTTTATCGTAGATAATATCGAATGGTATTTCGGCGTAAGTCAAAGCCAAGGAAACTGCATCGTCCCATGGACTAGCTGTTTTGGGCGAGTATAAGGCAATTTTAGGAACTTTATTTAATGTACCAATGGCGGTATTTTGAGATGAGTTACTCAACAATTGAGTTAGTTCACTAGCTTTTGAATCAGAAATGACTTGATATAAAATAGATTTAGCTATTAAACTTTTCACATATTGAGGGTCGTAATCCATTAAAAAGGCACCACCTTGGTAATTCAATAACCATTGAACCTCTTTTTGTTCATTTTTTAGCACCTGATAAACAAAACCATAGGCTTTTAAGTGGTCTGTTTGGTATTCACCCATTTCAATCAACAGCTTATTGGCATGGGAAGAGCCAATGTTAGTAAGAAATATGATTAATGGAAGAATTAGCCGCTTCATTGGTTTTTAATGCTGTAAATAAACTAATAAATTGCAAGCTAAAATTAATTTATACAGCATCCAACATGAATTTAAAGGAAAATGTATTTGAGGGTCTTCGATCTATTAAAGGTAATTTATTAAGAACAGTTCTGACGGCTTTAATCATTTCATTAGGTATAACTGCATTAGTAGGAATATTAACTGCCATTGATGGAATTCAGAGTTCGGTAGATAATTCATTTTCAGGTTTAGGTGCTAATTCCTTTGACATACGCAATAGACCTGCCATGCAAATTAGGAGGGAAGGACAAAAAGAAAAGCGATTTAAGAATATCGATTATAGGCAAGCCGTTCAATACAAAAAATTATTTTCGGTCAAAGGAAAGGTTTCGTTAAAAACCAACGTTACGTTCAATGCAATTGCTAAATATTCTTCTAAAAAATCAAACCCGAATGTTCGTTTACTTGGAATAGACGACAATTTCATGGAATTAAAAGGTTATAAAGTGGGAATGGGTAGAAATTTCAATCCAAATGAATACACCAATTCAATTAACGTGTGTATTCTAGGTGTTGATATTGTTGATCAATTATTTTTAAAAGAAAATCCCATGGATAAAGAAATAATTGTCAATGGAATTAAATTGAAAGTCATTGGATTACTAGACAAGAAAGGAAATATGATGGGAGGAGGAGATGACCGGGTAGTTATGGTTCCTTTAGAAACGGGTAGGAAAATGGCTGTCGGTAGGAATTTAACATTTGATATCACAACATCTTCTTCAAAAATTTTGAATATTGATGATTTTATGGAAGAGGCTAGGGGCATAATGAGAAAAGTAAGACAAGATCCCATCGGCATGAACGATTCTTTCTCTTTGGATCGATCAGATTCCATGGCAAAGAGTTTCGAAGGTATAACTTCCAGTTTAAGAATAGGAGGATTTGTTATCGGTTTTATTACATTATTAGGTGCAGCTATCGCCTTGATGAATATTATGATGGTCTCAGTTAGTGAAAGAACCCGAGAAATCGGTATCCGTAAATCTTTGGGTGCAACTCCTAATCGTATTCTTCAGCAATTCCTTATTGAAGCCATTGTCATTTGTTTATTAGGTGGTGTTGGAGGTATAGTGCTAGCCATTCCCATCGGTAATTTAATTGCACAAGGGATCAGTTCAGGCAGTGCAAGTTTTATTATTCCATGGTTATGGATGTTTACCGGAATCGTAGTTTGTGTTTTAGTAGGCTTATTTTCAGGTATTTACCCAGCATTCAAGGCTTCACAAATGGATCCTGTAGAATCTTTGAGATACGAATAAATAAATTTTATCGAATACAAATTTGCGATTTCGATGAAGAAAGGCTATTTTTGTATCGCAATTTAATAATTGCCCAGATGGCGGAATTGGTAGACGCGCTGGTCTCAAACACCCGTGGGTGCAAGCCCGTGCCGGTTCGACTCCGGCTCTGGGTACAAGCCTCTCTAGAAATAGAGAGGCTTTCCCTTTTTATATACTCATGGATTCTTTCCAATTTTGATAAGCATCTGAATATTGTGATTTCAACTGATTATCTGGATGTAAACTTTTGATTACTTTAATATTATCCACAGCTTCCTTTGAGTTCCGATAAATCTCTAATCCAATTCCAGCACCAATGGCAGCTCCGAATGAACCATCTCCTTCACAAAAATCAACCGTTACTTGGGAGGCATTAACAATGGCAGAAGAAAAAATATCACTTAAATACATATTGGCCATACCAGCTTTTAATCGCTTAGGCTGAATACCCACGTTCCCTAATAATTCAATACCATATACCATAGAAAATGCAATTCCTTCTTGGGCAGCACGAATTATTTCTTTACTTCCGTGTTGATTAAAATCTAAATTTGTAAAACTTCCTCCAACTTTTTTATTTTGAAAAATTCGTTCAGCACCATTTCCAAAAGGCATACAAACAAGTCCTTTTGAACCAATTTCTGCTTTTGAAGCCAATTGATTCATTTCATTATAAGACAAATTAGAAAAGAAGTTATCTCTCATCCATCTATTTAAAATTCCCGTTCCGTTGATACACATTAATACACCAATCCGATCTAAATTTTTGGTATAATTAACATGAGCAAATGAATTCACTCTGTTCTCTTTATCAAATTTCAATTCATCACTCACTCCATAAACTACTCCGGAGGTTCCGGCAGTAGTAGCGATTTCCCCTGGTTCTAGGACGCCTAAGGACAATGCATTGTTCGGTTGATCTCCTGCTTTATAAGTCACTTTAACAGAGGAGTTTAAACCCAATTCATTGGATATTTCCTTTGAGATTTGACCATGTTCACAAAATACATCTCTAACCTCCGGAAAAAGTGCATCTGCAAAGCCAAAATATTCTTTTACTTCTTTTGAAACAGATTTTGTTTGAAAATCCCAAAATATCCCTTCTGATAATGCGGATGGACTTGTTGTGTAATTTCCACAAAGTTTACCTGCTATAAAATCGCCCGGTAACATGACATATTTAATCTTCTGGTATATTTCGGGCTGATTTTGTTTAACCCAACCTAATTTAGAAGCAGTAAAATTACCTGGAGAATTTAATAAATGGGAGTGACAAAATTCTTGACCAATTGACTTATAGGCCTCATTTCCGATAGTACTAGCTCTTGAATCACACCATATGATGGAAGGTCGTAAAACTTGATTTGATTCGTCAATTACCACCAAACCATGCATTTGATAACTTATACCAATAGCAACAATATCTTTGGGATTATACGTATTTGAGCGATTACAAGCTAAAATTGCTTGTTTTACACAATACCACCAATGATCAGGTTCTTGTTCTGCAAAACCAACTTCTGGCGATGAAATTGTATTTTCAACTTCTGGATATGAAACCGTTTGAATAACTTTTTGGTTTGCTGAGTCAACAATACTAACTTTAATGGATGATGTACCAACATCAATACCGCATAAAAGCATAATAAATAAGATTAAATGTTAGAAATTTTCATAAAGAGTCATCAAATATCCAATCAATTTGAATTATCTCAAATCAAATTTAAGGTAAAATCAGGAGAGATTTTCGCTTTAATTGGGAAAAGTGGTTCAGGAAAAAGTAGTATTGCCAATATTGTTGTTGGAAATCACAGCATTGAGAACTCTTCCATTCAAATAAATGCCAGAGAATTAAATAATGGAATAGATCGATTGATTAAACAATTTCCTGAAATTGGTTATGTACCTCAAAATTTACATTTAAAACCCAATCACACCGTCGATAACTTCCTTGATATGCTTTATCAACGATTAAGCGATAAAGAATTATCAAAAATAAAAAATACCATTTTAAAAAAGTATCATTTAGAAAAAGTCGTAAAAAGTAAAATCGTCAATTTATCTGGTGGTGAAAGACAAAAATTGGCCTTAATTCAAGCGTTCAGTTTACCTATTCAAGCACTTGTTTTGGATGAACCTTTTAGTCAATTGGATACTGAACAAAAAATGGAATTTTCCAGCATCGTCAAACAAGAAGTATTAGAAAAAAATATACCATGTTTACTCATTAGTCATGATATCACAGACATTCTTAAACTAAGTGAAAAAGTTGGCTTGATTGAAAAAGGAAAAATAATCTTTCAAGGCGATTGGGGAAAATTTGGATCATCCAAAAATAAATTGATCTTGCGTTTAAAAAACGCCATGGTTGAATGGAAAAATCAAACAGATTTACTTATTGAAAACTTGAAAATTCTTTAAGTTTTAATGCATTTCGGTTGGTTTTTTCAATTAATAAATCCATACCAATTCCATGTAAATCAGCCAATTTTTGGGCAATTAATGGTATGTAAGCGGGAGTATTAGGTGTTCCTCTATGCGGAACAGGGGTTAAATAGGGTGCATCTGTTTCAAGTACAATGCTTTCTAAAGGGATATTTTTAATGTCATTAAATAGATTAGCATTTTTATAGGTGATTACCCCTCCAATTCCAAGTTTAAAACCTAAATCCACCAAATGCATTGCTTCTTTTTCATCGCCGGAAAAACAATGAATAATTCCTGTCAAATTTTTAAATTCTTTCTTTTTTAATGTACTAAGTAAATCTGCATAGGCTTTTCGACAATGAATATCAACCCATACATGATTTTCTAAAGCCCAATGGCATTGCGTTTCAAAAGCGTCCATTTGTTGAACTTTAAAACTTGTATCCCAATAATAATCCAATCCAATTTCACCTATAGCTAATACTTTTTGCTCCTTAAGTATATCTTCAACAAATTTCAATTCAATTAAATAATCCTCTTTAACGTAGGTCGGGTGTAAACCAACCATAGGTTTACAAAATTCGGGAAATGCTTTTGCTATTTGATTCAATGAACCCCAGGATTCCGAATCACAGTTGGGTAACCAAACTTCCTGAACACCTTTTGATTTAATATCTAAGATATGTTGGTCAATCGTTGGCAAAAATAGTTCATCATATAAATGAGCATGAGTATCAATCATAAGGCAGAAGGGTGTAAATTATTTTCAGAACAATAATTTAAGAATTCAGGTAATAATATTTTTAAATTTTTAACTGCTTTTATGCTATCATGAAAAACGATTATATCTCCAGGTTTAACTTGTTGTAAGCATTTTTTAAGAACAGTTTGTGGGTCTAAATCCTTGTTGTAATCGCCTGTTAAAATCGTCCACATGAAAATATCAGCAGATTTTCGAATGGCCACAGAGGCACTTTTTGTCATCCGTCCATAAGGTGGACGAAAACCAATGGAATGAACTCCCATTTCTTCAAAAACATTTTCGCACAAATGAATATTTTCCAAATACATATCATTGGTATATTTCCATGCATTTGCATGGTTCATGGTATGATTTCCAATGGCATGGCCATTCGATTGAATCAATTGTATCAATTCAGGATTTTCAACCATATTCTTGCCAATGCAAAAAAATGTAGCCTTTGCATTAAATTTATCTAACTGTTCTAAAACAAAATTGGTAATTTCAGGAGTTGGTCCATCATCGAAAGTGAAATAAACCCGTCTATCATCTTCGCCTATAACGGGCATTCTCCAAATTAGTTGGGGAAAAATTTGGGTGATAAACGTTGGAATTCGATGAATAAACATTGATAAATTCGATTTATATGCAAATTACGAGTTCGCAAGGAGAAAAAATAATTTTAGGGATAGATCCAGGAACAAGTATTTTGGGATACGGATTAATTAAAGTGCAAAAAGAAAAGGTAGTCATTTTACAATATGGCGTTTTAAATTTGAGCAAATACACCACTCAAGGAGCTAAATTCTTAAAAATTCATGAGCGAATTTTAGGAATTTTAGAAGAATTTTTACCCGATGAAATAGCTATTGAATCTCCTTTTTTTGGAAAAAATGTGCAATCCATGTTAAAACTTGGTCGGGTACAAGGAATGGTTATGTCGCTAGCCTTTTCCAAAAATATACCCATTACCGAATATGAACCGAAAAAAGTAAAGCAGTCGGTTACTGGAAATGGAAATGCCTCTAAAGAACAATTAGCCAAAATGGTGGAAGTGATTGTCAAACAAAAGCTTGATGCCAAATTATTGGATGCCACCGATGCTGTCGGCATTGCCATTTGCCATCATTTTCATGCCAATAATCTTACGTCGTCATTAAAAGGAACAAAAAAAGGCTGGGGTGCATTTGTTAATGAAAACCCAGACCGAATTAAATAATTTCTTCCAATTGTTGATGCAATTCTGCCATTGTTTTTGTTGGAGCCAAACAATGAGATCCAATACACATCATAAATTTGAAATTCTGAGGTAATGACGTACTTGGAATAAAAACCATCTCTTTATAATTTATGGACCAATTTTCCAGCTGTAAATCAGATAAACTCGTATTAGCAGGGCTATACTTTAACATCACTTTTGGATATTCAAACCACTCTGAATATAGTCTAAGCCAATTAGCAAAATAACTAGGATTATTGACGGCCTTATCCAAAACCGTTTCGATCATTTTTTTTCCTTTGATTGTATAATTGACCTCATTTTTGATTATTCCCATCCAAAAGAGCCATTCACAAAGGATAGAATTAGAAGAGGGGATAACTGAATCTGTAAATTCAATTTTATCCGCAATTAACTTTTCTGATTGATTGGAACAATAATTAAATAAATCAAAATCTATTTCAGCAGATTGAAAATTTTGAAGAACAAATTCCAATAATTGAGATGACTTATCCAACATTTGTTCATTTCCTGTCCTCAAATATAATTTTGTGATAGCTAAACCAAAGGTTGCATAATCATCTAAAAATCCTTGAATAGGTTGATCAGCAAAATCTACTTGATGTAATAAAAAGTTTGGACTTGATTCAAAATATTGGAGCATGGATTCATAAAAATGTTCGCATTTTGCAAGCAATGAATCATTATTCAAAGCTATTGCTGCATCAATTAAGCCCAATAATGTTAAAGCATTCCAAGATAAAATTTGTTTTTGATCTCTGGCTGGTTTAATTCGATTCTCTATGATTTTAGATAAAATGGTGAATTCATCATTAAAATAGGTATTGAGGATGGACTTATTTTTAAACAAAATATTTAGTCCATCTTCCCAATTACCATTTTTCGTGATCGAAAAGGTTTGATAAAATTCAACATGCTTTTCATAGGGCAACAATTTGTTTAATTCATCAAATGTCCAGGTATAATAAAGTCCTTCAACTCCCTCACTATCAGCATCCAAAGAAGAATAGTATAAATTATTTTCTCCTAGTAATTCTTGATCTAAAAAAGTAATAATTTGCCTAACGACTTCCTTGTAAATCAAAGAATTCGTTCGTTCAAATGCTTTACTATAAACGGATAATAATTGACCATTGTCGTAAAGCATTTTTTCAAAGTGTGGACAAAACCACTCTGAATCAACTGAATAGCGAGAAAATCCTCCTGAAATGTGATCAAAAATACCCCCTTGAGACATTTTGCTCAATTGAAGATTGGCTAAAGGATAGACTTCAATTTCAAAACCTATCGCAATGGGAATAGATTCCAATAAATTCATCAAAGAGGGAAGGGGGAATTTGGGTGCTTTATTGATTCCGCCAAAGACTGGATCCAAGGACCGAAGTATATTCGTAATACTTGCTTGTACAATTTCTGGTTGTTCATCGATGGAGACAACAGAAAATAAATTCTTTTGGTCATTGATACTTTCAGCAAAACCATCTGCGGATGCTTGTAATTCTGTTTTGTGATTTTGGTAGGCCTTATTTATTGATTCCAATAACTCCATCCATTTATTTTTGGGGAAATAAGTACCACCATAAAAAGGTTTTTGATCAGGCATTAAAAAAACATTCAATGGCCAACCACCACCCAAACCCATTTGTTGTATGGCATCCATATAAATCATATCAATATCCGGGCGCTCTTCTCTATCCACTTTGATAGGAATAAAATATTGGTTCATCAAATCCGCAACTTCCTGATTTTCAAATGATTCTTTTTCCATTACATGACACCAATGGCAGGCTGCATAACCAATGCTAATTAAAATAGGTTTATTTTCTGTGACTGCACGTTGTAAAGCTTCATCCCCCCAAGGTTCCCAAAAAACCGGATTATCTTGATGTTGGAGTAAATAAGGACTTACTTGATTTTTTAGCTTATTCATTGGTTTGAAATAGAATTCGTAAATTTGTGCAAATATTAATTATGGTAGAATTTAAAGACTTCATCACAAGCCCTGAAATAGCTCATTCGTCTGAGTTGTTACATTCATACCTTTCTACTGAATTAGGTTCCACTTTCGTTGACCAAACCACTTACCGAATCGAGCGGAAATCCATCGATGCTAGAAGTAGACAAATCAAAGTTAACTTACGAATTGGTTTTTATCCCAAAGATTTTGATTTTACTTTTCAACAAAAATCAAAATTACCTAAATTAACTGCGCATGCTCCACAAGTTGTTGTTATTGGGAGTGGCCCTGCTGGTTTATTTGGCGCTTTAGAGCTGATACAATTAGGCATCAAACCCATTATCCTAGAACGAGGGAAAGATGTTCGTGATCGAAGAAGAGATTTAGCAGCGATCAATCGTTTTAATATCGTTGATTCAAATAGTAATTATTGTTTTGGAGAAGGAGGAGCAGGAACTTATTCTGATGGGAAATTATATACAAGAAGCACCAAAAGAGGAGATATCAAAAAGGTCCTAGAAACGTTTGTTGAACATGGAGCTAATCAAAATATACTTTTTGAGTCGCATCCACACATTGGAACAAATAAATTACCCGGAATCATCGCCTCCATTCGCAATTCAATTATAGAAGCAGGCGGAGAAGTGCATTTTAATGAAAGAGTTATCGATTTTCAAATTGAACATAAGCAAATTAAACAGGTACATTGCGAATCAGGTTTAACAATCGATTGCGAAAATGTATTGTTGGCTACAGGCCATTCTGCACGAGATATTTTTGAATTGTTGCATAAAAAACAAATCAAAATTGAATACAAACCCTTTGCCATAGGAGTTCGAATTGAGCACAGACAATCATTGATAGATACATGTCAATATAAGTTAAACAAACGTCCTGAATATTTACCACCAGCTAGTTTTAGTTTGGTTACACAAACCAAATTCAAAGGTTTGCAAAGAGGAGTATTTTCTTTTTGTATGTGTCCAGGCGGATTCATTGTTCCTTCTGCTACGGCTCAAAATCAGGTTGTGGTAAATGGAATGTCACCATCCAGAAGAGATTCCGTTTATGCCAATTCAGGTATCGTTGTGAGCATTTTACCTGAAGATTTGAGCGAATACAAAGATTATGGACCCTTAGCTGGAATGTATTTACAAGAAAGCTTAGAAAGAAAATCCAACGAATATTCCCAAGAGACCCAAAAAGCTATATCACAATTGACTGGAGATTTTATTCAAAAAAAGTCCAGTAAAAGTGCGCACGAAACATCCTACATTCCTGGATTGATCCCAGGCGAAATGAGAGAAGTATTACCGGAGTTTATATCTGAGCCGTTGGCATTGGGCTTGCAAGATTTCAATCGAAAAATTTCCAATTTTTCGACCAATATTGGTCAAATAATAGGCTTAGAAAGTCGAACATCCTCGCCGGTTAAAATCCCAAGAGATTCAGAAAGTTTAGAACATATTGAAATTAAAGGATTATTTCCTTGTGGAGAGGGTGCTGGTTTTGCAGGTGGAATTATGTCTGCAGCATTGGATGGGATTAAAGTAGCGCAAGGAATTTACCAAAAAATTCACCGCTCATGATTCACGAAAAATTCAAAGAATTACGTGACTTACATGATGAGCACATTTCGAACAATGATATTCGAAATAATGCCAAAGAAGCAGCTGTTTTGATAATTCTAAAAAGTATTTTGGATGAAGAGGACAAAGTTATTGTCATTAAGCGAAATGAATACGATGGAGCTCATAGTGGACAAATGGCATTCCCAGGTGGGAAGAAAGATGAAATAGATCAAAATTTAGAAGAAACAGCTTTAAGAGAAGTAGAAGAGGAAATCGGCATTAAATTAATCAATCCTGAATTAATACCGATTCAACCCTTGTGGGTTAAAGTCTCCAATTTTTGGGTTCAAGCCTATTTCACGAAAGTAAATAAAAACCTTAATTTCCATATTAATAAACGAGAAATTAATCGTATTTTTGAAATACCTGTATCATTCTTCAGCGATGAAGAAAATATTCAAGCTCATCAATTGGAAATTAATAATAAAAGCTATTGGGCACCTGTTTTCAAATATGAAAATGAGATCATATGGGGAGCAACAGCCATGTTTTTGTATGAATTATTTCATTTGAGGAGTGATTATAAATAAAATTAGTAGTTTTTAAATTATGGAAGAATCAACTGGAGGAGCTTTACAAGAACAAATTGCCGTTGCAGGCATGTATGAAAATTGGTTTTTAGAATATGCCTCATATGTAATTCTTGAACGTGCGGTTCCTGCAGTAGAAGACGGTCTTAAGCCTGTACAAAGACGTATCTTGCATGCATTGAATGAAATGGATGATGGCCGTTTTAATAAAGTGGCCAACGTAATTGGACAAACCATGCAATATCACCCTCATGGTGATGCTTCCATCAATGATGCAATTGTTAATTTAGGACAAAAAGAATTACTATTTGATTGCCAAGGTAACTGGGGAGATGTAAGAACAGGGGATAGTGCAGCGGCAGCAAGATATATTGAAGTTAGACTATCGAAATTTGCTAATGAAGTAGTATTCAATCCGCAAACGACCGATTGGCAAATGTCTTATGATGGTAGAAAGAAAGAGCCCGTTACTTTACCTATTAAATTCCCATTACTACTAACTCAAGGAGTTGAAGGAATTGCGGTTGGTTTGGCTACCAAAATTATGCCTCATAACTTTTGCGAAATTATTCAGGCATCCATTGATATTTTAAATAACAAAAAAGTCGAACTGTACCCAGATTTTTTAACGGGTGGTATGATTGATGTTTCCAATTACAATGATGGATTGAGAGGTTCAAGAATTAGAGTTAGAGCAAAAATTGAAGAATTAGACAAAAAGACACTGATTGTCAAGGATATACCTTACACCACCACCACCACATCGCTCATTGATTCCATCATTAAAGCGAATGATACAGGTAAGATAAAAATCAAAAAAGTAATTGATAATACAGCCAAAGATGTTGAAATTCAGATACAATTGGCACCAGGGATTTCACCAGATGTAACCATTGATGCATTGTATGCCTTTACAGATTGTGAGGTTTCCATTTCTCCGAATGCTTGCGTAATTATTCAAGACAAACCTCATTTTGTGGGCATTGCTGAAATTTTACGAGTAAGTACAAATCAAACGGTCGATTTACTCAAGCAAGAATTAGAGATCCGAAAAGGGGAATTAATGGAAAAATTACTTTTCAGTTCGTTGGAAAGGATTTTCATTGAGAATAGAATTTATCGTGACATTGAAGAATGTGAAACATTTGAATTGGTTATTAGTACGGTGGATCAAGGTTTAGAACCTTATAAAAAAGATTTTTACCGAGAAATTACGGAAGAGGATATCTTAAGATTATTGGAGATTCGAATTAAGCGTATTTCAAAATTTGATTCATTCAAAGCCGATGAATTAATGCGTCGATTGGAAGAGGAATTAGCAGAGGTTGAACATCATTTAGCGAATCTAATTAAATATGCCATTGATTATTTCAAAAATCTACTGAGCAAATACGGCAAAGGGAGAGAACGGAAAACTGAAATTCAAAACTTTAATACCATTTCTGCAACGGTCGTGGCAGCTGCCAATCAAAAGCTTTATGTTAATCGTGAAGATGGATTTATAGGCTATGGTTTGAAGAAAGATGAATTTATCATGGATTGTTCTGATATAGATGATATCATTGTTTTCAGACAAAATGGAACGTGTGTAGTAACCAAAGTTCAAGATAAAGTTTTCGTTGGAAAAGACATTTTGTATTGTACCGTTTTCAAAAAGAATGATGACCGTAAAGTTTATAATTTGGTTTATTTTGATGGAAAATCTGGTTCTTCATTTGTGAAACGATTTAAAGTAACCTCGGTTACTCGTGATAGAGAATATAAATTAGTAAGTGATAATAATAAATCGAAAATCACTTATTTTTCTGCCAATGAAAACGGAGAAGCTGAAATCATTCAAATTAACTTAACAGCCAGTTGTACGGCTAAAAATAAGCAATTTGATTACGATTTTGCCAAACTGGCCATCAAAGGAAGGGAATCGATGGGGAATGTTTTAACCAAATATCCAGTTAGAAAAGTAATTCAAAAATCTGCTGGAGTATCTACCTTGGGAGGGCTAAATATTTGGTTTGATTCAACCATTGGCCGATTGAATAGAGATGAACATGGAACTTTCATTGGAAATTTTGAACCCAAAGATTTAATATTATCGATCTATAAATCAGGAAATTACGAATTAACCAACTTTGAATTAACCAACCGTTATCCAGCTGAAGAAATTCTATTTTTGAAAAAATTCAACCCAAATGGAATTATTTCTGCTGTTTATTTCGATGGTCAAGGCAAAAATAATTTAATCAAACGATTTAAATTAGAAACTTCGACCATTGACAAAAAGTTTTTGTTTATTACCGATCATAAAGCATCAAAGTTGCTTAACGTAACGGATAATTATTTGCCCAATGTGCAAATCAAACACAAACCGGATGGAAAAACGACGGAAATCGAAATTTTACCGATAGGTGAATTGGTAGATGTAAGAGGCTGGAAAGCGATAGGTAATAAATTGAATTATCAAAAATTATTGGAGGTTGAGTTTATAGATACGGAAGAAAAATACCCTGAACTTTCCGAAGAAGTGGAAACGGTGGAAGAAATAACCGACTCCTCAGAATCAAATGAAAATCAGATTATTGAAACAAATTCGACCTCAGAAAGTGAACCCGAATTTGTCATTAAAAATTTACCGGAAGAACCCATTATTTCTAAAAATGAAATAGATGACATTCCATTTGAAATAAAAAACTTACCCAGTGAATCATCTGAAAAAAGTGGTTCAGGAGAACAATTAGGCCTATTTTAATGGAAGCAAAACTCAACAATCCAAAAACCTTAAATGCTTGGGCATTTTATGATTGGGCCAATTCGGTGCATTCTTTGACGATAACATCGGCTATTTTCCCTATCTATTTTCCCATTGCAGCTATTACATTGAATAGTTTAAAACCGGATTGGATTAGTTTTTTTGGCATTTCCATTCAAAATACTGTGGTTTATTCGTACACCATCTCGATAGCCTTTTTAATTCTTGCCATTTGTATGCCTTTCCTTTCTGGAATAGCGGATTATTTAGGCAACCGAAAAGCATTTATGCGCTTCTTTTGTTACTTAGGGGCTTTTTCTTGTATTTTCTTGTATTTTTTCACCAAAGGAAGTTACATCATTGGTACGCTTTGTTTTTTATTTTCCATCATCGGTTGGGGTGGTAGTTTAGTGTTTTATAATTCCTTTTTGCCAGAAATCGCATCGCCTGACAAGTTCGATCAACTGAGTGCAAAAGGATTCACCTATGGTTATATAGGTAGCGTTATTCTACTCATACAGAATTTAACCATGTTATTAATGCCTCAATGGTACGGTAATATTGGTGGTGAAATGGCTTCAAGAGTTTCATTTCTAACTGTCGGAATTTGGTGGATCCTATTTTCTCAAATTCCATTTAAATACTTGCCCAAATCAACCAAAAAAGTAAGTTCACACGCAAAATGGTGGCTAGGTGGGTACCATGAATTAAGTAAAGTATACCAGGAGATTAAGCATATTTCTGCCATTAAAAACTTCCTTTCTAGTTTTTTCCTATTCAATTTAGGCGCTCAAACCGTCATGTATTTAGGTGCTTTATTTGGTAGTCAAGAATTAAAACTACCATCCGATTCTTTGATAATCACCATTTTACTGATTCAATTAGTGGCTATTCCAGGCGCCTATACATGCGCCATTTTATCCCAAAGATTAGGAAATGTTAAGGCATTAGTAACCATTGTATTCATTTGGATTGCCGTTTGCATCTTTGCCTATTTTGTAAAAGATGAAATGAATTTTTACTTATTAGCCACCGCCATTGGATTTGTGATGGGCGGTATTCAATCAAATAGTCGAGCAACATATGCTAAATTATGTCCATCCGGAGAAAATGATACTGCCTCTTACTTTAGTTTTTATGAGGTATGTGATCGTCTATCTACCGTTTTAGGTACGTTTATTTTCGGACTTGTCATTCAATTGACTGGAAGTATGCGAATTGGCATATTAATTCTAGCAATGATTTTTGCATTAAGTTTAATTTTTCTATTCAGATTACACAAAAATTCATCAGAGAAGCTTATATCGGTATAATATTCCGATTTTGGGAACTTTGCCATTCAATTGGAATTACTGATAAAATTTCTTCTTGTAAAGCCTTAATAATAGCTTTTCTTGCGTAGCTGGGTGAATAGACCAAGGATACTTCTCTGACTGGTATTGGATCGATAATAGGGAACACTTTCGACTTGAAATTATCGTCTAGATAATCAATCAACATTTGAGGAATAATTGTTTGTCCCTCAGAATCTTCCACTAAACGTACAATTGTTTCTAAGCTACCTGTTTGATAAGATATTTTTGTTGACTGTGATGAATTGGATTTTAGATTACATATGGAAGCAACCTGATTGCTTAAACAATGTCCTTCCTCCAATAACCACAGTTTATCAGTCAATATTTCATCAATAACCTGATTATTTTCGTTCTTACAATTCGAATAAAGGTACAATTCCTCATAAAATAGAGGTTTCTCTACTAAATGATCATTCAAGGGAGTAACCAATATCCCGATGTGCAGTTTTCCTTCTTTAATATCTTTTTTAATGTTTTCAGTAGTTGTTTCAGAGATATTGATGGTAAGATCTGGATATTTTCGTTGAAATTTTGAAAGAAATTTTGGAACCAAATAGGGTGCGATGGTTGGAATAATTCCAATGGAAAGTACTCCCGAAACTTGATTTCCCCAACCTTTGGATAAAGCCATCAGGGTTTGCGTTTCTTTTAAGATAACTCTAGCTTGTTGAATGATTTCATCACCATAAATAGTAGGAGTAAGAGGTTTACTTTTACGATTAAAGAGAGAAACATTTAATTCATCCTCCAATTTTTGTATTTGCATACTTAAACTTGGCTGCGTTACACAACAAAAATCAGCGGCTTTGGAGAAACTTTTCAAATCGGCTAAAGCCACAATGTACTCTAATTGTGTTATTGTCATACTATAGTTTTATCTTATACAAATATAGTAAATATAGATTTGTCTGATATTATAAATTATCGGATATTTGCATCACAAAATTTAAGAACAAAAAAATAACACTATGGCAAATCACATGTTAGGATTAGGAAGTTTATTTCCTGCATTTTCAAAAACAGCGGTTGTTTCTTTAGATAAAGGAAACGAATTCGCAACAATCACTTCAGAAGATCACAAAAATGATGGTAAATGGTTAGTAATGTTTTGGTGGCCAAAAGATTTCACTTTCGTTTGTCCAACTGAAATTGCTGAATTTAATCGTCGTGCAGGAGATTTTGCAGATAGAGATGCTTCGTTAATTGGTGCTTCAACGGATTCAGAGTTTGTTCACGCTGCTTGGAGAAGAGATCACGATGATTTAAGAGGATTAAAATTCCCTATGTTAGCTGATACTTCAAAATCTTTAGCAGAAGAATTAGGGATTTTAACAGAAGGAGAAAAAGTTGCCTACCGTGTAACATATATTGCTGATACCAATGGCGTAATTCGTTGGGTTTCTGCAAATGATTTATCAGTAGGTAGAAATGTAGATGAAGTTTTACGTGTACTTGATGCATTACAAACAGATGAGCTTTGTCCATGTAATTGGAAAGCTGGAGATGCTACCTTATAATTTCAATCCTAATGCCCCGTTCATCGGGGCATTTAAATTTAAGAGTCATGAGTGAAACAAGAGATAATTTATTAGCGGAAATTAACATTCCTGCAAGCGAGCAATTTGCCTTATTAGATCAATTAGATTTAGCGGAGACTAGATACATAAAAGATTTAAAAATTAATGTTTCAAATGCATTGAAATATGCAACTTTAACTGAAAAAGAGGCTTTACTATTGGCTTTGGCTGTATCTGTTAATCAAAAGCATACAAGAACAATTCAATCTATTTCTGAATTAGCTATTCAAAAAGGAGTGACAGAAGCTGAAATAAATGAAATTCACGCTCTAGTATCTCTTTTAAATGCTAATAACGTTTTTTATCGTTTCAAACACTTTGTCGATAAAGAATTTTATAATTCAGCACCTGCAGGAATCAGAATGTCAATTATGATGAATCCGGTATTGGGAAAAGAGTTTTTTGAACTGGCTAGCTTAACGGTATCAGCCATTAACGGTTGTGAAATGTGTGTAACCTCACATGAGCAATCAGTTAAAAATCACGGTGCAACAGAAGCAAGAATTTTGGATGCTATCCGTTTAACCGCGATTTTTAAAAGTTTGATCGTACTGTTATAAATTACTTGCCATACATGGCATTGGCAGTATTAGGGAAAGGAAGGGTCAATTCAGGAATATTTAGAACCATCAAATTGGCCCATTCTACTCCTTGCATCATCGAGTGATCTTGGTTGGCAACTTCATACTTCCAAGCACCAAATCTTCCTCTACTATAAATATCATTTTTCTGTAATTCAGGCAATACCTGGTTGACAATTTTGTCGCGGTCAATCGATGGTGTTGGATAACCATAGTCAGTAGAAAAGTAAAACTCAGATATAACCTGATCTTCATTTTCGATTAAATTATCCTCAATCATAGCCTTAATAGTATCTTTCATAAGATTTTCTATATCAACCACTTTATGCGTTGAAGCACTCACTTCTGCCATCAATGACCATTGATTATTAATATCTGGTACATTATCAGGACTATAGTTTGAAAATACTGTAATTCGATAATAAGGACTATTGGATTCAGGAAAATACATCCAACATTTTTTCTTCAAATGTGCTGGAGGTGCGCCTTTAAGTCCAATTCCAATAACATGGGTTGAACTATGTAATAAATCTTGAGCTACTTCAGTCGTACTTGCATCCAATCCATCACATTTTGTTGTGAAAATATCCAGAGGCATCGTATTTAATAAATAGTCATATTCAACCGATTCGCCGTTGGTTAATTTTACCGATTTTGCATCGATATCCACTGAAGAAACAATTGAATTTAATTTAAAATATTTTTCCCCAATCAATTTTCCAACAGCTCGCCAAATTGCGCCAGTTCCACCTTTTTTAGGGAATTGAAATAGATTATTGGGACCCCATGAATAATCATCTTTTTCGAGAAGGACGTTCTCAATAATTTTAGATAAGTCACTTACTGCAACACGTTCACCTACCCATTGACTATTCATCATTTCTGCAGGGTATGCCCAAACTTTGTAGTTATAAGGGATCATGAATACTTCAGCTAATCCTTCTCCAAACGTATTCAAGATCCATTCTTTGAAATTAGCAGATTTAGTAGAAACACCATTTCGGTATAATTCAACTAATCCTTTGATACATTTCAATTGGTCCTCTAAAGGCAAATGACGAATATTATTTTGAAAAGGGTAGGGAACGAAAGTATTTTTTATCCAGACCCATGATTCTCTTTGATGCGTCAGCCAACCTTCATTTCCCAATGCTTTGATCATTAAATCATCAAAATACTTATAATGAGAAAATTGAACGTGACCACCTACATCCCATGTAAAACCTTTTTCATCAACAAATGATGTTGCTAAACCTCCAACATAATTCTCTTTTTCTAAAACAATAAAGTCGGTGATCCCTAATTCTAACAATCGATAAGCAGCACCTAAACCTGTAGGACCACCACCTACAATTACATATTTATATTTCATTGGAAGTAGTAATATCTTTTACAATTGAATTCAATTTGATTCTGAAATCTAATAACTCTTTGAAACTTTGCCAGCAAACTTTTAACAGTTTGAAATGACGAATAGAAACCACACCTGTTTCTCTTTCCCTATGGATAACTGGAATATTGAAAATTTCTTGATTGGCTTTTTTAGCCATAACAGAAATAAAAATATTCGGTGCAAAAGGAGTGATGGCGGGTAAAGATTTAATTAATTTATCCAAAAAGGAAGTCTTAATTAAACGGAAAGGAATGTTCGCGTCTTTTATATAAACCCCGTAAATAAAAAACAACGAAAACTTAAGTATTCTGGTAATGACCAATCGGAATGGATCATCATGTCTTACCTCTCTAAAACCTAATATAAATTTTGATTGCTCTCTTTTTTCCCAAAATTTAATGAAATCATTTACTTCAAATTGGTCATCTGAATCCGTTTGAAAAACATATTGAGGATTCATTTCGATGGCTAATTTATAACCATTTACCACTGCATTTCCATGACCACCGTTTAATTGGTGTTTGACTATTAAATTAGGGTAATCACCCGTCAATTCATCTAATAATTTACCTGTATTATCTTTGGATCCATCATTGACAACTAATAATTTAAATTTATCAACATCCACAAATTTAGAAATACCATTGATCCAATGCGGTATAACATCTTTGATACATGCTTCTTCGTTGTAGGCTGGAATTACTATTACCAAGTCTAAATTCATATTAGTCAAATTTATTTTTTAAATTATTGAGAGGTTTTTCAATAAAAAACCAAGATACACTCGCTACCAAAACGAGTAGAATGAAATTCAAAATAAATCTCAAAGGTACAAAATTAATGAATTCCTGATAATTAATAGGTAATTTTCTTACCAAAAACCACCAGAATGTATTGTGTTCTAAATGATAAAAATTAAATAGAAAATTATGATAAACATACATACCATATGATATTTGTCCTAAATACAGGATAGGGCGCCATTTTAATATTTTCCCAAAAATTCCGGTCGATTCCAAGGCAATTTTTGACACTAAAAAAAAGGATAAATAGGCGAATAAACTAATTTCCATTACTGTTGAAAATAGATTATTGTGTTTAAATTCTGATGATTCATCTAGATAAAACGAAACAAATGATAACAGTACAAAAATCCAAATGAAAATTGGGTTTCTAGCAATTTTATCAAATCGATCTTTTTTGAAAATATGTAGATAAGCCAATAATCCACCTAAACCAAATGAATCGAGTGCACTTATCGGATTCACATAATTAATAAACCAATAATCCTCAATAAATGACCCTGAACAAAATAAGTAAAATGATAATCGAGACAAAAAGCCAATGACAATCATGGCGATAAATAATCTCAAATAGCTAGAGAAAGGGAGAAAAAAGATGAAAAATGGAAAGAATAGATAATACTGCTCTTCTACCGCCAATGTCCAAAAATGATCCCAAACACCTATCCATGTTTTATGAAAAATTATGTAAAAATTGGGTGTGTAGGAAAAAAACCAAGGGTAAACCTTTCGAATGGGTTCAATTTCCCAAATAATTCCCAAAAATAAAATCAAAAAATAGATTGGGAAAATCCTCAATGCTCTACGAATAATAAAATTTTTAATGCTCTTAAACTTTGAAAAAGACTTATGGGCATTTATTATCAATATTCTTGTGATTAAAAAACCACTAATGACAAAAAATATAACAACGCCAAGGTGTCCAGTAGGAAAACTAATATTATTTGGCAACCAATGTTCCAATAATACCAATAAAATAGCTAGAAATCGTAAGCCATTCAATTGTTTGAAATAAACGGGTTGAACATTTTGCATTATTCTGAAAATAAAGTGAATTCCACTCTTCGATTAAGTTTACGTCTTTCTTCGGTTAAATTACTAGCCAAAGGCTTCGAGCCTCCCCATCCTTTAGTCCGAATTCTAGATTCATTGATACCTTTTAACATGAGATAACTTTTAACAGTTACTACCCGGTCATTTGATAATTTTAAATTTTCAGTCCAATCGCCTTGATTATCTGTATGTCCTTCCAATAATATTTTAAATCCAGGATTCTCCTTCAACAGATTGACGATTTTATCTAATTCTGCAAAAGATTCAGGTAGTAAATCAGATTCACTTTGAGTGAAAATGATATTCGCCAATTGATATTGTTTATTTAGCTGAATTTCAATTAAAGTTAGGTTTCTTTTAAAGGCTTTAAACTTATTTTCTGCCGTAAAATCTATTTTTTCTACTTTTGAAAAATAACCTTTTTTGATAGCCTGCATGGTAAAAGGTTTTTTTGCCGGCCACATAAAACTAAAATCACCTAAATAGGGGTCATAGTCTAATAATAATGAATCCGAACTATTCATAGATTTAATCAATACTTGGGATGCCAAACCTTCTTTTGTATCGAAATTTTGTACTAAACCTGAAATTTGAACCAATGTTAAAGGTTTTGCTTTTTCAGGAATTTTGATTCGAAAAATATCCTCGGCACCAAGAGAATTTTCTACTGAACTAAAATAGGCATAATCACCTTGTGCCGAAACAGAAAAATATCCATCCCATTGGGGAGTATTAACAATTGGACCTAAATTCTCTGGTTCTGTCCATTTGGTCCAAGAATCATCCAATCTGCGTGTTAGAAAAATATCATTATTTCCGTAACCTAAGTGTCCGCTAGATGAAAAATACATCGTAACTCCATCCGGAGCTATAAATGGTGTACTTTCTGATTCCCCTGAATTGACGACTGGTCCTATATTTAAGGGTTCCGTCCAAGTATCATCATTTTTCCAAAAGGAAACGTAAATATCTTTCTCGCCAAAAGAATCTTTCATTTCCGTCGTCATCAATAGTATTTTCCCATTCGGCGCTAAGGTATATTCTGAATATTTCGATTTATTCTTAAAATTCCGAATTTTTAAGGCTTTTGGAAAACTCCAATCACCCGTTCGTAACAAATAAGACATCGAAACACCTTTTTCCATTTGACCATCCATACCATAAATATTATTGAGCAAGATGGATTTCCCATTCAAAGAAATACCACAAATGGCATTATTTTCCACATTGTTGATTGGCTCAGGAAAAATCAATGCTTTTGACCAGGTTTTATCATCATTTAAAGTAGAAAACCAAATATCTTGATTTTTCAACTTTCCTATGTTGTTTGGGTCATTGGCTCTGGTAAAATATATTTTTTTACCGTCTGGACTAATTACCGGACAAATTTCATTGTAAATGGTATTGATGGATTTGCCCAAATTTTCACGAAAAAATGTTGCGTTGGGTTCAACTGGCAATTTCAAGCTTTCTTCAATGGGAGTTGAAACGTCTGAAATTCCGATAGCATCAATTTGAGAATAACCCTTAATTCGTTCAGAATTCATGGTAATCTTAATACCACGTACTTTATAAGTTGTCAAATCAGCTAATTGAATAGATGTTACCTGAGCAGGTGATGATTGATAATTAGGGACAAATTCCTTCAATAAATACAATTGATTATTTGCATCTAAGGCATCAACTCTAGTGATTGATCCAGCTCCAAAATTTTCAAAAATGGCTACTTGTTTGATGGGCATTAATGTATCAAACTCAACGATAATATATTCTCCATTCGGATTATCCTCAGTTAAGGAATGCCAGGCAGCTGGAGAATAGGCGAATTTAGGGTATTTGTTAGGTTTACCTAAAATATGAATAGCTCGAAAATCTTTGCCTAAAAGTGCGTCTGTGTATTCACTGGAAAAAGATACCGTTTTAGAAGCCCATTTAATTTTTTGCGCGGATAAACTTACTGTATTAAAAACACAGCAAATACCAATAATGAAGTATTTAATCCACTTCATATAAAAAAATCAGTTAGCAAGATGAAGTAAATCACTGATGGTTTGAATGGGATTCTCAGAAGAAAACACAAAACTACCCGCCACCAATACATTAGCGCCTGCATCCACTAAATCTTTAGCATTCGCAGAAGTAACGCCACCGTCAATTTCAATTTTCAAAGAATGATGTTGAACCAAATCCGCCATTAATTTCACCTCTTTAGTCTTTTGAATAGCATTCGGAATAAATTTTTGACCACCAAATCCTGGATTTACCGACATAATTAAAACCAAATCTAAGTCGGCTATAATATCTTTTAACACCGAAGTAGGAGTACCCGGATTAATTGCCACACCTGCTAAACATCCAGCGTCTTTTATTTGTTGGATTGTACGATGAACATGTGGGCAAGCTTCATAATGAACTGTAATGACATTTGCACCTAATTTGGCAAACTGACTGACATATTGTTCTGGTTTTTCAATCATTAAATGAACATCCAACACCTTCTTGCTGACTTTTTGAATCGCATCTAACACCGGAAATCCGAAAGAAATATTAGGTACAAAAACACCATCCATTACATCAATATGAATCCAATCTGCTTGAGACTCATTTAACATCTTTATTTCAGAACCTAAATTGGCGAAATCTGCAGCTAATACAGAAGGGGCAATGATCAATTTTTCCATTTTACAAAGTTATGAAAATTATCTTCTAAGCTGAATATCTTGTAAGTTTCATTTAACTTTATTTAAAATTTTGAATGATATGGATATTCGCAAAAGAATGGATGAATTAATTGATCAAATCAATCGATTTAACCAGGCCTATTACCAAGAAAATATAAGCTTGATTTCAGATGAAGCATTTGATCAATTATTAGCAGAATTAATACAGTTGGAGAATCAAAATCCACTTTTTGCTTACCCTGATAGCCCCACCCAAAAAGTAGGCGGTACCATTACTAAAAATTTCAAAAGCGTTACACATCGTTTTCCGATGCTTTCTTTGGGAAATACCTACAATGAAAATGAATTAACGGAATTTGATGAACGAATCAAAAAAACCTTGTTGGAAGAACCTTATGAATACATTTGCGAATTAAAGTTTGATGGGGTGGCCTTATCATTTTGGTACGAAAATGGCAAATTAATCAAAGGTGTAACTAGGGGAGATGGTACGAGAGGAGATGACATTACCGCCAATGTAAAAACCATTCAATCCTTACCGCAAAGAATTAATTCAAGTATTTTTCCAAAGGAATTTGAGATAAGAGGAGAAGGTTATATGCCTTTAAGCTCCTTCGAAAAGATCAATCAAGAAAAAATAGCGAGAGGTGAAAATACCTTGGCCAATCCGCGAAATGCAGCCTCAGGAACATTCAAAATGCAAAATTCGGCGGAAGTGGCTAAACGCAACATGGAGTGTTTCATTTATTCCTATTTAGGTTTCGAAAATCCATTTCAAACCCATGAGGAAAGTTTAAATTATTTAACTCAACAAGGTTTTTCTGTTTCACCCTCTTGGAAAAAATGTCATAATATTCAAGAGGTGATGGAGTACATTGAATTTTGGTCAGAAAAAAGAAATGATTTACCACTAAATACGGATGGGATTGTCATAAAAATCAATGATTATGGCCAACAAGAACGATTGGGTTATACGGCGAAATCTCCAAGATGGGCCATCGCATTCAAATATCCTTCTGAAATTGCCCAAACTACAATTGAAAGTATCACCTATCAAGTGGGTAGGACGGGCAATATCACGCCTGTGGCCAATTTAAAACCTGTTTATTTGGCAGGAACCGTTATCAAAAGAGCATCTGTCCACAATTCCAATGAAATGGAACGTCTAGATTTACATGAAGGGGATGTCGTGTTTGTCGAAAAAGGGGGAGAAATTATTCCTAAAATAACAGGCGTTAATTTGGACTTAAGAAAATCAGAAGCCCAATTATTTGCTTTTCCAACGCACTGCCCTGATTGTAACACCGAATTATATAGAAACGAAGGTGAAGCCAATCATTATTGTTCCAATGAGTTAGGTTGCCCTACGCAAATCAAGGGTAAAATTGAGCATTTCATTCAACGAAAGGCCATGAATATTGAGAATTTGGGTGTGGAAACAATTGATTTATTGTTTGAAAGAAAGATAATTTCCAACATCGCTGACATTTATGATTTACGAGAAAACAGTTTTTTAGGATTAGAAGGCTTTCAAGCCAAATCCATTTCCAATATTTTAAATTCAATTGAAAAGTCGAAAAACACCCCATTTAGGCAAGTCTTGTTTGGATTGGGCATCCGACATGTTGGAGCAACGATCGCTGAAAAATTAGTGGTCAGTTTCAACTCGATCGATAACTTAAAAAATGCTTCTTATGAATCTTTGATTGAAGTTCCGGAAATTGGAGATCGAATCGCACAAAGTTTAATTGAATATTTTTCAAAAACAGAAAACCTAGAAACCATTGAAAGATTAAAACAAGCGAATATCCAATTTTCTGAAGAAATTTCTCAAATTGTTTTAGAGAGCGCGGTTTTAGAAGGAAAAAGTTTTGTAATTTCGGGGGTATTTGAAAATTTCGAAAGAGAAGAATTAAAAGAAAAAATTATTTCGAATGGGGGCAAAGTTGTCTCAAGCATTTCTTCCAAATTAGATTTTTTAGTTGCTGGCAATAATATGGGGCCCGCAAAACTTGAAAAAGCAAATCAACTCAATATTCAAATTTTAAGTGAAGAGGAGTTCATCAAACTCTTAGAAGCCAATTATGAAGTATAAAATATTTCCCAAATTTCATGGTGTTGCACCAGCCTTGGTTACCCCTTTTAATGAAGATAAAACCATCAATTTTCAAAAATTAGAAAATTTGGTTGATTATGTTTCCAAAGGTGGTATCGATTATATGGTTGTTCAAGGTACGACAGGTGAATCTGTGACAACAACAGCCGATGAAAAAAAGCAAATTGTTGCAAGTGTTCAAAAAGCTAATTTTAGAAATTTACCAATCGTATATGGTCTTGGTGGAAACAACACCGAAAACCTAGTTGCTCAAATAAAAAACACCTCATTTGATGGAATTGATGCCATTTTATCGGTTTGCCCTTATTACAACAAGCCAAGTGCTAGAGGAGTAATTGCCCATTATCAAGCAGTTGCTGATGCAAGTCCTGTACCTGTCATTTTGTACAACATTCCAGGAAGAACGGGTATCAACATGTCGGCTGAAACAGTTTTAACCTTAGCCGAACATCCGAATATCATTGGAGTAAAAGAAGCATCTTGCATCATTGAACAATGCATGGAAATTGCTCATCACAAACCAAATGATTTTTTGCTTATTTCTGGTGATGATGTTCAAGCTTTACCTATTATTTCGATTGGAGGAGTTGGTGTCATGTCGGTGATTGCCAATGCGTTCCCTTCACAATTCACTGACATGATTCATTTAGCATTGGAGGGCAATTTTGCAGATGCTCGAAAAACGCTAGGTAATTTTTTAGCCATTGATCCGTTTTTATACGAAGAAGGTAATCCTGTGGGAGTGAAGAAAATCCTAGAAATTAAGGGTATTATTAGTTCTCAGGTTCGTATGCCATTGGTATCGGCTTCGGAACAACTAGGTGAAAAATTAGCAAAAATGATTATTCAAGAAAATTTAAACAATTAATTTATGTTTGTACACGTTGTCAATTTTTGGTTAAAAAAAGGTCTAAGTCAAGAAGATGTAGCCTTGTTTGAAGCAGGAGTTAAATCGTTAGGTACGATTGATACTGTAACTCAATTTAATGTTGGTAAACCGGCAGGAACAGATCGACCGGTAATTGATCGTTCATATGATTATTGTTTATTAACGGTATTTAATGATGAAGCTGGACATGATGTTTACCAAATTGCGCCTATCCACTTAGAATTCATCAAAAATTGTGCTCATTTATGGGACAAAGTTTTAATATATGACTCAGAAACTATTTAGTATTTGCCTGTTGGTAGGAATTACAGGCTTATTTTCTTGTTCCAAACACGTAAAACCTACATCTTATTACAGTCCCAACTTTAAAGATGGGTCCACTGAGGTAAAATCAGGCTTGGGTTTTGAGATTCCATATAAATTCCAAATTGATGTGTTATATGGGAATGAAGCCCCTAAACAATCGTTTGAAGTTATTGAAACCATCACCATGTCAGGAGAAGAACCTTTAACTGCCGACCAGACCTATAAAGGTAAAATGTTAAATCGCGGTAACCACCAAAACAAAAAGAAGGAAATTCTCGATGAAATGGTGGCTAAAGCTGTTGATGTAGGCGCTAGTGCCTTAATGGAAGTGAACTACAAAGTATATAGTACAACAAACGCTAATGGATACATTTTTACTGGAAAAGCGATTCGTTACGTGCTGAAATAATTCGAAGCAATTCCACATTGGAAATCAAAACTTGTCCTCTAGCATCCAAGAACTTCACTTGGATGCTTTTTATTTTTCGTTCCTTGAACGTCAATATCCGTTTATTCCCAATCGTTTTCCCATGAATAACCTCCGTTTGACCATTTGAATCAACAATTTCGACACTAAATTGGATGATTCTTTGTCCTAAAGCGATAGGTTCTTGCAATAATAAGGCATTTGCCAAGCGATCTGTTTTGAATTTGATTGTCAAAGAAGCTTGCTTATCCGTTAAATTGGCAGCCCAAAATGATTTTTTGTCCAAATCTCGCAATTTAGCCACTGAATGGTAGGTTTGATGTGAAGAAGTTATCATTCGGTCATCAAATTTGATCAAATTAACCAAACTCTTATCTCGAATTTGTTTAAATCCCATCATAGAAGCTGAATCATTTGGATGAATTAATCCACGTGTGTCTACGGGAATATTCAACAATAAATTTGCGTTTCTACCTACAGAAGCTACATAAATTTTCATCAAGGAATCGGGAGTTTTTACCTTATTATCTTGTTCTGGATGATAATACCAACCGGGACGAATCGATACATCTACTTCGGGAGCTACCCAATGAGTACCATCTTGTTGTCCATTTCGGTAATCATCAAATTTAGGATATCCTGGGTAAATTTCATCTCGATTGATCGGACTCCAAGTCATATCGTAGGCATATCCACGTTCATTTCCCACCCAACGAATATCTGGGCCAGAATCCGAAAATTGAACAGCATTTGGTTGATATTTAAGTACCATGGAATGAAATAATTTCCAATCGTACACTTGTTTTTTCCCATTTGGACCTTCGCCATTTGCACCATCGTACCAAAATTCAAAAATGGGACCATATTTGGTTAATAATTCTTCTTGCATCAACGAATAAATTTTATTGTATTCAACCGTTCCATAAGCCGGGTGGAAACGATCCCATGGTGATAAGTAGATGCCTAATTTTAAACCATATTTTTTACAAGCTTGAGAAAGTTCCATCACAACATCACCCGTTCCATTTTTCCATGGAGATTTCGCTACCGAATGGGTGGTGTATTGGGAAGGATACAAAGCAAATCCATCATGGTGTTTAGCCGTCAGAATCAAACCTTTCATTCCTGCGTTTTTGGCAATTCTAGCCCATTGATTACAATCTAAGGCAGTTGGATTAAATAATTGAGGACTTTCTTTTCCTTCACCCCATTCCACATTGGTGAAAGTATTCATATTGAAATGAATGAATCCATAATATTCCAAACTTTGCCAATTCAATTGTTTAGGACTTGGAACAGGTAGAACGGGAGTAACAATTTGAGCTTGCATCTTGAAAAAGATGGACAATATGGTTAGCACAAGAAAGATTTTTTTCATATTTAAAAAGGTTAAAAATTATAATAGATAAAACAATTGGAAAAGGCCTTTGAGGCTTCTGTTTCAATCGCTCTAAAAAGTGGATTAAAACCAAACCAAATCACTTTTCCTTGACCAGATTCTTGGAAAGACATCCATTGCGTTTTGTTCAACTTTTTTTTACTCTTGTTCCCAAGAAAACCTTTAACGCGTACATTATCCGTTGTTTCTAAAAGGGGATGCCAATCCTTGGAAGGTTTATAAAGTTCATATGTATTATTAATCAAATAAATTTGACTTTGATCTATTCCATACATTAATGGATTTGAATTTTCCACATTTACTTTCACTAAATTACCGGTATAACCTCTTCCAATTTCGTTTCTATCTTTCTCCTGATATTTGTCATGAATAACCGTTGTATCCAAATCCAAAGCCATGGAATAATGCGAAGAATTACTTTTGCTATCAAATAGTTGAATCGCATTTTCTAAAACTACACAATTTCCTCCTTTGTAAATCCAATCGTTTAACAAAACAAATTGATCATTCGTAAATGATTTATGCGACCCAGCAGGAAAAATGATATGGGAATATTGGAATAAATTAGCCTCAAAAAAATGATTCAAGGGTAAAAAAGTCACATTAATATGGTTTTTCTGCGTAAAATAATGGGCTAATTCTCCTTGTTGATTGGTGTCAAAATTTGGATTAACTATAACAGCAATTTTAGGAGATTGATAATTGATCAAATGCTTGGAACCTAAATCCACTGAATTATCCGATTTGAATGAAAAAACAGGCTGCATATATAAGTTAAAATGATTCGATAATTTGACAATTTCCTGAAAATTCAACTCTTTTTTCAATTTTAAAATAAAAAATTGACCCGATTTAAACACTTTTGAGTCCAAGGATACATCTTTATCATTATAAACCACCTTGAATCCAGATTTAAGCACTTTATCTAAAAATTCAAACTGATGTTCATTTTGATTGGGAGCTAACGTATAGGCAACAGCATCGGATTTTAGGCTTGAAAGTGCTCGATTAGACTCAAAATTTACGGCAGAAACTATTTTTTCGCTTAGACCGTAAGCGTTGATTTGATGTAAATCAAATAAATTCCAAGCAGTGATGTCATAGGTTAAGGAATCCTCCAATGCAATAACTGGATCCAACATCACTTTAATGATAGGGGATGAACTTTGGTAAGCCGATATAATTAGGTCTTTACTGCTAATCTTTAAGGTTGAATTTGTTTCATTTCTAAACGAATAAGCATTTTTGACAATTATATCCTTTCCAGCTAAATTCATTTCTACACGATTACTTTTTAATAAATTAATTAGAGCCGTAGATTTTTCAATTTGGTCTTCAGGAATCAGATAGGTTTTAAATTGATTAGCTGGGTTGTTCCTAGCATTATCATGATTTTTATAAAAAGACTCTTTCACGCTTGATTCATTGGCAATCGACCATCGAATTAAATCTCCAGCCAAAGCTCTGTGATGTTTAACACGTTCGACAAATGTGATGGTGTCTCCATCTAATTTCTGTGCTCGCAGGCCACCTCTAATTCCACCTTGCTCCAAAGTCATGGCCAAAGCACCATTTAAAATAGGATAGGTATCTCCATAACCTGGATAGTATAAATCATAAACTTCTCTCGTGAAATAATTCCAATTATTCGAATCAAATAATTTGGCAAAAGATTTTCCTACACTTTCTTGTAATTCTTTGGTTGAATTTGAAATGAAATTCAAATAAGGTTTAGCGGCAGGTGGAAAATAATAGGAATGTTGAAAACTTTGCTCATGAAAATCCGCATGAACCATGGGCAACCAACTTGTAAAAAAATTCATTCTTTGCTTAGTTTCAAGTTGGGTTTGCCAAATCCAATCCCGGTTTAAGTCAAAAAGATAATGATTATATCGTCCTGAAATACTTCCTTCAAAATGCTCTTGATCAAATGGATCAGGATTTCCACCCAAATTGAAATTTCTCATGTTAAATTGATTCACATAAGCATCTCGACCATCTGGATTGATACATGGATCGATTAAAATAACATAAGAAAATTTTGTTTGAAATAAAGTATCATTTGTCATTAAATCATAAAGTAGCCCAATGGCGGCTTCGCTACCAGCTGATTCATTCCCGTGTACATTGAATGATAAATTGATAATTAAAGGCAAATCCTTCCATTTATCCAATGAACTAGTTTCACCTCGTAATTGAGCTTGATGTTTCAATCGAATGGATTCCAACTTTGAAATATTTCCATGATTCGCAAGGATAAATTCACCAAGTTCACGTTTTTCATTTGTGGTTCCATAAGATGTCCATTGGGCATATTCAGGCTTACTTTGAGCCAAGTATTTGCAATATTCAATAAGCTTGTGGTGGTAGGTAAAACGAGTGCCTAATGGGTAGCCTAAAAATTCTTCCGGACTTTTAATTTGAGAGTAAAGTAGGTTAGGGATGGTAATTAGTACTATTAAAAGAATTTTTTTCATAAAAAATATAATATTTTTTTGGTTAAATTTAAATTTAATAAAAATAAGGTAAATTATTTAAATATATTGCTTTATAAATAAATCGAATTTTATGGCTATATCGAATTTAGAACAAGACAAAATCACCTTAAAAGAATCCAATAATAAAAATTACATCATCCCATTTATACTTGTCACCAGTTTATTTTTCCTTTGGGGCTTAGCCAATAGTTTGAATGGAACATTGGTTAAACAGTTCCAAGTTGCTTTAGACCTTCAAAGATGGCAAGCCAACATTGTTGAAACGGCCTTTTATATGGGCTATTTTGTCATGGCGCTTCCAGCTGGATTTGTGATGAAAAAATATGGATATAAAATGGGAATCATTTTTGGCCTTTTACTTTATGCATTCGGGGCCTTTTTATTTTATCCTGCGGCATCTGTTAGAGAATATTCCTTTTTCCTTTTTGCCCTTTTTATGATTGCGAGTGGTATTGCGTTTCTAGAAACAGCCGCTAATTTGTATGTAACAGTTTTAGGGGATCCTAAAAAAGGCGATTTTAGATTAAATTTAGCACAATCTTTTAATGGTTTGAGTACCATTTTAGGACCAGTCATCGGTGGTTTTTTCATCTTTTCTGAAAAAGAATATTCCAAAGATTTACTGAATAGCATGCCTTTGGCAGAAGCAGAGGCCATTCGGGTTTCACATGCGAATTCAGTTCAATTGCCCTATATAATCATCGGAGCGATTGTTTTGTTTATTGCTATTCTATTTATGTTGACCAAAATGCCGGAAGTTAGCACCTCAGAAGAAAGTTCCAAATTGGAAAAGTCTGCAGATGTGAGTATATCCGATATCATTAAAAACAAACATTTAGTCCTAGGAATCATTGCTCAATTTTTAAACATTGGTGCTCAAGTATCTATTTGGGGGAATTTCGTGGATATCAAATTGGATTTAGCTAAAAATTCCAATTTATGGATTGTCAATGAAATATATCAGGTCACAGAATCCATGAGCGCCACACAAATCGCTAGTTTTCATGCTTCATTTGCCTTCTTGTTGTTCATGGTTGGAAGATTCGTTGGAACCTATTTTATGGGAAAATTTGCTTCGAATAAAGTTTTGGGTTACTATTCCATTGGTGCAGTCATTTCCATGTTAATAGCGATTTTTGGTGGTGGTATTTTTGCAGTTGTTGCATTGATGATGGTGTATTTTTTCCAATCCATCATGTTTCCTACCATTTTTGCCTTGGCTTGTAAAGATTTAGGAGAAGGCTCAAAATTAGCATCCTCTTTAATTATTATGTCCATTGTAGGAGGGGCGATTGTTCCACCTATCACGGCCTTTTTATTTAAATCGGGGACTGCTTTGGCACTTTGTGTACCTTTAGTATGCTTTGTTTTTATTGTTTACTATGCGTTTAAAGGATTTGAAATTCAAAAACTAGCCAAATGAAAAAATTCGTTCTCTTACTAGATTTGAAGGATGATCCGACATTGATTCAGGAATATGAACAACATCATCAAAATATTCCCGAAGCGATCAAAGAAAGTATTTTAGAAGCTGATATCATAGAAATGAACTTGTTCCGATTCAATGATCGCCTAGTGATGGAGATTATCGCAGAGGATGAATTTAGTTTTGAAAAGAAATCACAAATTGATCAAAATAACCTTGAAGTACAGAAGTGGGAAACACTTATGTTGAATTACCAAAAATTAATTCCCAATACTCCTGAAGGGACTAAATGGGTTTTAGCAAATCAAATTTTCAGTTTACAATAATTATAATGAAGTCGACTTATTTACAAATTAACCCTGAAGACAACTTATTAGTTGCTTTACAAGATTTAACAAAAGGCACCGTTATTCACCATAAAGGGAATGAAATTGTCTTGCAAGATGATGTCAAAGCGAAACACAAGTTTACGACAGAGGAAATAAAAAAAGATGATAATGCCATCATGTACGGGGTTTTGGTTGGTCATGCTTCTCAAAACATTCCAAAAGGTGGGCTCATTCATACCTTTAATCTTCATCATGCGTCTCAAGATTTCCAAGGCAAGCAAAAGGATTTTTCTTGGACGGCTCCCAATGTAGATAAGTTCAAAAATAGAACATTCAATGGCTACCATAGAGCCGATGGACAAGTTGGAACCGAAAATTATTGGTTGGTTATTCCTTTGGTTTTTTGTGAAAATCGAAACATTGAAATTTTAAAAAATGCGTTTATCAAAGGTTTAGGATTTCAAAAAAATGATCCTTACACAGATAAAGTTATTTCGATCAAGGAACAATTTGAAGCAGGTGTTGCCTTGGAAAATATGGTTATTCCTTTTGAGAATAATGTTCAATTGACTCAGAAAAGCCCTTTGTTTCCTAACATTGATGGTATCAAGTTCTTAACCCATGAAAGTGGTTGCGGAGAAAACAAAGATGATTCACTTCATTTATGTGCCTTATTAGCGGGTTATTGTTTGAATCCGAATGTCGGTGGAATCACCGTTTTGAGTTTGGGTTGCCAACATTCACAAATCGATGTATTCAAAAATATTTTAAAAGAAAAAGATCCTAATTTTTCTAAGCCTATTTTGTTTTTCGAACAACAACAAGACGAGGGAAGTGGCGTGGAAAGTTTATTGAATGAGGTAATTGTGAAAACCTTTGCTGGTTTAACCGAAATAAACAAAGTGGAGCGTCAACCTGCCCCTTTATCGGCCTTACGCCTTGGCGTTAAATGTGGTGGATCAGATGGATTTTCAGGTATTTCAGCCAACCCAGCCATTGGACATACAGCCGATTTATTGGTTGCTTTAGGTGGAACGGTCATGATTGCGGAATTCCCTGAATTGTGTGGGGTTGAACAAGAAATGCAAAATAGATCGGTCAATGCAGAAGTTGCAGATAATTTTGGCAAATTAATGCGGGAATATGCTAAAAGAGCAGCCGCCATTGGCGCTGGTTTTGATATGAATCCATCTCCAGGCAATATCAAAGATGGTTTAATCACCGATGCCATCAAATCAGCTGGTGCAGCCAAAAAAGCGGGGACTTCACCCATTGTTGATGCCTTAGGCTATGGTCAATATGCCACCAAAAAAGGGTTAAACTTGGTTTGTACGCCTGGAAATGATGTCTTAGCCACAACAGGTATGGCAGGAGCAGGTGCAACAGTCCAATTATTCACAACCGGTTTAGGCACTCCAACAGGGAATCCCATTTCACCGATGGTAAAATTATCTACCAATACACGTTTGGCAGAAAAATTGCCTGAAATCATTGATATCGATTGTGGCCCGATTATTTCTGGAGAAAAATCCGTAGAAGAAATGGGTGAGGAGGTTTTGGAGTACGTCATTCAATTAGCGTCTGGTGAAATCAATACCAAAGCAATGATTTTGGGACAAGATGATTTTATGTTTTGGAGAAGAGGGGTTTCCCTTTGATATATGATTTATAATGTAGGGTCGACCCTTGCGGTCGACATATATAAAAGTAAATCGACCCTTGCGGTCGACATATATAAAAGTAAATCCGACCCTTGCGGTCGACACATATAAAAGTAAATCCGTCCCTTGCGGTCGACATATATAAAAGTAAATCCGACCCTTGCGGTCGACATATATAAAAGTAAATCCGACCCTTGCGGTCGACATATATAAAAGTAAATCCGACCCTTGCGGTCGACCATTACCTCCATTAAAATTAAAAAAATCATGTTTAATTATACCGGAAAAAAAGTAGTTGTTACAGGTGGTGGATCAGGAATAGGTCGTGCGATTTCATTGCTTTTTGCTCAACAAGGTGCTGAAGTACACATGTTCGATTTAGAAAACCCAACCAGCCTTGGGACTTTGAATGAATTAAAAGCCATTTCGAAAGAATCACAATTACATATCGTGAATATTACTCAATTAGGAGCTGTGGAAGAAACTGCTGCTAAAATAGGATCCGTAGATATTTTAATCAATAATGCGGGAATAGCACAAATTGGAAATTTGGGCAATACAAGTCCTGAAGCCTTTCAACAAATTTTTGATGTCAATGTAAAAGGTGCTTTTCATTGCATGCAAGCATTCATCAAAGGCATGGTTACTAAACATAAAGGTGTTATTTTAAACATGGCTTCCGTGGCATCCACAGTGGGAATTCCGGATCGATTTGGATATAGCATGTCGAAAGGCGCCATCGTTTCCATGACTCAATCAGTGGCTAAAGATTATTTACTTCAAGGAATTCGCTGCAATTGTATTTCTCCAGCCCGAGTGCATACGCCATTTGTGGATGGATTCATTGCCAAAAATTATCCAGACAATCAGGAAGAAATGTTCCAAAAACTTTCTGCTACTCAGCCGATAGGTCGGATGGCAAAACCAGAAGAAATTGCTACTTTGGCACTTTATTTATGTTCCGACGAAGCTTCTTTTGTTACGGGTTGCGATTACCCCATCGATGGAGGATTTATTTATTTAAACAACTAACAATATTTTATCTATGAAAACGAAATTAACAAGCCTTATTATTTTATTAACTCTTTTTATGAGTTCTTTCAAAGCTGAAAATCCCATCAGAATCGTATTTTTCGGTGATTCCATTACGCAAGCTGGTGTAAATCCAACAGGTTACATTACTCAAATGACTAAAATGATATCCGACAAAGGTTTGGGTGGTAAATACGAATTAATTGGCGCAGGAATAGGCGGAAATAAAATCTATGATCTTTACCTTCGTCATGAAGATGATGTCATTGCGAAAAAACCGCAAATTGTGATCATTTACATCGGTATCAATGATGTTTGGCATAAAACTTCCTCCAGAACAGGAACCGATGCCGACAAGTTTGAAAGATTCTACAATGCTTTAATCAAGAAGATTCAAAACTCTGGCAGTCAAGTACTTATATGCACTCCAACGGTAATAGGCGAGAAGTTTGACAACAGCAATGAGAACGATGGAGATTTGAATGCATATTCCGCGATTATCAAAAGAATAGCCGAAACAAATGCGTGCAAATTAATCGATTTGAGAAAAGCTTTCATGGATTATGAAGTGAAAAATAATGTGGAAAATAAGGCCTCTGGCATATTAACAACCGACAGAGTGCATTTAAATGAGGCTGGAAATAAATTTCTTGCTGAAACCATGTGGGAGACAATTAAAAATTTATAAGAATGAAATTAGTTAGAATTGGCCAAGTAAATCAAGAAAAACCTGCTGTATTAATTGAAGGTAAATATTTCGATGTCTCTCCGTATTTCACGGATTTCAATGAGTCATTTTTTGAACAAAATGGCCTTGAAAAATTGGCAAATATTGTTTCTACAGAGACATTAAAAGAAATTACGAACATCGATAGAATGGGTTCTTGTGTGGCTAGACCTTCCAAAATCATCTGTGTTGGATTGAATTATGCTGACCATGCCAAAGAAACAGGAGCTGCGATTCCAACAGAACCCATCTTGTTTTTCAAAAGCACGAGTGCATTGAGTGGGCCTTATGATGAGGTTATCATTCCTAAAAATTCAGTAAAAACCGACTGGGAAGTAGAATTAGCGATAGTAATTGGTAAAAAAGCATCTTACGTAGAAGAAAAAGATGCCTACGATTATGTGGCTGGATATTGTTTACACAATGACTATTCGGAAAGAGAATTCCAGTTGGAACGTGGTGGAAATTGGTCAAAAGGTAAAGGTTGCGACTCATTTGCACCCTTAGGACCCTTTTTAGCTACCAAAGAAGAGATTTCCAATGTTCATGATTTAAACATGTGGTTGGATGTGAATGGTAAAAGATTCCAAACAAGTAATACCGATCAACTTATTTTCAACATCCCACAAGTCGTTTCTTACATTTCACAATTCATGACTTTATTGCCAGGTGATGTCATTTCCACAGGAACTCCACACGGAGTAGGTCTTGGATTTAATCCACCCATCTTCTTGAAAGCCGGAGATGTGGTTACCTTGGGCATGGATGGATTGGGAGAGCAGAAGCAATTCGCCAAAATGTATGATGTATGATATATGATGTAAACTCGTAGGGTCGACCCTTGCGGTCGACATACGTAAAAGAGACGACCCTTGCGGTCGACATACGTAAAAGAGACGACCCTTGCGGTCGACATACGTAAAAGAGACGACCCTTGCGGTCGACATACGTAAAAAAGACGACCCTTGCGGTCGACATACGTAAAAAAGACGACCCTTGCGGTCGACAAACGTAAAAGAAACGACCTTTGCGGTCGACATACGTAAAAGAGACGACCCTTGCGGTCGAAATAAGTAATTAAATTATGATCGATTCCCACCAACATTTTTGGAATTATCAACCGGAGCGTGATACATGGATTACGCCCAAGATGATTAAAATTCGGAAGGATTTTTATCCGAATGAATCTGCTGAACTATTCAGAAAGGCTGGAATAGATGGCTGTGTGGCGGTTCAAGCAGATTCATCTGAAGAAGAAACTTTGTTTTTATTGGCCTTGGCTGAACAAAATGATTTTATTCAGGGTGTTGTTGGATGGGTGGATTTACAAGCGGATAATATTGAGGAACGATTGGAATATTTTTCTCAATTTGAAGCATTAAGAGGTTTTAGACACGTGGTACAAGGTGAAAAAGATCCTGCATTTTTTGAAAGACCTGCTTTTTTGAACGGTGTAAAACAATTGGATGCATTTGATTTCACGTATGATATCTTGATTTATCCCCATCAATTGGCCTCTAGTGTGAAATTTGCCCAAAAATTCCCTAACCAAAAAATGGTCTTGGATCATTTGGCAAAACCGCCATTTGTTTCTGGAGATTTATCCGATTGGAAAAAACATATTAAAGAGTTTAAGAACCTGGAACATGTTTCAGCCAAAATTTCTGGTTTAATTACCGAGGCCAATTGGAAAACATGGACTAGTGATGAAATCAATGTTTCCATCGATATCGCTTTAGAGGTTTTTGGTCCCGAACGATTGATGTTTGGAAGCGATTACCCGGTCGTATTGGTCGCAGGTGCCTTGGAAAAATGGGTACAAACTTTTGAAAACTGCATTGAAGCTTTGTCGAATGACGAAAAACGATTGATCAAAGAACAAAATTGTAAGCAATTTTATCAAATTTAACGCATTATGAACTTAGGATTGAAGGAAAAGGTCATCATCGTTACCGGTGGTGCCAAAGGAATTGGAGAAGGAATTAGCCAAGCATTGGCTTTGGAATCTGCTATGGTGGCCATTGTGGGTAGAAACCAAGCCGATAATGAAAAGTGCATTGAGAAAATACACGCCACGGGCGGACAAGCCTTTTCTTTTGTGGCTGAACTTTCGAATCCAGAAGAATGCCAAAAGGTAGTGGAAGAAATTGCGAAATTTTTTGGCAAAATTGATGGCTTGGTGAACAATGCAGGAATCAATGATGGGGTAGGACTCGCCAAAGGCAATTACGAACTATTTATGAAATCCTTGCATTCCAACTTGGTTCATTATTACATGATGGCGCAGGCTTGTTTGCCGTATTTGATCAAATCCAAAGGTGCGATTGTGAATATTGGTTCCAAAACCGCTGAAACGGGACAAGGTGGAACGTCGGCCTACGCGGCAGCCAATGGAGGAAGAAGCGCTTTAACACGTGAATGGGCCGTGGAATTACTTCCTTTTGAAATCCGTGTCAATTCCGTGATTGTAGCAGAATGTTACACCCCATTGTACGATCGTTGGATCAAAACATTGCCGGATCCCGACAAAACTTTGGCAGAAATCAAAGAAAAAATACCTTTAGGAAAGCGCATGACCACTCCGGAAGAATTGGGCAGCATGGTTACGTTTTTAATGTCGCCAAAATCCAGTCATACCACTGGACAATTGATTCATGTAGATGGCGGTTATGTGCATTTGGATAGAGCTTTATTGTAATGAAAATAGATGTTAGTCAAATTGAGACCCCTGGGGTCATTGTTTTTCCGGATATTATTCAGAAAAACATTGATTGGGTGATTCAAAAAGTAGGAGATGTGAAGCGATTACGTCCACACATCAAAACCCACAAGACCAAGGAAGTCAATGAGATGTTGTTGGCTTCTGGTGTCACCAAATTCAAAGCCGCCACCATTGCCGAAGCAGAGTTGCTGGCCTTGTCAAATGCACCAGATGTCTTAATTTCCATGCAGCTGACAGGTCCAAATGTCGCGAGATTCATTCAATTAATTAACAAATACCCCAATACCAACTTTTCATCCCTTTGTGATGATTCCCAAGCGCTTCAAAATTATCAAGATGCTGCTGTGCAGGCAGGCATTCGATTAAATCTTTATGTTGATTTGAATGTAGGAATGAATCGGACAGGTATCGTGCCTGAAAAAGCCTTGGCATTGATTGAAGAATTAAAAAATTGCTTTAACATTCATTTAAAAGGCATTCATGCGTATGACGGACACATCAGAGATAATGATATAGCAGAGCGAAAAGAGCATGTAAACAAGGATTTTGTCGAATTTTGGGAATTGAAAAAAGCCTTGGATACACCATTTCCCAATTTGGAATATGTGGTAGGAGGTACACCCAGTTTTTTGGTGCATTATGGGGAACAACAATTTACCTGTAGTCCAGGAACCTTCGTTTTCACCGATGCCGGTTACCAAGCCTTGTATCCCGAGCACAGTTTAGAACAAGCAGCATACCTTGTAAGTAGAATCGTATCCAAACCAACGGATCACACCATTTGCTTGGACATGGGGCATAAAGCAGTAGCGCCTGAAAACCCAATTGATAACCGCGTCCGTTTTCTGTTTAATCCCGATTTCAAGCTATTGAGTCAATCCGAAGAACACGGCATTGTCGAAGTAGGAGATTCTACCCAATACTTTGTTGGAGACGTGATCATCATGCAACCCTATCACGTTTGTCCAACGATTAACCTAACTCAGAACTTGCAGGTGATGGAGAACGGCAAGAAAGTAGGAGAGTGGGCGGTGATGGGAAGGAATAGGCGGATTGATGTATGACGTAAACTCGTAGGGTCGACCCTTGCGGTCGACCCGTTGCGGTCGACCCGTTGCGGTTGAAATATATAAAACGGTCGACCCTTGCAGTCAATATAATTTATAAGTAAAAATTATTTTTTATAAAAACGAACATGTGATTTAACACAAAGGCATCAAGAATTTTCTCTTTTGTCTCTTCCAGCTTTTTGGGGTGTGTTTGAATCCTCCGTGACCTTAGTGATAACACAAAGGCATCAAGAATTTTCTCTTTTGTCTCTTCCAGCTTTTTGGGGTGTGTTTGAATCCTCCGTGACCTTAGTGATAACACAAAGGCACCAAGAATTTTCTCTTTTGTCTCTTCCAGCTTTTTGTGGTTTATTTGAATCCTCCGTGACCTTAGTGTTAACACAAAGACACCAAGCTTTTCTCTTTTCCTGCTTTTTGTGGTTTATTTGAATCCTCCGTGACCTTAGTATTAACACAAAGACACCAAGTTTTTCTCTTTTCCAGCTTTTGGGGGTGTGTTTGAATCCTCCGTGACCTTAGTGTTAACACAAAGACACCAAGTTTTTCTCTTTTCTCTTTTTTCTCCTCCCGCTTTTCGGGGAGTGTTTGAATCCTCCGTGACCTTAGTGTTAACACAAAGACACCAAGTTTTTCTCTTTTCTCTTTTCTCTTTTCTCTTTTCCTATTACCTTTTACCTATTACCTATTACTGTACTTCTCTAATTAAAGTTGACCACTTTCTACTAAATTTTCATCGTTCAAAATAGAAAACCTTGTTTGATAAAAAAACTGATTTTCTATCAAACAATTTGTACAATAATTTACAATTAAATAAAATTGATTAATTTTGTACAAAAAATTAATAACACAAACCTTTCAAAATAAACATCGAAATCATGGAAACTACCACTGGTTTAGTCATTAAAGGACTTCGCGAAAAATATGGCTACACGCAAGAAAAACTAGCGAGTTTTCTGAAAGTACCAAGAGAAATGATTAGTTTTTATGAAAACAACGAAAGGGAAGCCCCATTAGATATTTTAGAAAAATTATCCAATTTATTTGGAGTAGAGTTGTCCATTTTTTTGAGTGAAACAATGGAAGATGCGATGGCAGAATTAGCCTTCGCTTTTAGAAAAGATTCTGTTTCTGTAAATGATATGCAACAGCTTTCAGATTTTGGTAAGATTGTAAAAAATTACCTCAAAATTAATCGTTTGTACAATGGCCAATAACGATAAAGTTTTAGAAGCAAAAGCCTATAAATTCCGAAGTGAATTAGGTTTGGGAACTGAGAGTTCGCTGGATTTTGAAAAACTTTTAATGACTTTAGGGGTACTGACGGTTTATAAACCATTGGAAAGCGAATTTTCAGGTATGGCGCTTAAGACAAATAAAAATTTGTTTATGCTTATTAATTCTGCCATCCCTGTTGGCAGGCAAAACTTTACCATTGGACATGAATTGTACCATTTGTTCATTCAAAATGATTTCCAATCCCAACAATGTATAGTAGGAAAATTTGACAAGAAAGACAAAGAAGAATACAATGCGGATGTGTTTAGTTCTTATTTTTTGATGCCTGATGCGGCTTTAATTAAGCAAATACCAGAAAAAGAGTTAGGATGGGGGGAAACAATTTCCTTGGCTACGCTCATTAAAATGGAGCAGTATTTTGGCGTTTCTAGAGCAGCTCTTTTGGTTCGATTAAGTAAAGCGAAATATATCAATTATGACGATTACCTACCTTATTTAAAAGGTGTCATAAAAAGCGCTGTAGAACATGGTTATTCACCTGATTTATACCAAAGAACCGATATAAATAAGGTAATTGGTGATTATGGCACAAAAGCAAAGGCTTTGTATGATATGGAAAAAATTTCAGAGAGTCATTATCATTCCCTCATGCTAGATATTGGAATAGACATTGATGATCCAAAATTCAATGACGATGAGCAAGAATAATCCAACCGAACCACTAATACTTCTTGATTGCGATGTAATCATACATTTTACAAAAGCTGGACAGCAATTGCTTTTGCCCAAGATATTTCCCAAGCGACTTGTTATTTTAGACAAAGTGAAAGCCGAATTGGATAAGCGAAAGAAAAGTATTGTAGCCTTAGAGAATTTTATTGAATGGTCAAAAATACCCGTCATTCCATTTCCCAAAGAGAAAGAAATTCACATTGAATATGCCCGACTAACCTCTAGAATGGGAGATGGTGAAGCAGCCTGTATGGCAATGGCCAAGCATACCAAAGATTTTATTGCCAGTAGTAATTTAAAAGATATTAAAACATATTGTGATTTAAACGGAATTACCTATTTAACCACCATGGATATTCTTTTAGAAGCTTTTCAAAAGGGGATAATGTCAGAAGCTCAATGTGATGCATTTATTTCAGAGGTTAAATCCAAAGATAGCAAGTTGATTGATGCGATAAATACCATTAAACAGTATCAAGAAATAGTCAAAAAATAAGTAACTGACAGCTATTTCACAGGGCACAAAGATTTCATCTTTCATAAGCCATCATACCTTTTGCCTCTCAATACCTAGAATAAATATTCTCAAAATCTATACAGGTGCCATTGCTTATGTATAGATTTTTTGATTTTCTATACATTATAAATAAGCTTTTAAATGATTGGTATTTCTGAATTATGATTATTTCTCCGTGCACTTGTGTGTTAAAATGAATGGTTTAAAACACAAGTAGCGGCGGTTTGTTCGAATCTTCCGTGTTCTTTAGTGTTAACACAAAGACACCAAGTTTTTCTCTTTTCTCTCTTCCCGCTTTTGGGGGTTTATTTGAATCCTCCGTGACCTTAGTGTTAACACAAAGACACCAAGAATTTTCTCTTATCTCTTTTCTCTCTTCCTGCTTTTGGGGGTTTATTTGAATCCTCCGTGACCTTAGTGTTAACACAAAGACACCAAGTTTTTCTCTTTTCTCTTTTCCCGCTTTTGGGGGTTTGTTTGAATCCTCCGTGACCTTAGTGTTAACACAAAGACACCAAGTTTTTCTCTTTTCTCTTTTCCAGCTTTTGGCTTCGACTCCGCTCAGCCAACGCTTCTCTCTTTGAACTTGAAAAACACTAAAATAAAATTTGACAGATTTTCCCACTCGGGCGTGCCGAGTAGGAGTTTGAAACGATCTGCCAATCCATTAAAAAACCTACAAAGGGGAATTTACGCGGATATTTTTACATTAGAAGCAACAATGGCATCCAGTGATGTGCCTGATGGAATGACTCCATTTTTACCTTTGATTAATAAAAACAATAGGCATACCAAAACGCCTAAAATAATGGAAAGTGTAGCATTGTTTTCACCTTTTCTAGCTATAGGATTACTTGAAAGTGGCAATAATGTTCCGTCTACTGCCTGCACATTTTTTACTTGAATTTCGACATTTCCTTCTTTTCCTACACCTTTGGCATGATCTGCAGTAACAACAATACCTTTAGCAATTGTACCTGCCTTTATGACAATTGTATTATTGACTGAAACGTCGGAACGTACTTTGAAATCTACCGTTTCACCCGGTTGAATGGTTTCTGAAGAAATGTTTTGAACTGTTTCCAATTCAATTCTTGTACCAGCAGGAATGACTAATTCTCCTGATGCTTGAGCATGGAATGAAAAGGATGATAAGCAAACCAACAAAAAGGCCGCTGTCGTTTTTTTAATACCTGTTTTTTTGAAAAATTGTAACATGATTTTTGAGTTTAAATGGACTAATAGGAAAATTGTAGGTTTATTTTATTGGAAATTCTTTCTTGATTTATTTGATTGTACCGTTTGACACTATTGACCGATCCCTGAATATTTCCTGTGTAAAATCCAAATCCCATAACGGAGGTTAGAATACCCATTCCTGTATTCCCGGATTGAAAGGAAGTAAAGGTTGCATAAGCCAGTAAACCATTGATGAGAAATGCAGACAATGCAGACGATGGGTGTTTGGTATACAAGTATCCACCACCAGGGACAATGCTTAAAACCCCTGCAATCCACGTTTTCTTTGGCTTGAATTGAAGACCAAGGTCAATATGCTGATTGATTTCAGTGACATTTGAATGGTATTTGCTTTTGGGTGTTATCGATGTCAATGCCTTTTGTGCTTCTTTCCAATTAAATTCTCTCGAGTAACAAATAGACGCAACTATTGAAGCTTCCTCTCGAATAATTGGAGGGCAATTTTTTAGGGTGTGTATTTCCTCGATAACTTCCAATGTTTTGGTGTAATTCCTTAATGCCAACCAAGTTCTTGCCACTTCCATTAAAATCAATGGAGTTTTTTGATACCTCCTTGGTACGATTGTTTGATAATCAAGTATCAAGTGATCATATTTCTCCAAGGATCTTCTACACCTTAAATAATTAACAAAAATGTCGACGGGTAATTCACTCTCCTTATGTTCAAAAATCACCCGATTGATTTCCATTAATGCCTCAGAATATTGTTCATGGTTCATTAAATAAGAAATAAATGAATTGGATGTTTTGATTAGTTCCAATGAATCTGCATAGGCAAAATTAATTTCTGACCATTTAGGTTTGGCTTTGTCATTTTCCTCTTTGGTAGGGTAATCAATCATCCGGTAACTATCCTTCGTCATGGTTAACGTATAATTGGACATATCGTGTGAACATCTTAGTAATCGATCACTGGTAAGGATGAATGCTGAAATGGGGTTATTGGATTTAAATTGGAGCATGCCATAGTTGGAACAGGAGGGCGTCATACGACAATTTCCACCAACATGTTTGCTTCCAATTTTTTGGTACAAGGCAATATAGTCTGACCAAGCATTATCCTCTGATTGAGAAACAGCTTGATAGAATGAGATTGAAAGGAGAAAAAAGAGGATTTGTTTTTTAAGGATCATTTTACTTAATCAATAATAACGGAATTAATGATGCTGCACTGGCCAAAAGAAGGATCACCCAATAGGTATTCATTGTTTTTTTGGTGGTATTCAGGGTTTCAATTTTGACTTCCTCTTGCATCAGAGCTTTTCGAAACTCGGCGCAATCTTTTTCTTTCTGATTAAAATAAGCGAATTCTCTGTCACTCATTTGAGCGATTGGTTTGGTTTTTAAACTTACGTAAAGACTATCCTGACAGGGAGATTCGATGGTAGATTGACTGAAGCTGCTGAAACTACTTAGGCCAATGGCGAGTGTAATGATGATTTTTTTCATGTGAAAATTTATTGTGGTTCAAAGGTGAGTGTATTCAGCGCCAAGTAGAGTCACTACTGGATTAGTGACTTCATTTGTCTGAATAATATTCCGTGATCTTTGAGTTTAATCATTTTTAAAAATCAAAAGGCTTCTTTTTCTTTCTTTTTATCCTTTTCTTATACCAATGCAATTTTCTGGTTAATTCATTTTCCATAGTATTTCTTTTTTTGAAAAAAAAGAAACAAAAAAACTTATTTGTCGCAAGTTAATCCAAGACGAATCAGCAAGCTGACCGATTTCCACTACGCTATCGGCTATTTTCTTTGACCCTGACGCACATCGCCCATGCGCATTGTCAAAGCTCCGCCTATCGCTTCGTTCAAATCTTTCGTCGGATTAACCGCAAGTTCATTTGTAAATTCCCAAAAGATTAATTTGTGTTGGTTAGTTTGGCTTCGAGAGCCTCAGCCAACGATTCTCACTTCCCAATTTGCTGAGCTTGTCGAAGCATCCCGTTTTCTCTTTTCTCTTTTACCTATTACCTTACCTTTTACCTATTACCCTTTACCTATTACCATTTACCTATTACCCTTTACCTATTACCTTTTACCTATTACCTTTTACCTATTACCTAAAAAATCTCTTTTCCATTGATTTAACGGTACCGCAATTGATTTTAATCACATTTTTGTGACAAATACAGTCAGAAACATAGAGTAAGAGTAATAAAATTATTAAGTTTAGGCTTTACACTTGTTTGAAACTATGTACAACCAAAATCGAATTCTTAGAGTATTTCGATTAATTACGCTCTTAAAAACTTTTCCAGCTAAGACCATCAAGCGCTTATCTCAATCTTTGGAGATTTCTGAGCGTAGCTGTTACCGGTATTTGGATTTGTTGGAGGAGTTGGGATTTGAGGTGGAAAAAGATGAGCACAGTAAATTTTTTCTGGCATCCGACCAGGTGGTAGAACCATTCACCAAAGAGGAGAGTCATTTGATCCAAGAAGTATTGTCCATTTCGGTTAAAAACAATCCCTTGGTTCAATCGATTATTGCCAAATTACCTAGTTTAGAGGAATCCCATATTTTTGCCAAAACCATTGTGAATGGGCATATGGCCAAATTAGTTGCTCAAATTCACGAGGCCATTCAACAAAAAAAGCAGATGCTCATTCATAAATACCAATCTGCAAGTTCAGAAAATGTTTCTGACCGATTGGTTGAGCCCATCGGTTTTACAGCCAATTACCAGTATTTATGTGCTTTTGAGGTGGAGTCCCAACAAAATAAATATTTCAAATTGGAAAGGATGGGGGATGTGGAGAATTTAAGCGATTCATTTCAGAATTCCAGTTCACATCGCTTTTTGCAAGCCGATGTTTTTGGGTTTAATGAAGAAGGTGCCAACATCCCTATCAAATTAGCTTTGAGCATGCGTGCGATGTTGTGGTTAAAAGATGATTACCCCGAAACCGCTGGATTTTTAAAAGAAGATGCCAATGGCAAATGGATATTGGACGTGGAAGTATATAGCATGGAGCCGGTACACCGAATTGTGAGGAGTATGCCGGGGGAGGTAGAGTTGATTCATGGTGAAGAAATTAAATCAAATTAATCTTACTATTATGTCAAAGAAACAATCCGATTTATTTGATTTAAAAGCTAAAATGAAAGATTTTGGCTTTTTTCCTGAGTTTTCAAATAAATCAAAATACTTAGCAAAAATGAGATCTAAATTAGGGGTTTATGAAGCTAATAAACTGCTTAATAACATAGATTACATTCTTGAATCTTCCGAGAATGCAGAAGATGAAATAGCAAAGTTAATTGGTACTAATTCTGATTTATTAAAAATTGTTTATAGTACAGGTATTGAAATAAGTATGCTTATTTTCAATGAAATGCTTGAAATTTTAGATAGTGTAGAAATCGAACCTAATATTATAACTGACTTAGGTGGAGCCAATGGATGGTCACTCCAGTTACTTAATGACTATTTTGATTTAGACAGCGAACTTATTTTGATTGATAGTAATCCAAATTGGGGCAAAGTAAATGAAAAGATTATTTCCATCAATGATGATTACAACAGTATTTCTAAAAAATTAAAAGCAGATTTAGTGATTTCCATATTTGGAATCTTAGCTTCCTATTCTGAGGTACTTCTAACTTGTGCATCGGAGGTGATTTCAGAAAAAGGATATTTTTTGGTAGCTCTTCGTATACCTAATGATTTAATATTTAGACAATTTCAAACTAATGCAAAAAAACTAGGTTTCGGAATAATTTTAGGAAATTCTAGGATGGTTGAATATTTTAATGAATTCAATTATTCTAAAGAATATTTCCCTGTTTTATTACTTTCTAAATCCGTAACTCAAATTGAAAATTATGATTTAGATCAACTTAAATTAGTAAAATATAAAATAAAGTAATGACTTTTTGCTTGCTATCGTATTAAATGACTGAAATAAATAAAATATGAAAATTGATTTGTCTGCTGAAAAATATGCTCTTATTCATAATTGTCATTCTAACTTTAAATTAAAAAGTATCGAAGCCCTTTGGGATGGACATGGAGGTTTGGAGTTTGAATTTAACCCCCAAATTAGTGACCGTGACATTCGAAATGACTTAGAAGAAGTACTTTCTGAAATTATCGAGGATGCTGGATTTTTTTGGAATTTGAATATTGAAATGGTTTCGTCAACTGATTCTGAGACATTATTAGAATTGACAGAAACACGAAATCTTTCAGAAATTGGAGATGTCTCTTTTGATAATTCTGATTTCCTATCAGCGGATGTTTGTAGTTATATTTTAATAAATTACGATTTAAACATAGATGAGTGTGAATGCGTAATTAGTTATTCTCTCGATGGTTGTTATGATGCAGAAAAGCCTTCTGAGATGTCTTATTCATCCAATGGTGATTTTTCTTTTATTTTAATTAATGATGAAGATGAAATTGATGTAGCTGATGATGAATTAGAAAAAATTATAGCAAGAGTTGTTCATAATTACATGGTTAATTTTTGCTCAATGGGTTTAAGTTATTTTGATTATAATTTTGAATTTATGGATGGGGAATTAAACGATATTTCTCTGATTTTGAATCCAATAACGATATCATTAAGGAGATTGGATTGATTTGAAATTTAGTTAAATAGATTTTTAACGCTCTATTTTATCAATAGTTTAGATTTATGCATTCAATAAACAATCGTTTTTAAATATAGTATTCCAAAATGAAAGAAATTAAAATTGGAGGCCAAATATGGTCAGCTGAAAATTTAAGTATTGACACATTTCAAAATGGCGATTTAGTTCCGCAAGCATTGGATGAGGAGGATTGGATTAATGCAGGAATAAATAAGGAACCCTGTTGGTGTTATTATGAAGTTGATTCAAATAATGGTGAAGAGTTCGGTAAATTATATAATTGGTTTGCAGTAACTGATAGTCGAAAATTGGCACCAGTTGGATGGGAAATTGCTTCAGATTTAGATTTTATTGAACTATCCGATTTTTTAGGAGGTGATGAATTGACGGGAATTAAATTAAAAAGTGCTGAATATTGGTCTGAAACGGATGATTCGTATGAAGATATTGGCTTTAATGCTTTGCCTGGTGGGTGCGTGAATGATGAATTTGATTTTTTTGATATTTGTGTATGGGGATGCTGGTGGACATCAAGTGAGTATGATGAAAATTGTGGACGTGCCTACAATCTAAGTAATGAATTTGAGGAATTGGGTAGTAATGATGACGACAAAAGATATGGCCTTTCGGTAAGGTGTATAAAAAGTTTAGAAAATTAATTCAATTAGCATAAATAAAATGGAAGACCTTTGGCAAACGCTTGAACAAATTGAGGATATCAATGATAGAATCAGATTAATATATGATGATGTACAGTCAGGAAGGAACAAATTCAAAGATATAACAATTGAAAATCCATTTAAATTATTTACACTTTTAGGGGGAGATACTTCCGATGTTGAGGTGACAGATAATTGGGCTTTTGAGTACACATATGAAGAATATATTGATGAAAATGGCATAGAATATGATGCTAAAGAAGCGGCAAAGTGGGATTTAGAAGAAATGAGTATTGAAAGAGCGGATGAAACAGGATATTATTATCAAACAGGACTTTGTCACTTAATTGGACCTGACAATATAAAATTACCTTTTGAATTTGAGTTTTGTGAAGGAGATGTTGATGTTTTAATTGGAAATCCATATGATACCGACGAAGATGGTAATACTCATGGAATCTATTATTATAATTAATAATTAAGTTATGAGAGTTGTAAAATTTAAAAGTAAGGAAGCCCAAAATTTTGAAAATTACGTTGATATTGGTTTTTGCGAACGGGATTACTATGCTTTAAACATTTACACCCAAAATGGTGAATTTGAAAGCTACCAAAGCTGGTTTCATTTATTTCAAAATGAACTTCCTGGAGTTCAAATGATATCAATTAATTATTATTTAATGGAGTACAATGGATGGAATCGAGCAGTAATTAAACCAGATTTGGAAACCTTTTCGAAATGCTTTGGCGATAAAATTACTAAAGTCATAACGGAAAATTTTGAGTTGATTAAACATTTTCACGACCAATGGTTGGCTCATCAATCCAATTTTTTCTTGGGCTTGGACCTTGGATGGCCTGATGGCATAAATGATGAAATATCAAATAGAAAAGAATCAGAAGATGGTGAAGTTTTACAAGAAGTAACCTTCAATGATGGAAGTTGCTTAAAATTCTTAGATAACGACGATACCATTTGTTCATTTTATGTAAAGGAAATTGAATATCCGCACTTAATTGAGGCTTTAAATTGGGTATTAAGTAAATTCCGATGATAGCAGAATTTGAAAATCCTGATGTTGAATTTCTAATAATTGATGGCGATTATTTAGAGGTAGGTACTGATATATTGTTTGAATCCGAATTTATGACCACTATTGAATTAATAGAGTGGGCTAATGACAATGAAAATGATAATGATAATGATAATATAGAAGAAATTATAAAGTTCAAAAATCGAATTGATTTAGAAAATGGAGATTTTCTGAGTTCACCAAGTAGTAGAGCATATGATTTCTTTCAGGAATTAGACTTTGAGGTTTCCGAGAGTTTAGGTGTTGAACTTATCGATGGTACTCAACCAGGTAGTGATTTAGGCTTGGTAAAATTATTAAACAAGGAGTTTTTACCTCAAATACAAAATATACTTCTTGAAAATCATATTAAAGCTAACTTCAAAATACTAACAAATTAATATACCTGAAAAGAAAAATATTGATTTTTATTTGAATGGAAAATGGAAAAAAACTTAAGTAATATAGAGGATGCCAACTACTTAGGAATTCTTATTGATTATCTTAATAATGATGAAATATTGGAGATTCTTTATTTTGTTTATTTAGAAATGATTGATAAGAAAGAAGACGTAAGTAGTCTATTCAAAGAAAAAATGGTCAATTTCTTTCTAACAAACCATCAACTTTTTTTTGAAATCATAGCAAAAACCATGTCAAACAATAATTTAGATCGAAATGATTTTTATCATTTAACTACCTACAATTATTATTTTAAAGATTGGAAGATTGATAACAACATTCTTACAAATGATGATAAAAGAGTAGATGATTTTTTTGATAAGGAACCGTATGCTTTTCTTAGTAATGTTGACGTTTATGTATTACGTTCCGCAAATTCCTTTTGTTTAGCTCATGTCTGCACAGAGTATAATTCTTTGGAATATTATCCAATTGAATTGAATAATATAGAATCTCAACTAAATTTATTGAAGCAAAAAATTAACAGCGAATTCGATTAGTTTAAAAATGGAAAAAGTAATTGTCAATCACGGAAAGTATAAAATCGAACTTGAACCTTTCGTATGGAGAAAAATTAAGCGAGGTGAAAAATATGATATTTATCGAAGAAAGAGTCGATGGGAATTTAATCAAGTGACTAAAGGATCTTGTAACATAGAAATAGATGCAAAACTCATTGAAACTAGCATTGATGCTTGTAAAATCGAATTTATTGAGTCACGCAATCACCTTGAAATAAGAAAATTCCAAGATCTATTTATACCCTTTATTTTAATTCCAACTTGGACAAAAGAAAAGCACCATGCATACAAAATACTTAGAAATTATATGGGTGACTGCCGTTCCAAGTTAATAATATCGTCAAGAGATAACAAAACAACGAAAGTCCATTTCGTGAATCATTTTACAATATTTAAAGTTGAAAATCTTCAACGTGGAATCATGAAGCCATACCGCAATCAATATGTATTGATGTATGAGATTGCTAAATATAATTTCCAACACTATTTGGAAATTTATCCACTAAATGAAACTATTACTGAAGAAATACTTTCAATTGTGGCTCTTAAATCCCAAAACTATTACGTAAATACACACATAAATAAGTAACTATCTTACATGGGTATGTCAATTGTTTCTTATGACTGAAAAAGGTGGGTGCTTACAGATGATTAGTTTCTTTTAATGTTCATTTGTCCTAATAAACTTAATTTAGATCAAAGAAGTGAAAATATCTCTTTAATTTGTGGTTATATTATTCTTATTTTTTTTAGAAAAATATAATATTTATAAAATCAGAGAATTGTAATTCAAAAAATATCAATCTTTAATATGGGCAGAAATTCTAATAATTATGATGCAAATTTTACAGCTGGCGGCTTACTTTTAAGTGAGTTTATAGCTCTTGAGTCTATTTTATTAGGTAATGATTTTGAACTTAACATTCAAGAAGAACAGGAGCAAAACAAGATAATTGGAATTGCTACATTATCAGCCCGCAAACGAATTATTTCAGAGATTAAACGTAGAAATTCTTGTGCTCCTGCCGGTTTCTGGGATCATTTCTTTAGTTGGAATCAAAATGAAATGAAGTTTGGCTTATTGTTTTTGTGTTTTAAAACTTACCCCTTAATATTGGATATTCATATTGAAGTTGCCTTCAAAAAATTCAAAACAGGTAATAATATGAACGCATATGATATTCAAATGAGATTAGATGAAATTGCATCTTCAAACGAAATTGTTTCTAAATGGTCAGAAAGTACTTTGGAGAAATTAAATGTCCAATATAGAAAAGCAATAAAAGATACTGGTTTATATGATGGAAGTCATTTAATACGACCAGTTACTATTTCACACTCATTTTGGAGCTATTTTTCAAGTATTAATGAGGAATGGTTTCTAAATGCTTGTTTTATAAATATTTAACGGAATGACAATAACCGAATTATACAATCAATTGTGCGACAAAGGTTTTCAGAATCATGAAACAGGGAACTTGTTTTTCCCCGCTTACATGTACATGTACAATCCCGAGCAGGAGTATGAAATTGAAAAAGAAATTTTAGATATCAAAAACCGATTACATAGGCCAAATAATTATTTGGATGTTATGGTGCTCGATATTTTTGAAGAGTTTGTGGTTTTTTTAAAGAATGAAAAATTTGGAAACTCAACAAAGTACAAATATTATCTAGAACATGAATCAAACAAAAAAGAAGCTGTAGATAAAGCATTAAAACAAGATGCGTATTCTGAAAAATTCTTAATCAATCTAAGGGATAAAATTGCTTCTCATCAAAACAACACAGATTATGAAGTTGCATATGTTTTTATAAAAGGATTCGGAAATTCATATCCCTATCTTAGGGCAAGTCGATTCATGAGTAATTTCGAAAAGTATATTAAGGGTTACAAGTTAATAATGTTCTATCCGGGAGTTGCCAAAGGTTATTATAGCTTATTTGGAATACTACAAGATGAAAACCTATACAGAGCTATTAAACTAATAAACGAATAAAAATGAAGTTAAAAGAAATTTTCGCAAGAGATATAAACAGAGATATAAATCCAGCGGTTGTAGTAAGTGCGAAGGATCCTAAAACAATTGAAGCTGAAATTAAGGAGTATGTATTTACTCCGGAGATTATAGAAAAGTTATTTACAATCATTGATACTGTAATAAACAAAAAGTCAGGGAAAAGCGGAATTTGGATCAATGGTTACTATGGTTCTGGTAAATCGCATTTTATCAAATTCGTTCATTACTTGATGAACAGAAATACCTCTGCTGATGCTTTTGAAGCATTGGAAAATGGTGTTAATGAAAATTACGATACCACAAAGCCAAATACAAACGATAAAATCACAATTAGTAATTTGAGACTCTTGAAAAAGAAAATTACTGATGCCCAATGTGACGATATCATGTTTAATGTGGAAGATGAAACTGATGACGGAAGTCAGGAACGTCTAACGCGTATTTTCCTCAACATGTTTAATAAGTTCAGAGGGTATAATTCAAACGATATCCCTTTAGCAATTTTGTTAGAAAAAACAATTGATCAAAAAGGCAAGTTTGATGAATTTAAGAGACTGATAGATTCTGAACTCGGTTTTAATTGGGAAACAGATTCGGCGCAGGTAGCATCGTTTCAATTGGAAAGCGTATTGGAGATTGCTAAAAAAGTTTGCCCAGATTTAGATATCGTTTCCCTTCATTCTAAACTTTCAAATCCCGAAAGTTATAAAGTTGGTATCAATGCTGTTTTAATTCCGGAGTTCAAAGAATATCTCAAAGGCAAGGATAAAGATTATCGTTTATTGTTTTTAGTGGATGAAGTATCACAATACGTAGGTTCAAACAAAGAAATTCTTCTTAATTTTCAAAACATTATTGAAAGAATTAGTGAAGATTGCAACAACCAAGTTTGGATTGCATGTACAGCTCAGCAAACGTTGGATGATGTTTCATTAGGAGCCGATGGCGTTCAAGATGTTCAAGATGAATTTGGAAAGATTTTAGGTCGCTTTGACACACGTATTTCACTTCAGAGTAATGACGCCTCCTACATCACCCAGCGTAGGGTTTTAGACAAGAATAGTACTGGTATTGCTGAGTTAACGAAAATTTATTCAGCGAATAAAGATTATATCGAAAATCAGTTCAAAATAAGTCATGAATTGTATAAAGGATATAAAAACGAGGAAGAGTTTCTTTTTGGATATCCATTTGTGCCTTATCAGTTCAAATTAGTAGCTCACGTTTTTGAAGCGTTTCAACAACTAAAATTTGTCATTAAAGAAGTTAAAGATAACGAACGTTCTGTGCTTGGAATTACTCATTTTACTGCTAAGCAACATGCTGATGATCAAGTTGGAGGATTTATACCTTTTGATGGCTTTTATAATCAACAATTTCATGCAAACCTGACAAATAGAGGAGCAAAAGCGATTGAAAACGGTTTAGAATTAGCCTATGTAAAAAGTAATCCATTTGCGGCTCGAGTTGTAAAGGTGTTGTTTATGATTTCAAATCTTCTAGAAAACAGAAGACAAACATTCCCTTCAACCGTTGACAATTTAACGGTGCTATTAATGGACAAACTGGATCAAAATAAGATGCAGTTGCAAAAGGAAATTACAGATGTTCTAACCAAGTTAATTGAAGGTAGTATAATCCGCGAAGAAAAAGGAAGCTACTTCTTCTTTAATGAGGATGAGATGGATGTGCAGAACATTATCAAGAATCAAACCATAGGATTGGACGATCGATTAACAGCTTTTGATGAATTTTTAAGACCACTCATTAAATTAAAGCCAAAGGTTGCTTTTGGTCAGAATGATTTTAATTTAAGCTATAACATTGAATCAAAAGAATTTTTAAGAGGGGGCGATTTTAATCTGGTGATTCTACTAACCGATAAAACACCGCTTACTCAAAAAATGCTCGATGTAAACACCAAAGATTTAGTTATTTGTATAAACGAATGGTATAACAATGATTCAGTTCTGAGACAAGATTTTGAATGGTACTGCAAAACAAACAAATACTTGATTAACGGATCAGGAGGTGCAACTGGTGAAAGGGCTAAAACAAATGAAAATTTTAAAATACGCAATAAACAACTAAGCGAGTCTATATCTCGAGTAATTGAATTGAAATTTATTGAAAGCCGATTTATTAGCCAGAATACAATTTTAGAGGCCGATCAAATAAATGGTAACAACCCTTCAGAAAGAGTAAAGAATCTAATAGAACATCATTTAAATAATATTTATAAATACCATAAGTTGTCCTATGGTTATGCTCGGAATCAAATTGAATTGAAAGCTTCCGCTGCTAGTACACAAATAGAAATGGCTCAACTTTCACCTGCTGAGCAATCTGTGAACGATTTTATTACAAGTAACAACAATCAAATAACAATTACCGATTTAATCAAGCAATATGGTGATGCCCCATTTGGCTGGCGCTTTGAAGCAGTTTTAGAAGTAGCTCTTAAATTGGTGAAAAAGAAAAAAAGAGAATTCAAATACAAAGGTGCACCTAGATATCCAATTGTTGATTTTATTAATAAGGCAGTATCCACAGCAGAAAGAATGTCATGTGAGATTGTAACTGGCGAAGATATTGATCAGGTTTTGTTAGACGATGTCGTTTCTGCTTTCAAATATATTTTTAACGAAACCATTTCCACTTCGTCTGATGGAAATGAAATGTTTGAAACACTTTCAAAATTACTTTCAACAAAAATTCAACAGATTCAGCCATTTGAAAAAGAGTATTTTGGTAAATATCCTTTTGGCGGAAGTTTTCAAAAATCGAAACAACAATTAACTACATGGACCGATGTTAGAGATCCTAAAAGATTATTTCAAGATTTTATTGCTTCCAAAGATTCCGCTAAAGAATTATTTGATACAGAAAAAGGAATTGAAGATTTTATCAATAATAACTTTAAGGATTATACGGCATTAAGTTCATTTTGTGAGAATAACAAAGAGAACTTTAAAGAATTTTCTGCCGAAAATCAAACTAAAGCAAAAACAATAACTGACTTCCTTTTACTTGAAGACCCAAGAAAAGATTTTAGACATGCGAAGAAAGCCTATGAAGAGTTAAACCAAGCACTGAAAGATTTAACTGCAGAATTGAAAAAGGAAGTGAAGTCAATTTACATTTCAATTTTCGATGAACTTGAACAAGAAGCAATTAAATTGAATGTTAGCGCTGCTGTTTTTGAAAGTCGTGATACTGTTTTGAATGCCATTGATTCAATAAATTCAATTGCACAGTTAAAAAACAAAAAATTAAATGCCTCCAATTTTAAAAGTGATCAATTAGAAAAAATAATTGCATCAATTCCAGTACCACCTGGAGGAAGTGGATCAATTTCTGCTCCGTATCATATTTCTAAAGGCGTTTCTACGATATCTAACGAGGCGGAAATGGAAGATTTTCTACAAAAAGTTAAATCTGATATGCTAAAACTCTTAAAGGATAACAAGACCATAATACTTAAATAAATGAATACAAAAACATTTGCCCAACAATCACGTGCCTTGTTAATGGAAGGTGTCGCCAATAAATTATTGTATTGGGGCTTTAATAAAGATGGTTCTGTTAGCGAAGAACCCAACCCTGTGGCTGGTGGTTATGTTTTCAGAGGCAAAGTGTTTGATGACGAAAACGTTCCGAAATTATGGAAATCTTTACAAAATGCTATTGAAAAAAAGGGGGGTGAGGTAGTAAAAGAAGAAGCTGCTTACACTTGGTTCAACAGGATGATGGCGCTTCAGATCATGGCTAAAAATGACTACCTAGATTCGCAATTAGTTTATGTGCCAGGAATGGCAAATACACCTCAGATTCTTCAAAAAGCAAGACAAGGTCAATATGCATTCTTGAACAGTGAAGAACAGGAACGTTTGAAAAGAATTATAACTGATTTTAGTAAAGAACAGGAAGCCTTTGCCTTATTATTGGTAGGTTATTGCCACAGCAATAAAATGCTAAACAACGTTTTTGGAAAGCTGGATGATTACACAGAGTTACTTTTACCAGACAACATGCTTCAGGACAGTGGTTTTTTGCATTTGCTCAATACAACTGATGCCATTACAGATGAACAATACAAAGAGGTAGAATTAATTGGGTGGTTATATCAGTTTTATATTTCTGAACGAAAAGACGAAGTATTTGCGTCCTTTAAGAAAAAGAAAAAAGCCGAAGCAAAGGATATACCTGCGGCTACCCAAATTTTTACACCCAATTGGATTGTAAAATACATGGTGCAAAATACCGTAGGCAAAATCTGGTTAGATAAAAATCCGAATAGTAAAATTAAATCAAGTTTGAAATACTTGGTGGAAAGTGACACTTCGATTGAGCTCATTGCAGGTTCTGATTCAACATCTGAACCAATTATATCAGAGGTGAGCCAATTGACATTGATAGACCCAGCTGTTGGCTCAGGGCACATCTTAGTTGAAGGATTTGACCTGCTTTACCAAATGTATATGGAAGAATACTACACGCCCGAAGAGGCTGTTGAATCCATTCTTACAAACAATTTGTTTGGTTTAGATCTAGATGACCGTGCTGCGCAACTTGCAACTTTTGCCATACTACTAAAAGCAGCCAAACAATATCGTGATGTATTTATCAAAGGATGGTTGCCGAATGTTTATGCCATGCCTGAGTATGCTGCATTTAATGACCAAGAAATAAAAGACTTTTTAGGTTCTGAAGGAATTGCCTATGAAAAAGAACTGAAGTTAGCTTTAAGTTTAATGGAACAATCCAAAAACTTAGGCTCAACAATGAAACTGAGTTTAAATGAAGATTCCAGAGCTTTTATTGAGAAACGATTTGATGAAATCAAGAATACAGATTTTAGAGATATTAATACGGAAATCGTCTACCAAAAGATTAAAATATTTATTCCTGTATTATTGATATTGTCGAAGAAATTCGCTTCAGTCGTAGCAAATCCTCCTTACATGGGGCAAGGAACTATGAATGCTAGGTTGAAAGATTATGTTAATTTAAATTATCCAATATCTAAATCAGACCTATTCGCCATTTTTATGGAAGTTGGATTAGATATGACGGTCAAAAAAGGATTAATGGGTATGATTAATCAGCACTCATGGATGTTTCTTTCGACTTATGAAAAATTAAGAGAACATATATTAAACAACTATGGAATTGTCAACATGCTCCATTTAGGGCCACGAACTTTTGAAGAATTAAGTGGTGAAGTTGTTCAGTCGACGGCGTTTGTTCTTGAAAACTGTGATAAAATAACTCATGCAACCTTTTATCGTCTCGTTGATTATAGAAATGTCAAAGACAAAGAAATTGCTTTTCTAAATAGAAAAAATGAATATTTGAATATCCCTCAAAAAAACTTTATTTCAATACCTGGGGGGCCTATTGCATATTGGACTAGTGTCAAAGTAATAGATCTTTTTAACCGACAAAAACTTGGAGATGTTTCACCGACTAAAAAAGGAATGGTTACCCTAAATGATAAAATGTTCATTAGATTCTGGTGGGAACCCGAAGTGTCTTTTATCGATATGAAGGGATTATCGAGAGACCAAGCAATAAATTCTGATTACAAGTGGTTTACGGTAAACAAAGGAGGCGGCAATAGAAAGTGGTATGGTTTTGACTATTATCTAATTAATTGGAAGAACAATGGGTTTGATTTGAAAAAATACATTACTGAAACTAGTGGCGACCATTATAGTAGGCAGATTTTTAACGAGAAATATAATTTCATTGAATCTATAACTTGGTCAAATATTTCATCTGGCGTACCTAATTTTAGATTTTCAGAATCTGGTAGAATGTTTTGTTCATCAGGTCCTTCTGCTTTTCCAGAACAAAATTTAGAATATATTCTTGCTTTATTGAATTCTAAAGTTGCTGTGACATTGTTAAGTTTCCTTTCTCCAACTTTAAGTATTCTTCCTACACAGATTCGAGAAATCCCATATTTATTTGAGCCAAGCCATATAACTCGCATTAAATTTTTATGTTTAGAAAATATAAACATTTCAAAAAATGATTGGAAAAAAAATGAAATTTCAAAACACTTCGAAAAAACAAAATTAACTTTTAACAGTAAAAACATAAAAGATGAATACAATAGTTGGCAGAATTCTGTAAAAAATGATTTTTTTCAATTACAAGCCAATGAAGAAGAACTTAATCGCTTATTTATCAAAATTTATGGTTTGCAAAATGAATTAACTCCTGAAGTAGCTTTAAAAGACATTACTATTCTGCAAGACGAATTAAAGAAAAATGATCTTGATGCATTAGAGGAAAAATTCAGAGCTAATGGTAAAGATGCCATTATACTACCTATTGATAGAGGAGAAGTTATTAGTCAATTCATAAGTTATGCCATTGGTTTATTCATGGGTCGTTATCGATTGGATAAACCAGGTTTAAACATTGCACATCCAAATCCTAGTAAAGAAGAATTAGCAAGCTACAATTACAATCAAGGTGAAGTTATTATAGATCAGGATGCCATCTTACCTATCATGGGCAAGAATTGTAATTTCAATGACGATGTCGTTAAGCAATTCACGCAATTACTCGATACCATTTGGGGACATGAACAACGCACTGAAAATATCAACTTTATCCAGGAATGTTTAGATAAAGAATTGGAGAAATTCCTAGTGAATGATTTCTGGAGCTACCACTGTGGTATGTATAAAAAAACACCTATTTATTGGTTGTTTAGTTCTAAGAAAGGAGCATTCCAGGTATTGGTGTATATGCACCGTATGAATGAATTTACGGTTGAAAAAATAAGAGCCAATTACTTATTGGAACATTTAAAATACCTTAAATCTGAAATAACACAAAAGGAAGCCAATGCTAGTAGTTTAAGTACAGTTGAAGCAAAGCAATTGGATAAGCTAAGAGCTGATCTCATTGAATGTGAGCAATACGATATGGCTTTAAAAAATGTGGCAGATCAGCAAATCAAATTTGATTTAGATGATGGAGTCGCTAAAAATTATGAATTATTTGAAACAGTAGTTGCAAAAATAAAATAGAATGATTGAAGAAAAAGTAAATAGTTATTTTTATCGTTATCCTGATTTAAAGATTCTTTTCTTCTTTGATGAAAACCAAGAATTTTTAGAAGAGGTAAAGTCGTTGGCTATTCCTAACATACATGTAGAGTTCTACACCGAAAGTGCTTTTACCATTAAATGTAAATTGCTCAACGAATTGATAGATACTAAAGTGCTATTGTACATACCAATGGCACATCCAAATACCCAGGATGAATACCATCAATTTCCATTGTTAGGATTATTGCTTGCCAATAAAGAATTGAAATTGGATCATGTTGGCGAATTTATGGAGAATTATGGTTTGCAAAGGCATCAAAAAGCCTTAGTCACCAAATATATGAAGGAACTGAAGTATTCGGGTGTTCAATTGGTATGCGAGCCCATTTTGAATTCTTATGGATTTGAAGAAGAAGCCTTACAAAAAGCGCTTGTTTCATATTTTTTAAAATTCAAAACAATTGAGAATTGGTCACTGATCATTTCAAAATTATTAACCCTACTTGTTGCAAAAGATGGATTAGAATTAAATAAAGTACTTACTAAAATTGCTGATTTGAGAATGGATGATATTATCATTCAGCAGATTAATGAAAATACCAGCTATGAAATGAAATCCCTGAATCGTGAAGAGTTGATTCAAGTAGTTAGGTGTATTTTTTACAATAAAATAACACAAACCATTTCTAGTGTTTCCAATGGTGATCCTTATGGATCATTCAAAATTAAGGATCAAGTCAAAATTGTACGACTGAATCAATTATTAAACGAAGCTGAAACGAATACCCAATTAAGCAGTTCGTTTAATGAGGTTATGCAATTGGTTAGAAATGATATCAAAGGCGATAAGTTGATTGATATATACGGCTTAGATGCCAATTTTGCTGAATTTAGTCCATCAATGATTTGGGCCGTTATAAACATTTTACAGAACCAAATCAAGGACGCACCTGAAGCAGTTATCAAAAAATTGGATAACATTAGCATGCAGCAAACATTGGATGAAGGAATACAGAATTTCTTGAAGTATTTGACATATATGGCGAAACTTCATCAAATGGTTAATGGAATTTCAAGCTATATTTTAAATAAACCAGAGGATTACCTAAAAGCCTATTCAGAAGAATTATACTTTATTGATTCATTTTACCGTAAAGCTATAAAAGCTTATAAATTGATTGATTACTCTGAATTGCCTGTAACTATTCCATTGGATGATTTGCACCTGGCTTTGAATAATTGTTATGAAGAGCATACAGATAAATTAAACAGAGAGTGGCTAAAATGTTTGAACCAGTTTGATTTTGATTATACTAAAATTCCAGTTGCCAAGCAATTTGATTTTTTCAAAACCGAAATAGAACCATTAAATCAAAAAGTAGTTGTTTTTATTTCAGATGCGCTGCGTTATGAAGTTGCTCATGAATTACTATCAGAACTCCACAGTGATGCTAATAATACTGCTAAAATGAAATATATGATTGCCTCTATTCCGTCAAAAACAAATATCGGAATGGCTCAATTATTACCTCTTGGCGATCTTGTTTATAATAATGGCGATATCAGTATTTCAACAATCTCAACAGAAGGTTTACCTAATAGAAATCAAATCCTAAGAAGGTTTAAGTCAGATTCTTTGGCGGTTCAATTTTCCGAAATAAGTAGTAACTCACAAGAAAAAAACAGAGAAATATTTAAAAACTCAATTGTCTATTTATATCATGATATTATTGACTCTACAGGAGATAAAAGAGCTTCTGAAAGAAGAACATTTGATGTAGTAATTGATGCTATAGATGAAATAAAACGGTTAGTAAAAAAATTACATGGAAGTTACAATGTAGCAAAAGTTATCATCACCGCAGATCACGGTTTTTTGTATAATGATAGAGAAATTGAAGATAAAGATCTTGAATCCATATCAGATCCAAATCCGATGACTTCTCACAATAGATACTTCATTACCTCATCCAAATCTCAACAATCATTAGGATATTCTGTACCACTTTCTAAAACAACTGCGTTTAATGACGATGTATTTGTCACAATTCCTTATTCCGTAAATAGATACAGAAAACAAGGCGTTGGGCATCAGTTTGTGCATGGTGGAGGAAGTTTACAAGAGGTCGTTGTTCCAGTCATTGAAAGTTCCAGAAAAAGGGAAGAAGTAGTCACTAAAGTGAAACCATCTTTAATTAACAAAGGTGATTTAAAAGTGGTTTCTAATATATTACGATTAAATCTTTTACAAGAAACCAAAGTGTCTAGGATGGAAAAAGAGGTCAACATTTCCACTGGATTGTACAACAATAATATTTTGGTAAGTAATGAAATAATTTCAACTCTTAATTCAACTTCGGATTCACCAAGTGAAAGAGCCTTAAGAATTGAATTGACCTTAGCTTCAGACACTCCAAAAAATGCTTTCCTAAAACTTAAAGTATTCGATTTGGAAGATAGATTAAATCCAATTATTGAAGAACGAGTTCAAAACAATACACTTATTCAATCCGATTTCTAATGACATTAAAAGAGAAAATAATTCATCATTTTGAAGGAAAAGTAGTTAGGAAAGATTTAACTGCTTTAGTTAAAGGTAGTAATCCCGTGCCAATGTACGTTTTAGAGTATCTACTAGGGCAGTACTGTGCGATAGATGATGAAGCTGTAATTCAAGCAGGCATCGAAAAAGTCAGGAATGTAATTCGTGATAATTATGTTCATCGTTCAGATTCTGAAATTGTAAAAAACAAAATTAGAAGTACAGGAAGTTATAAAATCATTGATAAGATTAATGTTTCGCTGAATGACAGAGCAAATATTTACGAGGCAGAATTTGCCAACATGGGACTAACAAAAGTTCCAATTTCAGATGCTATTGTTAACGCTAACAAAAAGTTATTAAGCGGTGGTGGAGTTTGGTCAATTATTGAAATGGGATTTTCCCATGAGGATGGGATTGCTGTTAGATGGGTAATTACTGATTTAAAGCCTATTCAAGTATCTAATGTTGATTTAGAGGAATATATCGAACTACGTAAGGAATTTACATCAGATGAATGGATTGATTTATTGATGCACAGTATTGGATTAAACCCTGAGTACTTCAGTAAGCGTGACAAATTCATTCAACTTTCAAGACTGATTCCGCATGTAGAAAACAATTATAATTTCATCGAACTTGGGCCAAAAGGAACGGGAAAATCGCACATATTTTCAGAATTATCTCCGCACGGAGTTTTGGTGTCTGGTGGTGATGTCTCTAAAGCAAGGTTATTCGTTAATAATACAGGAAACAAGATAGGTTTGGTAGGTTATTGGGATGTTGTTGCGTTAGATGAATTTGAGCAAGAGAAAGGCGGTAAAAAAACGGACGGCGACTTGGTAAAGATCATGCAAAACTTCATGGCTAACCAAAGTTTCAATAGAGGGAAAGAAACTTATCAAGCAACAGCTTCAATGGCATTTGTAGGGAACACAAAACACAATGTGCCCTATATGCTTAAAAATTCACACCTTTTTGAATCAATTCCTGAAGGATACATAAAAGGTGCTTTCTTAGATCGGATACACATGTATATTCCTGGATGGGAAGTGCGTATTTTGAAAAGTGCTGTATTCTCAAAAGAGTATGGTTTTATTGTCGATTACCTTGCTGAATTATTGCGAGAATTAAGAAAGTCTGATTTCTCTCCAATCCTTGACAGTAAAATATCATTAGACGGATCTTTGACATCCAGAGATAGAGTTGCCATTAGAAAATCATTTTCAGGAATGGTTAAATTGATATACCCTCATCAAGAATTATCAGAAGCTGAAATAATTGAGCTCCTTGATTTTTGTATTGAAGGTAGAAAAAGAGTAAAGGATCAATTATATATTATTGATGAAACATTTAGGTCTGAACCAGTAGAATTTAAATATCGTGTATTGTCTAGTGGTCAGGAATTTGCACCTGAAACCTTGGAAAAGCAAAATTATTTTGCGGCTGTTGAAAATACAAAAGAATTAGAAGAAACAGATGTTCATTCATCTGAAATGAAAAAATCAGTATTGGATTTAAAACCTCATCAAGTTATTTTAAAAGATAACCAAACAGGTATTTCCTATAAAAAGCTTTTTGGTGACTACTTAAAAGGTGCGACAAAAATAACGTTACAAGATCCATATATTCGCCTTCCTTATCAATTTAAAAACTTATTGGAATTTTGCTTAATGGTTGCGAATAACAAAGAGCCAGAACATGAAATAGATTTAGAAATTATTACCTGGAATTCCGAAGAATTTATTACAGAATCAGGGGCGTATTTTGAAGAATTGCAAGAAAATTTGATAGACCTAGGCATTAACTTATTTTTTAAGTTTGAAAATAATCATGACCGGTTTATAGCATCAAATAATGGTTGGAAAATTACTTTGGGTAGAGGGTTAGATATATATGAGAAAATTGAAGGTAGATTTAATGTGGCAGCACTTGAACAGGTAAGAAGAAAATGTAAATCGTGTGAGGTTACCTATTTGAAAATTTAGATTTAAATGAATATTCTTTCAATTTTGAAGTCAATAAAATTCAATTTTCGCAAAATAGTTTTCATTAATTTTTATAATACTTAATTTACTTAAGTGTGAAAAATCAGCCCACTACATAAACGCCTCCAAATCCTTCAAGTCCTCATAGGTTTCTTTGATGGATTCTCCACGTTCTGCGGCTTTTTGAAGGGTTGGTCGCCAGTAATCTGGGTAGGTCATTATCTCTTGGCGTTGCTCAAGCGTTAATCTGATTTTTTGGGGTTCCACTTTTTGGATTAATTCACTTTCTGCATAATCCACTACGGCCAAAAGGAATTCGCTAAGATGCTCATACTTGGTTAGTTTTTCATTCATGCATTTTCCCAATTCAGGGTAGAAAACATATTTGTTCAAGTAATTGATGTGCTGATCGAAAATTTTAGCCAATTCCATGGTTAACCAACTCAATGCTCCCGCATGTTCGCTGAAAACGATGGTGTCTCCCGGATGGCCTTTTCTGGCAATATCATCCGTGATAATTAATTCCGCACCGCCAAAATGCTCAAAGTCACTTGGGAAATTACCTTCTTGAATGGCTGTTTTTAATTGATTGATTTGCTCTTTCATGTTGTCTAAAAGTTGGAAGCCACAAAGGAAGAGAATTGTTGTGTCAAATAGGGTCAGAGAGGAATTAATTATGAATTATGAATTATGAGTTATGGATTATGAATATCTCTCCGTGTCCTTAGTGTTAAAAACTTTTATTTAACAAGAAGATCACCAAGGTTTCGCTCTCTTCTCTTTTACCTAGTACCTTTTAACTAATACCTTTTCCCGTAAATGCCTAAAAAATCGATTATCAGTTTTAAATTTTGCGGATAATTTTAATTTTTTTAAATCGAATAAGATTTAAATTTTAATCACCCACTAATAGAAAGAAAATGAACTTAAGTGATGCCACGTATAAGAAATGGCTTATCGAATTGAAAAGTAAAATACGTTCGGTTCAGATAAAAGCTGCTATGGCTGTTAATTCGGCTTTGATAGAATTTTATTGGGAACTTGGAGGAATGATATGTGAACGCCAAACAGCTTATGGAACAGGTTTTATTCCTCAGCTTTCAAAAGATTTGCAGGAAGAATTCAAAGAGATGAAAGGTTTATCTGTTCGAAATTTGGCATTTTGTAGGCAATTTTATCAATTCTATTCTTTTTCAAATTTGCAACAACCTGTTGCAAATTCTCTTCACTTAGCCCATATAAATGGTACAATTAGTGATTTAGGTTCGGGTTTTCAGTCCATTTTGCAGATCCCTTGGGGACATAATATTCTTATTTTTACTAAATCTAAAAATCTAGAGGAAGCTCATTTTTATATTCAAAAAACAATTGAAAATAATTGGAGTAGAGATAGTTTAGCCTTACAAATAAAAAACGATTTATATAAAAGAAACGGCAAAGCTATTTCAAATTTCAAAAATACATTACCCGAGCCATTATCTGATTTAGCTCAGCAAACACTTAAAGATCCATATATCTTTGATTTTATGACGTTTGCAGCAGATTTTCGAGAAAGAGACATTGAGAAACAATTGGTAGAACACATTACTAAATTTTTGTTAGAACTAGGGAAAGGTTTTGCTTTTGTCGGTCAGCAATATCATTTAGGAATAGCCGGCAATGACTATTATATTGATTTGCTCTTCTATCACATTAAACTAAAATGTTATGTGGTAATCGAATTGAAAAACACCAAGTTTATACCTGAATATGCAGGTAAGCTCAATTTTTACTTATCGGCTGTGGATACTTTGCTCAAACAATCCGATGATAAGGCTACCATTGGAATTTTGCTTTGAAGAGACAAAAATAATATTGAAGCAGAATTTGCATTGAGAGATATAGATAAGCCGATGGGAGTGAGTGAATTTCAAATTACTGAAAATCTTCCAGAAAACTTAAAAAGTAGTTTACCTACTATTGAAGAAATTGAAAACGAATTTAAAAATTTGGAAAATGAAATAATGTAATCCCTCCGTGTCCTTTGTGTTAAATGAGAAAAGAAGAGAGAGAAGATAGAAGAGAGAAGAGAGAGGAGCGTTGGAGGAGCGGAGTCGAAGCCAAAACGGTAACAGATTTTTTTTCTAAAATCGTATTTTTTAAAATTATCAATTTACTGATAAAATTTCCTGTTATTGAAAGTAAAATTTCCTATTTTTGTGGAATAACTAATCAATTATAACCATGGGAAAGGCCTTCAATCATCCAGCTCCTTATGCCAATTCTGAGGTAGAAGTCTTGCAATTTTTGGAAGATGTGGATATGAATTCTAGCTATGTGAATGTACTGAAAGAATCTTCCTTGCTAACAGATGAATTGTTGTCTGATTGCCTAGATGTAAGTGTGAAGACTTTTCGGACCTATAAAAACACGCAACAATCCATCAGCTTTTCGCTCAAAGAACATATCGTGATGCTCATTTCTCTCTTTCAGCACGGTAATGCGGTTTTTGGTTCAAGCCAATCGTTTGAAAATTGGCTGTTCAAAGAAAATCTTTTGCTCTTCAATAAAAAACCCAGCCATTTTTTGAAATCGGTCAGCGGTATTCGCTTGATAGATGACCGCTTAACTGGGATGGAGTACGGTGATAATGTCTAAGCCAAATGATAGTCTACCGTATTTGTGCTGAAAGGTTTTCTGGTCAATTAATGGCTTCGGGTCGCCAAAATCGTTGGAATGAAGCCAATCAATGGGTGTTATACACGAGTATGTCTAGGTCTTTGGCCGTTTTGGAATTGTTAGCTCACCGAAATATGGAAATGCCCAAAGAGCGCTATAAATGTATGGTGATTGAATTGCCTGATGAATACTTTTCTGTCGAAATAGTACCAAGCAATATTGCCCTTAAAAACAACTTCGAAAATTACCTGCAACATCAAAAATTGGGTAGCACGTGGTATCAATCCAAAAAAACGTTATGCCTTCAAGTTCCTTCCATCCTGGTGCCTAAAGAATCTAATATGGTCATTCATACCTTGCACCCTAACTTTTCCGCGCTTCGGATTCTGGATGTGGAAGATTTTACATTGGATGAAAGATTAGACGAATAGGTCTTTTTTCTCTTCTCCGTGACCTTTGTGTTAAAAACTTTTATTCTAACACAAAGATCACCAAGTTTTCTCTCTCTTCTCCTTTCTCTTTTACCTATTACCTTTTACCTAATACCTTTTTACGAAAATGCCTAAAAAATCGATTATCAGTTTTAAATTTTGAAAATATTTAAAAATATTTTAAATCGAATAAGATTTAAATTTTAATTATCCACTAATAGAAAAACCATGAATCTAAGTGATGCCACGTATAAGAAATGGCTTATCGAATTGAAAAGCAAAATTCGTTCGGTTCAGATAAAAGCTGCTATGGCTGTTAATACCGAACTTATCCTGTTTTATTGGGAATTGGGGAAAATTATTTCAGAGAAACAAACAGCTTGGGGGACAAAATTTTTAGAAACACTTTCTAAGGATTTAAAAGATGAATTTCCAGATATGAAAGGATTTTCTGTTTCAAATTTAAAAACCTGCAAACTATTCTTTGAATATTTTAGTTCACAAGCTGTGAACGAAATAGAAGGATATACAATTGGTTCACAAAATGTGAACTATTTATTAGTTCATCCCCAAATAGGGGACGCAATAAAGCAACACCCCGTATTTAAAATGCCATGGGGCCATATTAAAATACTTATTACTAAAATAAAAGATATAAAAGAAGCTTATTTTTATATCAATCAAACTTTAGAAAATAACTGGAGTAGAGATAGTTTAGCCTTACAAATAAAAACCGATTTGTATAAAAGAAACGGCAAAGCTATTTCAAATTTCAAAAATACATTACCCGAGCCTTTATCTGATTTAGCTCAGCAAACACTCAAGGATCCATACATCTTTGATTTTATGACGTTTGCAGCAGATTTTCGAGAAAGAGACATTGAGAAACAATTGGTTGAACACATCACTAAATTTTTATTAGAACTAGGGAAAGGTTTTGCTTTTGTCGGTCAGCAATATCATTTGGCAATAGCCGGCAATGATTATTATATTGATTTGCTTTTCTATCACATTAAACTAAAATGTTATGTGGTAATCGAATTGAAAAATACCAAGTTTATACCTGAATATGCAGGTAAGCTCAATTTTTACTTATCGGCTGTGGATACTTTGCTCAAACAATCCGATGATAAGGCTACCATTGGAATTTTGCTTTGCAGAGACAAAAATAATATTGAAGCAGAATTTGCATTGAGAGATATTGATAAACCGATGGGAGTGAGTGAATTTCAAATTACTGAAAATCTTCCAGAAAACTTAAAAAGTAGTTTACCTACTATTGAGGAAATTGAAAACGAATTTAAAAATTTGGAAAATGATATAATGTAATCCCTCCGTGTCCTTTGTGTTAAATGAGAAAAGAGGAGAGAGAAAAGAGAAAAGAGAAAATATAAAATATTTAGATTTTTCTTCAAATGAGTAACCTAGAGAGCCTCGGTCAACAATATCTATAAATTCTTAATTTTTAATCTTCTACTTCCAAACCCTCCTCAAAAACCCCAAAAAATTCCCATGACAAATTCCTTCAATATCCGTATCTGAATATCCTCTATCGGACAATAAATCAGGGATTTTCTGCAAATCAGCAATGGTTTTGAGGTCTTGGGGACATTGTTCTGTTCCAAAACCGCCGTCTAAATCGGTTCCAAGGCCTACGTGCTGGGCGTTGCCGGCCAATTGGCAAATGTGATCCAAGTGGTCAATCATGGTATTTAGACTTACGTTCATGCTTACTGGAGTAGATTTACCTCTTTCCCAATTGGGTACCATCATCCAGGCGTCTAAAGGCATGCCTATCACGGCTTTGCGCTCTATGAGGACTTTGAATTGCTCGTCGGAAAATTGGCGGTTGTGGTTGACCAAGGCTCTTGCATTTTGGTGACTCGCCCAAACTGGCCCATGGTTGTGTTCCAAGGCTTCCCAAAAGCTTTCATCACACAAATGCGTAGCATCCAATATGATGTTCAATTGCTCCATTTTTTGCACCAATTCCCTGCCCATCATTCCCAATCCACCACTGGCATTCGTGCCTTGCGCATACCTGCCTGGTCCATAATGCGCTGGTCCCACAGCCCTTAAGCCATTGGCATAAGCCATTTCCAAATGCTCCATGCTCAAAATAGAATCCGCACCTTCTAAACTCAATACATAGCCAATTTTCTTTTTGACATCTGTGGTCTGTTTCCAATAATCCAAATGCGCCTCTAATTCCACCGTATTTCGGATAGGAGATAGGTCGCCCCAATATTCCAAACTTTTGTAATAGGCCAACTGCGCTTGGGTTTGTGCCCACGCTTGCTCTGGAGAATGCCATCCGGGTAAATCGGATCCTTTGGCGACATAACGGGCTATTTGCGTGGCAACGACCATGCCTATATTGCCTTTGCGCAATTCGTCCAAAGAAATGGTCGCATTGCCACGGTCAGGTTTGTCGGTCATTCCTTTTTCTCGTTCATTGATTTCTTCCAAAGAAGATCTCAAATCTCGGTTCCACTCCATCGCATTCATGCTCAGGTCCAAATGTGCATCAAATAAAAACATGGCTTATTACATTAATAGGGAGGAATACCCACCGAGGTCCAACCGCCATCGATGACTAAAAATTGGCCGGTGATGTGTTTGGATTGATCAGATAGGAAAAACATGGCAGCTTGGGCAATGTCCTCCACGCTGGCTGGTTTACCCATGGGAGTGATGTTGGACCAAACTTGGTGGTAATTTTGATCAGAAAGGGTTCTTTCTGTCAAGGTAGCACCTGGTGAAATCGTATTGATACGGATTTGTGCAGGCGATAAATCGATGACTAAATTTTTGGCTAATTGATTCAAAGCTGCCTTCGTCATTCCATAAACGGCCAAATCAGGATGAGCGATGTGTCCCGTGACGGAGGAAGTTAATACGATACTTCCGGGCAATTGTTGCTCTTTTAATTTTTTCGCCAGCAATTGAATCAAGAAAAAAGTTCCTTTGATATTGATTCGCAGAATTTCATCCATGGATGCTCGGGAATACGTCCAGAAATCGCCAAAAGTGGTGATTCCCGCATTGCATACGCCGCCTGCCAAGGTGCCAGGAGTTTGTTCTATCAAGGTTTCCAACTGAGAAAGAAAACTTTCAGAAGCAGAATCTTCTACCAAGCTCACATAATTTGTGTAGCCCAATGCGTCCAAGGTCTGCTCGGCTTTACTAGTTTGTTCAGGGTCAATGTCATTGAATATAACAAAATCGCCTTTGGCTAAAATAGATTTAACTATCTCAAAACCAATACCTTGTGATGCACCTGTTACAATAAACTTGAACATTTAGCTTGGGATTAATGTGAATCTCTGGTAACCACAGAACCTGAACCACCTTTTAAGAAATCGAAATCAGCGCCTTGATCTGCTTGCTCCACATGTTCGATGAATAAACTCACATACCCACGGTCCATGGTTGGTTTCACCAAAGGATGATTCGCTTTTCTTGCTGCTAATTCTTCCTCGCTCACTTCCCAGTTGATGCTTCTATTTTCCAAATCAAGCGCAATGTAATCGCCATTTTGAACCCAGTTCAATGGTCCGCCAGCAGCTGATTCGGGAGAAACGTGTAAAATAACGGTTCCAAATCCTGTTCCGCTCATACGGCCATCGGAAATACGCACCATGTCTTTGACGCCTTTTTCCAAGAGTTTTTTCGGAATTCCCATATTGCCCACTTCGGCCATGCCTGGGTATCCTTTTGGACCGACATTTTTCAATACCATGACTGAATTTTCATCAATGTCCAATTCAGGCGTATCAATTCTTGCGTGATAATCTTCAATATTTTCAAAAACCACCGCTTTTCCTCGGTGATTGAATAATTCTGGAGAAGCTGCAGATGGTTTCACCACCGCACCGTTCGGCGCTAAATTTCCTTTGACTACTGAAATTCCGGAATCCTTTTTAAAAGGTGCATCAATGGTGGAAATGATGTTGGAATCGTAAATTGGCGTATTGTCAATATTTTCTCCCACGGTTTTACCATTCACGGTAATAATGGAAGTATGAAGATGTTCCTTCATTTGATTCATCAAAGCCGGCAAACCACCTGCATAGTACAAATCTTCCATGAAATGCTCGCCAGATGGCTGAATATTGGCCAATAAAGGAATATTTTTAGAAAATTTATCAAAATCATCCAAATGCAAATCCACTCCAATTCGACCAGCAATGGCCAATAAATGGATCACGAAATTGGTGGAACCTCCTGTGGCTGCATTAACACGTATCGCATTTTCAAAAGCTTCGCGTTTCAACACTTGCGACAATTTCATATCCTCTTGGACCATTTCCACAATTCTTCTACCGGAATGTTGAGCCAATACTTTTCTTCTTACATCCGCTGCTGGAATGGCCGCATTTTGAGGTAAACTTAATCCCAATGCTTCCACCATGGTCGCCATGGTAGAGGCGGTGCCCATTACGGCACAGTGACCCGGAGTACGAGCCATACACGCTTCTGCTTCAATGAATTCCGATTGCGTCAATTCGCCCAATTTATAGGCTTCCGCAAAACGCCAAACGTCTGAGGTTCCAATTTCTTTGCCTTTGAATTTCCCTTTCATCATCGGGCCGCCAGAAATCACCAAAGTAGGTAAATCCACGCTGCAAGCACCCATCACTAGGGAAGGAGTTGTTTTATCGCATCCGCACATCAACACCACACCATCGATAGGATTGGCACGAATGGATTCTTCTACGTCCATACTCGCCAAGTTACGGTACAACATCGCGGTAGGTTTAATCAAGGTTTCTCCCAACGACATCACCGGAAATTCCACTGGAAAACCGCCCGCTTCAATGATTCCTTTTTTCACAAATTCGGCTAATTCTCTAAAATGACCGTTGCAAGGAGTTAATTCGGACCAAGTATTGCAAATCCCAATGACAGGTTTTCCCTGAAAGTAATCATCGGGAATTCCTTGGTTTTTCATCCAAGCTCGGTAAATAAATCCATCTTTTCCTGTTTTACCAAACCATTGTTGTGAACGTAATTTCATATCTGTATTATTTTTCATAGTCTAAAGTTCTTAGTAATGTAAAGCTCTGGTCTTTCCCAAATGTATAAAAACATGACCTTTTCCCATTAAAAATATCAGAAAAAGAATCATGATGAAAGCTAAATTTTCTAACCAAATAGTTTTTCTCCAAAAATAGGGAATCATTTCCGGCATAACCGAAAGATTGCCGTCCCATTAACCGTGGGAAACGCAATGCTTTCATTTGAGCTTTCACGTATTCAAAAGCATATATTTGGACTTTTTTACCCAAATGTACACTCAGCCAAAATTCCGGAAATTCATCTCCATTCAAATCAGAACTCATGATTTGACGAATTTGAGCCTTTGGTATGATTTTTTCAAACAATTTGACATTGTTTCGTTCCAAACGAAAGACCACATTTTCCTTTTCTTGCCTCATGGATGCTTCCAAATCGGTGTACACCGTTTTTAGGACTTGAAATGAATCCAAAGGCTCTTTTTCACGCATGGGTTGGGTTTGACCCATGATTTTCTGAAAATCATTCTCGTTAATCGGATTTTCGCCTTCTGTTTTTTCCCATTGGAATACCCAAAAAAGGATTCCAGACAGAAAGATTAAAATCGCAAAAAAAGAGATGGTTTTAAGAATTTTCATCTACGGTTTGCTGAATGATTTGAATGGCATTTTCCAAAATGGATTGTGGACAAGCAAAATTCAATCGGATAAAATTCTTTCCTTTGAATTGTTCGCCTCTTAACACATGTAAACCCTTTTGAAATAATTTGGTTTGAAAATCGCCTAAAAGCTCATCGTCGTATTCAATCCAAGCCAAATAAGTGGCTTCCAAAGGCAACATTTTCAAACCCTTCATCGAATTCACTCGATTACAAAGTACATCATGGTTTTGAGTTAAATAAGGCAATAATTGATTCAACCAATTTTGGCCGTGTTGGAGTGTGGTGATCATCACATCGATGCTGTGCCTAGAAAGCATGGGAAAAAATCCAAACGTTTGTTTAACAAAAGCGTTTCGTGTTGCGGCATCTGGAATAATAGCCACAGCACCACCTAAACCAGCTGTATTAAAAGCCTTGCTGGTGGCAAAAAAACTAATGGCAGGAGTGGAGCTGGAAAGGGATTTCCCGATGCAAATGTGGTCAGATTGAGGATGGATACGTAAATCAGCATGAATTTCATCTGAAATAATCGTGCAATTGTATTGTTGACACAATTCCACAATTCGATCGATTTCAGCTTGATTAAATACCGTTCCGCCTGGATTATGTGGATTACAAAATAAAAAGACGCCTGGATTTTTCTTCAATTCGTTTTCAAAGGCCTCAAAATCATAGGTCCAACGGCCAGCTTGTTCCACCATCGGGAAAGTCAACAAAGGTTTATTGACCCAACCTGACACCAAATGAAAAGGATGATACACCGGAACAGCTGTTAGTATACCTTGATTCTCTTCACAAAAAGCCGCACAAGCAGCCGTGATGCCCGGAACGATACCCGGAATCCACACCTGCCATTCTAATTCTGTTTCCCATTGGTAATCAGATTTCAACTTCTTTTGTGCTTCTATTTTTAAAATTTCGGGGACAATGGAATAACCTAAAACTCCATGCTGAGTGATGGAATCCAATACTTCTAAAATTTCATCGGCAACTTGAAAATCCATGTCAGCGACTGGCATGGGAATCATTTGTTCTGGATAAGTGGTATTATCCCATTTAAAACTATGTGTATTTTTACGATCAATGACTTGATCAAAATTATATTTTTTCATGGTTAAAATTAGGTCTAAAAACTTGAATACCGAGAAAATTGGGATGCGTTTTCAGATAATGGACCAAAGATTTTTCTGAAACGATGACTTTTTTACTTTCTTGAGAAGCATGCAGGATATGGATTTCTCCTCGGATTAGGCTTAGAAATCCAACATGCTGACAATCCAAGTTATTTTTTTTGCTAACAAAAACGACCAAATCGCCTGATTGAAATTGTTTTTTCACGTTAGCGACTGCTTGGCTAGGAATGTATTGTAGGCTATCTCTGGATAATTGTAATTCTGTCTGACGAATGGTTTCCACATCGATTTTTTTGCCTTTGCCGCTAAGAAATTGAGAAAGCAAAGAAAAATTCTTTTTAACAGCCCGACTTTCTTGGGTCGAAATCTCGGTTAAAAATTGTTGTTGTTTGAGCTTCTTGACGGCTGAGGTAAAATAATGGTTTCGTGATTCATAGCTGATCGTGTCGGCATTTGCATAGCGTAAATTCCTCAAAGAATGCAAGAAAAGCTCATCTTTACCTTGGGAAATATACAAGGAAATGACATTTTCCAAAAAAGTAACGCAATCGAAACCCGTAAAATCCACCACCAATTTCTCAGGATTTTCGGTAGACAAAGCAAAAGCCTTGTAAGGTCTTTGAAGAAACGATTCCGCAATGATTAAATGATTGTTTTGTTGATGCGCCAAACGAATGGTTTCGCTCAAATCCTTATTAATCAAAGATTGAGCCTTCAGTCCAACAGAAACGGAAATCAACAAGCCAACGAAAATGATACGCAAGCTTATGTTCATTGAATGGATTTACTTTCTTTGATACCTAAAACGCTGATGGCACCTAAGATAAAGAAGACACCCGCTACAACGATGGCATAAATGGCTTGTCCATCATAAAAATGTTTGACAATCGGTCCACCAATGATACCATTGACAATTTGAGGGAAGGTGATGAAGAAATTGAAAATTCCCATGTAAACACCCATTTTATTCAAAGGAATAGAACCTGCCAAAATCGCATAAGGCATGGCCAAAATACTTGCCCAAGCCATTCCGACACCCACCATGCTCGCAATTAACCAATTGGGATCTGAAATGAAATAAATGGAAATTAATCCCAAACCACCAGCTACCAATGAAAATGCATGGGTTTGTTTGTTGCCCAATTTAGCAGCAATTTTCGGCAAGAAAATGGCATAAATGGCTGAAACGCCATTGTAAACCCCAAAAATAATTCCCACCCAGTTTCCAGCTTGTTGATAAACGGTGGAACTATGATCTTCTTGAGATAAACCGTACACATGGCTAGCAATAGCCGGTGTACTAAAAACCCACATGGAAAATAGGGCAAACCAAGAGAAAAATTGCACCAAACCCAATTGACGCATGGTGCTTGGCATTTCTTTGATATAAGTAAATACGGAAAGTAAGGTATCAGAAGAATTGTCTTCCACAAAACCCATCTCATGACGTTCGCTAGGCGAATATTCTTTGGTGGTTAAAATCGTCCATAAAATAGCGATGATAAACACCGCAGCACCTACATAAAAGGAATACTTAACATTTTCAGGGATTTCACCAGCTGCGGCTTCAATCGACAATCCAAAATAATTACCTAAAATATAGGGCAACCAAGAACCCAAAACCGCACCAATTCCTATTAGAAAGGTTTGGATTGAAAAGCCCAATGTATTTTGTTCTTCGGGTAAATTATCTGCCACCAAAGCTCTGAAAGGCTCCATGGCGACATTGAAAGAAGCATCCATCATCATAAGAATTCCAGCACCGACGAAAATCGGAGGCAGAAAACTAGCTAAAGCACCGGAATGAGGAAAAAACAAAAGGGCAGAAGCCGCTAAAATGGCACCTGACAAGAAAAAAGGTTTTCTTCTACCAATAAAATTCCAAGTTCGATCGGAATAAAAACCGATGATCGGTTGAATGATCATACCTGTTAAAGGCGCGGCTAACCAAAACCACGATAATTGTTCCAGATCGGCTCCAAAACTTTGTAGGATACGAGAGGCGTTCCCGTTTTGCAAAGCAAAGCCAAATTGAATGCCCAAAAATCCTAGGCTCATGTTGAATATTTGACCTAGTGATAAATGAGGTTTTTGAAATTTTTTCATGGTTTTGTTAATTTAAAAATTAAGGCACTGTTGGCAGGAATGGTAATGCTATGTTGGTTCACTGAAGCTTGATCTGGGGCATCTGGCGAAACAAAATATTTCGTTTCGCTTAATTGGTAGGAGGAAATCCCCATCATGTCCAAAGCTAAACTTGGAATTTGGATATCCAATTGTCGGGTTTCTTTGGGTTCAAAGCTACAAACAATTAAATATTGCTCCTTTTCGGTATATCTTAAAAAAGAATAGATTTTATTTTCCGGGTAGGAAGGATTTTGAGCGTATTGTAAATCAAAAAAACGTCCAGAACTAATCGCTTTATTTTTTTGGACAAAAGTCATTAAATCTGTGTAAAATTGATCAATCGTTTTTTCATTGTTCGTCAATTGACCACCATCAAATTTTCCCTCATTAAACCAGCGTTGATGCGTATTCACCGCCCAAAAATCGAACATGGAAGTACGGTCATCGGCTTGATTAAAGCCTTCCTTGTCTTGTGCTTTTTCACCAAATTCTTGTCCAAAATACAACATCATGGGTCCATCGTGCATGGCTGCAGTTACCACCATGGCTGGAATAGTTGACCAAAAATTATGTCCCGCGAAGGCAGGAGTATTCAAACGATGTTCATCGTGATTTTCTAGAAAACGCAACATATGATTAGCAAAATCGCCTGATTCTTTTTGCCAAACTCGGGTAATATCCTTGGTTGTAGATTCCGGTTTAAGTTCCATTAAACGGCGTAAACCGTCGTATAGGCCCACTTTATCATATAAATAATCGAAGCCACCTTTGAAAATATAATCTTTGTACAAATTGGGTTGATAAATTTCAGCGATGAAAATAACCTTGGAATTTTGGGCCTTGATTTTAGGAATGGCATACGCCCAAAATTCGACTGGAACCATTTCAGCCATATCACAACGGAAACCATCTACACCTTTGGAAGTCCAGTAACTAAGTACCTCCAACATTTTTTTCCACGTATCAGGAACGGATTCAAAATGACTTTGTTGGTGATTTTGGAAATCGATGCCGTAATTTAATTTCACCGTCTCAAACCAATCATTGATGGAAGGCTGAGCAGAAAAGACATTGTTTCCACTTACTTTGGCTGGTATTTCGGTGTATGCTATAGTCGATTTAACTGGAGAATCGACACCATTCGGTATGCTAAATTGAGTCCCAGGCAAATAATAAAAATTATTATTCACATCGAATGCCTGATCTTTTTTGTCATTGGCACCAAAATCACTTACTCCAGCAGGCATTTTATCCGAATGATACTGGCGAGCCAAATGGTTGGGTACAAAATCGATGACCAATTGCAATTTTTCTTGGTGAATGCGTTGCAACATTTGATCAAATTCTTCCAAACGATTATTGGGTTGATCGGCAAAAAACGGATTAACATCATAATAATCCTTGATGGCAAAAGGCGATCCACAACGGCCTTTCACAACATCAGGATGATCCAACGGAGAACCATAGGCACTCATATCCTCCATCGTGGCATGTTCCAATAAACCCGTAGCATATATATGTGTAATGCCTTTCTTTTTTAAGGCTTTTAAACCTTTGGTAGAAATGTCTTTGAATTTGGTAACCCCATTTTCAGCGGCGGAACCATTCATTTTGAGTTGCGTATTTTTATTTCCCCACAAATGAAACATCATTTGATACAGAACAAATTTATCGGTGTTATGCTTTGACATAGGTTGGGCGGATTTTAACGAATGGATTGGTAAACCCAAAAGGAACAAACTAATAAAGAGACTTACTTTTTTTACAATCATGTTAGAAATGCAAAATAAACAGTTTAGCACTGTGTATTTTACTTTTTTGCGAAGCGTAAAAATAATAATTTTGCTGAATCAAACGAATTTTAATTAAATCATTATGAAATATAAAGCATGTTTATTCGATTTGGATGGCGTATTAGTGGACACGGCCATCTATCATTTTCAAGCATGGAAAACCTTGGGTAAGAAATTTAATTTTGAATTAAGTGAGGAACAAAATGAACAATTAAAAGGCGTTTCACGAGTTGAATCATTGGAGAAAATTTTATTGTGGGCTAATCATGAAGCCAATCAATCAGACAAAGATGCTTGGCTAATCGAAAAAAACGAGAATTATTTAGATCTGATTTCCAACATGAATCCGGAAGAAATTCTTCCCGGCGTTTTGGATTTTTTGGAACAAATCAAAGCATTGGGTTTAAAAATTGCCTTGGGATCAGCCAGCAAAAATGCGGTAATCATTTTAGAAAAAACGCAGTTAATTCATTGGTTTGATGCCATTATCGATGGTAATAAAGTCACCAAGAGCAAACCAGATCCAGAAGTGTTTTTAAAAGGAGCGGAGGAGTTGGAATTAAAGCCTGAAGATTGTGTGGTTTTTGAGGATGCTCAAGCGGGGATAGATGCAGCCATTTCTGGCAGAATGAAGACCATCGGAATTGGTCAAAGGGAAAATTTAATAGGTGCAGATAAGGTTATTGCCAGTTTCCTAGGCATAGATGCCAAAGAATTGCTGGATTTGTAAAAAACAGCTTAGCACTGAATCAGTTAAATATATTATTCTAATAATTTTGTAAGCTTAACGTAGAACCCATTTTTATCAACCAATAATGAAACAATACCTTAAACATGATGAGTGGAAAATTATTGAAGATCAATTTCATCCAGCTTACAACGAAATAACAGAATCTGTTTTTTCGTTGGGAAATGGTCGAATGGGTCAAAGAGGAGGATTTGAGGAAACATTTACAGGAAAAAGTTTACAAGGAAATTATGTAGCAGGTGTTTACTATCCTGACAAAACACGTGTAGGTTGGTGGAAAAATGGTTATCCTGAATATTTTGCTAAAGTATTGAATGCGGCCAATTGGGTAGGATTAGAAATTGTGATTGATGGGGAAGTTGTTGATTTAAACACTTCTAAGGTGGAGCAATTTTACCGCGAGTTGAATATGAAAGAAGGTCATATCAAACGTACCTGCCGAATTTCATTGAACAGTGGCAAATCCATTTCCATTGAATCCATTCGCTTGAATAGCTTAGCTGATGATGAATCAGGTGCTTATTCATATTCGATTACAGCTTTGAATTTTTCTGGAAAAGTGGAATTAAACGCTTTTGTGGATGGAGATATCAAAAATAAAGATTCCAATTACGATGAAAAGTTTTGGGAAGAAGTAAAGGTGGGTGCTCAAGGAAACAGCTCTTTTGTTTGGTCAAAAACCAAGAAAACAGGATTTGATGTCATCACAGGCCAACAAATTGAGATTTTTGTTAATGATCAAAAACAAGCATTTTTTGCTAAAACACAAACCAAAGAAAAATATTCGTCCTTACAATACGAAGTTGAAATCCAGCAAAATCAAACCTTAACATTCGTTAAGTATGCAGTCAATTTAAGCTCGGAAAACCATCCAGTTGCTGAATTAGAAACTAGATTATCGGCTTATTTAGCAAAAATTTCTTCCAAAGGCTTCGCAACGATGTTAACTGAACAAGCGGAAGCTTGGGCAGAACGTTGGGCGATTAATGATATCGTCATTAAAGGCGATGTAGCTGCACAACAAGGCATTCGTTTCAATATTTTCCAACTGAATCAAACCTACACAGGAGAAGATGAGCGCTTAAACATTGGGCCTAAAGGATTTACAGGTGAAAAATATGGTGGTTCAACCTATTGGGACACGGAAGCTTATTGTGTACCTTTTTACCTTTCTACCGCACCTAGTAAAGTAGCCAAAAATTTATTGATATACCGTTGGAAACAATTGGGCCGTGCGATTGAAAATGCGGGTAAATTGGGTTTTAAAAACGGTGCAGCGCTTTATCCGATGGTCACCATGAACGGAGAGGAGTGTCACAACGAATGGGAAATTACCTTTGAAGAAATTCACCGAAATGGAGCGATTGCCTATGCCATCAAGGATTATGTCGATTACACAGGTGATCGAAAACATTTGTTGGAATATGGTTGGGAGGTATTGCTTGGCATTGCTCGTTTTTGGGCTCAGCGAGTCAACTGGTCTGAAGACAAACAACAATATGTGATGTTGGGAGTGACAGGTCCGAACGAATACGAAAACAATGTTAACAACAATTGGTACACGAATTATTTGGCGGTTTGGTGTTTGAAATATACCATGGAAGTTTACCAAGAAATCCAAGAAAATTATTCATCTGAATTTCAAGCCAAATTACAATCCACACAATTTGCCGAATCTGAATTAAGTCAATTTCAACAAATCATCGATTTAATGTATTTTCCGAAAGATGAGAAATTGGGAATTTACTTACAGCAAGATGGATTTTTGGATAAAGTCATAGCACCAGTGGATTCAATTGCCAAAGGTGAAAGACCGATCAATCAAAACTGGTCCTGGGATCGAATTTTACGTTCATGCTACATCAAACAAGCGGATGTTTTGCAAGGCATGTATTTCTTTGAAAATGATTTTTCGATAGAAGAATTGGAAAGAAATTATAATTTTTATGAGCCCATCACGGTACATGAATCTTCCTTGAGTCCTTGCGTACATAGTATTTTAGCTGCGAAATTGGGTAAAGAAGATAAATCATATGAATTCTACACGAGAGCAGCCAGACTAGATTTAGATGATTACAACAATGATACAGAAGATGGTTGTCATATTACCAGCATGGCGGGTACGTGGATGTCTATTGTGAAAGGATTTGGGGGAATGACAGTACAAAATAATCAATTGCATTTCAAACCATTTTTGCCACAGCAATGGAATGAATATTCATTTAAGATTAACTTCCGAGAGAATCATTTAGAAGTAATTGTTAATAGGGAAGGTGTTCAAATCAACAATTTATCCATTCCTGAATTAACAGTTAACATTCACGACAAGTCTTATTCTGTGAATGGAAATAGCGAGATTATTGTCAAATAAAATAAATGGAAAAATATGAATTTAGCGTTCGATAGTGTATTCGATAATAGATAAATCAATTAGCAACAATGTAAAGCCGGCTTTGAAAACCTCATTTAATGAGGGAGTTGAAGCCAGTTTTGAAATTAATCAATTAGTAGATTAAAAAAATAAGTTTTATTCTGGTTTATTTTATTAGATTTTTTTAGGGGAACCAAGTCCCCTTACCCCCTGCAATTTACGGGTAAATAAGTTCAGTTATTTGATAATTTTATTTACCATAAAAAAGGCTGCCCATACGGAGCAGCCTTTTTTTAAGTATAATGAGTTACAACTTATTTCAATAAATCTAAATCAGGAGTTGAAACATCTTTCAAAGTTACACCACCACGATCCTTTCTAGCAATTCGTGAATAAAGTCCGACTTCTTGAGAAAACAAGAAAGTGAAAAATAATTTCACGAATGAACTGTGGTATTTCAAATTATCATAAAATTCAGGAGCCATTGCCTTTAATTTAGGAAGGTTATTCCAAGGAATAGAAGGCATATCGTGGTGTTCATTGTGGTAACCCACATTCATGTTGATACCATTCAATCCACCATAATAGCTATACGTTTCTTGATTTTTATCTAAAACTAAAAAATGCTCTTGAATCCATCTAGCACCTAGCGGATGAAGACCCACCGAAAATAAGAAACTTAATCCCATATAAGCCAATGCTGGCCATCCCCAAAAATAAACCACCAAAGCATCAAATGCGAATTGTGCAACAATGTTCATGATCACATAACGGTCAAAAACGGCTAATTCAATGCAACGAATAGTACGGATTCCTTGAAAAAAGGGAAATAAAAACAACCAAACCATTTTCCCAATAAAATAATTATTGATCAATTTAGCTTCCCAATAATCTGGTAAATCGGCATCCAATTCATGAACACCTTGGAAAGCATGGTGTTTTAAATGATAATTTTTGAACGAAATAGCTGTTGGCATCAAAGAAGGAAAATTAGCCACGATACCTGCTAAGACATTCCAGGAGGTTTTCTTAAATACTAAATTATGGGCCGTTTCATGTATGCAAACGAATAAGGTATGTGTAGGAAATGCACCAACAAACCAAGCTACCGCGACAATTAACCACCAAGAAGAATCTTTCAAGAAATAGGCCAATCCCAATTGAAGGCCCACACATGCTATAATCCAAATCATGGTAGCAGGATTTTTTCCAATTAACTTCTTAACCTCTGGATATTTTTTGATAATCTCCCTTGTTCTTGCTCTGTGAGGCTCCGGGTCATTAACCCAAGTAAAATCTTGTGAATTAGACATTTGTTTCATTTTTATGACGCACAAAGATAACCATATATGCACTTTTGATAGTAAAATAAGTCAAAAATATTTTTCCTATGACAATATGGCAGAAATCAATTCTGACAAATGTATTGGCACTATCCTTGTAAGAATAATGCAAAATTTAAAAAAATAATCATGGGAAAAATTATTGGAATCGACTTAGGAACCACCAACTCTTGTGTGGCGGTAATGGAAGGAAATGAGGCAGTTGTTATTGCCAACTCGGAAGGTAGAAGAACAACTCCATCTATTGTAGCATTTTTAGAGAATGGAGAACGTAAAGTGGGAGATCCAGCAAAAAGACAAGCGATAACTAATCCACAAAATACCATCTCGTCTGTCAAAAGATTCATGGGTAAAAAATACTCAGAGGTAAGTTCAGAATTAAAAACCATCTCATACAACATCGAACAAGGAAACAATGATACTCCACGTGTTCGTATTGGTGACAGATTATATACTCCACAAGAAATCTCAGCTCAAATCTTAACCAAGATGAAACAAACAGCTGAAGATTATTTGGGTCAAACAGTTACTGAAGCAGTTATCACTGTTCCAGCTTATTTTAATGATGCAGAACGTCAAGCAACGAAAGAAGCGGGTCAAATCGCTGGCTTAGAAGTAAAACGTATCATCAATGAACCTACTGCAGCTGCTTTGGCATATGGAGTAGACAAAGGTGGCAAAGATATGAAAATTGCTGTTTTCGACTTAGGTGGTGGAACGTTTGACGTATCTATTTTAGAGTTAGGAGATGGCGTTTTTGAAGTAAAATCAACCGATGGTGATACGCACCTAGGTGGTGACGATTTTGATCAAGTAATCATTGATTGGTTAGCACAAGAGTTTATCAATGATGAAAACATTGATTTACGTAAAGACCCAATGGCTTTACAACGTTTGAAAGAAGCAGCAGAAAAAGCAAAAATCGAATTAAGTTCGGGAGCATCTACGGAAATCAATTTGCCCTATATTATGCCAGTTGATGGAATTCCTAAACACTTAGTTAGATCATTGACACGTGCAAAATTTGAGCAAATTGCGGATAGTTTAATTCAACGTACCTTAGAGCCTTGCAAAAGAGCAATGAAGAACGCGGGTTATACCAACTCTGATATTGATGAAGTAATCTTGGTAGGAGGTTCGACTCGTATTCCACGTATTCAAGAAGAAGTAGAAAAATTCTTTGGCAAAAAACCTTCCAAAGGTGTAAATCCAGATGAGGTAGTTGCTATCGGAGCAGCGATTCAAGGTGGTGTATTAACGGGTGAGGTGAAAGATGTCTTATTATTGGATGTAACTCCACTTTCTTTGGGTATTGAAACCATGGGCGGTGTATTTACTAAATTAATTGAGTCGAATACAACCATCCCAACAAGAAAATCAGAAGTATTCTCAACGGCAGCAGACAATCAGCCTTCGGTAGAATTGAATGTATTGCAAGGAGAAAGACCGATGGCAAAAGATAACCGCTCTTTAGGCCGTTTCCACCTAGATGGTTTACCACCAGCACAACGTGGTGTACCACAAATTGAGGTAACATTTGATATCGATGCAAACGGTATTTTGAACGTTTCCGCAAAAGACAAGGGAACAGGTAAAGAACAAAAAATTCGTATTGAAGCATCTAGCGGATTAACGGATGCTGAAATTGAAAAAATGCGCAATGAAGCAAAAGCAAATGAAGCTTCAGATAAAATAGAAAAAGAAAAAGTAGAAAAAATCAATCAAGCAGATGCTTTGATTTTCCAATCAGACAAGCAATTGAAAGAATACGGAGAAAAATTATCGGAAGGTAATAAATCAGCGATTGAGTCTGCTTTGACTGAATTAAAAGCGGCACATGCTTCTCAAGATTTAGCTTCGATTGATGCTGGTTTAGAAAAATTAAATGCTGCTTGGACAGCTGCTTCGCAAGAAATGTATGCAGCAGGTGAAAATCCAAGTGCAGATGCGAATCCTAGTCAAGACGGAAATGCAGATTCCAATGGAGGTGCAGAAGATGTTGCTTTTGAAGAAGTGAAATAAGATTTATTCACTCGGTAAGGTAAAAAAGGTGAGTAGATGGAAACATCGACTCACCTTTTTTTTATGCCTGAACGATGGAATCCCAAAGAGAAATTCGTAATTCCAAGGATTGAATAGCCGCTGCTTGTGCTAATTCCCATTTAGCTGAATCATTGCCACATAGAGATTCCAGCATTTCATAGGCTAAATGACTATGATGATCACCGTCTACTTCAATGTGCCGATCTAAGTAATAGACCAAGGTTTCAATTTTCTCAGGAGCTTCTTTTCGTAAATTATCCACGATTTGCTGAAACATTCCCGGAATTAAATCTTCTCTTCCAAAGGTGAAAATTGCAGCAATTTCAGCTATCGATTTTTGTTGAATACTTTGAAAAGTAAATTGTAAAAATTGACGAATCCCTTGAGGAAGACTAGATTGATGGATATAGGTCAAAACCTCGTCCAATGATTGACAATTGACTAATTCATCCAACTCCTTCATCGGATTGGCACCAACCTCAGCCATTGCTTTTAAGTATAACTCAAAATGGCTAGTAATATTTCCATATTGGTCCACATCCGATTCTTCACCTAAGACAATTTCATTGATTAGAAACCTCGTTTTTGGTGAACCTACTGGTTTCCATGGAGTACTCACACTGGTAAGATCTTGTTGGAGTTTTTTCACCAAGGACATAAAATCCCAAACAACGAAAACGTGAAAAGACATAAATCTTTGTAATTGATCAGTCGTTTTAATGTAGCTATTGATCGGGTGATGATAAAGTTGATTTTGTAAAGGGAGAATTGATTTTTTTAATTCGTCAATTGGTTTCATCTTATTCGGTGTGAATTGGATTAATTCGATTTTTTAAAGGTTGGGCGGATCGATTATTCTTTAATGCTAAAATTTCTGACACAATGGAAATAGCAATTTCCTCAGGGCCTTCAGCACCTAAATCCAGTCCAATCGGAGAGGAAATAGGTTGATCATCTATTTTAACCCCCATTTCATTCAATTGTTTTAGTAATTTTTGTTTTCGGGTTTTAGGGCCTAAAATTCCCCAATAAGCAAAAGGTGATTGAGCATAGATTCGACTAATCATCTCGACATCTCGGTCAAAGTCATGCGTCATAAAAACGATGAAATCACTGGAAAATAGATGTATTTCATCTGACCAATCAAATACCTGTTCACAAAGAGCTTTGCCTGCAGCCTTCATTTTGCTCAGATTGCCAACCCAAAAAATTTTCCAACCCAATTGATGACAAATTTGAATGAGACTCAATGAATCAAATTGATTGCCGACAATCCAGATACGCGGTTGTGGGGATATCACTTCAGTTAATTGGTATAAGTCCTTTTCGATCCTCAGACTTGGGGAATCCGTTGGATTAGGTAGAGATGGTAGAATTGAAACTTCGGATAGGGAAGAATTAGTCAAATTCCAGCTAGATTGAATGATGCTAGGTTTTTCAGCGTGTAGAGCCTCTTTGAGAATTTGAGCAAAAGCTTGAATTTCATTCTTAAATGGGTTAATCAAAATATCAATCTTTCCATTACAACCCAAACCGATACCTAATTCAAAAGGATCTTCTTCGCGAGTATCATAGGTGACGATTTTATAAGTTTGAGAATCCATGGCTAATTGGGCTTTTTTAAGCATATCGCCCTCCAAACAACCTCCACTAATACTTCCCAACCAATTTCCATTTTCAAGCACCAACATCCGTGCACCAACCCGACGATAAGCAGAACCTTCTACTTGAATAACGGTAGCGAGAGCCATTTTTTCAGAATGGTTGATATGATTCTCTATTTGCTCAACGATTTGAACCCATTCCTTCATCTTCTATGACATTTGTTTAATTTGTTCAACCAAATATTGACAAGCAAAATCTATTTCATCTTGGGTGGTATCTAGACCGAAAGATAATCGAATACTCGCTAAAGCCGTCGATGAATGGTGTCCAAGGGCCATCATCACATGGCTAGGAAGTTGGGATTTTACATTACAGGCAGAACCGTTGGATAATGCCAATTTAGATAAAGACCTAAACAATTCCTCCCAGTCAACATGAGGGACAGAAAAGTGTATAATTTGAGGCAGGCAAGTAGCAATTTCCGCATTAATCACTATTCGATCCTCTAATTCCTTTTTGAGTCGTTCAAGAATTTGTACTCTCCAACTCGCATATTGCGCTTGTTTAGCTAAAAAAGAAGGAATTAATTGAAATGACTTAGCGAATGCCACGATTAAATAGGTAGGTAGTGTACCTGGACGTAAACCTCGTTCTTGTTTTCCTCCAAAAACCAATGGAGATAATTTTATGGACTGATTTTTAACGACAAGTGCGCCAATTCCTTTGGGAGCATACATTTTATGCCCTGAAAAAGACATTAAATCAGGCAAAAATTGAGTTTTAAGTTCTAATTTACCTAGGCCTTGGGTCATATCAGAATGAAAAACAATGGAGTTTTCAACACTAAGTTTAGCGACAGCCTCTATATCTAATACAGTTCCAATTTCATTATTTACCCACATCAATGAAATGAGACGAGTATTAGGACGTATGAAAGATTGAATATTGGCTACAGGAATTTCACCATTTGGATCAGGATCTAGATAAGTAACTTCCCAACCCAATTGTTCATACCTATGAAATACATCCAAAACGGCCTTGTGTTCAATCTTAGAAGTGATCAAATGACCTTTTTCACTGTTGTCTAAAAATCCTTGAATAGCTAAATTGGTTGATTCAGTAGCACCCGAAGTAAAAATCAAGGAAGAAGGAGTGAGGCCAAAGTATGAAGCAATGATTTTTCTAGCCTCATCGATTGCTTCTGACGCTTTCCAGCCATAGAGATGGTGTGATGACCCAGAATTACCGAAATTCTCCTTTAAATAAGGCAACAACGCTTCCAATACATCAGGATGTACAGGAGTTGTTGCAGCATAATCGAAATAAAGGGGGAATTTCAAAGCCTCAATGAATTATTAGGCAAAGATAGGTATAAAAAAAAAGTCCCGAAATTAATTCGGGACTTTCAGAGATATTAACTCAATTTTTTCAAAACTGCTTTGAAAGCTTCTGGATGATTCATCGCTAAGTCGGCTAAAACCTTACGATTTAACGTCATTCCTGACTTGTTGAATTTACCCATAAAAGCTGAGTAAGATAAACCTTCTTGGCGTGCAGCAGCGTTAATACGTTGGATCCACAATCCGCGAAAATCTCTTTTCTTTACTTTACGATCACGGTATGCATATTGCAAACCTTTCTCTACTTTGTTTTTGGCAACGGTCCAAACATTTTTCCCGCGACCATAAAAGCCTTTGGCTAATTTTAAGATTTTTTTTCTTCTAGCTCTTGAAGCTACATGGTTGACACTACGTGGCATACGATTTTTGTTTTTTGAAATGAGGCGTTTCTTTCGAAAACTTTTTTTGCCCTACTTCTGGTTGAACAATAACTTAACTGATAATTAAAGACCTAATAATAAATTTACGCGGTCCATATCAGAAGGAGAAACTAAAGTTGCGTGAACTAAATTACGCTTTTGTTTAGTTGTTTTTTTTGTTAGGATATGGCTATGAAAAGCGTGTTTACGCTTGATTTTGCCTGTTCCTGTTACTTTGAAACGTTTTTTCGCTCCAGAGTTTGTTTTAATTTTTGGCATTCTAGTAAAAATTAAATGTAAAATTGGAACGCAAAAGTACATAAAATACCTTGAATTCCATATGAATTAAATAAAAAATACGAAATTATTTCTTCAATGCCTTTGGAGAGAAAATGATACTCATTCTCTTACCTTCTAACTTAGGCATATCATCTGGCTTACCCACATCTTCTAATCCTTTGGCAAAATTCAATAATAACATTTCACCTCTTTCTTTGAAAACAATGGTTCTACCCACAAAATGCACATAGGCTTTCACTTTTGCACCTTCTTTTAAGAAATTGACAGCATGTTTTAACTTAAAGTTAAAATCATGTTCATCGGTATTAGGGCCAAAACGAATTTCTTTAATAACCGTCTTTGTTGCATTTGCTTTGATTTCCTTTTGTTTTTTCTTTTGATCATACTTGAACTTAGCATAATCAATCACTTTACAAACAGGAGGGGCAGCATTGGGGGATATCTCCACTAAATCTAAACCTTGAGATTCGGCAATGGCGATGGCTTTTGAGAACTCAAAAACACCTTGTTCCACATTTTCTCCTACTAATCTCACTTCAGCAACCCCACGTATTAATTGATTAATACGATAAGGCTCTTCTTCTCTTTTGTTTCCTCTGTAATTATTATTCGGGCGTAAAGCCATAGAAAAAATTTAGTTTAATGTTATAATTAATTCGAAAGCTAAATCAAATTTAACGGATTTGCAAACTTATGACTAACAACAAGTTGATAATCTTTATTTATTAAAGGATTCATAGGTTAATTGCTGAATTTCTTCTTGTGCAACAGCTATGAAGGCATCAATTGACATCGAGCCTAAATCGCCTTGTCCTTTTTTACGTATACTCACTAATCCTTCTGCTTGTTCTTTTTCTCCAACAATAATCATGAAAGGAACTTTATTCACTTCTGCATCTCGGATTTTGCGACCAATTTTTTCATCTCGATGATCGACATATCCTCTCAAATCTTTTTCTTGAAGACGCAAATAAATCTCATTCGCATAATCTTCATATTTCTCTGAAATAGGCAAAACTGCCAATTGATCAGGCGATAACCATAAAGGGAAATTCCCTGCCGTATTTTCAATTAAAATAGCCACAAATCGCTCCAATGAACCAAATGGTGCCCGGTGAATCATGACTGGACGATGTTTTTGATTATCAGAACCCGTATATTCTAATTCAAAACGTTGAGGTAATTGATAATCGACTTGAATGGTTCCTAATTGCCATTTTCTGCCCAAAGCATCACGCACCATGAAATCCAACTTTGGACCATAAAATGCAGCTTCGCCATATTCAACAACCGTTGGCAAACCTTTCGCTTCAGCAGAACGAATGATGGAAGCTTCCGCTTTGTCCCAATCTTCATCACGTCCAATGTATTTATCTCGATTTTCTTTGTCTCTCAGTGAAATTTGAGCAGAATATTCGCTAAAACCTAAAGCCTTGAAAACATAAAGAACCAAATCAATTACTTTCATAAATTCGCTTTCCACTTGATCTGGGCGGCAAAAAATATGCGCATCATCTTGTGTAAATCCTCTTACACGAGTTAAACCATGTAATTCACCTGATTGCTCATAACGGTAAACGGTACCAAATTCTGCTAAACGAAGTGGCAAATCTTTGTAAGAACGCGGTTTCGTTTTGTAAATCTCACAGTGGTGAGGGCAATTCATAGGTTTTAAGAAAAACTCTTCCCCTTCATCCGGAGTATGGATGGGTTGAAATGAATCTTTACCATATTTGGCATAATGGCCAGAAGTAACATATAATTCTTTACTGGCAATATGAGGAGTAATGACAGGAGAGTAGCCGGCACGAACTTGAGCACGACGTAAAAAATTCTCCAATCTTTCTCTCAATAAAGTTCCTTTCGGCAACCACAAAGGCAAACCTAAGCCAACTTTTTCTGAAAAAGCGAAAAGCTCTAGTTCTTTTCCCAATTTTCGATGATCTCTTCTTTTGGCTTCTTCTAAAAGAAACAAATATTCTTCTAATTCTTTCGCTTTCGGGAATGTAATGGCGTAAATACGAGTCATTTGCTTACGCTTCTCGTCGCCCCTCCAATAGGCTCCCGCAACGCTCAATAATTTAACTGATTTGATAAAACCAGTTTGGGGAATATGTGGTCCACGACATAAATCCGTAAAATTACCTTGGGTATAAAAAGTAATCGAACCATCGTCCAAACCTTCTAATAATTCCAATTTGTATTCATCACCTTTTTCCTCAAAATAAGCGATGGCGTCTGATTTGGAAACCGATTTGCGCAAATATTCGTTCTTTTGCTTAGCCAATTCAGTCATTTTATCCTCAATCAATTTAAATTGATCAGAACCAAATTCTTGTTCACCTAAATCGATATCATAATAAAAACCATGTTCAATGGAAGGTCCAATTCCAAATTTGGTTCCTGGAAACAATTCCTCAATCGCTTCTGCCATTAAGTGAGCAGATGAATGCCAAAAAGTTTTTTTCCCTTCTGTATCATTCCATGTAAGTAATTGCAAATCAGCATCTTGATCAATAGGAGTGGAAGCATCCACAACTTGACCATTTAATTTGGCAGCTAAAACATTTCTGGCTAAACCTTCTGAGATCTGTAAAGCGATATCCATAGGGCTTGTGCCTATTTGATAATTACGGATTTGACCGTCTGGAAAAGTGATTTTGATCATTACTTAAAAATTTGTGCAAAGGTACAAAATATTGATGCAATTTATATGTAATCGAGTTATTTTTGAATCTCCGGCGATGGAATTGAATCTACGGGACTAGAAACTTCTTTAACACCATATTGCCCATATTTGTGCATCAATTGTTGAGCGTCTAAATCCGCCGCGTAAAACTTTTTAACCGAATCCATTAATGCATAACTTTCCATTTTTTTCCCAGCATACAGCATACAAACCGAACGCATAGCTAAAGATTTAGGATAAGTAGACTCCTTAGCCGATATCTGGGAAAAATAAGTCAAAGCTTTCGGATAATTTCGAGCCTTAAAATAAAAATCTCCTATTTCGTAATCAATCATTGAATGGGTAAGAAATAACTTTTCTACTTGCAAATAAACCTTTTCAGCTCGATTTACCTGTTTTAAAGATGTTAAAAATCTAGCCCAAAAACGCATCAAATGTGGATCCGATGGATATAATTTCAAACACGTTAAGAGTTTATCCTGGTAAGCAAAATTGGACCTATTGGGCTGAAAATGAGTAAAATATGCTCTTATTACGATTGGATCTTGCTGTTGGATTTTTGGAATTTTATCTAAATCCATCCCCAAAGGAAAATTCTCCGCTTTTACAAGTCGGTGAATGACAACATTTGAAAGTGAATCTTTAAACCCTCCATTGATGCCATCCAATTTGGCCAAAAAATAATTGGCATTTCGTAAATCATTTTTAGACAAATAAATTTGGGTCAATAATTCATTCAAGGCAACTGGATCAAAATCCGAGTTCGAAATCAATTTGGCATATTCCAACGATTCATCGAAACGTTCTAAATGAAAGCAAATCAGGGCTTTTAAATATAAATAATCTTGATCTTCGGAATTTCCTTTGATCGCCTTATTGATATCCAAATCGGCTTTCAAATATTCGTGTAATTCCAAATACGTTTTTGCTCTTAAATAATATAAATTGGAACTCTCATTTTCTTCCAATAAACCTGTTAAATATTTAAGGGTTTTAAGGGAATTGATGGGATTTTGAATAATCTTGGAAGGAGGAATAATATCGCCTTTCTTTTCAGGTGTGGTTTCACAAGAAAATAGAATTGACACAACAAGAAAAAAAAGTACTGTCTTTTTCACTAAAAACCGATTTCCATGATCAAAGGATACACCTCAACATTTTGTGTTTGAGGCTTGTACAAACATCTCACTCCTAATTCAACCGTTTGAGAAAAACGCATAAAACTAATTTGAGAAGACAAATCTACACCGAAAGATTGGAAATTCACTTGGGATTTTTGAGCGTTTGAATAATTGCTGCCAAAGCCTTGATCAAAAAACACATTTCCCTTGAATCGTTTAAAATACGCCCATTTACCCAAATTTAAATCCGAATTAGCAATCGGAAATTTATAATCAATGGAATACACATGGTATTGCTCATAATTACGGTAGACATCCCCTCGAGGTATTTGGATGGGACTCGCATAGTAATAATTGCCTTTCATTTGTTGCTGATACGAATATCGGAATGAAAGACCGTCATGTGGACCCATACCCGGTAAATATATACGTGCTTGAATTGCCCACAATTCTGCTTTTATGGATTGTGCTTTAGGCATCGATTGCCAATACAAACTCATGGAATATCCTTTTCGACTTTGAACATCCAAAGCTGATTTACCTAATAATTTGTAATAATTTATTTGATGGATAGTAGAAAAATACGTCCCGTCAAATGCTTCTGTGGTGTAACGAGCTGGCAATTGATAACCTTCCACATTCATGAAAGAATAATTTTGAATGAGCGTCAGATTCTCTTGATAAGCCGAATGTGTCAAATTAAAAGGCAAACGGATGCCAAAATCTAATTTATTTTGCTTCCAATTATCTGTCCTCAAACTATCCAAAGGTAAATTTTTGTCAAGATATAAACTTGTTGATCGGTTAGTCCGCACAAAAGAAAAATCAAAAACGGGATACCATTTTTGAACAGAAAATTTCAAAAATTGCCCCCAACTTCTTTCGTTCGCATTGTATAAAAGTCCCGCACCGAATTGAAACGTATTCAACACATTTTTAGAAGAGATGGAAATGTCCAAAGAATTATTTTGGTTCATAGCAAGCGGCCCCCAATTATAAAAATTGAACAATTGACGAAATTGAGTGCTCGAATAGGTCAGCATTTCCTTCTGACTTTTTTCAACCTCAAGCTTTGGAGTTTCAAGTTGAAAAGAAGTTAAACTATCCATTTTCTTTTCTACCACCTGCAAACCTTTGGCGGTATAATTTGAATACAAAATATTTTGTCCACTTTCATCTGGACTAGCGTGATAAGCACCCCAAATAGAATTTGTTAATTGATTTATTTTTTGGGTTCGAATATCCCAGTAAGCTAATTGATCCACACCGTTTTGTGGAAGATTAAAAAACACCTTGTTATCTTTTAAATAAGGATATGCGCCATTGTTTTGACCTAAATTTAGCTCCGCAGATACGGCATTGTTCTTCCAATCCCACACGATTATTTTTTTTCGATTTTCCTTCAATTCGATAAAAACCAATTGTTGATGATCGGATATTCTAGGTTGAATAGCCATGGTGTTCAATCCAAGCGGATAGGAATTAATGATTTCTTGCGTATTAAAATCAAAAATGATAATCTCTGAACTTCCATTTGCATTTTGTTGAAGCAAGGACAAATATTTTGAATCTGAACTTATGGAAGGACTCATCCATTTCAGCCCAATATCCCAATAACTTTTCTGTTCTTTTTTTAAATCATAAAAGACAATTCGCGATCCTTGTTTTTGAGCCCAGCGGGGATGAAATTGTAATTCAGAAAACACCACCCAATCCTTATTGGCCGATAACATTCCATCATCCACTTTGGGGCCTAAATTGACTAATTTAACTTCCTTATTTTTCGTCATTTTTACGATTTGAGGAATTTCGCCTAAGCCTGTTTTTAAAGAGATAAAAGTTTCATGATCAATCCATTGCGGAAAATCATATTGGGTAAATCCATTTTTAATTTTGGGAGTTCGTATATGTATAGAATCCGCAGACCTTTTAGCAAAAGCACTTGCAGAATCTTTCAATTTAGAAAATAATTCAAAACTATAATCATCGATTTTTTTACCCGATAATTTTTTGACTGAATTCGAAAACGAAAAAAGTTTCATTTTTGAAAAAGTATTTGTCCACAACTGACCGATGGATTCTTGACCGAATTGCCTAATAAAAGATTGGCTCAATGCTTGGCCAAAAACGTAATGATTAGGAACCAGCTCCCGATAAGATTTGGCCATCAATTTTGCATAGGAGGGAACCCCGTATTCATTCAAATATGCGTATAAAGGCATATAAAATTGGGGAATTTTGCTTCTTCCTGTCGGATTTAACCGAGTCTCCGTTTCAACGGCATCACCTTCGAATAACCAATTAGGAATGTATAAAGTGGATGCGGCAGAAAGTAACGAATTACCAAATAACCAGCTACTCAACTTGCCTAATCCTTTTCTTGACATCTCATTCTGATAAACATGTCTCAGTTCGTGGGATGTCAACAATTCCTGCCAATTATTGATGGAAAGCAAGGAGCTATTTTGGGGTTTTGTTGAATAAAACTCTATCCTGGGGGCATTCAATGATACAAATCCATTGGAAACTAATCCTTGATTTTGGATAATAATAGGCCAAGAACGCATGTTGGAAACATGCAATCCTTTACCAATGTCCAAATAATTTTGGTGAATATAATTGGCCGTAATTTGAGCCAAAGAATCCGAATTTTGATTAAAAACGAGGGTATAGGGGGTATTAGTAATCTGTATTTTCCTCCATTTCAAGCTACTTGGATTTTGCTCCAAAATCGGAAAGTAACTTTGAGAAAAAAGAAAATACGGTAAATTAATGAAAAGAAAAGTGGTTAATATCCGTTTTAAAACCATTTTAAGATAAAATCTATGATCCAACGTACTTTGATTGAGTAAGGCGGATATAACATTTTTAACATATTTGTTTTTTGAACCAAGACCGCTTTTTGATTGGAAAATTCAATAAAACCAAAATGCCCCCCTGATTTACCAATTCCAGAGTGGTTAACTCCACCGAAAGGCAAACCAGAATGACCAAATTGAATTAAGCAATCGTTGATTACGCTACTTCCAGAACTCGTATTTTGTAAAATATAGTCAGAAAATTCTCGATCATTGGAGAAAACGTACAAAGCTAAAGGCTTTTCCTCTTGCTGTAAATAATCAATAATTTCTTCGTTTTGCTTGAAAGAAATCACTGGCAAAATAGGCCCAAATATTTCCTCTTTCATGATTTGCATGTCGAAGGTACAATTGGTAAGCACCGTTGGAGAGATGTAACAATCTGCTTCATTTAATTCTCCACCAAAAAGCACTTTAGCTCCTTTTTCGAGCGCATCTTCCAATAGTCGACTGATTCGATCAAAATGTCTTTTATTGACTATTCTAGCAAAATCGGGAGATTTTTCAATTCCTTTTCCTTCTGGATTATAAAATTCATTAACTGATTGTTCTAAATTTTCTAAAAAAGAAAAATAGACTTTTTCATGAACAAATAAATAATCTGGCGCTATGCAGGTTTGACCATTGTTCAAAAACTTGCCCCAAGCAATTTTTCGAGCACTTGCCAATGAATCAACTTCACTGCCAATAATTCCGGGTGATTTTCCGCCTAATTCTAAAGTTACACTCGTTAAGAATTGGGAAGCAGCTTTCATGACTAACTTACCAATAGCAGGACTACCTGTAAAAAATATATGATCAAATTTTTGTTCCAATAAAAAAGTAGAAACATTGGCATCTCCTTCAAAAACAGCTACTTCGCTTTTATCATACAAAACACTAATCATTTTTTGAATGAACGATGATGTATGGGGTGTCAATTCAGAAGGCTTCAGAATAACTGCATTTCCAGCAGCGATAGCTTGGATTAAAGGACAAATAGCCAAATTCAAAGGGTAATTCCATGGAGAAATAATCAAGCAAAGTCCTTTAGACTCGTATTGAATATGTCCTTTTGTTCCTAATAATATCAGAGGGGTTGAAACCGATTGAGGTTTCATCCAAGATGATAAATTTGAAATGGTATGATCTATTTCTCGATTAATTCCCATCAATTCGGCTAAAATCACCTCCGAAGCGGGTTTTTTGAAATCATTGTACATGGCAGAACATATTTCATCTTTGTGTGATAAAATATACTGCTTCAGAAGTTTCAATTTTTGAATTCGTTCGGCGGTTGTTGATTTTTTTAGCCTTAAAACAGATTTCCTTTGTAAAAGGATTGTTTCTTTGATTTGATCTTCCAATTGAATTGATAATTCTTCCATTTGTATTGTTAATTAAATAGATCTTGTAATTTATTCTCCAAGTTATCAAAATATCGATTATTTCCTGAAGGTTTTCTTAATGAATCACCTGCAACATACCAAAAACCATCTCCAGGGTAAACAGCAAGGGATTGTGTATTTTTAAATTCTTCTTTTGCTTTTTCAATTTGGAAATCGGCAATATAAACCAGGTTCATTAAATCTTGAATTTTATCCCAATCTGTGATAAATAATTCTTGATCCAAAAATGAATCTTTGTAATGGAAATTCAAATTTGAAAAGGACAAAATTCCTTCTATTCGTGTCCAATCGCCATTTTCTTTTTTGAATTGAAATCCTAAATACAAAGGCAATTCTTTTTCTGCTTTTTCGAAAATAGCCTGCATAAATTCCTGTATTAGATTTTCTTCCATTTCTAGGAATCTCGGAACAGCGGTATTATTATGTTCTAATTCTAAAGTGATAAAAGGTTCTGAATCTTTCGGATTACAAGAGCCAGATTTGTACTTGGAAAAATTTAAACTTAATCGCTCTTTCCATGCTTCGGATAATGGCCCTTTCCAAGTCCAATTATGTTCTGGCATTAAACCCTCTTCTAACAATTCTTCCTTGGTGAAATCTTCACGATCTAAGTACTGAATGGAAATTTCTACGGTTGAATTATTCGTACCAAAATCAGCAAATGAAAAAACTGCCTCCAAATGGTAGGGAGCAGGTACGTCATTTGGACTTTCATAAAATAACTGAAATGATTCTGGAAATTTATTTATTGACATTATTTGAATGGTTTAAATACAAATTTACGGTTTTAATTGGATCAATTTTACCATTGGAAGTAAATTGAAATTCAGGTACATAGATCCATTCTTTGGGCAATTCCTTTTTATCTAATTGGCTGAGTAAAAAGACTTTTAATTCATCAAAATACTTGGCCTCAAGGTCACAATTACTAAATATCACCATTTTTTGTCCATACACTGCATCTTTCATGCCAAACACAAAAAGTTGCACCATACGATTATATTGCTCGAAAAATTCCTGACAAGCTCTTTCCACTTTTGGAGGAAAGATTTTAAAACCTGCCGAATTAATGACAAAATCATTTCTTCCCAACAAACGAAAGGATGAAGAATTTATCATTTCAACGATATCATTGGTTTCAATCCACTGATTACCAGTTAAATAAGACTTAATTTTCAAGCAATTTTGAACATTCCTATCGATATCAATGTCAGGTAAAACGGAATAAATAGTTTCCCAATTGGATGCTTTAATTTGTCGGTAAGCAATGTGCGAAACTGTTTCCGTCATTGCATAGGTATGAAAAATAGGAAATAATAATTCAGCAGATTTTTTCTCCAATTGTACATCCAAGGGAGCCCCACCTAATAAAACACCTTTGCAAGATTCAAAAACTCTATTTAGTGTCATTTTATCTTCGATCAATTTGGCCCATTGATTGGGAACAAATGATGCCAAATCAATTTTGAAAGTCAAGGCTTTTAAAGAATCAGAAAGGTTTTCTTGAGGATCTACGAGAATTATTTGTAAATCAAGGACCAAAGCCCTTACCAAGGTCATGGCACCAGCTATATATTGTATAGGAAGGCATAATAAAGCCACATCGTTAGGCTCTAATTTCAACCAATTTGAGGTTAATTGTGCCGAATAAATCATTTTTTCACGATCAATAAGGATCTTTTTGGGAGTACCAGTCGAGCCTGAAGTTTGAAAGGAAAATGTGTGTTGTCCAGCATTCCAAGAACGACAAAAATCGAAGACTTCTTGCTGAAAATGAGATTCGGCAATCGGAAAAGAATTCGAACTTGGAGAAAATACTAGCATAATTCATTGATTCATTCCAAAATTAACCAAACATTCTCTAATTTCGTGGGTTAATAAAGGAATGATCCAATAATTATTCCATTGATTTATGTCTAAAGACCCTTTTTTAAATCCAATTAATCCAGATAAAGTTGCTGAAAACCCAGGATTATTGCCCTATGCGCATACATCTGGTTCGGCTGTCATTAAACCGGAAGATATGGGTAAAACGAAAGGTCGGGCTGTGTTAGCCATGCGCCAACAAACTGATCGGCAAATGAATCAATTGTATGAACAAATGGAGATTCTCGCCAAGCAGGCTAAATTAATTTCAGAAAGAAAAGAAATTTCAGAAAGAATTTATGATGCCGCCATGGGATTTGAGCCGATCATCAATGAAACTTATTATGTTTATGAGAAAGAAGATGGCACAGATTTATTATCTTTAGTTGCCCCGGAAGAATGGGGTAGATCGTTTAAATACAGTCGTTTTTTAGCCAAAGCAACACTTTTAGCAGACCATACTTGGGATGTTACATACAACGAAGAAAATTAATACTACACAATATGATTTCACAATTTCCTTGGAAACCCATTAAAGAATATCAAGAAATTCTATTTCAACAATACAATGGAATAGCTAAAATTTCGATCAATAGACCACATAAACACAATGCTTTCACGCCACTAACGGTACAAGAAATGTCAGAAGCAATGGAAATTGCTCGTCAAGATACCACCATTGGAGTGATCATTTTAACGGGAGAAGGCGGTAAAGCCTTTTGCTCAGGTGGAGATCAGAGTGTTCGTGGCGAAGGTGGTTATGTAGGAAAAGATATGGTTCCTAGATTAAACGTGTTAGATTTTCAAAAACAAATTCGTTCAATTCCTAAGCCGGTTGTTGCCATGGTAGCAGGTTGGGCCATTGGAGGAGGACATGTTTTACATGTTATTTGTGATTTATCGATTGCGGCAGATAACGCTAAATTTGGTCAAACAGGTCCAAACGTTGGTTCATTCGACGGAGGATTTGGAGCTTCGTATTTAGCACGTGTGGTTGGACAGAAAAAAGCGAGAGAAATTTGGTTATTATGCGATCAATACAATGCGCAAGAGGCCTTGGATATGGGATTAGTCAACAAAGTTGTGCCATTAGATGAATTAGAATCGACAACCGTGGCATGGTGTGAAAAAATTCTAGAGAAAAGTCCAATCGCTTTAAGAATGTTAAAATCTGCCTTTAATGCCGAATTAGATGGACAAGCAGGAATTCAAGAATTGGCAGGAAATGCCACTTTGTTGTATTATTTGTCGGAAGAAGCCAAAGAAGGTAAAAACGCATTTTTAGAAAAAAGAAAACCCGATTTTTCCAAATTTCCTAAATTCCCTTAATACATATGAATTATTGGTTAGTTAAATCGGAACCCTTCAAATATTCTTGGGATAATTTCGTTAAAGAAGGGAAATCGGTTTGGGATGGAGTCCGAAATTACCAGGCTAGAAATAATATGAAGGCCATGAAAAAGGGCGATTGGGTATTTTTTTATCATTCCAATGAGGGAATGGAAGTAATTGGATTAGCAGAAGTCAGTAAAGAATTTTATCAAGATCCAACCACAGAAGATGAACGTTGGGTGGTCGTGGAATTAATTCCAATTAAGAAATTTGATAAAACGGTTACTTTAAAACAGATGAAAAGCGATGAAAGATTAAGTAATCTGGCATTAATTAAGCAATCAAGACTTTCAGTAACTCCCGTAGATAAACCAGAATTTGATATTATTTTAAGTTTAACCGAATAATTTTAAAATTATGAAATCAATCTGCCTTTCTATTATCATTGCTCTAATAAGTATTTCTCAAATCACTTTTGCTCAGGTAGCTACTCGCTTAGAAATACCTTCTGATAATTTAGAGTCATTTACCATTCCATGTGGAAATAAAGGTGTAATTGTATTAACCCAATTAAGTAAATCGGAATTCAATGTTCGTTCATTTTCAACCAATTTGGAACAAAAATGGACGAAGAATGGTACGGTAGAAAACAGTTTAGATTTTGTTACACATAGCTTTGATGGCGAATTTGTTAGCTTATTGTTTAGTCGCTTCAAAAGCAACTCTTATTTAGTATTCAAAATAAATGTGTCCACAGGTAAAATGGATAAATACCAAATTTATTCCGTTGGACGAATGGAAATTTCCAATTTCAAAGTTTTAAATCAATCAATCTTCATCGCTGGAATCGTTGATAGTCAACCGCTGATTTTATTTACCAATTTGAGAGCCAAACAAACCAAAATCTTACCATCGGTTGTAAAAGGTCAAGCTGAGATTCAATCCATGGATTTAGATACGGTTCAACAACAAATAAATATCACCTATACCATTGGAAATAAAGCCAAAAACTATCAATTGCTTATCAAATCATTTGATGAAGATGGCAATTTAATTGGTCAAATTATCATGAATCCAAGTGATGAATTTGCGATTATGAATGCTAAAGTCAATCAGATCAATGATTCATTGCAAGTTGTGGTGGGTACCTATGGTCATAAAAATACGATAGGCTCATCCAAAGGCCCAAGTTCACAAGGGATGTATTTCAATTCGTTTATGGACGGAGAGTTGATTAACTCGAAATTTTACAGTTTTACCAAATTCAATAACTTTTTCAATTTCCTTTCTCAAAAACAAAAAGAGAGACAAGAAAAGAAGATTAAAGATAAAGAGCAAAAAGGGGAGGATTTACGTTTAGATTACCGCTTATTAATGCATGAAATCATTAAAAACGGGAAAAACTACATTGTGGTTGCGGAAGCTTTTTATCCAGATTATAAATATAACAGCTTTAATCCCTATGGTGGAATGTATGGGGGTTTTAGCCCTTTAAATAGTGGGTTTTATTCACCATGGAGTTCCATTTACAATCCATATCGATGGGGTTATGGAAATTATGGACTTTATTCTCCTTTTTCTAATTATTATAGTCCTTGGGGATACAGAGGCTATAACTATTATGGCAATCAACAACAATTTGATGGTTGGATATATACCCATGCCATTGTGGCTGAATTTGATCACAGTGGCAATTTGATGTGGGATCATTGCATTGATTTGAATGATATCAAAGAGGGAAAATTGACCCAAAAGATCAAAACCTCTGTGAATAATGATCAAATTATTTTATCCTATGCTAAAAATAATCAGATCATTTCAAAAACTATCAGAGAAAAAGGCCTTGTAGAAAGTGAACAAGTGCAAGATATAGAGACCGAAAATGAAGGGGATAAAATCAGAAGATCAGCTAAAAATGATCTAAATTTTTGGTACGATAATTTCTTCTTAGCTCATGGTTATCAGAGCATTAGCAATGAACAAGAAGGAAAAAGGTCCGTTTATTATTTAAATAAAATTCAGTTAAAACCGTAGTTTGGAAAAGCATCAATCAATCGCAATCGAGAGTCCTCAATATTGGAAAAATAATTATCAATTAATTGATACAGGAGGATTTGAAAAACTAGAGAAGTTTGGAGATTTTGTCGTAAGAAGACCTGAACCTCAAGCAGTTTGGTCAAAGTCCTTGTCTGAGGATGAATGGGTCAAACGATTGGATGCGTATTTTAGAAAAGAAAAAGGCAGTTCTGAAAAAGGTATTTGGGAAGTAAAATCAAATGTTCCAGAAAAATGGTTTATGCCATATACATCGGAGCAGTTAAACTTATTGTTCAAAATTTCCTTATCATCTTTCAAGCATGTTGGAATATTTCCTGAACAAGCTGCTAATTGGGAATTTTTGGCTCAAAAAATCCCATTATTTAAAAAACCTAAGCCAAAATTTTTGAATTTATTTGCCTATACAGGAGGAGCAAGTTTAGCTTGTAAACAAATGGGAGCGGAGGTTACGCATGTCGACTCGATTAAACCCGTTCTTTCATGGGCCAGGGAAAACATGGAGGTTTCTAAGTTAGATGGCATACGTTGGATGGCAGAAGATGCCTTAAAATTTGTCAAAAGAGAAGCCCGTAGAGGAAATTTCTACCAAGGTATTTTATTAGATCCTCCGGCTTATGGCAGAGGTCCAGAAGGCGAAAAATGGATTTTAGAAGAACAAATTGATGATTTATTAAAATCCGTCAAAGAAATATTAGATCCAGAAGAACATTTAATCCTATCCAATTTATATTCCATGGGATTCTCAACTCTAGTGATAGAAAATCTGATGAATAGTATTTTTGATGTACCCAACGATGCGGAATCCGGCGAATTATATTTAGAAGATTTAAAAGGGCGAAAGTTGCCATTGGGTGTATTTCATCGGTATTTTAGAACCATATGAATTAAGAAGTAGTATTTCCCGGATAAAACCTCTTACATCTTAAGTTATACACTTACCTCATTAATAGATTTTCCCTTTCGCTGACAACAAAGTATTCTTCATCAAAGAAACAATCGTCATGGGCCCAACTCCCTTAGGCACAGGAGTAATGTAAGAACATTTATCGATAACATCGTTGAAGTCTACATCACCTTTTAAGGCAAAACCAGATTTTTTAGATGGGTCTTCTACTCGGGTTAAACCAACATCAATAATAACAGCTCCTTCTTTAATATGGGAAGCTTTGATGAATTCAGGTTTACCTAAGGCAGCAATGATAATATCCGCTTGTTGACAAATTTCTTCCAGATTTTTTGTCTTCGAATGTGTTAAAGTTACCGTGCAATTTCCTACAGGATGATTTCGTTGCATCAAAATAGACATGGGTAAACCTACAATTTGACTTCTACCTACTACCACACAATGTTTTCCTGAGGTTTCAATTTGATAATAAGCTAATAAATCCAAGACACCTTGAGGAGTTGCCGAAATAAACGCAGGTAAACCTTTAGCCATTCGGCCTATATTGATTGGATGAAATCCATCGACATCCTTGGAAGGAAGAATGGTTTCCATCACTTTATCTGGGTTAATGTGCGCAGGTAATGGCAATTGGACAATTAGACCATCCATTTCTGGATTTTGATTGACCTCTTGAACAGCCTGTAAAAGTTCTTCTTCAGTTATCGAAGGTGGAAAACGCAAAAGGGTAGAAGCAAAACCTAATTCTTCACAAGATTTTACTTTATTGGCCACATAAGTTTCAGAAGCGCCATTATTACCAACTAATATGGCCACCAAATGAGGTGCTCTTTTCCCTGCTTCCAATAATTCTTTTACTTCTCCTGCAATAGCTGATTTCATTGATTCAGCCACCATTTTTCCGTCGATAATTTGACCCATTTGTTTTAATCTTTATTTTTTTCGTGTTTTTTTTGTCGCTGGAGCTTGTTCACCAAGTTCCAAACATTGTTCCAACGTTAATGCTGCTGGATCTTTATCCTTCGGTATTTTAACATTCCTTTTTCCAATCTGAATATACGGACCATACATTCCATTAACCACTTTAACTTGCTCATTTTCAGCAAATTCCTTGATGAATTTATTAGCTTCTAAATTTCGCTTGGCTAATATTATTTCAACTGCACGTTCTTGTGTGATAGAGGTTAAACTATCGGTTTTACCCAATGAATAATATTTCCCATAATGTTTAACATAAGGCCCAAATCTTCCTTTTCCTGTTGAAATCAATTCATCTTCAAAATATCCCAGGCCTTCTGCTTCTGCTGCCACATGTGCTGCCTTTAAAACTGCAATTGCAGCATCCATTTCAATCGTAAAAGGATCTTCTGATTCAGGTAAACTCGTAAATTTACCATTATGCTTGATGTAAGGGCCTAATTTACCAGCACCGATTACCAAGGCAGAATCTTCATAAATACCTATTTCTCTTGGCAATTTTGGCCTTTCTAATAATAATATAGCTTGCTCAAAAGTTAAACTACTAATCGATTGATCTTTGGATAAATTAGCAAAAACCGGTTTTTCTTCTTCTCCAGACTCACCCAACTGGACAAATGGACCAAATTTCCCAAGACGGACAGAAATTTTCTTCCCAGTCTTCGGATCTATACCCAATTCTCTTCCTCCGCCGACACTACTTCTATTGATGGATTTACTATCTACGATGGTTTGATGAAAATTACCGTAAAAACTCTTCATCATTTGAGTCCATGATAATTTACCTTTCGCAATATTATCAAACTCATCTTCCATATCGGCTGTGAATTTATAATCAACAACTTCTTCAAAATTGTCAACCAAGAAATCTGTCACTAAAGTACCAATATGTGTAGGAAATAATTTTGCCTTTTCGGTACCAACTATTTCCGTATTTTTTTCACCAACTATTTCATTGTTTTTCAGCAACCAAGTTTGAAATTCACGATCTTTTCCTGCACGATCCTCTTTAACCACATAAGCACGTTTAATGATCGTCGAGATAGTAGGCGCATAGGTAGAAGGACGACCAATTCCTTTCTCTTCCAATGCTTTTACTAAACTAGCTTCAGTATACCTAGGAGCTGCTCTTGAAAAACGCTCTTGCGCTTTTAATTCTTGTAAATCCAATGCTTGACCGATCGCCAATGGTGGCAACATATCTTTATTCTCCTCATCATCCTCATCATCTTTACTTTCTAAATATGCCTTTAAAAAACCCTCAAAAGTGACTACTTCACCTTGCGCGATCAATAATTCAGATGTACTAGAAATACCAATTTGTGCAACGGTTCTTTCTATCTGAGCATCCGCCATTTGAGAAGCAATCGCTCTTTTCCAAATCAATTCATACAAACGTCTTTCACGCGCATCTCCTGATAGGGTACTAACCTCAAAATCAGTCGGACGAATGGCTTCGTGAGCTTCTTGAGCATTTTCACTTTTGGTTTTGAATTGTCGAGAATGATGAAACTTAGCCCCATAAGCGCTTTCTATAGCACTTTTTGCCTTATCTCTTGCTTCTTGTGATAAGCTCGTAGAATCCGTTCTCATATAGGATATACGACCTGATTCATATAATTTTTGAGCAATTGACATAGTCGTTGCGACAGCAAAACCTAGTTTACGAGAAGCCTCTTGTTGTAAAGTTGATGTGGTAAAGGGTGGGGCTGGTGTTTTTTTAGCAGGCTTTGTTTCCAAATTTTTGATAAAAAAATCAGCAGAAACACATTTTTTCAAAAATTCCAAAGCATCATTTTCTGTCGTAAAATTTTTGGGCAATTCAGCCTTTAAAACCTTTTTACCAGGTAAATCAAATAATGCAACAATTTTATAAGTTCCAACACTATCAAATTTTTCAATTTCTTTTTCCCTTTCTACAATAAGACGAACTGCTACAGATTGTACACGACCAGCAGATAGACCTTTTTGAACTTTGGACCAAAGAACAGGTGAAAGCTCAAAACCGATCAAACGATCCATGATTCTTCGTGCCTGCTGCGCATTCACCAAATCCATATCGATGGTTCGTGGATTAGTAATCGCATTTTGTATGGCTGATTTCGTGATCTCTCTGAAAACAATACGTTTGGTATTGTCTTTTAATCCCAAAGCCTCTTTTAAGTGCCAAGAAATCGATTCTCCCTCACGGTCGTCGTCCGTCGCTAACCATACTTCTTCAGATGACTTTGCTAATGATTTTAGCTCCGAAATTACCTTTGTTTTATCTGGAGAAATGACATAAGTAGGAGTGAAGTCATTGTCAATGTCGATAACTTTATCACCTTTAGTCGGTAAATCCCTAACGTGTCCAAATGAAGACTTCACTACAAAATCCTTTCCCAAATAACCTTCAATTGTTTTTGCTTTTGCAGGTGACTCAACGATGACTAAATTTTTTGCCATTCTTATGTATAAATTTTAAATTTCAAAAACTGACCCCAAATATACTTGCTTAAAAACAATTTGTACAAAAAAGCTTTAAAAGCTTTAAAAAAAATCAATTAACAGATATTATTCTGGGACATTTCCAACTCTAATTCGTGAATTAATATTCAATCGCAAGCCGATGTAACTAAATTGAGCATTGTTAAAACTAGCAATAGCTTCTAAACGCAAGACCTTAAATATACCATCCAAGCCATATCCTATTTCGCGGTACAATAACTTTTGATTTTGAACCCAAACCACATTGGCGATTAATACTTCTTTGATAAAGGATTGTTTGATACCCAAAGCTGGTTTCAACCATAAATTGGTGAATTGCAAAAACGATAAGGCCTCTAAATAATTTCCAGCCGTACTATTGGCATAATGATTCACATTTAAGCGTTGGTTGGAGCCCAAAGTGAAATTTTGATAATATCCAACCAAACGATGGGATGCTAGCATATCACTGGCTTGAATCAAATTCACATTTCCATTAAAATGTTTGTAATCGATAAAATATTTCGGATTTTTCCCCCAAAATGTACCTGTATTCACTACTAATCCTAATTTTACCCAAGGAGAAACCGACACATTTTGTATATATGATAATTCAACATGATTAAAATCCGTCGTTGACCCAAATATTTCAGGCCATCCTGCTCGATATTTCAATAAAATCAAGGGAGAACTTCCCCAATTGTTAATTCTTTCATTGTCCTCATAGGCATGATCTAAAAAAGGACGAAAACCCAATGTAAATTGCGTAGTAAATGCCCGATGATTGTCAAATCCTTCTGTGGAATACTCTGCATTGGTTGGATTGTTAGAGGTAAATTTTCTACCTAAATAATTAATCCAATAATAATCAGAAATATTATCCATCTGACTGCGATCCGCCAATTCTGCATTTCCCTTGAAAAACCAACTAGACGAAATCCGATTAATCCAGTACAATGACCAATAATCCTTGCGATAAATTTTCATTTGATTATTTTTCAATAACAAAGTCGATAAGGAATTCATTTCAGGAGAAATGGTATTATCTGAATTGTATTGAGCCACAAAATCACCTTTGGTTAATTGTATGTCAAATTTTTCTGTTTTATATCTCAATTTGATATATCCTGTATTTCGATTGAGTAAATAGGAGCGACGCCCTAAAACCTCCGTTTCAATAAAATGGTATCGAGCCCATCTTTTTCTAAACACTAAGGCAGTATTGGAGACGAATCCCTCGACCGTATTAAAGTTCGTATCGAATATAGGAGCCTTGTAATAAATTTCATACGGATAAAAATCCTTTTTCATTTGTCCAAAATAAAAGGATCTACTGAATAAAATATCTTGCCAAGCCAATGGAGCCTTTCTAACAGGTTCATAATAGGCTATTGGTAGATTTTGAGAAGAATAGCCTGGAGATAAATCAAAGAATTCTAAATTTTGTTGAATGCTATTTTCCATCCGAAAATCATTTGTTTTCCGAACAGAATCAATTGTTGTGAATCCGGTTTGGGGGCGATCTTTCCATTTCAAAATCATGGAATTATGTAGATTTCCTAATAATTGAGATACATATACTTCATCAAAGGCCCTTTCAGCAATATTTAATTTTTCTTTCGTTTCAATGCCCAATAAATTGGATTCTTGATTTTTCCATTCTTCGGGTTGACCAATCACTTTTTCATGAAGAACAAATTCACCATTATTACCAAGTAATCCACCTGAAACCTGAATTTTGCCTTCCAAAGGTAACCATTGATTCATTGAAAATTGGTGTTTAAATTCCAATTGATAATTTAAAGCATCCGCAAAAACCGACAAATTAGCATAAATCAACGATCCATCAGAACTTACAATAATTTGTCCACTGAATAATCGATCTAATTTCTTTTGGGGCAAAACCTCATAAGAATAACCTTTTTGTCCTTGAATGAGGGTATCTTTTTGAAAATGATAATCGTAATAAAGTTGTGCTTGATAATTGAGTGGTGAAATGCAGTTAGGACCGACAATATCTTGGTAAAAATCGGGCCAAAAGAACAAGGTTGGATTCGCTGACTTTTTATTCAATAATTCGATTTTCTGAATTTCATGAATACTTTGATTTAGCTCTTTGGCATAAACTTCTGAAATAGTATTATGTCCATACCATTGATTTTCCCGAACACCTTCAATTCTTTCCAATCGTTTTTCCCCAACTCCTAAAATATCCGTTAAACGTGATTTTTCAGAAACAATCACTTTAAATTTAAAATTTTTGAGTAAAGTAGAGTGTTCAGATGATTTTAATAGAGATTTGGAAATAATCGAATCTAATTTCGACTTTTGTGCCGATGAAATTTGAACGAAAGTCAAATTGAATAACAAGAAAAATAGTAAACGAAGTCGGTACAAATTATTTCAAGATCAACTATTAGTAAAATAATCCATAAAAAAAGTTAAATATTTCTATTTGACACATGTAATTTATGAAATATGAATACAAAGGAAAGGATATTTACAAAAAGTGACAAAAAGTAATTACGAATCTATTAATTTTGCATACATTTTTACCAATAACACAATTTAATATGGCCTTTGACATAGAAATGATTAAAGCTGTTTATGACCGGATGCCCGCTCGCATTGCTGCGGCAAGAGCATTAACTGGCAAACCGCTTACATTGACAGAAAAAATTCTTTACAGTCATTTGTGGGAAGGAACTCCTTCTTCCACTTTTACCCGTGGTGCTTCTTATGTAGACTTTGCTCCTGATCGCGTTGCCATGCAGGATGCAACAGCTCAAATGGCCTTGTTGCAATTTATGCAAGCGGGTCGTCCTCAGGTTGCTGTTCCATCAACTGTACATTGTGACCATTTAATTGAAGCGAAAGTTTCTTCAACGACAGATTTACAAGTAGCTGTTGATAAAAATAAAGAAGTTTATGATTTCTTATCTTCGGTATCCGACAAGTACGGAATTGGATTTTGGAAACCAGGTGCTGGAATTATCCACCAAGTAGTTTTAGAAAACTACGCATTTCCAGGTGGAATGATGATTGGTACTGATTCACATACGGTAAATGCTGGTGGTTTAGGAATGATTGCTATTGGTGTAGGTGGAGCAGATGCATGTGATGTAATGGCAGGACTTGCTTGGGAATTGAAATTTCCAAAATTGATTGGTATTAAATTAAAAGGTAAATTAAACGGTTGGACATCTCCTAAAGATGTTATTTTAACGGTAGCTGGAATTTTAACGGTGAAAGGTGGAACTGGCTGTGTGGTGGAATATTTTGGTGAAGGAGCCACATCGATGTCTTGTACAGGTAAAGGTACGATTTGCAACATGGGTGCAGAAATTGGTGCTACTACCTCAACATTCGGTTACGATGATTCAATGTCAAGATATTTACAATCTACAGGACGTGCGGATGTAGCTGCCATGGCAGATCAAGTTCGTGAGCACTTAACAGCCGATCCTGAGGTTTATGCAAATCCAGAAGCTTATTTTGATCAAGTAATCGAAATCGATTTAGATACATTAGAACCACATTTGAATGGTCCATTCACTCCAGATTTGGCTACGCCAATTTCTAAAATGAAGGAATTAGCCGAAAAGAATGGTTGGCCAACGAAAGTAGAAGTTGGATTAATTGGTTCTTGCACCAACTCTTCTTATGAAGATATTGCACGTGCAGCCTCTTTGGCTAAACAAGTGGCAGCAAAAGGTTTAAAAACGAAAGCACAATTCACCATTACACCAGGTTCTGAATTGGTAAGATATACCATCGAAAGAGATGGATTTATTGATACATTCAATACTATCGGTGCAACCGTATTCTCTAATGCATGTGGACCATGTATCGGACAATGGGCAAGACCAGGTGCAGAAAAAGCAGAGAAAAACACCATTGTACACTCATTCAATAGAAACTTTGCAAAACGCGCAGATGGTAACCCAAATACATTTGCGTTTGTAGCCTCACCAGAAATGGTAACCGCTCTAGCCATTGCCGGGGATTTAACATTCAACCCTTTAACGGACACTCTTACCAACGAAAAAGGTGAGCAAGTTAAATTGGATGCTCCAACAGGAGATGAATTACCACAAAAAGGTTTTGCTGCAGAAGATGCAGGATACCAAGCACCAGCGGAAGATGGTTCAGGCGTTCAAGTAAAAGTATCAACAACTTCAGATCGTTTGCAATTATTAGACCCATTTGCAGCTTGGGAAGGCACTGACTTATCTGGATTAAAATTATTAATCAAGGCTAAAGGAAAATGTACAACTGATCATATTTCCATGGCAGGACCTTGGTTAAAATACAGAGGTCACTTGGATAACATCTCCAATAACATGTTAATCGGTGCTGTCAATTTCTTCAATGACAAAACGGATAATGTAAAGAATCAATTAACTGGAGAATATGGTGCTGTTCCAGCAACTCAAAGAGCCTACAAGGCAGCTGGAATTGGAACCATCGTAGTAGGAGATACCAATTATGGTGAAGGTTCATCACGTGAACACGCAGCTATGGAGCCACGCCATTTAGGTGTTCGTGCAGTATTAGTAAAATCTTTTGCACGTATTCACGAAACCAATTTGAAAAAACAAGGTATGTTGGCCTTAACATTTACCAACGATGCTGATTATGATAAAATTCAAGAAAATGATTCGATTAGTATTCTTGGATTAGGATCATTTGCACCTGAAAAACCATTAACCATTGAATTGTTACATGCTGATGGTTCAAAAGATAGCTTTCTTGTTAACCATACCTACAACGCTCAACAAATCGAATGGTTTAAGGCAGGTGGTGCATTAAATATCATTAGAGCATCAGTAAAATAAGTTCAAAATTGTTTTAAGGTGCAAAATTGATTAGTTTTGCACCTTAATTTTTAAAAATTAATCATTTCTAAAATTTATCATGGCAGCCATCAATGCAGTAAAAATTTTTTCAGGTTCAGCTTCGAATTATTTAGCGAAAGAAATTGCTAAGTATTACGGAAAAGATTTAGGTGCTGCTACCACATTAAGATTCTCCGATGGAGAAATGTCACCAAGCTTTGATGAGTCGGTTCGTGGATGTGATGTATTTATTATTCAATCAACATTTCCGACTTCAGACAATTTAATGGAATTGTTATTGATGATTGATGCGGCAAGACGTGCATCTGCTCATTATGTAACAGCTGTCATGCCTTATTTTGGATATTCTCGTCAAGATAGAAAAGATCGTCCAAGAGTTGGTATTGGAGCCAAATTAATCGCAAATTTGTTAACCGCTGCTGGTGCAGATCGTTTAATGACGATTGATTTACACGCAGGTCAAATCCAGGGTTTTATGGATTTCCCAGTAGACCACTTGGAAGGAAATGCGATTTTTGTACCTTATTTAAAATCATTGAATTTAGAAAAAATCATTTTTGCATCTCCAGATGTAGGAGGAGTAGTTCGTACAAGAAATATGGCGAAATTCTTCAATGCAGAAATGGTTATTTGCGATAAACACCGTAAACGCGCCAATGAAATTGCCTCTATGCAATTAATTGGAAATGTAGAAGGTGCTGACGTCATCTTAGTAGATGATTTAATTGATACAGGTGGTACTTTATGCAAAGCCGCTCAATTAATCATGGAAAAAGGAGCGAAGTCAGTAAGGGCAGTAGTTACACACCCCGTTTTATCAGGTAATGCGTATGAAAACATTTCTAATTCTGTTTTAACTGAATTATTAGTAACTGATACCATTCCTCAAAAACAAGCGTGTGACAAAATTAAAGTTCTTTCTGTGGCTGAATTATTTGCCAAAGCAATTGGAAGAATTAGAGATCACGAATCTATCAGTTCATTATTTATTAAATATTAATTTCAACCGTTTTTAGGGGATAACCTTTGTTGAGTGAAAGACTAGAAACATTAACAAAAACAAAATGAAAAAATTAGAGATTGTAGGGTATAAAAGAGCGAATCTCGGAACTAAAGGCGCAAAAGACTTGCGTACTGAAGCTTTAGCTCCTTGCGTATTATATGGTGGAAAAGAGCAAGTACACTTTGCTGTACCAATGATTCTTTTCCGTGAATTATTATACTCAGCAGACGTTTATGAAGTTGAATTGAACATTGAAGGTGACAAATACCGTGCTATCTTACAAGATGCGCAATTTCACCCAGTAAATGAAATGATTCTTCATGTGGATTTCTTGGAAATCCAAGCAAACAAACCAATCAAAATTGCCGTACCTATTAAAATAATTGGAAATTCTCCAGGTGTAATTAAAGGGGGTAAAATGGTTCAAAAATTACGTAAAGTAACTTTGAAAGGTTTAGCTGAAAATATTCCTGATTATGTAACTGCTGATATTTCTGGATTAGATCTAGGTCAAACAGTTAAAGTAAATAAATTATCTGTTGAAGGATGTGAGATTTTAAATCCAATGTCAAATCCAGTAGCAACAATCGATATTCCAAGAGCATTAAGAGGTAAATTAGCTTAATTAATCTTCAAGGATTATCTTTTCTGATAGACAACAAAAAAACCACCAATTGGTGGTTTTTTTGTTGCTCAATAATATTAGGGAAATTTAACGAATTAAATTCCCCTAAGAATCAATTATTTTTTAGCAATTACTTTAACAATTGGAGCTTTCACCATTTTCGCAGAAGTATGTGTACCAGAATTTACTGCGATATAAGGAGCAATAACCAAAGAAACAATCGACATCAATTTGATCAAGATGTTCATAGATGGACCTGAAGTATCTTTAAATGGATCTCCAACTGTATCACCAGTTACAGCAGCCTTGTGAGGCTCTGAACCTTTTTTATACGTTTCACCATCAATGATTACGCCTTTTTCAAAAGACTTCTTCGCATTATCCCAAGCTCCACCAGCATTCGATTGGAAAATTCCCATCAAAACACCTGAAACTGTTACACCTGCCAATAAACCTCCTAAAACCTCTGGCCCCATAATAAAACCAACAATTACTGGAACAGATAAAGCAATTGCACCTGGTAAAATCATTTGTTTAATGGATGCTTCTGTAGAAATAGCAACACATTTCTCATATTCTGGTTTTGCTTTGTATTCCATAATACCTGGAATTTCACGGAATTGACGACGAACTTCGTTTACCATTTCCATGGCAGCTTTACCAACCGCTGAAATACACAATGCTGAAAAAATGAAAGGAATCATACCTCCAACAAATAAACCTGCTAAAACGTCTGCTTTATAAATGTCAATTTGTGTAATACCAGAAATACCAACAAACGCTGCAAATAAAGCTAATGAAGTCAAGGCTGCAGATGCAATCGCAAATCCTTTTCCAGTCGCAGCAGTTGTATTTCCTACAGCATCTAAATTATCTGTACGTTCACGAACCTCACTTGGTAATTGAGACATCTCTGCAATACCACCTGCATTATCCGCGATAGGACCAAAGGCATCAATGGCTAATTGCATGGCCGTAGTAGCCATCATACCTGCTGCAGCGATTGACACACCATAAATACCAGCAAAAAAGTAAGAGAAATAAATACCAGCAGCTAATACCAAAATTGGTAATACTGTTGATTCCATTCCTACCGCTAAACCTCCAATAATATTGGTGGCATGACCTGTACCTGATTTTTGAACGATTGAATCTACAGGACGTTTGCCCATTGCAGTATAATATTCAGTGATGATGGACATCAATGTTCCAACGATTAAACCAACTATAATGGAATAAAATACATCCATCGATGAAAATTCAAATCCACGTAAAACCAACGTTTCAGGTAAAATATTCTTCACTAAAAAGTAAGAAGTAACAAACGTAATTAAAATAGATGCATAATTACCTAAGTTCAAAGCGTTTTGAACAGAAGCTGTTTCACTATTAATACGAACAAAGAATGTGGAAACCAATGAAGCTAATAAACCAACACCAGCGATTAACATCGGTAATAATACCGGAGAAAATCCACCATAATTATCAGTTACTGAGATTTCTTGACCCAGTACCATGGTAGCCAAAATCGTAGCCACATAAGATCCAAACAAATCGGCACCCATACCAGCTACATCACCTACGTTATCTCCGACGTTATCAGCGATAGTTGCCGGGTTACGAACATCGTCCTCTGGAATACCAGCTTCTACTTTACCAACTAAATCAGCACCTACGTCAGCCGCTTTGGTATAAATACCTCCACCAACACGTGCAAATAAAGCAATCGATTCTGCACCTAAAGAGAAACCAGCTAATACTTCAATTGCCGTCTTCATTTCATCAGAAGTTAATGCTTTTCCTGCCGCAAAAATTTGATAGAATGTAATAAACAAACCACCTAAACCTAAAATAGCTAAACCTGCAACTCCCATTCCCATTACTGAACCTCCAGTAAATGAAACATTTAATGCCTTCGCTAAGGAAGTTCTAGCCGCTTCCGCAGTACGAACATTCGCTTTTGTTGCGACAATCATTCCAATATAACCAGCAGTTGCTGAAAATAATGCACCAATTAAAAATGCAACAGCAATAAGAGGAGATGAGTGAAAATTAGGACCTTCTTGACTACCTAACCAAGCTAATAATATAGCTGTTGGTATAGCAAAATAGGCTAAAATTTTCCATTCTGCCTTTAAAAATGCAATAGCTCCATCAGCAATATATCCTGATAACTCTTTCATTGTGTCATTTCCAGCATCTTGCTTCGACACCCAGCTAAACTTCCATGCTGTGTACAACAAACCCACTATACCAAAAGCAGGAACTAAGTAAACAATTGAATCCATAAATGTAATTTTTTAAAAGGGTATTTAAGTATGATAATATATCAAAAAAATTTAGCACGAAAATAAGATATTTTTGCCGAAAAACAATTAAAAAGGAACCCTAATAAGTAGTTTAAACTTTTCAGGAACCCAATTTCCCATGGGATAGACTAGATCAAGTCCTAATATGCCACCAATACCATCTAATCCATAAGATATTTCATGGTAATATTTATTTCCAACCACATTTTTGGAATAAAGCGCATTATACGTAAATGACTCCCTTAAGCCATACATATACAAAGCATCCAACTGTGTTAATGCAAATTTTCTAGGTTCCCAAGTAAAATGACCCCGTACTGAAGTCCCTGAAGTACTGTATAAGTAATAAGGAAGGGCTTTAAAACCAAAATCAAAACGGGAGGTAAAGATGATTTCATTACCCTTAAAATGTGTATAGTCTAGAAAACTATTGGGTTTTTCAATAAATTGAGTAGCGGAAAGCTGATACCTGAAATCACCTAATCTATTCAAATTCAAACGATTCGTAACAGACAATTCAACTGATTTAAAGGGATTATCCAGTAGGGCCTGAGCATAACTCAGACGGAAAATTAAACCTCTAGAATTATTCAAATAGACATTTTTATTGTATCGACGAAACGTAGCATTGGGTTGCCATTGAATCATTCCTTTCAAATAAACTTGTTGATCATTCGAAAAAGTGGTGTTCTGATTTTCTAAATTTATGGCAACATTCGGAGTGAATTTGTCGTAATTCTTAAATACACCTTGTTCCACAGAATTACTTACAGCGCTACGATTTCTAAATTCCCCTTCAAAAAACAATAAAAAATTAGAGCTGATCCGATTTCGATATTCGACATTGACGAATTCCTTTTGGTAATATTTGGCAAAATTTTGATTCAAAAAGAACGAATAAAAACTATTTAGGCGATCCGAAATAGGGAAAGTACTATTGATTTGCTTCAAACTATTTCCCAATTTTGCTGAAATAAATTGCCGACCATTTTGAAAAGTCCTTTCCATCCCAAATTCTCCATTCAAAACCTCTCTTTGAGCTGCCCATTTAAGATCGCCGAAGAATTTTAAAGAATTTTGTTCTTTAAATTGATTCAAATATTCAAATCCGTACTTCCATGTATTGCCATTCACTGCATTGAAATCATAGGATATGCCCGTAATACTAATTCGTTTACCAATGTCTTTCTTACGAAAATCATATACCTTTCCGGTAATTATTTGAGACCATTTAAAGATCGGTAATCGATTTAATGAATCCTCTGTTCTTTTTTTTGCTCCAGCGATATATAAACTGTCGGCCTTCTTATAAGCCAATTTTTCTTCATTTGTAAGAGGGACCTGACGTTCCTGAGTCCAAAAATCTTCCGATTTCAAATTAGCCAACGAATCTACTTCAAAATCATATTCAGATTCAAATACAGTTCCTTCTTTTTCTTCAATTTCTTTCTCTTCCGCTTTTTCAATAGTTTTTAAAGCTTTTTTCAATTTCTTTCTGGTTATATCACCAGAAATAGCTGTTTTTGCATCTTTGAAGGATTTTATTTTTTCCTTGTCAATTTCCTTTGCCAACGATTTTTCTAATCTTTCTTCAATAATTTGAGGCTTAACTACAAAAGCAGGATCTACTTTAATGTTGTATTCTTTAATTTGAGTTACATAACTAAAATTAGCCTCAATACCCATTACATTAAAATTGGTCCGAACATCATAATTAATCGGCATCCAAACCCCATAAAATTGAGCATTCTGCTGCTGAAAGTTGATCTGGGCATTGGAAGACTTAAAATTCAAATTAAACGAATAAATAGACCATGTATCTTCCACGACATTAATGGTTCCGTCAAATAAATCATCCGATAAAGCTTTTGGCATTACTCGAATTTTACTGATCGTCAAATCATTCAATTTAAAACTACCTAAATAAGAAAATTGATAGAAACTAAATGCATTGGGAGCTACAGGAGAAATGATTCCACTCCAAACTCTCGGTTTATAAAAATTTGTTTGGGCCACGCGCAGATTCAAGGCCCCATCTCTCAATTGAGCAGGTAAATTATTTCGATTGGAAATAACCTTCTCTTGAATTTTATTCGGTTTTTGAAAATTAATTTGATTGACCCCTTCCAGCATGTAAGTGGTACCCACTTTTATGCCAGCATCTTTTTCCATTTGCTTCCCGACAGCCCATTTGATAATTTTTGACATAGAATTAATTTTTCCAACGCCCTTTACATAGGCTCGTGCTGAATAACTTGAAACTTCTTTCAAATGAAAAGGTGCCATAGAAATCATTCTACGCATGATACCAATGGCTGGATCTTCTTTAAGTCCACCAACTTTGACATCCTGTAAAGTAACGGCTTGTTCCACCAAGACAATATTCAACTCCTTATCTTCATCACCTTTATTGAAATGAATGGACACCGTTTTGGGAGCGAATCCCAAAAATCGAAAAACAACTTGATGGTCTCCAGGGCCTAAAACAAATTGATATTGCCCGTTTTCATTAGCAATCGTACCTTTATTTAGATTTTGAATCCAAATTGTGGCAAAAGGTAAAATTTCACCTTTGGAATCTTTTACCAGTCCTTTAATACTTTGAGAATAAACACTAAGTGAAATCAAATTGATCAGTAGGCCGGCGATTAGATATTTTCTCATATTTAAAATTAAGAATTTTTAAAGTTAGCAAAGAAAGTAAATTCCAGTCTTTGACAAAAGGTCAAAAATAAGTATTGAAGGCTTTTTAACTTTATTTAAGGAATATTAATAAATTTGTGTTCAATGAATATATCACATCGTCAACTTTTTTTAAATCACATAGCTCAAACTTCAGATGCACCCCTTGCGCTTGAAATAGTCAAAGCGGAACATATCTATCTATACGACCATGCAGGAAAATCGTATATCGATCTCATTTCTGGAATAGCGGTTTCAAATGTGGGTCACAGGCATCCAAAAGTTGTTCAAGCCATCAAAGATCAAGTAGATTCTTATATGCACCTGATGGTCTACGGTGAATATATTCAAGGTCCTCAAGTTCAATTGGCTAAAGCTTTAATTAAATCAACCAAAAGTGAAATCCTAAATCAAGTCTATTTTACCAATTCCGGTACTGAAGCGGTGGAAGGAGCAATGAAATTGGCCAAACGATATACGGGAAAAACCGAAATCATTTCTTGCTTGAATGCCTATCATGGTGCCACTCAAGGTGCTTTATCATTGGCCGGCGATGAGAATTTTAAAAATAGCTTTCGACCTTTAATTCCCGGTATTAAACATATTCGACATGGAAATAACCAAGATTTAAGTGAAATAACGACTCAAACAGCAGCTGTTGTCATTGAAATTGTCGCCGGAGAAGCAGGAGTGAGGTTGGCAGAAAAATCCTATTTTCAAGCTTTAAGAGACAAATGTACCGAAACAGGTACTTTGTTAATCATTGATGAAATCCAAACAGGCTTCGGGCGAACAGGTACCTTTTGGGCGTATCAAGCAACCGATATTGAACCTGATATTTTATTGACTGCCAAAGGAATGGGCGGAGGAATGCCTTTGGGGGCCTTTATATCCTCAGAAAAAATAATGCACACACTTACTCACCAACCTGTTTTAGGTCATATAACTACCTTTGGCGGGCATCCGGTTAGTTGTGCAGCCTCCTTGGCTACACTAGAAATTCTAATGGAGAATAAATATATCGAAGATGCGAATCAGAAAGGAAATCTCTTTAAGGACTATTTAAAACATCCAATGATTAGAGAAATTCGGGGTATTGGATTGATGATAGCGGTAGAATTCGATGATTTCAAAACTGTTAAATCCATCATCGATGAATGTATTCAGATGGGTTTAATTACAGATTGGTTTTTATTTTGCGATAATTCTTTAAGAATTGCACCACCTTTGGTCATAACAGAAGAGGAAATAAAAATAGCTTGCAACATTTTGTTACAAGCTATTGATAAAATTGAAAAATCAACTATTTAAGCGTGTTTCAATAAAGTTTCCGCCAAAACTGATTTCGGAATATTTCCACCTACCAATCTTTCTTTCATTTCTCCATTTTTGAAAACCATCAAAGTTGGGATTGAACGAATACCTAAAGATGCAGGAACTGCTGAATTTAAATCTACATTCATTTTTGCAACTATCGCTTGACCTTCAACTTCTCCCGCCAATTCTTCAACGATTGGTCCAATCATTTTACAAGGTCCACACCATTCAGCCCAAAAATCAACTAAAACTGGTGTATCAGAGCCGATAAGCTCTTGAAAATTGGCATCTGTTGCCTCTACGTATTTTCCCATGATTATTAATATTTTAAAAAAACAAAATTAAGATATAAATTACAATTTATAATAAATTAAAACTCAAATATTTAAGAGATCAACTTTACCTGAACAGCCTCCATTTCTCCAAGTTCTGAAATCAATTTTTTGCCAATATTTACTTGCGTCTTTCTTGACAAAAATTCCAATTGAATTTTCTCCTCCTCATCAAAAACCTCTATTGTTAATTTCTTATTCCCTTTGTGGTTATCCAATGTTTTTGATAATTGTCCTAAAAGTTCTTGATCTAAACGTCTTAAACTAAAAGAAAGTTTCAACTCTTTGGTTCTTTCTGTTAAAATTTCAGATAACAATTCAATGGACTGGATTTTAAATGCCATTTGATCGGAATAGGAATTCTTTAATTTGTAGACTCCCTGAATAAATAATAACCTATCTACCGCAATAAATCGCTCAAATTCAATGTAATCCTTTGCAAACAAAGCAAACTCATGATTACCCGTATAATCTTCCAATACAAAAATCATAAATTGATTTCCGTTTCCGGCGGTTCGTACAGTTACCTTGGTAACGATTCCGGCTATGGACTGTACACTATTCGGTCTTGAATCCAATTGTGCGATAGAGGAATTACAAAAGTTTTTAATTTCCAATTCATATTCATCCAATGGATGCCCGGAAATATAGACTCCTACTACCTCTTTTTCATTCTTCAATTGCTCCATAACAGACCATTGCTCGATTGTAGGGGTTTTAGGTTTTGCGATATCATTACCTGTTCCAGCGCCTAACTCGCCAAAAAGGGATTGACTAGCAGAAGCTTTCAATTCTGCCATTTTTGCCGCATAACGAGCAATTTTCTCAATAAAACTTGTTCCCTCTTGATCTATGTGAAAATAATGCGATCTTGGAATATCGGTAAAACAATCAAAAGCACCAGCATAGGCCAATGATTCCATACTTTTTTTATTTACTTGTCGGATATTTACTCGGGAAACAAAATCAAAAATATCCTTATACTCGCCATTTTTATTTCTTTCTTCTACAATCGCCTCAACAGCTGCTTCACCAACACCTTTTATAGCCCCCATTCCAAATCGAATTTGGCCTTTTTTATTCACCTCAAAAGAACGAGAAGATTCATTTACATCGGGTACCAACAAATCCAAACCCATTCGTTTGCACTCGTCCATAAAAAAGGTAATCTTTTCAATGTTGCCCAATGAATTAGAAAGTACCGCCGACATGTATTCGGGTGGGTAATTGGCTTTTAAATAACCTGTTTGATAAGCTACTAAGCCATAACAGGTTGAGTGTGATTTATTAAAAGCATACTGCGCAAACGCTTCCCAGTCGGTCCAAATTTTTTCCAATCGATCGGCAGGGTGATTGTTTGCTTGACCACCATCCATGAATTTTCCTTTCATTTTATCGATGGTTGCCTTATCTTTTTTACCCATGGCTTTTCTCAAAACATCCGCATCACCTTTGGTGAAATTGGCCAATTTTTGAGATAAAAGCATTACCTGTTCTTGATAAACGGTAATTCCATAGGTATCACTTAAATATTCTTCCATGGCAGGAACATCGTATTCGATTTTTTCACGGCCATGTTTACGAGCAATGTAATTCGGAATATAAACCATTGGCCCTGGTCTAAACAGGGCATTCATGGCAATTAAATCCGAAAACTGATCAGGTTTTAAATCTCGTAAATGTTTTTGCATTCCCGGAGATTCAAACTGAAATGTTCCATTGGTCTCAGCTTTTTGATATAATTCAAAGGTTTTTGCATCGTCCAAAGGCAAATCATCAAGGATAATGACTTCATTATGATTTTGCTTAATTAACCGAACAGCCTCCTTTAAAATAGACAAGGTTTTTAAGCCCAAAAAGTCCATTTTGATAACTCCAGCACTTTCAATGACCGAGCCATCAAATTGTGTAATCAATAAATTAACATCTTTGGAGGTGGCGACTGGTAAAATTTCCGTTAAGTCATTGGGTGCAATAATGATTCCGGCCGCGTGAATTCCCGTGCCACGAACGGAGCCTTCCAAAATCAATGCCGACTCAATCACACGAGAAGCAAGACCACCTTGAGCATTGATTTCTCGTAATTGCTTCACCTGCTCTAATTCATCTGAGCTTAAATTCTCCTTATCAGATAAACTTCCTTCACCCGTTAAAGGGGCATTCACCACTCTTTCCAAGGAAATTTTGGGTTTATCTGGTACTAATTTTGCCAAAGCATTCGACTCAGAAAGGGGTAAATCCAACACCCTAGCAACGTCTTTTAAGGACATTTTAGCCGCCATGGTTCCATAGGTTGCAATATGAGCAACCTGATTTCGACCATATTTATCAACTACATAATCAATCACCTTTTGTCGACCTTCATCATCAAAATCCGTATCAATATCGGGCAATGATTTTCGATCAGGATTTAAAAAACGCTCAAAAAGTAAATTATATTTAATCGGATCAATATTTGTGATGCCTAGACAATAAGCTACCACTGAACCTGCGGCAGAACCACGACCTGGTCCTACATAAACACCTAATTCTTTACCTGCATTGATAAAATCAGCCACAATTAAGAAATAGCCGGCAAAACCCATAGTTCGAATGGTATGCAATTCGAACTTAATTCTTTCTTCAACAATTTGATCGATATCCACATAACGTTTTTTGGCTCCTTCCCAGGTAAGATGTTCCAAAAAATCATCTTGAGTCAAAAAAGTCTTTGGTATTTGAAAATTGGGGAGTAAAACATCTTTCTTCAATTCCAATGTATCTACTTTGCCAACAATTTCATTGGTATTGTCGATCGATTCCGGGATATGTGACCAAAGCTGAGTCATTTCAGCCGTAGTTTTAAAGTAAAATTGATCATTATAAAAAGCAAAACGTTTGCCTTTCATATCAAAATCGCCTTCAATATCTTTATAAGTAGGAGTGGCCTGTTTTTCGCCCGTATTGATACATAATAAAATATCATGCGCATTGGCATCTTTTTGGTCCAAATAATGGCTGTCATTAGAAGCAATGATCTTGACATTGTATTTTTTGGCAAACCTCACTAATACTTCATTAACCGTCTGCTGTTCAGGAATATGGTGGTTTTGAACTTCAATGTAATAATCTTCCCCAAACAAATCCAACCACCATTTAAACTCTTTTTCAGCTTCATCTTCACCCGAACGAAGAATGGCTTGAGGAACACTTGCTCCTAAACAACAGGTCGTCGCAATTAAACCTTTATGGTATTTTAAAACAAGTTCCTTATCGATTCGAGGATATTTAGAATACATCCCTTCCATAAATCCCAAAGAACATAACTTGACCAAGTTTTGATATCCTTCAGCATTTTTTGCTAAAAACAACTGATGGTACCTTTTATCTTTTTGTTCTTTGGTAAATGCTTGTTTATGCCTGTTTTCAACCAAATAAAACTCGCAACCCACAATGGGTTTTACACCATGTTTCCCAGCCTCTGCCACAAATTGAAATGCGCCAAACATATTACCATGATCAGTAATAGCAACCGCTGGCATATGATCAGCTTTTGCTTTTTTGAACATAGAAGATATTTTAGACGCACCATCCAACAATGAAAATTGTGAATGGTTGTGCAAATGAGAAAACTGCATATTTGTTATTTATTAAAATTCTTTGTCAAAAAAAGCCGCATTTAAATAATCCAAAAATGGCTTTAATAACTTAGCCGATTCCATTAAACGGGGTATAAATTCAGAACTAGTCACTTCATTATCAGTAAATTTATGCCAAAAAAACAATTGCTTTTTTTTCAATAAATAAACATCTTCATGATCTTTTTCAAATCCTTTGGGTGCATTTTTTAAAGATTCACCTTCCTCTTCTCCAAAACACAATTTAAATGCAGGAGAATAAATGATATCCTTCAACACTTTGGCATTGTAATCAATTTCTTGTCGGAATTTCAATAATTGTTCCGGAGTAGGGGCATACATTCCTCCTCCGATAAAGGATTTATTTCCAGGTTCAATGTGTAAATAATAATCCATTAAACCAGATTTCCTTCCTCCCTCAGAGAAACTTGCTGAAAACCAGGTCTTATAAGGTAATTTATCTTTGGAAAACCGGACGTCCTTGTAAATACGATAGGAGCAATCCTTCAATTGCACTCCATCCATATTTTCAAAATCTTTGAATTCATGAATTAAATCAATAATCAAAGCATCAAAAGTTTTTTTTTCAATATCGTATCTCGACTTATTCTGTGCAAACCATTCTCGTGTATTATTCGACTTTAGATCAATTAAAAAAGTTAATAAACTAGGGGAAATGGACATGAAAATTAAAAAAGAAATTGAAAAAACGAATTTATAGAAATTCTAGCAATTAGTTTTGGGAGTTGTCAACGAATTTCGTGATTTTTGCAAAATTTTTATTTTATCTCATGCGAATTTTAACAGGCATACAATCTTCAGGCAAACCTCACTTAGGAAATATCTTGGGCGCCATTTTACCTGCGGTTGAACTTTCGAAAAAACCAGGCAATGATTCTTTTCTTTTCATTGCTGATTTACATACATTGACCAGCTTAAAAGATGGAAATACGATTCGAAATAACACATTATCGATTGCGGCGGCTTGGTTAGCATTTGGATTTGATACAGAAAAAAATTATTTCTACCGTCAATCGAAATTAGCTCCTTATCACACCGAATTAATGTGGTATTTAAACTGCTTTACGCCATTCCCTATGCTTGCGAACGCGCATAGTTTCAAAGATAAATCCAGTAAACTAGCAGATGTAAATGCGGGTTTGTTTACGTACCCTGTTTTACAAGCTGCGGACATCTTATTATACGATGCAGAACTTATCCCAGTAGGAAAAGACCAAAGACAACACATTGAAATGACAAGAGATATGGCATCTACTGTTAATCGCTTAGCAGGAAAAGATGTTTTTGTTATTCCAGAAGCTCAAATCAATGAAAGTGTGATGACCATTCCAGGAATTGATGGCCAAAAAATGAGCAAGTCATTGAACAACTACATTGACATATTCCTACCTGAAAAAGATCTGTTAAAACAAATTAAAAAAATCGTCACAGATGCAACGCCATTAGAAGATCCAAAGAATCCAGATGATGACATAACATTCAAATTATACAATCTTATGGCAAATGATGCTCAAATCAAGGAAATGAGAGAGAATTATTTAAAAGGAGGTTATGGGTATGGGCATGCCAAACAAGCATTGCATGAATTAATGTTGGACTATTTTAAAGATGCCAGAGAAAAATTTGATTACTACATGTCAAATCCATCCATCATAGAAGAAAAATTAGAAGAAGGAGAGAAGAAGGTAAAACCGATAGCCGAAAAAACAATCGCACGGGTTAGAGATTTATTTAAATTCTAAAAAAAATGTGGCCAAATTGGGACAAAGAGTTATTTAAATGGATTAATCAACATCATTCGGAGTTAATAGATCCCATGATGATTGTATTATCGAATAAATACGTCTGGATTCCATTTTATCTATTTCTTATTTATCAATTATTCCGAAAAAATAAATTACCCATTTTCAAATCGGTCCTTTACTTAATCAGTGTCATTGTTGCTGCAGATCAACTATCTTCTTCCGTTTTAAAACCACTTTTTCAACGGTTAAGACCCTGCCATGTGGAAGAATTCCAATCTTGGATACATTTAGCCGACGGTTGTGGCGGGCAATTTGGTTTCTGCTCATCACATGCAGCCAATTCATTTGGACTTGCGTTTGCTTATTATTTTCTAACACAAAACCGAAAGATGTATTGGATCATGCTTGTCTGGGCAACGCTCGTTTCTTATAGTAGAATTTATTTAGGAGCACATTATCCACTTGATGTGCTAACAGGAGCATTGATTGGTTTAATTGCCGCCTTTGGTTTACAATTTATATTCCGACTAAAAAATCATATGAATTAATTCCATCTGCAAAGTCTGTTAAGGCAGGGTGTTGACTTTGACCAAAATCTACTACACCATCTATGCTTAACGATCTAGTGACAATGCATTGAATTTTTTCCTCTTGAGAAACCAAAAAATCCTTTACTTCATCTATATGTTGATAACGATGAACGTACAATACACCTACAGGTGATACTAAATCGGCGTTTTCCAAAACCAATAAATTACCTAAATCAAAATGCTTTATTTGATTTAAAAGCATGAGCGTTCGTTGGTACTGGTAGTTATTGGAGTACTTATTATGATCAAGCACCCAACTTTCTAAGGTTAGAACATCAAATAAAGGGATTAAATCAAAATCATGTGGGACAAAAATACTTGAAACATTTCGACAGCCTAAACCATAATAATTGAAAATATCATTCGCTAAGGATTTAAAATCAGAAAAGGATTCATTTCCATCCAATACCGCCAATGAAGTCCGATTTTTTCGAATGATATGAGGAATATTTTTAAAATATTGAGAGAAATAATTGGCAGAAAAATCGCTTCCAGTAGCGATAATACAATCTAAACCAAAAACCTTTTCTACTTCTTGAACAGGAATTTCAGGATCAAAATCCCTCATTGCGGCCATAAACATCCGCATGATGGATTTATCTTGAGAACTCAATTTTACAAAACACCGATGTCCACTGGCCAAAGTCATCAATACATCATGTAAACCAACAGCTGGCAAATTACCCGCTAAAATCAAGCCAACAGATTTTGGGAGAGAAGAAGGATCTTTTTGAGAATTAAAAAAATATTCCCAAGAATCAGTATTAAAAAATTGAACTTGAATGGCATTCAATGCATTTCGAATTAAATGATCTGAAAACCAAGGATTTTCATTCTTTGCATTATCTATAAATAATTCAATTTTTTCCACATTAGATGAAGAAGTGAAATAAGTTGATAAAAACTGAATCAATTGAATAAAAGAATCTTTTTTCATGAAAGCGGATAAAATCGATAAATAAAATGAACACAAAGTTCTGAAAATTTTGCAATAGTCTGTTAAAAATATATACTATTCAAAATTATGTATGTAAATTGCACAAAAAATCAGAAAATAGGATAGAATTCCTGTCTTAAATTATAGATTATGGCGATTATTATCACAGAAGAATGTATTAATTGTGGGGCTTGTGAACCTGAATGCCCAAACACAGCAATTTATGAAGGTGGAGTAGAATGGACATGGGCTGGAGGAACTTCTTTAACTGAGGTAGAATTAGAAGATGGTTCCAGTATGGATGCCAAAACCCCCATTGAACCTGTATCTGAGGAATTTTATTACATCGTTCCCGATAAATGTACAGAATGCACAGGTTTCCATGAAGAGCCTCAATGTGCGGCAGTTTGTCCGGTCGACTGCTGTGTTCCTGATCCTGATCATGAAGAAGATGGCGAAACTTTGTTAGCTAAAAAATCGTGGTTACACGCTGAATAAAATTAAAAAAAATATTTTTATTAAAAAAAGACTGCTTAGGCAGTCTTTTTTTTGTCCAAATTCCATCATATATAAATCAATTTCTCCATTAATGTAAAAATTTAACTTTTTCAATATTTTAAAAATTAAGTATTATTTTTAATCTATTTTTAATCAAAAATTGCAAAAACTATAATTTTAGGTTTGAATTTGAACTAATTTTTGGTTAAAAAATGATTTTTTTAAAATAATTAGTTAAAATTTAAACTAAAATGTTTGCATAATAAAAAAAAGTGGTGCACCTTTGTTTCAGTAATCAAGCATTTATAACATCAAAACAATCCCGCTTATGAAAAAGACAATCCTTACCCTCGCTTTAAGCTCTTTTTGCTTTCTAGGATTTTCCCAAGAAAAAGAAACAGAATCAAGTAAGTTCACATTTTCAGGCTACATTGATTCGTACTATTTTTTAAACTTCAACAGTCCTTCCAATAGAAGTAACTTAGGAGCCTCCGGATACGAGAGAGCATTCGATCAAAAATCAAGTCAATTTTCTTTGGGATTAGTTCAAACGAAATTCGGATACAGCACTAAAAGTTCAGACGTCGTAGTCGATTTAACTTTTGGACCCAATGCTGACCTAGGACAATACGGTAACGTAGTTGGTCCATTAGGAGTAGGTAAAGCAAGTACAGCTTTGGCCATCAAACAAGCTTATTTCAATTGGAAAGCTTCTGACAAATTGACATTTACAGCTGGACAATTTGGAACACATATTGGATATGAGGTAATTGATGCTCCAGTCAACTATAATTATTCTTTATCAAATCTTTTCAATAACGGACCATTCTACCACATTGGAGCAAAAGCAAATTATGCATTCTCTGATAAAGCTGCTTTAATGTTAGGTTTGGTAAATAACGTAGACAACCTAAATGACAACAATTCCTCTAAAGGTTTAATTGGACAGTTATTTGTGTCACCAACTGCTGGATGGAATTTATACGTTAATGGAATTACTTCAGATGAATCCAACGACAACGATGGAAGTTCTTACACTTTATTAGATTTAACAACTTCATACCAAATTACTCCTAAATATTTATTAGGTTTAAATGCAGCATATGGAACTCAATCTGGAGATTATCAAGGTGGTGGCAATATCGGAAAATCAAAAGAGTGGGGTGGGGTTGCGCTATATTCTAACTATGCATTTACAGATAAATTTAGTTTAGGTGGCAGATATGAAGTATTTGACAACACTTCAGGAGCTAGAGGATTAAGAAATTCAGATGGTGGTGGCACAGATGTGACATCGGTTACTATCACAGCAACTTTCACCGCTGCAGAAGGACATTTATTAATCAAACCTGAGCTTAGAACAGATGCTTACAAAACAGCTCAATTTGTTGATGGTGACGGAAAATCTCAAAAATCACAAACAACATTAGGTGCCGTATTTATTTATAAATTTTAATTATCAATCTTTTAATCCATTACGAACATGACAACACAAAAACCAACATGGATACCGCTACTTGTTTTAGTAGCCATCTCCGCACTCGCATTATTCACTAATCTACCAGGCACAATGCCAACAGAAGGTATAGATACTGGTGACACCGCTTGGATGATTGTAGCATCAGGCTTAGTATTATTAATGACACCAGGATTAGCGTATTTCTATGGTGGAATGGTTAATCACAAGAACGTAATTTCAACCATGTTGCAATCATTTATTGCCATGGGGGTAATTAGTGTTATTTGGGTAGTTTTCGGTTTTAGTCTTGCATTCGGAGATTCTATTGGCGGATGGATTGGTGATCCAAGAACATTTTTCATGTTCAATAATGTTTTTGATCACAAATTATCATTAGGTTCTGGCGATCAATTAAAGTTTACCATTCCTTTTGCTCTTTTTGCATTTTTTCAAATGAAATTTGCTGTAATCACTCCAGCGTTAATCTCAGGAGCTTTGGCAGAAAGAATTAATTTTAGAGCTTTTGTTTTGTTCATGGTGTTGTTTTGTGTGGCAGTTTATGCTCCATTGGCACACTGGACTTGGCATCCAGATGGATTCTTATTTAATCTAGGTGTTTTGGATTTTGCTGGTGGTACGGTGGTACATATGTCAGCAGGTTGGGCAGCATTAGCTGGAGCATTATATTTAAGAAGAAGAAAATCTCATATTGAATCAAATATTACACCACCAGCAAACATTCCTTATGTTTTATTAGGTACAGGTTTATTATGGTTTGGATGGTTTGGTTTTAATGCAGGCTCTGCGGTAGGTGCTAATTCATTAGCCGTTTCAGCGTTTGCAACAACTCACGTAGCAGCAGCTGCTGCAGGTTTATCTTGGATTTTATTTGATGTAACTCGTGGTAAAAAGGTTTCTGCTTTAGGATTCTGTATCGGAGCAGTAGTTGGTTTAGTAGCAATTACCCCAGCTTCAGGATTTGTAACTGTACCTGTTGCCATTTTCATTGGAGTTATTTCAGCTATAGTTTCTAACATTATTGCTCATTGGAGAGCAACTTCTAATTTAGATGATACTTTAGATGTTTTCCCTTGCCATGGTGTAGGTGGAATGATGGGTATGTTGATGACAGGTATTTTCGCAACAAGTGCTGTAAACGCTGCAGTAGCAGAAAACGGATTATTTTACGGCGAAACAAGTCTATTTGTTAAACACATTTTAGCTTTAGCTATTGTTTCAGCTTTTGCTTTCTCAGTATCGTATATCTTATTAATTATTACAGATAAAATTATTCCTTTACGTGTTACTGAAGAAGAAGAAAGATTAGGATTGGATATTTCTCAACATGATGAATCATTAGCAGAATAATCCATTATAAACAAAGCCGCAAGTAATGGTTCTTGTGGTTTTGTTTCAATCAAAAAGTCGGAAACTTTTAGCTTCCGACTTTTTTGTTTGTTAAAAAAGATTCAATTATAATTTCCCCCTTAACATCTCCATTTGGATGAATGGATTTATACCGAATCGGCTGGATTGTATTGATTAGCAAAGGATCATAAGGAGTAATTACTTTTACATAATTTTCAGAAAACCCTTGCATATATCCATCGTTGGCAGCATCTTCAAACAAAACCATTCCTTTTAAACCAATTTGGCTTTCGTAAAACGATCTTCTTTTTTTATCCGATAGAATGTGTAGCATTTTAGATCTTTCATTTCTTGATCTACCATCTACTTTCGGCAAAATATCAACCGCATAAGTATTGGGTCTTTCAGAGTACGAAAAAACATGCAAATAAGAAATATCTAAATCATTCAAAAACTGATAGGTATCTAAAAACAATTCATTTGTTTCACCAGGGTGCCCAACAATAACATCAACACCAATACAAGCAGAAGGCATTAATGCTTTAATTTGAGCAACTTTAGATTCATACAATTCCCTTTGATAACGCCTTTTCATCAAGCGAAGAACTGCATTAGATCCAGATTGAAGCGGTATATGAAAATGGGGTACAAATTTCTTGGATACCGCCAAAAATTCAATCATTTCATTGGTTAATAAATTGGGCTCAATCGAAGAAATACGGAATCGTTCAATCTCTGACTCTAACTCGATTCTTTGAATCAATTGAAAAAAGGTTTCAATTCTTTTACCATTTTGAATACCAAAATCTCCAATATTGACACCGGTTAAGACAATTTCTTTAACTCCATTTTGTGCAATTTCAGCAATCAAACCTAAAATCTTTTCAACTGAATCTGACCTACTTTGTCCTCTGGCCAAAGGAATGGTACAATAAGAACATGGATAATCGCAACCGTCTTGTACTTTCAAAAAGGTTCTAGTCCGATCATTAACGGAATAGGAGGCATGGTAATCCAAATCATACCGAATTTCGGAAGAAATCAATTTGGGTAAATTTACCTTTTCTTTATTTAAATAATCCGGCAAAAACTCCGGTAATTGAAATTTTTCATTGGCTCCCAAAACTAAATCCACACCAGGAATTTCAGAAATTTCTTCGGGTTTTAATTGAGCATAGCAACCGATAATTACTACAATAGAATTGGGATTAATTTTTTTTGCTTCTCGAACTACTTTCTTGCATTTTTTGTCGGCATGTTCCGTTACACTGCAGGTATTGATAACAAATAAGTCGGGATTATCTTGAAATTCAGCACGTGTAAAACCCAATGGCTCCAATGAACGAGCAATTGAACTTGATTCTGCAAAATTGAGTTTACAACCTAAGGTGTAAAAAGCGACTTTCTTCATGCGTGAAAATTAGCATACAAAGGTAAGAAAAATGATGCTAAGGCACGAATTTGAATTTAAAATACTGTTAAAGAATTCATTATTTGATTTTAAATCAAATAAAAATGGCGAGTTTTCTCGCCATTTTTACATAAAATATATAAATGCAAAATTAAATCTTAGCTGTTTTAACTGTTTTGATAATTCTAGCAGCCACTTTATATGGATCTGCAGCAGAATTTGGACGACGATCTTCTAACCAACCTTTCCATCCTTTTTGAACAGTTACGATAGGAATACGGATTGAAGCACCACGGTCAGAAACTCCATAAGAGAATTGATCGATCGATTGTGTTTCATGTTTACCAGTTAATCGTAAATGATTATCTGCTCCGTAAACTTCAATGTGCTCTTTAACTACTGGAGCAAAAGCACTACAGATTGCATCGTAAGTTGCTTTATCTCCACAAGTACGTAAAGCAGTGTTAGAGAAGTTAGCATGCATACCAGAACCATTCCAATCTAAATCACCAAGTGGTTTACAATGCCAGTTAATTGATACACCATATTTCTCACCTAGACGCTCTAATAAATAACGAGCTACCCAAATTTGGTCACCCGCTTCTTTAGCACCTTTAGCAAAAATTTGGAATTCCCACTGACCAGCAGCAACCTCTGCATTAATACCTTCTACATTAAGACCAGCTTCTAAACAAATGTCTAAATGCTCTTCAATAATATCTCTTCCGTAAGCGTTTTTTGCTCCTACTGAACAATAGTATGGGCCTTGTGGTGCTGGAAATCCATTTGCTGGAAATCCTAAAGGTTTGTTAGTTTCTGGATCCCAAAGGAAATATTCTTGCTCGAAACCGAACCAAAAATCATTGTCATCATCTTCAATTGTTGCACGACCATTCGAAACGTGAGGAGTTGTATCTGCGTTTAACACTTCACACATTACTAAATAAGCATTTTTACGAGCTGGATCTGGACAAATAAATACTGGCTTTAAAAGACAATCAGAAGAACCTCCTAATGCTTGTTCTGTTGAAGAACCATCAAAACTCCACATATCACAATCTTCCAATTTACCACTAAAATTATTTTCAATTTTAGTTTTAGAACGTAAACTCTGTGTAGGCTTGTAACCATCTAGCCAAATATACTCTAATTTAGATTTTGCCATGATTTTTAACTTGATTTAAATGAAAAAATACTTTTTGGGCGATATTTGACACAAAATTAAACCACTTTTTGTAAAAAACAACAATTTTCAAAAGAAATATCTGAAAAATCAAACACGATTTAACAAAAGACTCGATTCTTATAATTAATTGAAATGATTTGAAAATAATCAAAATAACGTTAGAGAGAATTTCTTAATTCCGAGCAATTTGTCTATTTTTACAAGTAATATATTCGATAAAAAAAATGGCAATAGCACGTTTTAAAGCATTAGATATCGCACAAAATCGATCCAATGCAATTGTAAAAATTCCAACTGAAAAGGTTTCTGATTATTATGGAAGTATGACATTTAGTGATGAGGTAATGAGATCCTTATTATCACCCGAAGCATATTTAAAAATAAACACCGCCATTCAGACTGGTTCCAAAATTGATCGAGATGCGGCGGATGAAGTAGCAGCTGCGATGAAATCTTGGGCTATATCTAAAGGTGCAACTCATTACACACACTGGTTTCAGCCTTTAACGGGAACTACTGCGGAAAAACATGACTCCTTTTTTGATTTAGATTTAGGCTCTGGAAAAGCCGTAGAAAAATTCAAAGGGTCAGCATTGGTTCAGCAGGAGCCAGATGCTTCTTCATTTCCAAATGGCGGAATACGTTCAACGTTTGAAGCAAGAGGTTATACAGGCTGGGATCCTTCATCACCAGCATTTATTATGGAAAACGCTGCAGGAACAGCTACCTTGTGTATCCCATCTGTGTTTGTATCCTATACAGGAGAGGCCTTGGATTATAAAACTCCTTTATTAAAATCAATAGAATTAATTGATAAAGCAGCTACTGCAGTTATAAAAGATTATTTTAATCGCGACGTTAATAAAGTTATACCAACAGTTGGTATCGAACAAGAATATTTTATAGTTGACGAAGCATTACATAATGCCCGTCCAGATTTAATGATGGCTGGCAGATCAGTGTTTGGGCATGCTCCAGCTAAAGGTCAACAATTAGAAGATCATTATTTTGGATCGATTCCTAATCGTGTAAATGCCTTTATGGTTGATTTCGAAATTGAAGCTTTGAAATTGGGAATGCCGGTTAGAACTCGACATAATGAAGTAGCACCCGCTCAATTTGAAGTAGCACCAACCTTTGAAGAAGCTAATTTAGCCTGTGACCACAATGCCTTATTAATGGACTTAATGTCTAAGGTAGCTTCTAAGCACAAATTGAAAGTTTTATTCCATGAAAAGCCTTTTGCAGGAATCAATGGTTCAGGAAAACACAATAACTGGGCTTTAGCTACTGACACAGGTATCAATTTATTAGGACCTTCTTCTAAACCCAAAGAAAATTTACGATTCTTAACTTTTTTCGTGAATGTATTAAAGGCTGTTCATGATAATGCTGATTTATTGAGAGCCTCGATCGCATCAGCAGGAAATGAACATCGTTTAGGAGCTAATGAGGCTCCGCCTGCCATTGTTTCTGCCTTTTTAGGTTCGACAATGAATCAAGTATTGGATGATTTAGAAAATATGCAAGACATCGAAGAATTCCAATTGGAAAAAGGTGATAATGTGTATTTAAAATTGGGTATCAATAAAATTCCATCATTAATTTTAGACAATACTGATCGTAACAGAACATCACCATTTGCGTTTACTGGTAATAAGTTTGAATTCCGCGCCGTTGGTTCTTCTGCCAATTCAGCCGCACCAATGACCGTTTTAAATACCATTGTTGCTAATCAATTGATCATTTTCCGAAAAGAAGTTGATGCTATTTTGGAAAAAGGTGTTAAGAAAGAATTGGCCATCATGGATGTATTAAAAAAATATGTCAAAGAATCGAAAAAAATTAGATTTGAAGGCAATGGCTACTCGGAAGAATGGGTGCAAGAAGCTGCCAATAGGGGATTATCAAATTTAAAATCTACACCTGAGGCACTTGCAGTTTACACAAGACCAGAATCGATTGAATTATTTACCAAGCATGGCATTTATTCCAAGGAAGAAATGCATGCTAGATATGAAATCGAATTGGAGAATTACATCAAAAAAATTCAAATAGAATCTCGCGTTATTGGCGATATGGCCATCAATCATGTCGTTTCAACTTCCTTAAAATATCAAACTCAATTGGTCGAAAATGTAAAGGGACAAAAAGAAATTGGTATAGATCCCCAATATTTTGCACCGACAGTAGACATGATCAAGAAAATTTCAGTCTATACCTCTCGAATAGTTCGTTTGCAAGATGAAATGACAGAAGCTAGAAAAGAAGCGAATAATGTAGAAGATTTAGCGGAAAGAGCCATATTATATGGATCTAAGGTCAAAAATTATTTTGAAGAAATTCGTTATTCAGTTGATAAATTGGAATTGATCATCGATGATGATGAGTGGCCATTATTAAAATACAGAGAATTATTATTGATTAAATAAAACAACATGAGCCAAAACTCCAATCCAGGATATTCATTAACAGAAATCCAACTTTTAAAAGACGTATGTCAAGCTGAAAATAGATCTTTCGCTTACATAGAAGATGAAGACTTTCCCGAAACTGAAGAAAAAGAAATGGTGCACATTCAATTTGTGGGCCAATTTAATAATCAAGAAGTAATTTATGATGCCATTTTAAGTACACTTCAATTGCATTATTCGAGTCAAGTTTACGAAGCCGCTGAAAAGGAGGTTATGGAACAATTTCCCCAATACGTTCCCTTAGAAAACAGAGATGAAAATCATGTTGCTAATCCTGAACTTGACGAAGAAGTAGAAATGATTATTTTGGAGGTTATCGAAGAATTAGAGGAGAATGAAGAGATAAAAGTGGCCGAATTTATTGAATTAGATGAAAATTTCGAATTTGGTATTGGTTTGGAAGCCGCTTTAATGGTACCCGCTTTGGAAGAAGATATTATTACTTCCTTCATCAACGACTTCAATGCAGGGAAATTAAGTTTAGATCCATCCTTATATTCATTCAATTCAGAAGGCGAGGAGGACGAAGATTAGATGAGTATTGTCGTATTTTTTCATTCAAATCCAGAAATAGATTCAACTTTGACAGCCGAAGAATCATTTCATGCGGCCAAGGTTTTGCGTTTAAAACCGACACAAGAAATATTTCTATTAGATGGGAAAGGAAAAAAATACTCGGCTAAATTGGTGAATGTGGATTCGAGAAAATCTACATTCGCCCATTTAACCTTAGTTGAGTTTCAGGAAAATCCATCGTTCAAGGTTCATTTACTAATTGCTCCAACCAAACAAATGGAACGAATGGAGTGGATGGTGGAAAAATGCACAGAGTTTGGAATTCATTCTTTTACTTTTTTTAATTCTAGATATTCCGAAAGAAAAGAAATCAAACTCAATCGTTTAGAGAAAGTTGCCATTTCAGCTTTGAAACAATCCAAAAATCTCTATTTACCTGAATTTAAAGACATTCAATCCTTTAAAGAGGTATTGAAACTCGACTTAGAGGGCTCAAACTCACAAAAATTATTTGCTTATTTATCTCCAGAACCTATTCCATCATTGATGAATTCATTGTTAGAAAACAAGGAATATTTTATCATGATTGGCCCTGAAGGAGATTTTTCAGAGGAAGAAAGCCAACAACTTTTGAAAAATAACTGGCAACCTTTTCATTTAGGAAAATCAATTCTAAGAACTGAAACGGCGGGAATTGCATCGACATTAGCGGTACATTTGTTTCATGAAACTCGGATTTAAGCTGCTTTTTGCTATTTTAGCGCTTCTAACCTCATTTAATGAGATTAGAGCTCAACTAAAAATTGGGAAAGTTAAATACCAAGGAGGAGGAGATTGGTATGCTAATAAAACCTCCCTACCCAATTTAATTCGATTCTGTAATCAAGAGCTTAAAACGAAAATAGATGAGAATCCAGAAATCATAGATTTGAACAGTAATCAGATTTTCAGAATACCATTTATTCATTTAACAGGACACGGAAACGTTATTTTCAATGATTCAGAGATTAAACAATTAAGAAAATATTTAATTGCTGGTGGATTTTTACACATTGATGATAATTATGGATTAGACGTTCCGATTAGAAGGGAAATGAAAAAGGTATTTCCAGAATTGGAATTTATTGAATTACCTTATTCACATCCTATTTTTCATCAAAAATATGATTTCCCAAAAGGTTTACCTAAAATTCATGAGCACGACAATAAACCATCTCAAGGATTTGGTTTAATCTATCAAGGCAGATTAATTTGTTTTTATTCGTATGAATGTGATTTGGGGAACGGTTGGGAAGACGAAGAAATATACCATGATTCTGCGGAAAAAAGAGAAAAAGCCTTACAAATGGGTACGAATATTATTCAGTATGCGTTTTTAAATCAATAATTCTGATTAAAATCATAAATTAAAATGATTCCTTCATCAATTCTAGAAAATTTATAGCTTAAATTTGTGTCATTAATTTAAAATAGAAATATGCAATTAGTTCTTCCTGCGTTCATCATTCATTGGTACGTATCTTTATTTAGTCAAACCTTCTTTTTACATCGATATTCTGCTCATAAAATGTTCATAATGAACAAATTCTGGGAAAAATTCTTTTATTTTTTAACATATTTGTCTCAAGGTTCCTCTTTCTTAAGTCCAAGAGCATATGCTATTTTGCATAGAATGCATCATGCATTTTCGGATACACCTAAAGATCCACATTCTCCTATGTTTTCGAGTAATGTTTTTACGATGATGTGGAAAACGAAAAACATTTACAATGCTGTTTTAAATAGAAAACAAAATGTAGATGAGCGATTTGAACATAATTATCCGGTTTCCAAAACCATCGAGAGAATTGGTGATTCATGGATTTCTAGACTAGGTTGGGGAGTTGCATATGCTTCATTTTACATTGTTGCTTACAAGTATTTTGATATGCATTGGGCATTTTTCTTTTTATTACCAGTACATTTTTTAATGGGGCCTGTACATGGTGCTATTGTGAATTGGTCAGGTCATAAATATGGTTACCAAAATTTTGACAATCATGATCAATCAAAAAATTCTTTGGTAGTTGATGTATTAATGATGGGGGAATTATTTCAGAACAACCATCATAAATTGCCCAATCGTGTTAATTTCGCTACAAAATGGTTTGAAATTGACCCTACCTATCCAATGGTAAAGCTTTTAACCTGGTTAAAAATCATCAAACCGAATATTAAACCAGACGACACAAAATTTTAATTTATAGCATACAAAAAAAGGGATGAAATTGATTTCATCCCTTTTTTTGTATGTATTTAGCTCATTTTAAATTTCATCCATTTCAAATTTCTCTAAATAGTCCGAAACTCTTTTGAGAAATCCTCCACCTAATGATCCGTCTACTACGCGATGGTCATAGGAATGAGATACAAACATTTTTTGTCTAATTTGAATTGAATCACCATCAGCGTTTGTAATCACAGCAGGTTTCTTTTCGATAACACCAAAAGCTAATATACCCACCTGAGGTTGAACGATAATTGGGGTGCCCATTAAATTACCAAATGATCCAATATTGGAAATGGTATAAGTTCCACCTTCCAAGTCAGCTGGCTTCAGTTTATTATTTCTTGCTCTATTGGATAAATCATTCACCTTTTGAGTCAATTCAATCATCGATAATTTATCTACCTCATGGATAACAGGTACAATTAAATTCCCATTGGGTAAGGCAACGGCCATACCTATGTTTATTTGTTTGTGTTGAACAATGTAATTTCCTTCTACCGAAATATTCATACCTGGGAAATCAACTAAGGCCTTAGCAGTTGCCATAATCAATAGTGGGGTATAAGTGATGGGTTCGTTGTATTTGGCCAAAAAAGTTTTCTTGACACTTTCACGCCAAGCAACCAAATTGGTCATATCAGCCTCTAAAAAAGAAGTAACATGCGGAGCAACACGTTTTGAATCAAGCATACGCTCTGATATCATTTTCCGCATCCGATCCATTTCAACAACTTCATCCCCTGGTAAACGTAATCCTGGACCTTGACTCAAGGTTCCTGATGAAATACTATGTTTTGAATTACGAATTGCAATGTAAGTAAGCACATCTTTTTTGGTAATTCGATTATCTAGGCCTGTACCTTTAATTCCATTTAATTCACGCTGAGAAACATTTTCTTGTAAACAAATTTGTTTGATTAAAGGTGAGATCCAAGGGTTTGAATTTTCATCTGTATCCATTGAATTACCCAAACTTAAATCAGTAAGCCTGCTTAAATCATCTTGCAAAGGAAATAAATCTTGAACGATGGTATTTGTTGGAGTTTGATTATTCCCTTCAATAGCTTCCACTGTACATATAGCTTTTCCTATGGTGGCTACTTCACCCACAGCAATAAATATTTCTTTTAAAATACCAGAAACTGGACTTGGCACCTCCGTATCGATTTTATCTGTAGCAACTTCTAAAATAAATTCATCAGCTTCCACATAATCTCCAGGCTGTTTTAACCAATTTAAAACAGTGGCTTCCATGATACTTTCACCCATTTTGGGCATTAAAATTTCTACAACTGCCATGCAATTTTAGATTATGCGTTTAAAATATTTTTCCTTAAAAGGTTCATACAAGTGATGGTACTCATATGAATAATTTGTAGCCTAGTACCTCCCAATGTAAGTTTTTTGACAATCGTTTTTTCCGCACTCGAAAATGCAATATAAACGGTGCCTACGGGTTTTTCTATACTTCCACCATCTGGACCAGCAATTCCTGATGTGGCTAATCCATATGTAGTATTCAATTTTTCTCGAACGCCTTTCGCCATTTCAACAATACATTCTTCACTCACGGCACCAAAATTACTTAAAGTTTCTTCTTTTACGCTCAAAAAGTTCATTTTTACTTCATTGGCATAGGCTAAAATACCCCCTTTAAAATAGTTTGAACTTCCAGCGATGGAAGTGAATTTATGGGCTAAATAACCACCTGTACAACTTTCTGCAACTGAAATAGTTGCATTTTGATCTTTTAATAATTGACCAATAACCGACTCTAATTCATCACTTTCAAAACCGAAAATATATTCTCCTGCGATGGGTATTAATTTTTGATATTCATTTTCAATATCAATTTTGATTTTAGCTTCGTCGTCACCAAATCCAGTAAGTCGTAATTTAACAATTCCTAAACTTGGCAAATAGGCTAATTTGATATGTTGGGGTAAAGCTAATTCCCAATCTTGAATTAAATCTGACAAATAGGATTCACCTATTCCGACTGTTTTGATTACTTTATGAACTATTTTCGGGGTTTTGAAATGATTAGTGACTTTAGGAAGAATACTTTTTTCCATCATGGCTTTCATCTCGAAAGGCACTCCAGGCATAGAAACCCAAATAATGCCCATTTCATTGAACCACATTCCAGGAGCTGTGCCTTGTTCGTTGGGAATAAACTCAGCCTTAATTGGCATTAATGCTTGATCTTTATTTAAATCGGATAATTCACGTCCACGTTGTTGAAAGAAAATTGTCACATCCTCAAGGGCTTGTGGATGCATTTCAAGTGAGGTATCAAAAAATTCACATAATAAATGTTTCGTTAAATCATCCTTGGTAGGACCTAATCCACCCGTCAAAAAAACGAGATCAGCTCGATTTTTGGCTTCATGTAAAATACCTAAAATAGCTTGTTTAGAATCGCCAACAGAAGATTTTCTGACAGTTTGAATTCCTAATTTATCCAACTCTTGACTAATCCACTGAGTGTTGGTATCTAAAATTTGACCATAAAGAATCTCATCACCAATTGTAATTATTTCTGCTCGAACCATTTAGTTTTCTTACTTTTGTACGAAAATACGATTTATTATCCATAGCACGAAAATTGCTAAATTGAAAACAGAATAAAATTCCATGAAACAATCAGAAATAAATTTTAAAATTACTTTAGACGATCAAAATATTCCTGAGCAAATATCATGGTCTGCTACAGATAATCCGAATGAAGGGATTGAAGAAACAAAAGCCATTTTAGTTGCCACTTGGGATCCCTATCACAAAGGTACTTTAACCTTGCCATTGTGGACAAAAGATATGGAAGTGTTGGATATGAAGCGATTTTTCATTGAAGTACTTGGTACCGTTGCTGACGCATCTATTCAGGCTACTGGAGATCAAATATTCTCACAAGAAATTGAAAATGTTTGTAGAACGCTTTCAGCTAATTTGAAAAAAGAAATTATTGAAGCAGAGAAAGAAGGTAAGAGGTAATAGGTAATAGGTAATAGGTAATAGGTAATAGGTAATAGGTAATAGGTAATAGGTAATAGGTAATAGGTAATAGGTAATAGGTAATAGGTAATAGGTAATAGGTAATATAAATTTTGTCATTTAAATAACATAATCATGAGTCGATTTAAAGAGCAATTTAAACTAGGAGAGGTCTTCACTTATTTCATCCGCGTTTTTCAAAAACCGAAACCGGGTGCTGCAACGAATTTCAATATTCGTACCATGCACTTTATCAACAAAATATCAATTTTGATGTTTTTATTTTGCGTAGGGGTAATGATATATCGTGCGTGGTTTAGATAAATTATTCCAAACCAAACTTGCACCATTGATTTTTGGAATATTGCAAGGACTTTTTATCCTTGGTTCTTGCTTTGACGAAATTGCATAAAAATTGGTATTCTTTGGGGCCAGGGGCACTTGGCAATACTTGAATTAATTGATTAATAACCTGAATCGCTTGAGCATTTTTCTTTTGCTTGAACAAAATACTTGCCTCCAACATCCATGTCCTACGTGGGATAGAATTCTTTTCCACACCCGCTTTTAGCATTTGGTCCTTTATTTTTTGAATTCCTTTATTATCTAACTTTTGAGCATGGGATGACATCAATACAATTTGGAAAATGTTTTCATAGGTCATTTTAACCAAGCCAGGATCATAAAATTTATCATAGACAGATATGTGAGAAACGAAATAATCAAACAAAGGATTTTCATTGTTCATCAAATCTTTTTGGATAACATTAAAGGTACTTTTACTCGTGTATTGACTAAGTGGCAACTGTTTAATGTACTCGTTCATCGCCTTTACATTTGCTAATGTATCTCCAAGCAATCGAGCAACTTCAGCATAATTCAATAAAAATGGGGGATTTTTGTCGCCAGATTTTAATCGAGATGCAAATGTGGAATAGTTTTCATTAGGAGTAATGGCTTTTTGAGCAATTGCATTAACATTGATGATGGAATTCTCATTTTCACCAAAAATTTTTGCCTGAATAATTTTTGAAGTTTTAGGGTCAATAAAAATGAAGGTTGGCGTTGCATTGATGTTAATTTTCATTTTTTGCAACAATTGATAGTTTTCTTGTTTGCGTATATCTAGTTGAAAATTAACGAATTTAGCATTATATAAAGCTCCAACCTGAGGTTGCGCAAATGTGCCTTTGAAGGAATTGCAAATATGACAATCAGGTGCATAAACCTCCATGAATAACAATTTATTCTGTTGCTTTGCTAAATTTAAGGCTACATTAAAATTACCTGTTTTTACAAAATTGATTCCTTTTTGTGCATTACTAGCAAATCCTACTATCAAGCTTACACTTATCAAAAATACCCTAATTAAATGCCCCATAATACCTATTACCTTTTACCTATTACCTTTTACCTATTACCTTTTACCTATTACCTTTTACCTATATCCTAAACCTCCCGCCAATTACCATCATCTTTGATTAACTGAATCAGTTCATCTACTGCAAATTCGGCCTGAACCGATTTCTTGATCACTTCTTGACCACGGTACAAAGCAATTTTATCTTTTCCTATTCCAACATAACCATAATCTGCATCAGCCATTTCCCCAGGTCCGTTGACAATACAACCCATAATTCCAATTTTAATACCCTTCAAATGGTCAGTCACTTTTCTAATTTTAGCAGTTGTTTCTTGTAAATCAAATAAAGTTCTGCCACAAGATGGACAAGATATATATTCTGTTTTTGAAATTCGTAAACGACTAGCCTGCAAAGTGCCAAAAGCAGTAGAATTTGCTAAGCTGTAAGCATTTTTCAATTTGGCAGGTACACTTAACATTAATCCATCGCCAAAACCATCTATGAATAAAGCTCCTGCATCTGTTGGTGCAAATAGCTGTAATTGATCTTCATTCACATCGTCACAGCTTAAATGTAGAATGACTGGAATGGTCAGATTGAGTTGAATCAGCTCAAAAAATGCTCTTCTTATATCAGCCATACGATGCTGATTTTGAGAATACAAAACTAAAACTATGTTTTTTGATTCTGCTATTTTTTTAAGAATATCTTTATCGGATGATATACGATCCGCATTCACACGGATAAAATTCAATTGATTATGCGGTTTAGATTCCATTAACCAAGAATCGTAGGTATACAAAGGATAACTTTTCTCGTCACGTTGCAACTGCCACAATTCGGCGTTTTGAATTTGACGTAGTCCATTGGGTAACATGAAATCAATGGTTTGGTTGCCGGTATATAAATAATCGGCACCTAAATCATTCATTGCCCATTTATCTGGCTCTGGTAAATAAAAATGACCAATGGATTTTAGATCATTCATTTGAATATTTTTCAAATTTGAAAAATCAGCAATGACTCTAGGCAATTGATTTCCTCCAATATTCTGAATTTCATGAGTGCTTCTTTTTTGATGCACAAAAGGATTAATGGGTGAATCAAAATTCGAACCTAATTTAGATTCAAACTTTTCAATGGGTGATGCTAATGAAGCTCTCTCTTGATAACGCCTAACTAATTGCTGTGCTACCGGAACTTCAAATTCAGGATCTTCGGTTAATGAAACTCGAACGGTATCCCCAAGACCGTCTTCCAATAAGGTACCAATTCCGACAGCGGATTTAATCCTACCATCTTCACCATCCCCAGCTTCGGTTACACCCAAATGGAGTGGATAAGCTTTGAACTTCTCATCCTCTAAGCGTTTGCAAAGTAATCGATATGCCTCAACCATGACTTGGGTATTGGACGCTTTCATGGAAATGACAATATTGTAATAATTTTCATCCTCACAAATACGTAAAAATTCCAATGCTGATTCAACCATTCCAAGAGGAGTGTCACCATATCTACTCAAAATTCGATCGGATAAAGAACCGTGATTGGTTCCGATACGCATCGCCGTTCCATATTCCTTACAAATATTGACCAAAGGCAAGAACTTTGCTCGAATTCGGTCTAATTCGGCTTCATAGGAGGCATCGGTATAATCGATTATGTCAAATCGTTTTTTATCTGCATAATTTCCAGGATTGATACGTACCTTTTCGACGATTCGTGCAGCTAATTCGGCGGCATTGGGAGTAAAGTGAATATCTGCCACAAGGGGAGTGGTATAACCTCTTTCCCGTAATCCTTTGCGTATATTTTCTAAATTTTGAGCTTCTTTGACAGAAGGAGCGGTAATTCTAACTAATTCACAACCTGCGTCAATCATCCGAATGGATTGTTCAATGGAACCTTGAGTATCCATGGTATCCACTGTAGTCATTGATTGTATTCGAATAGGAAAATCTGAACCCATCATGAGAGATCCAATTTGAACAGGTATGGTTACCCTTCTCTGATAAGAAATTAGAGAAGGTGCATATATATTGCCTGATTCAATTAAATTGGAAAATGAAGAATTCGTAAGATCTGACATGTTGAAATTTTAATTACAACAAAGATAAGTCTAAAATTGTTAAGTCATTTTAGATTTTTGATAGGGTATTCTGGTAAAAATGAAATTTCACACAGAACACCCCTAAAGTAATTTTACCATGATTTTCTTTTATGACCAATTTTGGCATAATAAAAAATGAATAGATAACAAGGTAGCATGAGAACATAGGCTAATTGAGAATTACCTATTTCATCCACCATACTGCCATACAACAAGGGAACCAAAGCTCCACCTGAAATCATCATAATGATCAAAGCCGAACCCAATTTGGTGTATTTCCCAAGGCCATCAATCGCCAAAGGCCATAATGCAGGCCACATTAAAGCATTTGCTACTCCTAAAAGCGCTAAACATAGAACAGAAGTAAAGGGATCTTGAACTAAAACTGTACCTAAAGACAACAATATTCCTAGTATAGCAGAATAATTAAGTGCCGTTTGTTGAGAAATATATTTTGGAATGAATAGAATACCAATGATGTAACCTAAAAGCATTCCATATAACGTATAAGTTGTAAATATTTTAGCTTCGTCCATCGCAAATCCCATTGAAACACCATAATTAATAATGGTATCACCTGCCATTACTTCTACACCAACGTACAAGAAAAAAGCGACTAAGCCTAAAACCAAATTGGGAAATGCCCAAACACTAGATTTTTCGGTAGTTGATTCATCTTGAATTTCTTCAGCTTCTACTTCAGGTAAGGTTGAAAAACGAACCAATAAAGCCAAAGCGACTAAAATGGCCGTCATTATCATATATGGAGTTACCACAATGTTTAAATCAACATTGGCAGCTGTTGCGCTTGAAAGCAAAAGTCCACCAAAGATAAATTGACTCAAAATTCCTGCCACTTTATTACAAATACCCATTACCGATATGCGTTTAGCAGCACTCTCACTTGGTCCCAAAATAGTCACATAAGGATTAGAAGCTGTTTGCAACAATGCTAAACCCGTACCTATGACAAATAAACCCAACAAAAACATCGGATAATTGGCCATTTTTGCCGCTGGAATAAATAATAATGTTCCAATTCCCATTGTTAATAATCCGACAGACATACCATTTTTAAAACCCGTTTTGGCTAAAACCCATGAGGATGGGATCGACATAACAAAATAGGAAATGAAAAAGGCTGAGGTTACGAGTAATGATTGGAAGTTATTTAAATCAAACGCATCTTTAAAAAATGCGATTAAAACTGAATTTACCCAGGTGACAAATCCAAAAACGAAAAATAATATTCCGATAATGATCAATGGGCCAGTGGAACTGTTGGTTTCTTTGTTCGTAGTCATGTTTTTAGTTATTATTTAATGCAAATATAGGTTGATTGGTTTTCCATTTTCCACGAGTGAAATCTGGTATTTGAATAGGAGCAGAGCCTTTAGCAATGGATTCCTCTGATAATGGTGAAATGGCAGACCATGCGGCGGCATCGTAAACATCCATTGGTGGAGCCACTTTATTTTTGACTGCTTCGATAAATCCACGAAGAACAAAGTAATCAATACCGCCGTGACCAGCGTTTTCGGCATCTGCAGCATGTTCTTTCCACAAAGGATGGTCGTATTTTTCCTGATAAGATTTAAAATCCTCCCAACGGTGTGGTTTTGCAGAAACTCCTTGAAGGTAAATAGATCGATTATCATCCATCCAAAGCCCTTTAGTTCCTTGAACTCTAAATCCTAAAGAATAAGGTCTTGGTAAATTGGTGTCATGAGAAATCATAATAGTTTCACCATTGGCACACTTAATGAGTGTGGTAACGACATCTCCGCATTGGAAATTTACTTTGGCATTTGGATGATCTTTTCCACCATTATCAACTATATATTCATGCAAACCTAGTGCTGGAGAAGCCATAGAAGTCAAATACAAAAATTGATTTCCACGATTGATATTTAACATTTCGGCTACAGGTCCTAAGCCATGAGTGGGATATAAATCACCGTTTCGTTCAATTGAATGTTGCGTTCTCCATTTAGATTCTGAAAAACCATTTTTCCCAAATTCAACACCATGGCCATAAGCCGATTTTCCATCATTGAATTTAACTTCACGTAAATCGTGTTGATATCCGCATTGTACGTGGGATAAAGTACCAAACATCCCTTGTCGAACCATATTAAGTACAGCTAAAACATCTCTGCGGTAGCAAACATTTTCCAATATCATGCAATGAGAGCCTGTTTTTTCATACATATTGACCAAATCCCAAGATTCTTGCAAAGTAACAGTAGCTGAAACCTCAACTCCCGCATATTTACCTTCCTTCATAGTGGCTAAGGCCATGGGTACATGCCATTCCCACGGAGTAGCAATGACAACCCCATCGATATCAGATCGTTTAACTAAATTTTCAAAGTCTTTTTCTCCTTTTTGGTAAACAGCAGCTGCAGGTCTACCTTTATCAGCTATCATTTTTTGTGAAATTGCAATGGCATTTGGATCCACATCACAAATGGCAACGATATCCACATCGGATCTAAACATGGCCATTTCTAAATGATTTCTACCTCTTAATCCAACACCTATGAAACCTAATCGCACTTTTCGTTGTTCTATAGTGGCACCAGTTAAAATTTTTGGAAATAATGCGGCTGAAGAGGTGTAAAGGAGGGATTTGGAAATAAAATTCCGTCTTTTCATGAGTTAAAAATTAGGTTATTGATAAATTAAATTGAAATTTAATTAAAAAACTGAAGTATTTTTGTAGTAATAAATAAAAAATGATAGAAAGTCCCAAAGTAAGTGTCTTCCGAAAAGAACATTTCAATGCCGCTCATCGGTTATATAATCCCGATTGGACAAACGAAAAAAACAATGAGGTTTTTGGTTTGTGCAACAATCCAAACTATCATGGACATAATTATGAATTAATTATTCAAATTTCTGGAACAATTAATCCAGAAACTGGTTATGTTATCGATATGAAATATGTATCTGAATTAGTTCAGAGAGAAGTAATCAAAAAATTTGATCACAAAAATCTGAATTTGGATGTGCCCGAGTTTGCTCATTTAAATCCAACAGCTGAAAACATTGCTGTTGTCATTTATCAAAAGCTCAGAAAAGTTGTAGAACCTGAATTAGATTTAAAAATTAGATTATATGAAACAGAAAGAAATTTTGTTGAATTCCCTGTTAATTGATTCGGAAAATTTTATTTTTTCGGATGATGAAATAGGCGATAATCACATTGCTACTTCGATTGAAACACCCATGAGAGAAGATGCTTTTAATCTTTCTGATGAAGAAAAAATCACTAAAATAGAAGCGCATTTTAGGGAGATCATGGTCACGCTTGGTCTGGATTTAACGGATGATTCTCTTCGTGGAACTCCGAAAAGAGTTGCTAAAATGTACATTGAAGAAATTTTCAGTGGATTGAATCCCAAAAATGAACCCAAAGTTGCTTTATTTGAAAATAAATTCGGTTATAATGAAATGCTGATTGAAAAAAATATCAGTTTTTATTCGAATTGTGAGCATCATTTTGTGCCCATCATGGGTAAAACGCATATCGCCTATGTTTCCTCTGGTAAGGTCATTGGCTTATCCAAATTGAACCGAATTGTTCAATACTATGCCAAAAGACCTCAGGTTCAAGAGCGTTTAACCATACAAATTGCAAAACATTTACAAAAAGTTTTGGATACAGACCATGTGGCTGTTTACATCGATGCGAAGCATTTATGTGTATCATCAAGAGGTGTAAAAGATGATGCTACGTCTACCATTACTTCTTATTACGGCGGTAAATTTCAAGAAGAAAATACCAAAAGGGAATTTTTTAATTCTCTAAATTCTTAAATCATGGGAAAATATGTCATAATTGGAGGAAGTAAAGGAATTGGACATTCCATTATAAAATTACTTTTATCTCAAGGTCACGAAGTAGCTAACTTTTCAAGAGATGCTTGTGATTTAAGTGGAGTAAGCAATTTTACTTGGGATGCAAACTCTGACTCCACAGAAATATTTTCTCAGATTTCAGGCCCTTTAGATGGAATGGTGTATTGTCCTGGAAGTATTAATTTAAAACCCTTTCATCGATTGACTGTTAAAGATTTCGAATCTGATTTCTCAATTAATGTTTTAGGGGCAATAAAATCCATTCAAGCTGTTCTACCCTTTTTGAAGCAATCTGAAACATCTTCGATTGTTTTATTTTCCACAGTAGCTGTGCAAACGGGGATGGGTTTTCATGCTTCCATCGCTAGCTCTAAGGGTGCAATCGAGGGATTAACTAAATCCATTGCGGCAGAATTAAGTCCAAATAAAATCAGAGTCAATGCGATAGCACCATCTTTAACACAAACTCCATTAGCTCAAAATTTATTAAGTTCTCCTGAAAAAATCGAAGCGGGAGGGAAAAGACATCCTTTAGGAAGAGTAGGTAATGCAGAGGACATTGCCAATTTAGCAAGCTTTTTATTGCAAAAAGAAAATTCTTGGATTACAGGTCAAATTATTGGTGTTGATGGAGGTATTGGATCGTTAAGAACGGTTTAAGACTTGATTAAAGTGCTTTTGATTCAATGCTAGATTCATTTTATTCCATTCCACTTTGTTCGTAAAAGGAGTTTTCCGAATGAGACATTCGGTTACTCCACAATGTGAACAACATTCGTCTAAACAAGGATCTGTGTGGACAAATATTTCAATATTGGTAGGTAATACCTCCGCTACAATTGTTTCAAAGTGATGAACCTCATCATGTACCCGATTTAAATCCCAAAACCTAGGTAGCGTTAAATGGCAATCGATGTGCAAATCGCCACCGTATTGTTGAACCCTTAAATTGTGTAAATCAATCCAATCACTTTTTTGGTGGCTTGTTATACATTCAATTACTTCTTGAAAAACCTCCGGATTCGTTTCATCCATTAAGGCAGCCACAGAACTTCGAATTAATTTGACCCCTTGCCAACACATGATACTAGCAAAAATGATCGAAGCAATTGAATCAATCCACATCCAACCTGTTAATAAGGTAATTAATAAAGACAAAGCGATAAAAAAACCATTATAGGCATCTAATTTCAAATGTTTACCATCTGCCATCAAAGCTGGTGAATGTTCTTTTTGTCCAGCGGAAACAAGCAAATAGCCTACAAATCCATTTAATAAGGCAGAGCCTAAGGAAATGATTAAACCAACATCCAATTTTTCTAAAGGAGGATGAACCCATAAGTGCTGGGAAGCATGTAAGAATATATAAGCAGATGCTAAAAGAATTAAAACACCTTCTAATCCGGAAGCAAAAAATTCAATTTTTCCATGCCCATAGGGATGATTTAAATCCTTTGGTAAAGAAGCAAGATAAATGGAATAATAGGCAAATGCCCCTGCAACTACATTGACGATGGATTCCAAAGCATCTGTTAACAAGGTTGTTGAACCACTTAAATAATAGGCATAAAATTTTACTCCCATAATGAGCATACTCAGGATAAAAGAAAAAAGTATAAGCCTTTGCTTCATTTGAAAATAAATTATGAATTAAAATCCCAATGTGACATATTTTCCAATGCGCTATAATCTGTTAAATCGTATTTAACAGGTACGATGGTTGCATAATTTTCTGCCAAGAAATCCAAATCAGTACTATTATTTAAATCATTGTTTTCTAATTCTCCATCCATCCAATAATAGGGTTGACCATATGGATCTTTTCTTTGTTCAAATGATTCACGGTAAACCGCATTGGCTTGCCTAGCCACTCGGATTCCTTTTATTCCTTCTTCTGTTTTCGCCGGAAAATTAACATTTAACGTTAATCCAGAGGGCAGGCCATGCATTAAAACTTGTTGCGCAATTTTTATGACAAAATCATGGCAATGACTAAAATCAGCATCATGGGCATAATCGCATAAGGAAAAACCGATGGCTGGAATTCCCTCCATAGCAGCTTCTATCGCAGCCGACATCGTTCCTGAATATAAAACAGAAATGGATGCATTGGATCCATGATTGATGCCGCTAACAACTAAGTCAATTTTTCGACCTTTGAGAAGATAATGTTTACCAAATTTAACACAATCTGCAGGAGTACCTGAACATTTGTAAGATTCGATATTAGGCCCAAATTCTTGGGATTTAGTAACACGTAAAGGGCTACCTAAAGTTATAGCATGTCCCATTCCCGACTGATGTGAATCTGGTGCGACCACAACGACTTCACCCATTTCGGACATTATTTCCGTTAATACTCTAATTCCTTTCGAATGAATTGAATCATCATTGGCAATTAAAATAAGAGGTTTTTCTTTTACCATGTCTTTTTATTTAAGCTACAAAAGTACAAATTTGCAAGGAGAATTTTAGATTTATGAAAACAAGAAAAGCGAATATCACTGATATCCCACTTATTCAGGCAATTGCAGAAGTAGCATGGAGACCTACCTACGGGCATATACTTTCTGAAGAGCAATGTGTTTACATGCTTGAGTGGATGTATAATACCACAAAATTGGAAGATCAAATCAAGGGAAATATTCAATTTCTAATGCTTGAAAACGAAAAATCTGAGGCGGTAGGTTATGCCTCTTTTGAAAAAACAGATGGGGGAAAAGGCAAACTTCATAAAATTTATACTCATCCAAATTACAAACAAAAAGGTGGGGGAAGCCTTTTACTCGATGCCATTATTCAAATAGCCAAATCAGTCCATGTTCATACCATTGAGCTAAATGTGAATCGGTATAACTCTGCGGTAGAATTTTACCTTAAAAAAGGATTCAAAATTAAAGAAGAAATGGATTTGGCTGTCGGAAATGGATTTTTCATGAATGACTATGTTATGTTTTATGAATTATAAGCCATAATTCTTCAATACTTCCATCGTCATTCTAATTAATGTATCTACTTGTTTTTCTGGATTTATCGAAAACTCTTTGGTTTTCCGATTCGCTAAAATAGCATTTAGCGAAATCATATGATGTCCCAATAATTTAGCAAATGCATAATAAGCAGCTGTTTCCATCTCCATATTAGAACAAGTTTGACCAGCCAATTGAATGGATGATAAATCATTTAAAAATTGAGGGAAAGGTAAATCAATCCGCATTTGTCTTCCTTGTGGAGCATAAAACCCAGGAGTCGTTAAGGTCATTCCAGCAATAACTTGTTGGAATTCGGGATGATTCAAAAATACTTGGGCAAGATATTCAGAACATTTTGCGGCATAAAATCCCATCCCGATTGGTAAATTTTGCTCAAATACTTTTAAATCATCTTCATCAAAATCTTGTATTCGTTGTCGAAATCCATAGAAAAACCCCAAATTATCTAAACCAATGGCTGAATTGGATAATAAAAATGAATCGACAGGTATATCCTCTTGAATAGAACCCGAGGTTCCAATTCGTATTAAATTCAATATTCGTTTATTTTCCTTTTCCTTCCTCGAGTTAAAATCAATGTTAACCAATGCATCTAATTCCGTCATGACAATTTCCACATTATCAGGACCAATACCGCTGGAAATAACGGCAATTTCTTTGTTGTTTAATAGACCAAAATGACTAACAAATTCTCGCTTCTGTACTTTATCCGTAATTTCATCGAAATACCTCGATACCAATGGAACTCTTTCAGGATCACCCACTAAAATAATGGTATCGGGAATTTGTTCAGGACGAATATTTAAATGATAGGAAGAACCATCTGCATTGATAATAAGATCTGTATCAGAGAAGTGTAATGGCATTTTCAAAAGGAATTTGTAGCTTTATTAAAATTTTATTCATGCAAAGTAAAGAGCTCAAAGGTAAATTAATCGATCTGATAAAAGAAGATTTGAAGAAAAAAATCGAAGAAATGAAAAGAGATTTCCAATTAGCTAGGGAATCCAGAAATAGTGATACCAAAAGTAGTGCTGGAGATAAATTTGAGACAGGGCGTGAAATGATGCAGAAGGAGATGGACAAATGTGCGATGATGATTGATATGCATCAATTGCAATTGAATACGATGGATCAAATTAAAGAATTAAAGACATCCACAAAAATTGAAAAAGGAAGCTTAATTCAAACCAATCAAGGCAATTATTTATTAAGTATTGGCTTAGGTAAATTAGAGTTGGAAGGAAAACCTTATTTTGTCATTTCGACGGATTCTCCAATTGGATCATTGTTAAAAGGGAAAAAAACAGGCGATAAAATCGTATTTAGAGGGAATACAATTGAAATCTTGCAAATAATTTAGTCAAAAATGAAAGAACAATTAGCAAAAACCATTGATGAATATATTTTAAATGAAGGTCCAGAATTGGTAGAACGCTTAATGAGCTTAAAAATTCTCATTACAACAATTTGTCCAGAGGCAGAAGAATCCATTTCGTACGGGATGCCAGCTTTCAAATTTCGAAAAAAACCACTTTGTTACTTTGGTGTATTCGCTTCACACGTTGGATTTTTCCCTACTGCAGGCGGTATAGCACATTTTGTCAAAGAATTGAAAGGATATAAATTCTCGAAAGGTGGAGTGCAATTCCCTTTTAACAAAGAAATGCCTTGGGAGTTAATTGAAAAAATCGTGGAATTTAGAATGAGTGAGATTGAGGGAATAGGTTAGAGGTAAGAGGTAAAGAAAATACCTCTTACTTACCTATTACCTATTTTTTGCTTCAATTTTGGCGTTACGGCCGAATGATTTAAATCCTAAAACAGGGGAGTAGCCTACAGAATTTTTAGAATAATATCCTTTTTCATTGTAAGGACGCTTTCTGGGATGTTCCTTGCATTCCTTTGAACATGCACCATCCATTTCTTTTAAACAAGCAGGACAAATTGGCAAATGCTCATTGCATTCAGGGTTTGCGCAATTGACCATGTGATCAGATGCTGTGTTGCAAACAAAACAGCTAGAAATAACTTCAGGATTCACTGAGTTAACTTGCGTAGCTACACGATTATCAAAAACATAGCATGTACCATCAAAATCTTCACCACCTTCTTCTAAGCCATATTTGATAATTCCACCGTGTAATTGATAAACGTTTTCAAAACCTTTTTCCAACAAATAGGCACTTGCTTTTTCACACTTAATACCTCCTGTACAATAAGTAATCACCTTTTTGTTTTTCAAATGTTCAATTTCTTGGACATGTTGAGGCAAATCACGTAAATTTTCCATATCAAAGGTGTATGCACCTTTGAAACGACCTAATTCGTGTTCATAATTGGATCGCATATCAACCAAAACAACATCGGGATCATTTTTCAACATCTCCTTGAATTCCTTGGGTTTTAAATGTTTACCGGTACGAACCAATGGATTAACAGGTAAATCGGAATGCACAATTTCGTTTTTAACACGAACGTGTAATTTATTAAACGTATGATTTTCAGAGCCATCCACCTTGAAATCAAAATCTGTTCCCTCAAAAATCGGATCCGACTCCAACCATTTCATGTAGGCATCGCAATCTTCCTTTAAACCCGAAACAGTACCATTTAAACCCTCCGATGCGACAATAATTCGGCCTAACAAGTTATGATTTAAACAATAAAGGTGGTGTATTTCTCGATACGCCTCAGGGTCTGGAATTGGCGTATAGTTATAGTAAAGAATTACACTGTAAGGATTCATCTTCAACATGATTTACAGAATTTAAATAAAAAAACAATAAGTGACGATGGGGAGATTCGAACTCCCACACCTAAAGCGGCACTACCACCTCAAAGTAGCGTGTCTACCAATTCCACCACATCGCCGAAAGGTTAGCAAAATTACCAAATATTTACTTACTTGCCAATAAATACAATTTCTAAAATTATCAATTTACTATAATGGCTTTAGAACTAAGCGGAAAATTAATTAAGAAGTTACCAGAGGTTACAGGAACTGGTAAAACAGGTACAAATTGGATCAAACAAGATTTCGTGATCGAAACACAAGATCAATATCCTAAAAAAGTTTGCATGAATGTATGGGGCGATAAAACCCAGGATTTAGCAGCTGTAAGTGAAGGAGAAATGGTTAAGATTCAATTCAATGTAGAATCAAGAGAATATAATGAACGTTGGTATACGGATATACGTGCATATCGCATTGACCGTATGGGGGCTCCAGCAGCAGACGGATCCGTTCCTGATAATGTAATCGTTAATCAAAGTGGCACGGTTACTTTCCCTCCAATGGAGGCAGAATCGGGAGATGATTTACCGTTCTAGAAGAAAGAAGAAAGAAGAGAGAAGAGAGAAGATTTAAGAAAATTTTCTCTTCTCTCTTTTATTCTCTCAAATATTTATTGTACTACCTAACTCATGAAGTAAGGTATATAATCCAAAATAAGTCCTATTAATATACAATCCGTGCTGAGATCCTCTAGCATGTTTGGAATAACGTAATTTATCATTGTTCTTTAACTCATCTGCCATTTGATAAATTTCATCTACATAAGAGGCATCCGCAAAATCAAATGTAGACTTTTGAAATGGACGAGCTAAAAGTTCAATCATAGAAGTAAACAAATCAAAATATTCCTCTTTTTCTTTTTGGCTATCCAATGGATTGATAAATTCCAACTCCTCAAAAATTTCCATCGTTTTTGATTTTTCTTTTAATACACTTGTGTCTAAAAGAGAAAAATAAGGTTCATAAAAACTCGCTGGAATAGTTTTAACACATCCAAAATCCAAAATGCCCAACTTACCGTCAGAATGCATTAAAAAATTCCCTGGATGAGGATCTGCATGCACCATTTTCAATTGATGAATCTGAAATTCATAAAAATCCCATAATCTTTGTCCAATCAAATTTCTAATTTCTTGACTAGGATTGGTGGCTAAAAATTCTTTCAAATGCATACCCTCTAACCAATCCATGCACAAAATTTTACTAGACGAATATTCTGGGTAATATTTGGGAAATAGAACCCCATCTAAATCTTTGCATGCCTCAGTTATATCTTGGGCATACTTCATTTCTTGAATATAATTCGTTTCTTCAATTAATTTATCTTGCACCTCAGCCATATATCGGTCCACATCTTTCTCATTTAGAGAAAACATAGCCAATGCAATGGGTTTAATCATTTTTAAATCCGCATGAATACTATTGGCAACACCCGGATATTGGACTTTAACAGCTAACTTTTTGCCATCTTTCTCAGCTCGATGGACTTGACCTATAGAAGCTGCAAAACTGGCTTTTAAATCAAATTGATCAAAAAGCAATCCGGGAGATTTTCCTAATTCTGATTGAAATGTTTTGACAACTAAGGGTCCAGAAAGGGGAGGTGCCGAATATTGTGCCATGGCAAAAGCCTCTCTGTAGGCACGTGGTAACATGCCACGATCCATACTCAACATTTGGGTAACTTTTAGAGCAGAACCTTTCAAAACACTTAAAGAAGAATAAATATCCTTTGCATTATCTTCATGAAGTTGCTCTTTGTCCAAACTTGGATTAGCCATTTTTTGGATAGAATATTTCAAATAATTTCCACCCACTTTTAATCCTGTCCCAACAAATTTAGAAGCTCTAGCCACTTTGGAGACAGGTATATACGAATTTTCTTTCATCATTTTTGGAAATTCATCCCTGTTTTATTTTGAATTAAAAACTTACCTAAATCAATCAAAGAATCGAAAGCTGTTACTCCCAGTAATTCAAAGGAGGCTTGCGTCGATTTCTCGATAAATTCGTCAGTTTTTTCAAAATTTGGAGAAGAATCTTTTACCCAAAATTGAATGATCATAATAAATTGGAACCACAGTCCATCCGCATATTTTTTATCCAAGTATTTTCTTGCTTTTACTTCATTGTTTTCAATCGCTTCATCCATTAAAGCCTGAACATATGTCAAATAAATGGCATTTGCAGATTTTAAAGCATCAGGAATTCCGAAAGTTGGTTTTGCAATTTTTTTCCAATTTTGAACATAAAATGATCTTTCAGTTAAAATCTCTTGAAAAAAAGAAAAAACAAATGATAAATATTTTTCACGAACAGAATAAGAAGCATAAATAGGGTCTAATTGACAATTCTGAATAGTTGTTTGGATTTTATTGGACCAAATAATATTCTCTAATCCTTCAAAAGTGCTGAAATAAGCATATAAATCTTTTTCTTCAAGTTCAAGGGATTTTGCAAATGCGTACAAACTTTTTGGACTTTGTCCTTCTTCGCGAATGTGATTGATGTAGGCGGAAATTATTTTATCGATCATAATTTTTGATTTATGAAGGATAAACACCAAATAAGTAAAAAAAGTTTTAAATAATCCTTTCCATGGCTTGGTGAATTATATCTGCTTCGATAAATGTTTCACCAAACGTAGAAAAACCCAAAGATGCATACAGTGGAATGACGGTTTGTTGCGAATGTAAATAGAAATAATGTGTATCTGGATATTGTAGTTTTGCTTGTTGGATGATATATTGAATTAAATTACTTGCCAAACCTTGTCCTCTAAACGCAGCCAATGTCGCAATTCGTTCTATTTTAATACCTTTTTCCGTTTTTCTAAATCGCCCCGTTGCCACGGCTTGATCATCTTTGAATAATAAAAAATGACGTGCTTGTGCATCTAAATCATCAAATTCCTCCGAAGGAAGACATTTTTGTTCTTTGACAAATACTTCAATCCGTATTTGAAATACCTGGTTGATTTCTTCTAAACTTTTGGCTTCTATGATCGAATAATTCATTTTGGAAATTTTAAAATAGGAGGAAGAGAGAAGAGAGAAGAGAGGAGATAGAAGAGAGAAGAGAGAAGAGAGAAGAGAGAAGAGAGAAGAGGAAGAATAATTCCTATTACCTTTCACCTTTTACCTATTATCTTTTACCTAAAACACCATTCTACGCTTTTTTATCATATGCTTCAATGATTTCACGCACTAAACGGTGACGAACAACATCACTTCCATCTAATTCAACAAAAGCAATTCCTTTGATGCCTTGTAAAATATTTACTGCATCTCCTAAACCTGAAACTTGGTTTTTGGGTAAATCCACTTGTGATTTATCACCCGTAATGATGGTTTTCGACTGGATACCCATCCTTGTCAAAAACATTTTCATTTGCATGGATGTTGTATTTTGAGCTTCATCCAACAAAATAAAAGCCTTATTCAAAGTTCGGCCACGCATATAGGCCAAAGGTGCAATTTCAATGGTTCTGTTTTCGATGTAAAATTTCAATTTTTCAGCTGGAATCATATCATCCAATGCGTCGTAAATAGGTCGCAAATACGGATCAATTTTTTCTTTTAAATCGCCCGGCAAGAAACCTAAATTTTCACCTGCTTCAACAGCTGGTCGAGTGATGATGATCTTTTTTACTTCTTTATTTTTCAAGGCCTTTACGGCCAAAGCAACAGCCGTATAGGTCTTACCGGTTCCGGCAGGTCCTAAGGCAAAAACAATGTCGTTTTTAGAAGCTGCTTCAACTAATTTACGTTGATTGGGCGTTTTTACTTTGATAACAATTCCCTTATTTCCAAACAATAAAACATCTTTATCTTCTACCCAAGGAGTTTCTACTTCTTCACCTGTTGGATTTAGAACTGCTTCAATATAAGCTTTGGTATGTGATCCTGATAAGGTATGATGTTTTTCAAGATGTTTGATGCATTGATTAACGATGGCTTCCACCAAAGAAATTTGATCGTCAGAACCTCTCACTGTTAATTGATCACCTCTAGCAATGATTTTGGTTTGAGGGAAAGCATCGGTGATCAGACTTAGATTCGTATTGGAAGGACCGAAAAAATCGATTAAGGAAATATCGGCAAGGGAAATAATTTTTTCTAACAAGTACAAAAAAGTTAAGATGTGAATTGAAAGCACTAATGTAGAAAATTATTGAAATTTTATCGCGCAAAAAAGATGATATTTTTGATAAAAAGTGGTAAAATTGTATTCTATGGAATCGAATACTCCCGCATCAATTTTTAAAAAAGGTAATACATCAGGAAACACTAATTCCCGAACTTCCGCACCTGCGCGTTTGAGCGATTTGGGCTTGGGTAAATTACCTCCACAAGCGCTTGATTTAGAAGAAGCCTTATTAGGTGCATTAATGCTTGAAAAAGAGCCTTTGGCCAATGTCATTGAATTATTAAAACCAGAAAGTTTTTACAAAGAAGCACATCAAAAAATCTTTCAAGCCATTCAAGGTTTATTTCAGGCTTCACAACCTGTTGATTTATTGACAGTTAATAATTTTTTAAAATCAAATGGGGAGCTAGAGAGAGCAGGTGGAACGAGCTATTTGGCTCAATTGACTTCTCGAGTTAGTTCGACTTCCAATGTAGAATATCATGCTCGTATTATCATTGAGCAATATTTAAAGCGACAATTAATTCAAATTTCTTCTGAAATCCAGCGTCAATCTTACGAAGATACGACTGACGTATTCCAAATTTTGGATAAAATGGAGCAGGAATTATTTACCATTGCAGAATCCAATATTCGGAAGAATTACGAAAGTATGTCGGATATTTTGAAAAAAGCGGTAGATGAACTAGAGAAAAAGCAATTACAAAAAAGTGGTTTAACGGGTATTCCTTCTGGATTTACTGAATTAGATCGTTTGACTTCTGGTTGGCAAAAGCAAGAATTAATCATCATTGCAGCTCGCCCGGGTATGGGAAAGACCGCTTTTGTCGTTTCAGCTTGTCGGAATGCTGCAGTGGAATTTGGTCATGCGGTTGCTTTGTTTTCTTTGGAGATGTCGGCAGTACAATTAGTCAATCGTATTATTTCCGCGGAAGCCGAAATCGAAGCAGAGAAAATTCGAAAAGGAAAATTAGAGCCACATGAATGGCAACAATTACATACCAAAATTAAAACGCTTTTTGAGGCGCAGATGTTTATTGATGACACTCCAGCCTTGTCTATTTTGGAATTAAGAGCAAAATGTCGTCGTTTAAAAGCACAAAAAAATATACAGTTAATCGTCATTGATTACTTGCAATTAATGACAGGCGATTCATCTGGAAAAGGTGCTAGCGGTAACCGTGAGCAAGAAATTTCACAAATTTCAAGAGCTTTGAAGCAGTTAGCAAAAGAATTGGATGTTCCTGTAATTGCACTTTCACAATTGAATCGTTCCACCGAAACCAGAGGAGGAAATAAAAAGCCTCAATTATCCGATCTTCGTGAATCGGGAGCTATTGAGCAAGATGCCGATCAGGTAATGTTTATTTATCGTCCTGAATATTATCAAATCACTCAAGACGAACAAGGCAATTCTTTGTTGGGAATGGGAGAGATTATTATGGCTAAAAACCGTTCAGGATCTTTGGAAAACGTATGGTTGAAGTTTATTGGTAAATTCACGAAGTACTGTGATTTAGATTTTCAGCCTTTTGATTCTGGCAATGCAGGATTTGATTCAAGTGCATTGGGCGACACAGCGGCAGCCTTTGAAAAAAATGACTCTGTGTTCAAAGGTAGTAAAATGAACATGCAGCAGGATGATACAGATCCGTTCAATACGCCGTTTGGATGAGGGAAGAGGTAATAGGTAAAAGGTAATAGGTAATAGGTAATAGGTAATAGGTAAGAGGTAAAAGGTAAAAGGTAAGAGGTAAATGGTAATAGGTAAGAGGTAATAATTAAGAGGTAATAGGTAAGAGGTAAAAGAGAGCATAGAAAATTTATCATTAAAACCACTAATATAAGATGAGCAAACGATTATACAGTCTATTTGTCCTATTGTTAACAATTAGCTGCAATAGGAATCAAACATTTTTTAATTCTGGTCGGGTAGAATCTCTAAATGAGAAAGAAGAAATTATAATCAATCGAATCAATGATTTACCTTTTTGTTCAGTTGAAATAGGAGATAAAAAATATCAATTTCTCATTGATACGGGTGCTCCAACAGTCATTTCAGAAGAAATTTTTGAACGGCTTAATCTGAAGGTTCACCATCAATCTTCTATGTCAGATTCTCAAAACAAAAAGAAAAAAGAAAAATTTGCTATTGTACCAGAAATCAAAATTGGTCGATTAATCTTCAAGGATATTGCTTGTTCCGTTACAACCATTGAAACAAAAGAAATAAAATGTCTAGGTTTTGATGGAATTGTTGGAGCAAATTTATTAGCTAAACTTTTTTGTGAATTCGATTATCAAAAGAATAGAATTACGGTTTCTCAACATTTAAATTCATTTGACCTACACCATCCAGATTTCATCTGGAGCTTTAGACATTTTAGTCAAAAAACACCTAAAATTTTGGGTGAATTATTTAACAAGAAGTTAATGTTCACATTTGATACAGGTTTCAATGGCAACATTAAAATTTCTAGTAATCAAAATCATGTAAAACTAAATTCTACTGATTTGAACATGATAAGTACGGAAGGAATAAGTTCAACGGGATTTTATGGTGTAGGAAATTCTGAAAAAGGCTATTTTTTAAAGAATAACATCAAATTTGATCATGTTGAATTTAAAAATCAATTTATTAGCAGTGGGAAATCCACCTTAATTGGAAATGAATTTTTAAAGGACTATTTGTTTTTAATGGATTGGGAGAATCGAAAAATTTACTTTAAAAAACAAGTCAATGAGGTTGCCAAAACTTTCGATAGCTTTGGATTTAGCTATTTATTCGTGGATGGTAAAGCCAAGGTTGTTCACAAAATATCAGATAAAAATAATCCTATAAATCTAGGAGATGAAATAATTAATATTGATGATGTTGATTTTACTAAAATAGAACCATCCGAAATATGTCAACACTATCTAAACAAAGTTGAAAAAAATAAAGCATCCATTGATATTACGATTAAACGAAACGATCAATACCTCTCATTCCATTTAAACAAGCAAGTCTATTTTAAAAATTAACTGATAATTTTTGAATATGAAAAACAAGATATTTAGAGAGGCAACAAAATTTGATATTCCACAAATTCAGATTGTCCGTAATTCCGTGAAGGAAAATACCTTATCTGACCCAAATTTAGTAAGTGACCAAGATTGTGAAGAATTTTTAACCATCAGAGGTAAAGGTTGGGTGTGTGAAATCGATGATCAAATTATTGGTTTTGCGATTGTTGATCTGATTGAAAATAACATTTGGGCCTTATTTGTTGATCCCAATTTTGAGCAAAAAAGAGTTGGAAGGAAACTACATCAGTTAATGTTAGAATGGTATTTTTCACAAACCCAACAAAACATTTGGCTAGGTACCGAATTGAATACCAGAGCAGAAATATTTTATAGAAAAGCGGGATGGGCTGAGATTGGCTTACATGGAAGCAAAGAAATCAAATTTGAAATGTCTTATCAATCTTGGAAAAAAGTGCTGGATAAATAACCTTGTCGTTTAGTTGAATCATTTAATTTTTTTATAAATCAACCTTTAAATTTCAACTATTTCAACGGACTATCTTTTTCCTTTTTCAAAGTATTGTACACCAAACGGTCCATGAGGCCATTCATCCATTTGTTCAAAAAGACGGTTAATTTACCTTGAAAGGTTAATACCAAGGTTTTCTTTTTGACGGAATAGGCCAGGTAGATTTCGGAAGCTACCTCTTCAGCTGACATCATTTTCTCTTCATCGCGCATGGTTTCGCCAGTAATTTGTCCAGTGGAACCTAAGGAAGCAGAACGAATATTGGAGGCTGTAAATCCTGGACAAGCGATTAAAACATGTACTCCTGTTTCCAATAATTCTGTACGTAATGCTTCCAAAAATCCATTCATAGCAAATTTAGAAGCTGAATAACCCGTTCTTACAGGTAAACCACGATACCCTGCGATGGAAGAAATCCCAATTATTCCTCCTTTGGATGCTTTTAAATAGGGTAAGGCTGCGTGTGTTGCATAGACTGTGCCCCAAAAATTGATGTCCATCACTTGTTTCAACACATTTATATTGACCGTTTCAAACATGGAACGCATGGAAATTCCTGCGTTATTGATCAGTAAATCTATTTTTTTATAGGAATCAATCACCTCAGCTATCATTTCATTGGTTTCCGACTCAGAGCTACTGTCGCAAACAATACCTTTTACGTGTATTCTTGCTTCTTCTAATTCGTTGACTGCTTCTTGTAGTTTCTGTGGATTTCTACCCGTAATAACAATTGTATTACCTCTTTTTCCAAATTCAAAAGCCAAGGCTTTTCCGATTCCAGAGGATGCACCAGTGATGATAACAACTTTATTTTCCATAATATTAATTTACACACGAAGTTAAGCTTTTATCTTTAAATTGGTGGTTAAGACATAAGAAAGCACTATTTTTGCACATATTTTGAAATCATGAGCAGAAAGAAAGACAAAGCCCCACAAATTATTGAACAAGTTGAAATTTTAGATTTTGCCGCAGAAGCCAAATGCATCGTAAAAATCAATGATGAAGTCATTTTCGTTCAAGGGCCAGTCGCACCAGGAGATGTATGTGATTTAAAAATTTTACGTTCCAAAAAGAAATTTAAACAAGCTCAAGCGTTTAATATTACTCCCAGTTCTCCATTTAGAACGGAAGTGGCCTGTAGCCATTTTGGGATATGCGGTGGCTGTAAATGGCAACACGTATCTTATGAGGCGCAGTTAGGCTTCAAAACCAGACAAGTTAAAGATAACTTGGAACGAATTGCTAAAATACCACTTCCAACTTTCCAAGAAATCTTAGGATCTAAAGAGCAATATTATTACCGCAATAAATTGGAATTCACTTTTTCTTCCGCGAGATGGTTAACCAATGAAGAAATTGGTCAGGAGGATTTAGGCTCTATGAATGCCTTAGGTTTTCACGTCCCAGGTCGTTTTGATAAGATTTTAGAAGTAAATCACTGTTATTTACAAGCTGATCCATCCAATCAAATTCGTAACAGTGTACGAGAGTTTGCCGAGAATAATAACATTTCCTTTTACGAGTTAAAGAATCAAAAGGAGGGAGCCTTACGGAATTTAATCATCCGAAATTCAAGTTCAGGAGAATGGATGGTTAATGTTCAGTTTGCTTATGCGGAACCTTTTGAAATAGATTTGATTATGGAACATTTGAAAAATAATTTTCCACAAATCACTTCCTTAAATTATGTCATTAATCAAAAGGGGAATGATACCTTCCATGATTTAGACGTAATATGTTACGCAGGAAAACCTTACATCGAAGAAGTGATGGAAGATTTACGTTTTCAAATCGGTCCTAAATCATTTTTTCAAACGAATACCCATCAAGCCTTGCGATTATATCAATTGGTGAGAGAATATGCGGATTTAACAGGGAATGAAATTGTCTATGACTTATATTCTGGAACTGGAACCATTGCATTGTTTTTAGCTAAATTGACGCAAAAGGTAGTTGGTTTAGAATATGTTGAAATGGCGGTGGAAGATGCCAAAATGAATGCAAAACATAATAAAGTTGAGAATTCATCCTTTTTTGCAGGGGATATGAAAAAGTTATTGACGGATGAATTCATTTCCATCCATGGAAAACCGGATGTGGTGATTACAGACCCACCGAGAGCAGGGATGGATGAAGATGTGGTGCGTCAATTATTAAAAGTTTTACCTAAAACCATTGTTTATGTAAGTTGCAATCCAGCTACTCAAGCGAGGGATTTGGCTTGGTTAGATGAGGCTTATCAAGTAGATGTCGTTCATCCCGTCGACATGTTCCCTCAAACCCATCACGTAGAAAATATTGTTCGATTGAGGTTGAAGAAATAGGTAAAAGGTAATAGGAGGTAATAGGTAATAGGTAATAGGTAATAGGTAATAATGCCAATTAAGGGTTAAAAAACATAAAAATCATTCGCTATAAAAATTTATTTTTGGCCAACGCTTAATCCTAACGAAAGATTTGAACGAAGCGGTAGGCGGAGCTTTGACAATGCGCATGGGCTCTGTGCGACGGGGTCAAAGAAAATAGCCGAGAGCGAGAGTGAAAATCGTTCCGCTTGCGGATTCGTCTTGGATTAAGCAAAAGAAAAAAGTTTTTTTGTTTCTTTTTTTTTCAAAAAAAGAAATGCCACAGAATAAGAATTAGCCGGTAAATTGCATTATAATCCAGGATTGGACTTATCCTCAATCAATTAGTACTGAATTTAAGTGCTTATTTCAACCCTTCATTCGCATTAATAGGTAATAGGTAATAGAAAATGTGAAAAGAGAAAAAACTTGGTGACCCTTTAGTGTTACAACGCATGCTTTAACATCAAGTTCACGGAAATTTTCAATCAGTCCACTTTGTGTGTATTATTAAGTCAAAAGATTTTTGGCGGCATTAGGCTATATTTCTGCTAGCTGAAGCTTTCGAAGCCAAAAGCAGAATAAAGTTATAAACTAATTTTATCAAACAACTGAACTTTTAAAGCATTAAATGGCAGGGGGTAAGGGGACCCATTACCACATAAAAAATAGAAGGGATAATTACCAAATGAAAACTTATATTTTTCTTCATTTAACTTATTTTTTACAAAACATTTTCAGCATGATGAATGATGAAATCTTTGTGAAGTGGTAACAAATTGAGAAATACAGAGAAATAATGTGCCCTCCAAATTACAAATAATTTCATCTTGTAAAATTATTGATTCGTTTTTATCACAGCTGTAAAAAGGTTTTATCACAAAACGACCGGTCGCTAGACAAAAAATTGCATTAAAATATATTGCATCAATTGTTTTTACTCTTGATTCGCATTAAAAGTGTTATAGAAAATTAGAAAAACATCTCATAAGTTCAAAATAAAAATATTTCATTTTATTTGTACCGACCGTTCTGTTTAATTATATTTGACATATATTTATTTCAGATGAACAAAAAACATAACCGAGAGGAAGTTATTCGAGTAGGGTTGACGCTTTTTAGGAAGTCAGGTTATAGTGCTTTGGGGATGGATGAAATTTGTCAAAAGACAGGAATGACAAAAGGGGCATTTTACAATGCGTTCAAAAGCAAGGAACAGTATTTATTGGAAACTATCAGCTATTATGGCAAAAAAAATGTAGAGCGGATTAATGAACAGTTAGATCCTCATCTTGGAATACCAGCCATTGTCCGACTCAAAAATTTCTACCAAGGTATGTTTGAGGCGCAACCCAAAAATGATTTTGTTGGATGTTACATTAACAATATCATGGCAGAATTGTCGGTTGTCAATCCACAAATAGCACATTCGTCTGCAAAGGAATTTGATCTATTTATAGAAGCCATAGAACCCTGTGTAAAAGAAGCTCAAGAGAAAGGAGATTTAACCCTTCACATCGATTCAAAAACCTTAACTGAATTAATTCATACCACATTTTACGGTTTATTAACACTTGTCAAAAGCACCAAAAATTTTCAAAGTAGTATTCAATCAATTCTTATATTATTTAACCAACTAAAGTAAAAAAAATGGAAAAATTAACCACAATTCAACGCGAAATTCAAATCAATCAACCACTAGAGAAAGTATGGGCAGCATTAGCTGATTTTGGAAATATTTGCCATGGACACCCAGGTGTACATAAATCCTATGTTACCTCCTTACAAAATTCGGGAGTCGGAGCCACTAGACATTGTGATTTTACCATGATGGGTGCGAGTGCTGAGGAAAGAATTATCGAATGGAATACCTTAGAAAACATTAAAATTGAAGTTTATCAATTGAAAAAAATGCCTGGTATTGACAAATTAAGTCTGGATTTAGCCATTCACGCCAACGAGGAAAACACCATCCTAAAAAGTACCATGGTTTACAGTATGAAAAATGTTTTTTTCGATTTAATGAATAAATTAATGATGAAAAAAATGAATGCAGAATTATTAGATGGAATTATGGCAGGACACAAATTATACATTGAAACGGGTACCATTGTAACGGAAAAAACCAAGTTGAATGTAAATGAAGTGATTAAAATCAATTAAATCCTGTTCAAAAAAAGTCCCGAAGGATAAAATCTATCGGGACTTTGCAACCTTAACTTACCACTCTATATTCTTTTTCAACAAGGATAAGGTTTTGGCCTCCTCACTTCCTGGATGAGGGACATGGTTATATTCCCAATTGGCTTGTGGGGGTAAACTCATCAATATTGACTCTGTTCTTCCTTGTGATTCAAATCCAAATTTTGTACCTCGATCATACACCAAATTGAACTCTGCATAACGACCTCGTCTGATTAATTGCCATTTTTTTTGTTCTTCTGAAAATATCAAATGTCGATTCCAATTGATAATTTGGGTATAAATTGGGGCGAATTTATTTCCCAAATCAATTAAGAAATCGATTAATTCTGGTAAAGATTGATGTTCAGAGGGAGTAAGGTGATCAAAAAATACGCCACCTATACCTCTAGTTTCTTGTCGGTGTTCTATGTAAAAATAATCATCCGCCCAAGATTTGAATTTAGGATAAAAACGCTCATCATGCCGATTGCAGACATCTTTTAATTGTTGATGAAACCATTGAGCCTGCTCAGGTACTACATAAATTGGAGTTAAATCAATGCCTCCGCCAATCCATGCCATGCCATTGCTTAATTCAAAATACCTAAAATTGGCATGAGAAATAGGAACCATGGGACTAGCAGGATGTAAAACAATCGACACCCCAGTCGCAAAAAATTCCAAATTATTGGATTCTTTCAAATCCAATGCTTTCAACATACTGGGTGTAGCTTTACCAAAAACTTCAGAAAAATTCACACCACCTTTTTCGAATACAGCGCCATTTTGGATAACCCGAGTACGACCACTTCCTCCAGAAGAACGATCCCATAATTCCTCTTGAAATTTAGCTTTTCCATCACAATCTTCTAATTGTGAACAAATTCGATCTTGTAATTTTTTTAGTTCGGTAGCAATCTGAAATTTCGACAAATTAGCTACAACAGTTTCAGAAATCATTTTAATCAGCTTTTAATGTAATAATGGATGAAATAATTCGAACTCTTTTATTTGATGATTTACAAAAAGTTGACTGGTATCAAATTCTTGCAAAAGCATGGTGAAAAACTTTTTATCGAATACCAAGAACTTACATGGCTCTTTTGTTTGAGCATTATAAATATGCTTAGATGATTCTAAAGCTTCTTGAAGGCCAAGAAATACTGGCTTATCTTGTAAAATACCTGTTTGATTATCCACGGCATCCATCAAAATCGACCCTTCCAACAAATAGAATACAAATTCAGCTTTTTGACCTTTTCGAAAAAGAAATTCACCCTGTAGATAGTTGATTTCTATCCCACTGGCCAAAATTTTCCTAGATATTTCCAAAATAGTAGTCATGCTAACATAAATGTGATACGAAAGTAGCATCAATAGATAAGTGTTTTTATGACAATGCTCACGTTTTCAGGTGTTTTTAATCATAAAACAGGAAAAGTTAATCGCTTAATTTTGATTCAATTATTCATGTCTTATGAATTCCATTCTAATAGAAAAAGTAAAAGAAAGCTGTATTTGTTATCATTGTGGCGAAGAATGCCATGATGAAATCATACAATTGGAAGAAAAAAAATTCTGTTGTTCAGGTTGTCAAAAGGTATATCAATTGTTAAATGAAAATTCTCTGAATGATTATTACGAATGTGATATTCAGCCTGGATTATCACCAAGCCTTAAAAACTTTGATTATTTGAATAAAAGCGAATTTAGGGATCGTTTAATTTCATTTTCTAATCAGAATTTATCAAAAGTAAATTTCATTCTCCCAGCGATTCATTGTCGCTCATGTTTGTATTTGTTGGAAAACCTTCACAAGCTTCAGGAAGGAATTATAAAAACACAATTGAATTTTGGAAAAAAGGACCTGACGGTTTGGTTTCATGAAGAAGAAATAAGTTTAGGTGCCTTAGCGAATTTATTGGCTAAAATTGGCTATGAACCATTCATTTCCAATCAAGAGGATAATAACCTGAAGAAAAGAAGAAATTCACAAGAGATACAATTTTTAATCAAATTAGGAATTGCTGGATTTTGTGCGGGGAATAGTATGTTATTCAGTTTTCCCGAATATTTAGGCATTGAAAATGGAAGTTTCAAACAGGTTTTTGGCTATTTAAATCTAGTTTTAGGATCATTTAGTTTATTTTATGCAGGATCAGATTATTTTAGAAACGTTTGGTCACATCTAAAAATTCGTAAAATAACGATTGAACTTCCTATTTTATTAGGTTTGATTGTTGGTTATTCAAGAAGTGTTTATGAAGTTATAAGTCAGACAGGAGCTGGGTACATCGATTCCGTTTCAGGCCTTTTGTTCTTTTTATTGATTGGCAAATGGTTTCAACAAAAATCCTTTGATTTTTTATCCTTTGAAAGAAATTACAAATCTTATTTTCCATTGGTCATTACCAAATTAGCAACGAATGGAAGGGAAGAAAATGCACCTTTGGAAAAGATTCAAATTGGAGATCACTTAATCATTAGGAATCAAGAAATCATACCTGCTGATGCGCTTTTAATAAAGGGTAAAAGTAAAATAGATTATAGTTTCGTTACTGGGGAAAGTGAATTAGTTGCTATTGAAGTAGGAAGTCCGATTTATGCAGGTGGAAAGCACCAAGGTGAATCGATTGAAATTGTTATTAAAAATGATCTAAAACATAGCCATTTAACTCAATTATGGGAACAACAAGCCTTTAAAGATCCTATTTATAAAACAGAAAATTGGGAGAATTTTGCCAATCAAGTGGGAGTCTATTTTACGCTATTACTCTTGAGTTTAGCGGCTTCTGTTGCGACATATTGGATAATTGTTGATCCTAGTAAATGGGCTAATGCCATGGTTAGTATATTAATCATTGCATGTCCGTGTGCCTTAGCCATTTCTTATCCATTTGCATTGGGTCATGGAATCAGATGGCTGTCTCAATTTCATTTTTTCGTCAAAGACATACAGGCTTTTGAACGGATGGCACAGGTGGACACTTTGGTATTTGACAAAACAGGCACTTTGACCTTGCAAGATAATTTGCCTCCTCACTTACATTTAATACGAGATGTTCAACCATTGGAATGGGACTCCTTGTATTCATTAGCCAAACAGTCTACTCATCCTTTGTCCCGACAATTCTGTAAATATCTTTTTGAAAAAGGGTCGAAAAATCAAATGACTATTTCTGCCTTTCAAGAAATTCCAGGCAAAGGATTGGAAGCAAGAATAGGAAATCAATTTTATAAGATTGGTTCTTACAAATATGCAGGGAATCCATTCATTCAAAAGAAAGAAGATTTTTATAGTTCCGAAACGCAATTGTTTTTCCAAATAAATGGAGAAAATATTGGGTACATCGAATTTCCTTGGAGGAATCGAAAAGGAGTAGAGGGAATGCTTCATCAATTGCAGAGAAACTATGACATTTATTTGATTTCAGGTGACAAGGCTTTTCATTCCGATAGTTTGAGTGATTGGTTTCCTGATAAGTCAAAAACAAAATTTGAATGTAGTCCATTAGAAAAGATGCAATTCATCCAAGGACTTCAGAATCAAGGCAAAAGGGTAGCGATGATAGGAGATGGATTAAACGACGCTGGAGCCTTGCAACAAGCAAATGTTGGTATAGCAGTTTCGGATGATCATTTGCATTTTACTCCAGCAAGCGATGGAATTTTAAGAGGATCTGAAATATCCCATCTACCTGATTTCTTGGCATTTAGTAGATATGGAGTTCAATTAATCAAAGCAAGTTTTGTTGTATCTGTTATTTATAACATCATCGGATTGAGTTTTGCTGTGCAAGGAAATTTATCACCTTTAATTGCGGCCATATTAATGCCGGTTAATTCGATAAGTATGTTGATCATTGCTACGGTAGGAATGAATTGGAAAGGAAAAAAATTAAAAGCATGGATAAATCAGTTGAGAACGTGATGAAAGTCATAATTTTTAACTGATTAAACTTCGACATTTACTCCATCATTATTTACAAAGTTCAACTATCATCAATTATATGGAAATCATCTTCGTCATGATTGGTTTAAGTTTACTCATGGGAATTGGCTTTTTGACGGCCTTTATTTGGTCCATTAAGACGGGACAACAAGATGATTTGATTACTCCTAGCTTACGAATCATCACAGAAGAAATCGATTTACAAAAAAATAAAATCAAATAATACGCTTATGAATTCACAAACGACTACATTAGAGCAGTTTTCCTATGACAATAAGACAGTTCGAAATTTTGCAATAGCAACAATTATTTGGGGAATTGTGGGCATGTTGGTTGGGGTTATCATTGCATCTCAGCTTTTTGAACCAGCATTTAATATTACACAATATGGAACTTTTGGAAGAATTCGACCGCTACATACCAATGCAGTTATTTTCGCATTCGTTGGTAACGCAATATTCGCTGGCGTTTATTACTCCTTACAGCGATTATTAAAAGCTAGAATGTTCAGTGATTTTCTATCCAATTTCCATTTTTGGGGTTGGCAGTTGATTATCGTTGCAGCAGCCATCACATTACCTTTGGGCATTACTACCTCACATGAGTACGCAGAATTGGAGTGGCCGATTGATATAGCGATTACGTTGGTATGGGTTGCATTTGGAATAAACATGTTTGGAACCATCATTAAACGTAGAGAGAGACATTTGTATGTTGCCATTTGGTTTTACATCGCCACGTTTGTCACAGTTGCCGTTTTACATATAACGAATTCGGTACAATTACCTATTTCATTATTCAAAAGTTATTATGTGTACGCAGGCGTACAAGATGCTTTGGTACAATGGTGGTATGGCCATAATGCGGTGGCATTTTTCTTAACAACGCCCTTTTTAGGCTTGATGTACTACTTTTTACCGAAAATGGCTAATCGTCCGGTTTATTCCTATCGTTTATCTATCTTACACTTTTGGGCTTTAATATTCATTTATATTTGGGCTGGACCCCACCATTTGTTGTATAGCAGTTTACCTGATTGGGCTCAATCTTTAGGAGTTGTATTTTCCATCATGTTAATTGCTCCTTCTTGGGGAGGAATGATCAATGGCTTATTAACCTTGCGTGGAGCTTGGGATCAAGTTCGGGAAAATACCATTTTAAAATTCATGGTTGTTGGTATTACTAGTTATGGAATGGCCACGTTTGAAGGTCCTATGTTGAGTTTAAAGAACATCAATGCGATTGCTCACTTCACTGATTGGATCGTAGCACACGTACACGTCGGTGCATTAGGATGGAATGGATTCTTGACCTTTGCGATGTTGTATTGGTTAATACCAAGAATTTTCCAAACCACATTATATTCCGAAAAATTGATTAAAACCCACTTTTGGATTGGTACGATAGGTATCGCTTTTTATGCTATTCCCATGTACATTTCAGGATTTACGCAAGGGATGATGTGGAAGCAATTTACTCCAGAAGGGACCTTACAATATGGAAATTTCTTGGATACAACTTTGCAGCTAATTCCCATGCACCAAATGAGAGCAATCGGAGGGACCTTGTATTTAATTGGGGCGATCATCATGGCTGTCAACTTGTTTAAAACCATGGCACAGGGCACTTTATTGGCCAATGAAGCAGCCGCAGCAGCGCCATTAGAAATATTAGAAGAAAAAGAAATAAAAGGAGCCCATTGGCACAGTTGGATCGAAAGAAGACCCATACAGTTATTGGTGGCATCTTTGATCATGATACTTATTGGATCCTTGGTGGAGTTAGTGCCGACATTCATGGTCAAATCGAATATACCAACCATTTCTGCGGTTAAACCTTATACATCATTGGAATTAGAAGGTAGAGATATTTATATTAGAGAGGGTTGTGTAGGTTGTCATTCACAATTAGTTAGACCGTTTAGAAGTGAAACGGAACGATATGGTGAATTTTCTAAATCGGGTGAATTTGTATACGATCATCCATTTTTATGGGGTTCAAAAAGAACAGGGCCAGATTTACACAGAGAAGGAGGCAAATACCCTGATTCATGGCATTATATCCACATGCGTGAACCTCAAGCTATGTCGCCAGGCTCAATCATGCCTAGTTATGGATTTTTGTTTGAGCAGACATTGAATACATCTCAAACAAAAGACAAATTGGCTGCTATGCAAAAATTAGGTGTGCCTTACAGCCAAGAGCAAATTGATGGTGCAGTGAATGATTTAAAAATTCAAGCCAAAGAAATTCAAGCTAGATTGGCCAATGAAAAAATCAAGGTTTCGGAAGATAAAGAAATCATTGCCTTGATTGCTTATTTACAAAGATTAGGTACCGACATTTCAAAAAACAAATAATATGTTCAAGCAATTTATTTCGATCATACCTGGCGCAGATTCTTTCATGATATTCTCATTGGTGGTATTCATGGTATTCTTTGTACTAGTTGGCGTTTATCTTTTTTGGATAGACAAAAAACACCTAACTAAGATGGAAAATTTACCATTTGAATAGGTACTAAAATTTTTGACAATTATTAATCATTATATCTATGACCAATACAACTGAAATTTGGTTAATGAGTTTAATCATCTTAACAAGTATCGTAATTTTAATTGTAACGATACAATTATCAAGGGTATTAAATCGACTTACACATCAAGAAAAGGAAGAATTCGACAAAAAAGAAAGTAGAAGTTGGTGGGAAAACTTTACTGGACTCCGTCCATTAGAGGAAGAAAAAGATTTAGAAATGGAGCACCAATACGATGGAATTATTGAATTGGACAATCCTACACCTCCTTGGTTTATGTATTTATTTTATCTGACAATTATATTTGCCGTCATTTATGGCGTCACTTACCATGTAATACAAGATGGGAATATTCAAGAAACAGAATATAAAGTTGAAGTGGCTATGGCCGAAAAAGCAAAAGAAGCGTATATGAAGAAATTTGCGAATTCGGTCAATGAAAATAATGTGACTCAGTTAAAAGATCACAAAGATTTATCAGAAGGTGCAGAAATCTATAAAACTAATTGTGTAGCTTGTCATGGCGAAAAAGGGCAAGGGGGAGTTGGGCCCAACTTAACTGATCATTTTTGGCTTCATGGTGGCAAAATCAATGCTCTATTTCATACAATCACCAATGGAGTACCTGAAAAAGGAATGATCGCTTGGAATAAAACACTGAACCCTATACAAATTCAGAAGGTTTCATCGTTTATTCTTTCGTTAAAAGATACGAATCCTACTGGAGCAAAAGAACCACAAGGAACAGAAGAATAAAAAAACAAATACTTACTATTTAAACAATTATGGAAAAGAACATTGGAAGACGTGATCGAGTATTTAGATATTCCATCGCAATTATTTTGGGAATTTTGACTTATTCAAGAATTATCCCATCTGAATTAGCTATCCCAGTATATATTATTGCGGTAATTATCGCTTTAACTGGGCTAAGTCGAATTTGCTTATTATATAAACCGTTTGGGATATCAACCTGCCGAGAAAAGTAATTTATCTAAATGAAGGTCCGGCAACGGACCTTCTTGATTATGTCGAACATCAATTTAGAAAATGATGATTATCGGAATCATCTGTATAATCAATCAAAGGACGGGAAACGACTTTGGATATACCCAGGAAGGATCATAGGAAAACTTTACCAGCTCCGAAGTGCGTTTGCTTATTTTTTATTAATCGTTTTATTTGGATTACCTTGGATAGAAAGGAAAGGAGAACCTGTTTTTCTATTTAATATCATTGAACGAAAATTTATATTTTGGGGAGTACCCTTTTTCCCACAAGATTTTCATTTGGTCGCCATAGGATTGGTAACATTTTTAATATTTATCAGTTTATTCACTGTCATTTTTGGCCGAATTTGGTGTGGTTGGGCTTGCCCACAAACCATCTTCATGGAAATGTTTTTCCGAAAAATAGAATATTTCATCGAAGGAGATGACAAGGCACAACGCAGATTAGATGCAAGTCCTTGGAATCAAGAAAAAATCATCAAAAAAGGATCTAAGCATTTGATATTTCTGATTATTTCATTTGCAATTTCCAATACGTTTTTGATGTATATCGTCGGTAAAAAAGAATGGTTAAAATTAATCAGTGAACCTGCTACAGAACATTTGACTGGTTTTATTGCTATTTGGATTTTTACAGCTGTTTTTTATTTTGTTTTTGCTCGATTTAGAGAAATGGTTTGTCTAGTGGTATGTCCATACGGAAGATTACAAGGAGTATTATTGGATAATAATTCTATTTTGGTCCAATATGACCATAAAAGGGGAGAACCTCGAGGGAAAATCAATAAAATAGAAACGACAGACAAAGGAGATTGCATCGACTGCCATTGGTGTGTAAGAGTTTGTCCGACGGGCATTGACATCCGAAATGGAAGTAATCAATTGGAGTGTATTGGATGCACGGCCTGCATCGATGCTTGTGATGAGGTCATGGAAAAAGTGAAAAAGCCCAAAAATCTAATTCGATACGATTCGTTAAATGGTATAAATTCAGGTACCAAATTACAATTCAGTAAAAGAATCATGGCATATTCAGGTTTACTGGTCTTACTATTAGGTGTATTTGGCTATTTACTATGGAGCCGAAAATCATGGGAAAGCACTTTGTTAAGAACACCTGGAATGACATTCCAAATCGATGAGAAAAAGCATGAAGTCAGTAATTTATATCAATTAGAAGTTTTAAATAAATCATTGGATTCTCAAAGATTTAAAATTGAAGTACAACAACCATTTCAAATTATATGGGTTGGTAAACCTATTTCTAATTTAGAAAAGGGGAAAATGAGTAAATCAGAATTTTTCATTTCGGTCAAATCTGGACTTTGGAAAAACCATGAAAAAATCAATTTGGTCATTACGAATGCACAAGGAGAAAAAGAAACATTAAAAACTAGTTTTATACAACCGGATGAAGAATAAACATAATGGCTTTTCATGGGGTCATGGTATCATTGTTACATTTATCATGTTTGGACTCTTTATGGCATATTTTTATGTCAATATGTCCAAGCAAGAAATCGACCTTGTAGGAGACCATTATTACGAAGATGGCCAAAAATACCAAGAGAAAATCGATATCCAGAAAAAGACGCGCCTATTAATTGATAAAGCGAACATAGATTTTGACAGCTCCTTTCGTTTGGCTAAAATTCATTTTCCTGTAGGAACAAGTCAACTTAAAGTGGATTTCTATAAACCTGCAAACCAAAAAGAGGATAAACATTTTCAAATTAATCAGCTAAAAGATTCAGTTTGGATAATGGACACTCGCTTTTTGACCAAAGGTCCTTGGAAAACAAGTATTTCTTGGGAAAACAAAGGTGAAAAATATATGTCTGAATCTAGATGGATCATTCCCTAACATGCATACTTGGTATTATACATTTCTGATTGGATTAGCTGGAAGCTGGCATTGTGTGGCCATGTGTGGGCCCTTGATGATGCACGTAAAAGTGAATTCATTTAACAATCCAATGACCAGATCGAGAACGCTTTTATATCAAAGTGGTCGAATTTTCATGTATGGTCTATTGGGATATATCGTTTCCAGCTTGGGTTCCATATGGGTATTCCCTAGCACTTGGTATTATTTTTATCTATTTTCTGGAATTATTTTACTATTCATAACTTTCGGGAAAATCAGGGATTCGACTTTTACTTTTATCTATACTCAGCTAGGTAAACCTATACAAAAATTAGGTAGCCGATTGGGAATTTATGGCTATTTTTTATTGGGGATGAGCAATGGCCTTCTGCCATGTGGATTGGTATTAGGTGGGTTAAGTATCGCATTACTACAACCAACTGGATTTTTAGGATTCATAAGTATGCTTGCTTTTGGATTTGCGACTATACCAGCACTTCAAGCTAGTTTTTGGGGATTAAACTGGTTAGGGAATATACATCAAAAAGGATATCAATACGTAAAATACATGGGGATTTTAGTTGCAACAATTCTCCTTTTCAGGGCAACTTTTGGATTAATGGCTAGTCAATCGAATTACCTGAGCCATTCAACGTTAGCTCCGATTATTTGTCATCCGTTTTAGGAAGGAGAAGAAAGGTAATAGGTAATAGGTAATAGGTAATAGGTTTTTCTCTTTTCTCTTTTCTCTTTTCTCTTTTCTAGTTTTCTCTTTTCTAGTTTTCTCTTTTCTAGTTTTCTCTCTTCTTCAATATTTCAAATCCCTCAAACCATTTACATTCAAAATGGTCATTTCTCCACCTTTGATTTCCAATAATCCTTCTTTTTTAAAATCACTCAATGTACGGATAACCGACTCCGTAGCGGTACCTACACGGGAGGCCAAATCCTCACGAGATAAACGAATAACGATAGTTTTATGAGAATCTTCTCCATATGTTTTTGCTAAATCATAAAGAGCTAAAGCAACCCGTTTTCGAAGGGATTGGTAGGCCATGGAGAATAATATTTGTTCATTTTTTATCAAATAAGAGGTTAATGCTTTCCTAAAATGAATTTCTAAATGGATATTCGATTTTAAAAGTTGGTTAAAATCATTGGCTGAAAAGCTGAGAACTTTGCAATCCTCCAAAGCTTCAGCACTTTCTCGATATTGTTGATTCTCCAAAATATCTACAAAACCAAAAAATTCTCCTTCGTGAATAAAGGAAGTAATAAAATACTTACCTTCCTGATTCGTATGAAAGGTTTTTACTTTACCTTGTTGGAGGTAAAATACCCGAATAGGAGAGTCTCCCTCCGAAAAAATCGTATTTTTTTTATGAAAAACGTGGGATTTCTTATCCCCATCAAAATGTTCAAAATCCAAAAATTGAAGTGCATCTTGAGCTAATTCAAAATCCGAATTAGCCTCTGCCAAATGAAATTCTAGATTTGAATGATTTTTCTTTTTCAGGCGAGATTCAATCGCACGCAAAAGTTCTACTTCTTGAAAAGGCTTGGTTAGATAATCATCAGCACCCATTTCCATTCCTTTTCGCATATCGCTACGATCCGTTTTGGCAGTAAGAAAAATGAATGGAATTAGGGATAATTGTGGTTGAGTAGAAAATACTTGCAAAACACCAAATCCATCTAAATGAGGCATCATTATATCACAAATCACCAAATCAGGCAAGATACTTTTCGCTTTTCTTACACCTTCAATGCCATCCGCTGCGACCTCGACCTCGTATCCAGAAAGGTCCAATAATTCCGCTGTATTTTCTCTAATATCAACGCTATCTTCGATAATTAATATTTTTTTACCCATGATTATATAATTCAGGAATTCGAATGATTAATTCCGTTCCTTGATGTAACTCACTTATTATTTCTAAACTACCTCCCAATAATTTTATGTAGCGATCAATCAGATGAAGACCCAATCCAGTTCCAGGGATCACAGTGGCATTACTTCCTCTAAAAAAACGTTCAAACAAATGTTTTTGATCTTCCTGACTAATTCCTATTCCCTGATCTTGAATTTGGATGACTAAATTCTTTTCCTCGGAAAGTACATGAATCAAAACATTTTTTTCAGAAAATTTGAGTGCATTGGAAAGACCATTAATCAATATTTTTCTCAAAATAGATGAATCTGTATTCCAAACAATTTCTTCTTGTATATTGGCTTGAATTTTCTGATGCTGTTTTTCATAAGGTGTCAAATCCACCAATAAATCGGTCACAAATTTATTCAAATCGATCAAAGAAGAGTGTAAATCGATGGTTCCTGATTCCAATTTTCCAACAGCTAAAAATTCTTCTAATATTTCCGTTAAATGACTTACAGATGCCTTAATTCGTTGAATATGAACATCTCTTTTGGCTTGTTCTTCAGTAGTTTTATATTTTTCAATTAGCGAAGCGGAGCTAAGTATGGAAGTCAATGGTGTTCTAAATTCATGAGAAGCCATGGAAACAAACCGAGTTTTCAAATCACCCAATTCTTTTTCCTTTTGAAGGGAAATTTCCAATTCTTTGGTATTGGCCTCTAATTTGGCCAAGGTATTTTGCAAAGCTTGTGTTCTTGCAATCACTTCTTCCTCTAAAGACTCGTTTAATTGATTAATTTCTTGATTCTTCAAAATCAATTCCATTTCAACCTTACGCTTCAAGGTTACATCACTCACAAAGGCAATGTGGTAAAGTTGATCATTTTCTTTAAAATGACTTAAACTTATTTCAACTGGAAATAAAGTTTCATTCTTCCTTTTGGCCTTCAAATCCAAACCTACACCCATGGGTCTAGCCTGTGGTGATTTTACATAATGCGATTGATGATGCGCATGTCTTTCTTTCAAATGATTGGGAATTAATACGGAAATATTTTGACCAATTAATTCTTGATCCTCATATCCAAATAAATTATCTGCAAAACGATTGGATAAAATGATGATGCTTTGAGAATTAGTTACTACAATACCAATGGCAGCCTCATTAAAGATGGCACCAAATTGAAAATTGGAAGTGGGTTTTGATTCCAAAAGCTTGGGATTAAAATGAAATCAAATTTAACTAGATTAAAGCAAAGAAAGAAAAGAGAATTGAGAAAAGAGGAATGAGGAACGTTTAATTCAAAATATTGAATTTCGTCGCAAAATTCGGCAAAAATGAGAATTCGGTATAAATAATATGAATTTGTCTTTATACCTTAGAGGTTATCTAAACTTATTTATGAAACAAATATTACTTCGTAGTACGATTGTCTTTTTAGTATTCAGTATAATTTCATTTGAACTGGTTTCCCAAAACAATGGAAAAGGAAAAATCAAGGGGGAAATTATCGAAGCCTCTTCCAAGCAAGCAATACCTTTTTCAAGTATCCGTATATTAAACGGCACCAAATTAATCACCGGCGGTATTGCCGATGAAAAAGGAAAATTTTCCATCGATGTCAATTTTGGAAATTACAATGTAATGGTTGAAAGTATTGGTTTTGAGTCGATTTCCATCAAAAATATCATTTTAAGCAAAGAATCATCCACAACCAATCTAGGTACATTAGAGGCAAAAGCCAGTGCCAAAACATTGGAAGAAGTCACGGTTAAGGGGCAAAAAGCAAGCATGGAATTGGCTTTGGACAAAAGAATTTTTAATGTAGGAACAGATTTAGCCAATAAAGGTGCTACTGCGACTGAGATTTTAGGCAATTTACCTTCTGTTCAAGTAGATGGAGAAGGAGCTATTAAATTGAGAGGAAGCGATAATGTTCGGATATTGATTGATGGTAAACCATCCACATTGGTTGGAATTAGTGGAGGATCGGGATTACAATCGCTTCAAGGTAATTTAATCGATAAAGTAGAAATCATCACAAACCCATCTGCACGCTATGAAGCAGAAGGTATGGCGGGGATTATCAATATTGTTTTAAAGAAAAATCAGAGTCAAGGATTTAATGGAGCCATAGAAACTACTACAGGATATCCTGAAAATTTAGGAGCGACTGCTATAGTTAATTACCGAAAAAACAATCTGAATTTCTTTTTAAACTATGGCTTATTTTATCGTAGAACTCCTGGTAGAGGAAATCTTTACCAAGAAGTGTACAATGGGAATACGACAAATTATCTTCAACAAACATCCAAAAATAATGTAACCGGGATGGTGAATAATATTCGAGGAGGTGCCGATTATTTCTTTAATGAGAAAACGGTATTAACGGGTTCGTATATTTTCAGAAGAACGGATGTTCAACGGATTTCGGATTTCAATTATTTAGATTATCGAAAAAGTTTAAGTTCCTTGTACAGCAATACCGATCGCCAACAAGATGAAAAAGAAGCAGAGCCCAATGCTGAATATGCCTTAACTTTCAAAAAAAGTTATGCCAAAAAAGGCAAAGAATTTACAGCTGATTTGAGATATTTAGATTATTGGGAGCGTTCAGATCAAACCTTTACGCAGGTCAGTAAAAAGGGAGATGGCTCTGCTTTTCCTGAAAATTCAAGAATTCAAAAAGCCTTGAACGATGAATTTGAGCATCAATGGATACTTCAAGCTGATTATATTAATCCGATTGGTAAAGATGCCAAAATTGAAACTGGGCTCAGGACTAGTTTTAGAGATATGATCAATGATTATATCGTAACAGAAAAGCAAGCGAATGGTCAATTTACGGTAATGCCCAATTTGAAAAACATTTTTGTTTACAAAGAAAACATATCAGCGGCCTATGCAATTTTTGGAAATAAAATGAAAAAGTTCTCCTATCAATTCGGAATTAGAGCAGAGGTAACAGACATTCAAACAGAATTAGTCGATACCAAAGTGAAAAATCCCAGAAATTATTCCAATTTATTTCCTAGTGCCCATTTAACCTATTCAGCTTCGCCTGATAATTCCTTCCAAATTTCTTATTCTAGACGAGTGCGAAGACCTACTTATAATGATTTAAGTCCATTCGTTACCTTATCTGATCAACGAAATTTCTTTTCTGGAAATCCAAATTTGAATCCTGAATTTACCAATTCTTTTGATTTAGGGCATTTGTATTACTTTGACAAAGGAAGCATCAGTTCATCTTTGTATTATCGTCAAACGATGGGTAAAATTGAACGATTCAGATCCGTTGATTCCCTAGGATTCTCTAGAACTTTACCTCAAAACCTTGCTGATCAACAATCCTATGGTTTAGAGGTTGCCGGGTCATTTAATTTTTCCAAAATTTATCGGGCAGATTTAAGCATCAATGCATTTCGAGCAATTACAGACGCAAGTAATATTTTTGCTACCTACCAAAGCGATACTTATTCTTGGTTTGCCAGACATGCCTCAAGGATAAAAGTGGGTGGAACAGTGGATGTACAAATAAGAGCCAATTATGAAGCACCTCAACAGACACCACAAGGATCCAGAGGACATATAGCTTGGATGGACATTTCAGCTGGGCAAGATATCATGAAAGGAAAAGGTACCTTAACTTTAAATATTTTAGATGTGTTTAGTTCTAGAATCATGCGAATGGAAGCCAATGGAGTAGGTTTTTATACGCGAACTGAATCTCAAGGACGTTTAACTCAAGTGAATTTAACTTTTAATTATCGTTTTAATACAACCAAGCAAGCTGCGAAACAAAGACGCAGTATGATGGACGAAGAATAACATTTATCGACTATGAAAAAAAGAATCATTTTAGGTGTTTTCCTAGCGCAAGTAGTATCTTTTTCTTGCATGAACCAATTGGAGAAGGAAACTTATAGGGTCATATTAGAAGATCCAGAAAATATTCAAGAAAAAGCTAAAGCGGCGAGGGAAAAGACTTCTATCAAAATCACCGATGGACTGGTCATTACTCGTTGGGCATCCGATTCATTGGCACCAGACCCAGTTGCCATGGACATTGATGACCAAGGTGCCATTTATTTAGCTCGTACCAATAGACAAAAAAATTCAGAATTTGATATTCGTGGACATCGAGATTGGATGACCGCTTCCATTGGACTCCAAAGTGTGGAAGATAAAAGAGCCTTTTTGCGTGAAACTTTTGCCCCTGAAAAAAGTGCTCAAAACGATTGGTTGAAAGATTTGAATGAAGACGGTTCACATGATTGGAAAGATCTTACAGTTGAGAAAGAAGAAATTTGGAAAGTTGAAGATAAAGATGGAGATGGTTTGGCGGATCGTTCAACTCGTATATTCAATGGATTCAATGATGAAATAACCGATGTAACTGGTGGCCTTTTAATTCGTAAAAAAGATGCTTTTATTTCTGTCGGCCCCGATTTATGGAGATTAAAAAACACTCATAAAAAAGGAATTTTAGAGAATCCTGAATCTATTTCTCATGGCTACGGTGTTCATATTGGATTTGGAGGTCATGGAATGTCGGGTGTAGTAGAAGGACCGGATGGTAAAATTTATTGGCAAATTGGTGATATTGGTGCCAATATCACTGCCAAAGATGGTAAACAATATAAATTCCCGAATTCAGGAGTGATTGTTCGTTCCAATCCAGATGGTAGCGATTTTGAAGTTTACGCTTCTGGCTTGAGAAATACACATGAATTTGTTTTTGATCAATTCGGCAACTTAATTAGTTCCGATAATGATGGAGATCATCCGGGTGAAAGCGAAAGATTGGTGCATGTCGTGGAAGGTTCTGATGCAGGTTGGAGATCCAATTGGCAATATGGAAAATACACTGACCCTAAAAACAATGCTTACAAAGTATGGATGGATGAAAAATTATTTGTTCCAAGATGGGAAGGTCAAGCGGCTTATATCATTCCACCGATCAAAAATTTCCACAATGGACCAACCGGAATGTTGTTCAATCCAGGAACAGCATTAGGCAAAAATTGGTTGAATAAATTCTTTTTAGTGGAATTCGTTGGCGACGCTAGCCGTTCTCATATTTGGTCATTTGATCTTAAACCAAAAGGTGCCAGTTTTGATTTCAACTCGGAAGTGGATGTTTTGAGTGGTATTTTACCTACGGGCATTCGATTTGGTCCTGAGGGAGCATTGTATGCAGCGGATTGGGTATTTGGATGGGATACGAAAAATTTTGGTCGAGTATGGAAAATTGATGTAACTGACAAAACAAATGATTTAAATGAAGAAAGAGCTAAAACAAAAAGCTTGATTCTGTCAGATTATGAGAAAATGCAGGCCAATCAATTATATGATCTTTTATTCTATTCAGATTTAAGAGTACGCCAAAAAGCTCAAATGGAATTAGCTGCCCGCGGATCTAGTTCTTTGGCAATATTCCAAAAAGCCATTGAGCAAAAAGAAAATCAATTGGCTAGAATTCATGGAATTTGGGGATTAGGTCAATTAACAAAATTGAGCCGAGAATCAGTTTCAACAACTTTGAATGGTTTATTAACAGATAGTGATGATGAAATTAAGAGTCAAGCTGCCAAAATCATCGGAGATCAATTCATCACAGGTGGCGAAAACCAATTAATTACCTTATTGAATGCTCAACAACCGAGGTTAGCCTTTTTTGCGGCACAAGCCTTGGGTAGGAATAAGGTTGAAAAGGCTATTCCTGCTTTGATAAAATTGCTTGAAGTCAATAATGATCAAGATATTTATCTACGCCATGCTTCGGTATTGGCATTGGCTAGAATTGGTAAAGAAGATGCTGTTTTAGCTTTAAGTAAATCAACTAACAAAGCATTAAGAACAGCGGCGGTATTGGTTTTAAGAAGATTAGCTAGTCCAAAGATTGTTGCCTTTCTAAATGATTCAGATGAATACATTGTAACAGAGGCAGCTAGAGCCATTAATGATGATGAATCCATCATGGAAGCCTTACCAGCCTTGGCAAACACTTTGTCGAATAGTCAATTTAAATCTGAAGCCCTATTGAGAAGAGCCATTAATGCTTGTTTACGAGTAGGTACTCAAAAAGAAATCGATTTACTAATTCAATTTGCGGAACGTCCCGAAATCAGTGATGTTATTCGTGCTGAGGCCATTGCCACTTTGGGTTCTTGGGCTGATCCATCCGTTTTAGATCGTGTGGATGGACGCTATAGAGGAAAATTAGAAAGAAATCCAAAAGATGTGGTAGCTAAAATTCATTCGAAAATTCCACAATTTTTAAAAAGCAGCAATGCGGAAGTGCTAATAGCAACGGCTAAATTATTGGCAGAATTACAGATTCAAGATTTCAAAAGTGAGCAAACGCAATTGTTTTTAAATCATTCGAATGTCAAAGTGAGAGTGGCCCAATTGAACTCACTTAGTGCATTAAAAGATCCGAATTTAGCTTTATTGGTTCAAAAAGGGATGGATGATTCGGATAAAGCAGTAAGAGCTTTATCCTTGAGTTACTTAGATAAGGTAAAATTAAGCAAAACTGAATTACCATTAATTACCAATTCCATCATGGAAAAAGGTAGTTTACAAGAGCAACAACAGCTATTGCAGACTATGGGAAAAATGCCTGCTGAAAATACTTCAGACATTTTGAACGATTTGGTTCAAAAAATGATTCAATCTAAGTTACCAGAAGGAGTGAAGTTGGATTTAATTGAAGCAGTTGAAGCAAATAATTCCAAAGATTTAGTAGCAAAATTGGATGCCTTAAAAACCAAAGGAACCTTAACCGATGAGTTCAAAGAAGCTTTATTTGGAGGTAATTTACAAGCAGGATATTTCATCTTTTTCAGAAATCCAACCGCTCAATGTGTAAGATGTCACAATGTAGGTGGTGAAGGAGGAATTGTTGGACCAAGTTTAAAAGGCATTGGTGGAAAATTAACCAGAGAACAATTATTACAAGCCTTAATTGAACCAAGCGCGAGAATTGCCCCTGGTTATGGAAATGTTTCTTTGGTATTAACAGATGGCCAAGAGGTAAATGGTACCTTATTACTGGAAAACGAACATGAGATTCAAGTAAAAACCAATGAGGCGGAACCGTTGAAAATAGCTTTATCCAGAATTAAATCCAGAGAAAATAGCCCATCTGGCATGCCACCAATGGGTAGTTTATTATCTAAAAGAGAAATTAGAGATGTTGTTGAATATTTGAGTTCATTAAAAACCAAATAGTCAAACTCAAAAAAAAGAATGTAATAAATAGCTTAAAAAATAGTACAAAATCTAAAATTTAATTTTTATTAAATTTGATTTTGCTAAAATAGAAAGCTATTTATTCATTCTTATATAAAAAAAAGTACATTTGAAACAAATTTCACCACCATGAAGCTAAATAAAATCCTGATTTTATTTATTTCGATTTTCTTGTTTTCGATAGAGGCTCTATCGAACGGAAATTCCTTTCATGGTATTAACTCAGAAAATTACACCACTAAACAGTTACATTTCAAAAAAACGGAATCGAAAGAAATCAATTTTTTTAACTTTCTTTTTGAGGAAGAAACCGATTCATCTGAAAATGAAGATGATTCGGAAACAGATCAAATCCTCTTCGATTTCCCCAATGATTCCAAATTTTTCACCCGCAATCTTGAACTCCAATCTAAATTAGGAGTATCCTTACAACAGAATATCAATTCTGCGCTGGTTCTTCCCATCTTTATTTTATTCCAGAATTTTAGGCTTTAGGAATTCCCAAACGTAATCAATTACGACTTATCCTTTATTCAATTCGCCCAATTGGGAATAATTTACCATAAATCATTTTATGCATTCAGGATTCAATGAACACCAAGTGATTCATGATTTGAAGCACTTTTTACCTGCACAGGCTCCTTTAATGGACTTTGTGCATCATAACACATTACATGCCTTTCAGAATTTACCATTTCACGAGGCATTGGAAAAAGCCAATACACAATTGGGTTATCAAGTTTATTTCCCACTTGAAACCTTTAGAGAATTGTATGCTCAGGGAAGAATTTCCATCCAGCAATTGGATAGAATTATTGAACAAAAAGGAACTATTTCGAGAGATCAACTATTAAAAGGGGATTTAAAACCCAATGTATCACCTCGAATTGGCACCTTAAGAGGTCAATGGAAAAAACAATATAAAATTGATTTGGATGCATTGGTACATCCTAATTTATTTCGTTTGATATCCAGTTATTTGGACCAAGGAATATCCATTTGGAATTTCCCGACGCATGTAGATGGTTTTCTAAGTTCCATTAGAGAAGTTGAAAGCAACAGTTTTGTCAGTTTATTTAAAACCAAAAAAGCAAAGGAATTATTACTGAACCGTGAGCTGCAGGTAGAAGATCTATTAAAGCTTTTGGTAGGAACTGATTTCAGCTATTTTGAACATTACTTGTTCGATCAACAATTTGCCCACCAAGGATGGTCTGGAATGGTTTCTACGGTGGAAGATTTACCACAATCTTTATTGGATCGCAGAAAAATAAGTTTAGAAGAATTAATTCATTTGGAATTAATCTTGGAAATAGATGCCTTAGAATACAAATTAGGGAATGGGGCATGGAAACCAATTTCCGAAAATCTACAGGATACCATTGTACCCTTGCATGCATCTATTGAAAAATCAGAATACTTAGATGCTTGTTCCGTATGGCAAGAAGCTTTTGAATGGACCTACTATGACCAAGTACTAGCAGGTATTCAACAAGAAAAAGTGCAAGAGAAGGAAATTATTTCCAAAAGTTTCCAAGCGCTTTTCTGTATTGATGATCGAATTTGCTCCTTTAGAAGGTATTTGGAAAGTTTAGATAACCGATGCGAGACATTCGGAACTCCTGGATTCTTTAGTGTTGAATTCTTTTACCAACCCTTAGGTGGCAAGTTTTATACCAAACTTTGTCCAGCACCTGTCACACCGAAATATTTGATCAAAGAAATAGGAGAAGGCAAAAAATTGGAGAAAGACTTAAACTTTTCCAAGCATCATCACAACTTTTATACAGGTTGGATAATGTCCCAAACATTGGGATTTTGGTCTGCCATTAAATTGGTCAGTAATATTTTCAGACCAAGTATGACACCGGCTACAGCCTCATCTTTGAAGCATATCGATAAATTTTCTTCTTTGAAAGTGGACTTTGATGCATTGAATGAAAGTGAAAATGGACTTCAAATAGGTTTCAAAGTCGAGGAAATGGCGGTCCGGGTGGAATCTTTATTTAGAAGTATAGGACTTGTCAAAGACTTCGCTAACATTATTTATGTGGCAGGTCATGGGGCAAGTTCGGTCAATAATCCACATTACGCTGCTTATGATTGCGGAGCTTGTTCTGGTAGGGCTGGATCAGTCAATGGACGAGTAATTAGTCAAATGGCCAATAAGCCTGAAGTTCGAGCCATTTTGAGAAAAAATGGTATTGACATTCCAGATGAAACGGTATTTGTAGGTGCTTTGCATGATACAACTCGAGATGAAATGGTTTTTTATGATGATCAATTACAAAGTGATTCATATCATCAAATTCATCAAGAGCATGTGAAAACCTTTGAAAAAGCATTGGATTTAAATGCCAAAGAACGTTCCAGAAGATTTGAATCGATCGATACTACTTTAAGCGCCAAAGAAATTCACAACCAAATTTTAATTCGATCTGTTTCCATTTTTGAGCCAAGACCTGAATTAAATCATGCTACTAATGCTTTGTGCTTAGTCGGAAGAAGGGAATTGTCGAAAGGTTTATTTTTAGACCGAAGATCCTTTTTAAATTCATTTGATTACCGGGTTGATCCGGAAGGAAATTATTTATTCAATATTTTAAAAGCCGCCGCACCTGTTTGTGGAGGTATTAATTTGGAATATTATTTTTCAAGAGTAGATGGAGAGAAATTAGGTGCGGGAAGTAAATTACCTCATAATGTGATGGGACTTTTCGGAGTAGCGAATGGAATTGATGGCGATTTGCGTCCGGGTTTACCCTCACAAATGACAGAAGTTCATGATCCCATTCGATTGTTGTTAATGGTAGAGCATTATCCAGAAGTGATATTGAATACCATTCAAAAATCAGCAGAAACCTACGAATGGTTTATCAATGAATGGGTTGTATTAGTTGCCATTGATCCAGAGACCAAGGACATTTCTTTGTTCAAAAATGGTGAATTTACTTCTTATCAACCCTTATCCAAGAATTTGCCGAAGATTGATTCTTTGGAAAAATTATTGGAGAGTCATCAAGATAATTTCCCTGTTTATATAATAAATCAAAATTAAACCATGCAAAACATCCTTCCAATTTTTATTTGGGTTCCTTTGGCTGGTTTTCTAATCAGTTTGGTTTTACCGAAAAATAAGGAAAAACTTATTTCAGGTACCGCTTTTGGAATCGTAGGCATGCAATTAAGTATGGCTACAGCCTTTGTACTTTATTGGTTATTTTTAGGTACACCAACCATTCAATTAGCTGACATCATATTGTTCAAAAACGAAGAATATGTCTTTCAAATCGATTTTTTATTCGATCGAATTACGGCCGTATATTTAATGGTAGGTGCTATTTTAACCTTTTTGGTCACTGTTTACTCGAGGTATTATTTACATCGAGAATCAGGTTATAAACGCTTTTATAGTACAATATTATTCTTTTATCTAGGGTATTGCTTAACAACCCTTTCGGGTAATTTAGAAACACTTTTCACCGGTTGGGAAATTTTAGGCATATCATCCTTTTTACTAATTTCATTTTATCGTGAACGGTATTTACCTGTTAAAAATGCGGTCAAGGTGTTCTCGATTTATCGAATTGGAGATGTGGGAATTATTTTAGCCATGTGGGCAAGCCATCATTTATGGCATGAGAATATCACCTTTTTTGAATTAAACAATGCAGAATTGGTTCATGAGCATCTACAATCGCACAGTGCCATCGGTGTATTTATCTCCTTAATGTTTTTGTTATCCGCCACAGCGAAATCGGCACAATTACCTTTTTCATCATGGTTACCGAGAGCCATGGAAGGCCCAACACCTTCATCGGCCATTTTTTATGGTTCTTTATCGGTACATATTGGGGTCTTTTTATTGATGCGAACATTTCCATTTTGGGAATACCAAACCTCTGTTCGAATTCTAATTGGTGCCTTGGGATTAATAACGGCAATTATTACCACCGGAATCGCCAGGGTTCAATCGTCGGTAAAGAGTCAAATTGCTTATGCCTCCATCGCTCAAATTGGATTAATTTTCATAGAAATATCCCTAGGTTTTGAAAATTTAGCCTTGTTTCACTTTGCGGGAAATGCGTTTTTAAGAACTTATCAATTATTGGTTTCGCCATCAGTGGTCAGCTATTTAATCCGAGAACAATTTTACCATTTTGAACCCAGAGCCACAAGCATGGAAAATTCTTTTCCAAAGAGAATTCAATATAGCCTTTATATGCTTTGTTTGCGCGAATGGAATTTAGATTCTTTGATGTACCAATATTTATGGAATCCCATTAAGGTAGCAGGTGAGAAGTTGAATTTTGTCAATATCAAAAGATTGATTTATTTCTTCTTGTTGATCCTAATTGCTGGAGTTTATTTAATTATTCACCAAGAATATATTCCAAAACAACTTTTAGCAATTATTCCAAGTGTTATTGCTTTCCTTGCTTTAATCATGGTTTTAAAATCGTTTACGCAAAGAAGAAGTATTCGAATGAGTTGGATATTGGTCATCATGAATCACTTTTTTATTGCTTTAGCGATGTCATTTAATGAAAAATACGACATCATTGAAACGATATTATACCTAAGTGGAATTTCAGTAGCTGGAATTATAGGTGCATTATGTTTGCAAAGGTTATTTAAGCAAGAAGGTAAAATTACCTTAAATCGATTCCAAGGACTTTCTGAAAATCATCCAAAAATTGCCTTGGTCTTTTTATTAGCCTGTTTAGGTATGACGGGATTTCCCATCACGCCAGCCTTTATTGGAGAGGATTTAATCTTCTCACACATACATGAAACGCAATTTGTTTTAGCAACACTTGTTTCATTATGTTTCATTTTAGATGGATTAGCGATTATTCGAATTTATGCTCGTGTATTTATGGGACCTAATTATCGCACACATTCTGATTTTTCAAACAGATATTTTTAAAATTTATTTTTATAAATCATGAAATCAAATTCAAATTTACCTAAGGATGGCTTAGCAGGATTAAAGGAAAACTTTGCTAGTGATGCCACATCCGGTTTTATTGTGTTTTTATTGGCCTTACCACTAAGTTTAGGAATTGCCAAAGCATCAGATTTTCCACCCATCATGGGACTCGTTTCGGCGATTATTGGTGGTATTGTGGTAAGTTTTTTTAGTGGATCTAGATTGGCCATTAAAGGGCCTGCGGCAGGTTTAATTGTCATTGTTGCGGGGGCAGTAAGTGAATTTGGAGGTGGAGAAATTGGCTGGCATTTGGCTTTAGGGGCAATGGTGGTTGCAGGCTTGGTTCAGATACTCTTTGGCGTTTTTAAATTGGGAAAATTAATGGACTTTTTTCCATTATCTGCCGTTCACGGAATGCTTGCTGCCATCGGTTTAATCATCATTGGTAAACAAATTCCTGTTTTTTTAGACGTCAATCCAGCCTTAACCAAAGGTAAAGAGCCTTTGGAATTATTAGCTTCCATACCCGAATTTGTTCGTGAAATGGATCCTAGAGCTACCTTTATTGGTGTCATAAGTTTAACCATTATGATGGCTTGGCCATACATTAAAAATGCACTCGTTAAAAAAATACCAGCCCCATTAGTTGTCTTATGTATCGCAATTCCAGCAGAATTAATCATGGATTTCCAGCATACAGAACCTCAATATGCTTTGGTTCATATTGGAAATTTATTGGATAATGTCAAATGGAATGTGGATTTCAGCGGATTTCAACAAACAGGAATTTTCATCAAATTTGTCATCATGTTCGCTTTGGTGGGCTCATTGGAATCTCTATTGACGGTAAAAGCCATGGACATGCTAGATCCATTTAGACGTAAATCAAATGCCAACAAAGATTTGATTGCCACAGGAATTGGAAATACGATAGCAGCGGTATTGGGTGGTTTACCCATGATTTCCGAAGTCGCTCGTTCATCCGCCAATAATGCTAATGGAGCTAAAACACGATGGGCAAATTTCTTTCATGGATTTTTCATTTTACTTTTTGTTCTTTTAGCTTCCCATTTAATTGAATTAATTCCCAATACGGCATTGGCAGCCATGTTAATTACGGTAGGAATTAAATTAACTCATCCAAAGGAATTTATTCATACCTTGGAAAAAGGGAAAGAACAATTGCTCATATTTATCGTGACCATCATTTTCACCTTGGGTGTTGATCTTTTGGTAGGTATTGGCGCGGGTATACTGACAGAAATAATCATCAATATTTTTAATGGCAAACCTCTAAAAGCTATATTTAAAGCACCTACAGAGGTTTCTTTTACCGATGATCAATATTTAGTGGAAATTTCAAAGGCCGCAGTTTTTACCAATTTCCTTGGAATTAAACGTAAATTAGAAGCCATTCCTCCGTCCTTTAAAGTGACCATCGATTTGAGTAAAACTAATTTAGTCGATCACTCCGTAATGGAAAACATTGAACATTTCAAACATGATTATGAACACAAAGGAGGATCGGTTACAATCATTGGTTTAGATGACCATAGAGCAGTTTCAGGTCATAAAGCCGCAGCAAGAAAAAAAAATAAATAAAAGATTTAGATCAAGAATGGGGAAGGCTTTTCCCCATTCTTCATTTAAGAATTACAATTTATTTCCTATATTTAGATTCTTGTTTGAACCTATTACAATATGAATCTCCGATTACCTAAAATACTTCTAGCAGTACTTGTATATGCATGTATTTTACCAAGTATTTCTTCAGCGCAATCAAACATTCAATCTTGGGTAACAAGTGCTAGAGATCAGAAATTTCTTCAAGAACAAGGTGCTCAACAATTTTCATCTACTCCATTTCCGAATCTAAATACCCTAGAAACATTCCCTGATAAACGATTCCAAAAAATTGATGGATTTGGATTTACTTTGACAGGTGGAAGTTCCTCTTTAATTTATCGTTTGCCTACATCTATTCGAAAAAATCTTTTGCAAGAGCTTTTTGGAAATGGTCCCAATTCGATTGGCATTTCCGTTTTAAGAATCGGAATTGGAGCAACTGATTTAGATTCTGCGGTTTATTCCTATGACGATTTACCCAATCAAAAGGAAGATTTAGCATTAAGGTATTTCAGTATTCAATCGGAAAAGCGTTTTCAGATCCCCTTGTTAAAAGAAATCTTAAAAATTAATCCAAAGCTCAAAATCATTGCTACGCCTTGGAGTCCGCCTACATGGATGAAGGATAATGCATCTTCAAAAGGTGGACAATTAAAACCCCAATATTATTCCGTTTATGCCGCTTATTTGGCCACATATATTCAGTCCATGCAAAAAGAAGGCATACAAATTTTTGCGATGACTCCTCAAAATGAACCATTAAATCCAGATAATAATCCAAGTCTTTATTTTCCTGCCAATCAACAAAATGAATTTATCAAACATCATTTAGGTCCAATATTTGAAAAAAAACAGCTACAAACTAAAATATTATTGTTCGATCACAACTGTGATCATCCGGAATATGCCATTGAAATCCTCAATGACCCTGTCACTCGAAAATATGTAGCAGGTTCTGCTTTTCATTTGTATGGCGGTGATATTCGTGCCATGTCTACCGTACGAAAAGCTCATCCCGATAAAGATGTTTATTTTACCGAACAATGGACGGGTATCAAAGGAGATTTTGAAGGTGATTTTATGTGGCACTTGAAAAATGTCATCATCGGAGCAATGAATAATGATGCAAAAACCGTTTTAGAATGGAATTTGGCCAATGATACCGCTTGGGGTCCACATACACCGGGCGGATGTTCTGAATGTTTAGGTGCTTTAACCATTTCCGATAAAATTCAAAAAAATGTGGCTTATTACATCATCGCTCAAATTGCCAAATTTGTACCCGCTGGTTCTGTTAGAATAGAAATGTCTCTACCTAAAGGTTTTTTGGGCACTGCATTTATTCGTCCAGATAAGAAAAAAGTAATTTTATTATTGAATGAAGAGGAATCACCCCAATTATTTCAACTTAAAAACAAGCATAGTTACCAAAAATTAAGCATTCCAGCTAAATCAGCAATAACCTATTTAATCAATTGAATATGAACTCATTCAACATTAATCGTAGAAATTTCTTAAAAGGAGCAACCTCCCTTTTGGCATTAAGTCAATTTGGCGCCTATGGATTGGATTTAATTCATCCCAATAAACCTTTAAAAGTGGCATTGATCGGTACGGGATGGTACGGTAAAAGTGATTTATTTCGACTGATGCAAGTGGCTCCAGTAGAGGTAGTAGCTCTTTGTGATGTAGATAAAAATCAATTGAACGAAGCTGCTAGACTAATATCGGAAAGAACCAAATCCAATAAAATTCCTCGCTTGTATGGTAATTACCAAAAACTACTAGCTGAAAATGAATTGGATATGGTGTTAATTGGTAGCCCAGATCATTGGCATCCATTACAAATGATTGATTCAGTGAAAGCTGGGGCGCATGTATATGTTCAAAAACCTATTTCAGTCGATGTATTGGAAGGTGAGGCCATGGTTGCAGCAGCGAAAAAATACGGCAAAACGGTACAAGTTGGGACTCAAAGAAGAAGTACTCCGCATTTGGTGGAAGCAAAAAATAACATCCTCGACAAGGGATTATTAGGTAAAGTCGCACATGTGGAAATGTATTGTTACTACCATATGAAAAATAATAGTAATCCGCCTTTACAAGCCGTTCCTGATCATTTTGATTATGAAATGTGGACGGGTCCAGCACCTTTAAGACCTTTTGATGGCCTACCACATACTTCTTGGTGGAGAGCCTTCATGGAATATGGAAATGGTATCATGGGAGATATGTGCGTACATATGTTTGATCAAGCCCGATGGATGCTAGGTCTAGGGTGGCCAAAGAAAATCAGCTCAGAAGGAGGGATTTATGTGCAAAAAGGCGGAAAATCCAATATTGCGGATACTCAAACCGCTGTTTTTGAATACGATGGTTTAAATTGTGTTTGGCAACATCGTTCTTGGGGAAGCTCAGTAGATAAAGATTATCCATGGGGAATAACCATTTATGGAGAATTAGGGACATTGAAAATGAGTCCGATGAGCTATGACTTTATTCCACAAGGAAAAGGGGAAAAAATTCATCAAGATTGTGTGTATGAAAGAGAAAAATACCCAGAAGATGTAACAGAAAAAAGAATTGAGATTCACGCTGCTCCAGCCACTCGAGCGCATTTTTTAAATTTCTTAGCAGCCATCGATCAGAAATCAAAACCAATAGCAGACATAACAGAAGCTCATATTTCAACCGCAAGTTGTATTTTAGCCAATTTATCCATGAAATTAGGCCGGCCTTTAGTTTATGATCCTATTTTAAAAATTATTCCAAATGATCCAGAGGCTACCCAATTATTGGCTAGAGAATACAGAGGTCCTTGGAACAGAAAAATGTTATACTAAACTAAACTAAACATAACTATGAAAAAATACCTTTTAATAATTGGATGCATCCTTGCACAATTCTCAGCCTTGGCTGATGTTCAACTTCCTGCCATCATTGGCGATCATATGGTTTTGCAACAAAAAAGCAAAGTGAGATTATGGGGTTGGACAACCACTCCAAGTGAAACAGTGAATGTAAAAGTTTCATGGGATACAACTCATTTTAAAGCCATTGCTAAATATGGTCATTGGGTTCTAGAGGTAAATACACCGTCAGCATCTGAAAATCAAAGCATTCAAATTTCTGGATCAAAAAATACCCTACAGATTTCAGATGTGCTAATAGGAGAGGTTTGGTTATTTTCTGGACAAAGTAATATGGAATGGAGCGGTGATCAAAGTTTGCAAGAATCCTTGGATGAAATGCCCAATGCTACCAACAAAAGTATTCGGTTCTTTTATATTCCAAAAGCCACCGCAGATTATCCTCAAGAAGATTTAAGAGCAAGATGGGTCGTTTGCAATCCGGAAGCCATGAAATCATTTTCAGCCATTGGTTATTTCTTCGGGAAAAAAATCAATGAAAAACTGGGGGTCCCGATGGGATTGATCAATTCCAATTGGGGAGGTACACCAGCCGAAGTTTGGGTACCACAAGATAAAGTTTTAGGTAACCCCAAATTGGTAGAATCTGCCAAAAAATTGCAAACATTTGATTGGTGGTCAAGCCGTGCTGGCGATAATTACAATGCCATGATTGCGCCCATTTTGAATTATCAAATTGCAGGCGTATTATGGTACCAAGGAGAAAGCAATGTGAGTCAATATTCCACTTACACCGAATTAATGAATGAATTAATCCTTTCATGGAGAGCGGGATTCAATAAAAATCTACCTTTTTATTTTGCTCAAATCGCCCCATATGATAAATATCCAAGTAATTTAGGTGCTAAATTACGTGAGGCCCAAACTAGAAATTTGGCATTAGAAAATACAGGAATGGTCGTATTAACCGATTTGGTTCCAGATGTCAGCAACATTCATCCGACTCAGAAAATTGAGGTAGCCAATCGTTTCGCCAATTTAGCTTTGGTGAAAACTTATGGACAATCAGCCGGACCGATGATGTATCCTAAATATGACAGACATCGCGTAGAAAAAGATAAAATCCGAATATATTTCAAGGAATTGGGAGGAAAATTAATGACCAAAGATGGGGCTGAGCCTAGCCATTTACAAATTGCTGGAGATGATCAAAAATTTTATCCTGCTAAAGGTAAAATAGATGGTAACAGTCTGGTTGTTTATTCCGATCAAGTACCTAATCCTGTAGCAGTAAGATATGCATTCAACAATATTGACATGCCCAATTTATTTAGCAAAGATGGATTACCCCTTAATTTGTTCAGAACAGATAATTGGGAAAACTAATATTTACTTATGAAAAAATTCCTTTTAATTAATCTTTTTGCCTTAAATCTGTATTCCACATTTGCTCAACAAAAGAGTAGTGCTCAATTATACGAAGATTTAAAAGCGATTCAAGTGTTAGGCACGGTTTTGCACGTTGCGGCACATCCAGATGATGAAAGCACCAATGTATTAACATGGTTTGCCAGAGATCAACATTGGGAAACCAATTATTTTTCATGCACCAGAGGTGATGGAGGGCAAAATTTGATTGGAGATGAACAAGGAATTGCCTTAGGTTTAATTAGAACTCAAGAATTATTAGCAGCAAGAAGGCTAGATGGTGCTCATCAGTTTTTTTCGCAAGCCATCGATTTTGGTTTTTCGAAATCAACGGATGAAGCGCTTAAAATATGGAACAAAGAATTAATTCTTTCCAATTTGGTCTATGTGATTCGAAAAACTAGACCCGATATCATGTTTACCCGTTTTCCTCCTGATTCTAGAGCGGGACATGGGCAACATTCTGCCTCTACGGTATTGGCTATTGAAGCATTCAAAGCTGCTGCAGACCCGAATCGTTTTCCTGAGCAATTAAAAAATGGAATAACTGTTTGGCAAGCCAAAAGGTTACTTTGGAACACATTTCGATTCCCAGGATCAGCCAATTCCACCATATCTGAAGATCAATTCAAATTTGAAATAGGAAATTTTATACCAGCGCTTGGACAAAGCACTGGCGAACTTGCAGGTTTGAGTAGAAGCCAACATAAAAGTCAAGGATTTGGATTCGCCATTGATCGTGGAAAAACAACTGAATATTTTGTGACCTTGGGAGGAGATAGTCCAAAAACACATATCCATGACGGAATAAATACTTCTTGGTCTCGAATCTATCAAGGACAAGCCATTCAAGAAGATATTGATCAAATCATTCAGAACTTTAAAATGGATCGACCTTATTTGAGCGTTGAGGCCATGATTAATCTGAAAAGAAAGGTTCAAGGTATTTCAGATCCATTTTGGAAAAAGAAAAAATTGGAAGAAATAAATCAATGGATTATCCAAGCATCATCTATTTACTTCAGTGCAAATACCGACAAAGGAATGGTTGCCAAGTCGGATACTTTAAAAGTAAAACATGAATTCATTGTTCGTACCCCCATTAAAATTGACAATTTATCGTTTAAAACACTGAAAGAGGATACAACTTATTCCAATAAAGTAGCTGCTTATAAAAAAGTCAATTGGACCAAAAACATTGCCGTAGGTGATCAAATTAGTCAGGCCTATTGGTTGGAAAAAATGAGACAAAAAGGTCATTTTGGAAATGATAATCCAGAAAAAATAGGTCAAGCAGATGTAGATCCTGCCATTATCAGTACAGCTAGCTTTGCTATTTTAGGTGAACATTTTGAGATTAAAAAACCGGTTCAAGAATTGATCATTGATCCTGTAAAAGGAGAATTAAATCAGCCCATTGCGATCACACCGAAAACAACATTTAGTATTATTCCCAATATATTATTGTTGCCCAAGGGATCTAAAGCCAAAAAATCAACTCAAGTTGTCATTACAGCATTGAGTAATCTATCACCAGGGAGAATTCGAATTTTAAACAATGAAAACAAAGAATTTGGTGTATTTAACATGACCAATAGTTTACACAAAGGTGAACGATTATCCATTCCTTTGCAGTTTTCTGAATCGGATTTAATCCAAGATGGCAAAATAACATACAGCTTTCAAGTAGAATTTGATACCCAAAAAGGTCGTTGGACAGATTCATTGGAATTGCAGAAGATTTCTTATGACCATATTCTAACCCAACGTTATTATAACAAGGTTTTATTGGAAGTTATTCATACTGATTTTGCCAAAAAAGGTAAACTGATTGGTTACATCAAAGGAGCAGGGGATCGTGTTCCTGAAGCATTAAGTCAAATGGGCTTTCAAGTAAAAATGTTGAATGAGACCGATCTGAAATACGAAAATTTAAAAAATTACGATGCTGTCGTTGCAGGAATTAGAGCCTACAATACCTTGGAATTTATGCCAAATGCCTATCAAGATATCATGAAATACGTAGAAAATGGGGGCAATTATGTGGTGCAGTACAATACAGCGAGTTTCTTAGGTCCTATGAATGCTGAAATGGCACCGGTTCCTTTGAAAGTAGGTAGAACTAGAATCACCGATGAAACCGCTAAACCGGAATTTATATTGCCTGAACATCCGGTCTTTCATCAGCCGAACAAAATCACTTTTGATGATTTCAGCGAATGGGTTCAAGAAAGAAGTATTTACAATGGCGTTTCCGAAGATCCTAGCGTGGAATTTCCTTTGGGATTTACGGATCCAAAAGAAGCTTCAGACAAAGGAAATATTGCTTTCATTCATTTCGGAAAAGGTCGATTCATTTATACCGGTTTAGTCTTTTTCAGAGAATTACCAGCGGCAGTCCCGGGCGCGTGGCGTTTATTTTCCAATCTCATTTCCAATCCTAACAGTAAATAACCGATGAATTTTAAAGCACTATTTTTGCTTGCCATACTTATTCAATCATTTTTAACATTTTCCCAAAATGTTCAAATTCCAAAAATAAATGTTGAAAAAATCAACATCGCCCGAGATGCTTACGGTGTCCCACATATTTTTGCACCAACCGATCCCGAAGTTGCTTACGGATTAGCCTGGGCTCATTCGGAAGATGATTTCAAAACCATTCAAACCCTAATTCTAACTGGTAAAGGTAAATTAGGAACCTATTTAGGAAAAAAAGGTGCACCAGTCGATTTTGTTTTTGGTCTTTTGAATACTCGAAAAGTAGTTGATGAGCAAATTAAATCCATGGACCCTAAATTTTTACAACTACTTCAAGGTTATTTAAAGGGTCTTGAGGCTTATGGGCTTGCTCATCCCAAAGAAGTTCTCAACAAACATGTTTTTCCCATTGCTATTGAAGATTATATCGCAACAACCATGTTCTCAGTAGCTGTATTTTGTGGAGTAGATCGGACATTACCCAAAATTTTGAATGGTAGTATTCCTGAATTGGAAAATTTAAAAGGGGAAGGTAGTAATGCTTTTGCCATTAAATCGAACAAATCAGCCAGTGGAGAACCCATGTTGGTCATTAATGCTCACCAGCCAATTGAAGGAGCTACCGCCTTTTATGAAGCGCATTTGCAATCGGAAGAAGGTTGGAATATTTTGGGTGGATTATTTCCTGGCGGTCCTTTAATTTTTCATGGAGTAACGCCTAATTTGGCTTGGGCACATACCGTAAATATGCAAGACAAAATCGATGTATATCAATTAGAAACGGACAAAAAGCACCCTAACCAATATAAAGTAGATGGAGAATGGTTAAGTTTGGAAAAGAGAAAAATCAAATTACAAATCAAAGGAATTCCATTTCCAATTTCTAAAATGGCTTATGTTTCCATCTATGGTCCTACTGTAAAAAGTCCAAATGGAACTTATTTTTCTTTGCGATTGCCTTCTTTAATGGACGCAGGTGCTTTGCAACAGTGGTATGCCATGAATCGATCAACCAATCTGAAAGAATTCAAAACAGCTTTGGAACAAAATCATTTGGCCATGTTTAATATTATGTATGCCGATAAAGAAGATAATATTTTTTATGTTTCCAATGGTAAAATGCCTTATCGCAATCCTGATCCTAAATTTCAATGGAGCAGTACTTTGCCAGGAAACACCAAGGCAACTTTATGGACAAAGTTCAAGCCCTTTAGCGAATTACCTCAAATGTTAAATCCTAAAGCAGGATATTTATTTAATACCAATCATTCGCCATTTATGGCCACGGCCGAAAATGAAAATTTAAATCCATCAAATTTCGACAAAAACGATGGTTATGAAACCTATCACAATAATCGAAGCAGAAGAGCGAAAGACCTCATTGATACCTATGAAAAAATTTCCTGGGAAGATTTAAAGCGCATCAAATTTGATCAACAATTACCAAATAAAATTCTCTATCCATATGGCATTAGTGCCGACTCCTTGTTCTTAGTCAATGAAAATGATTACCCTCAATTAAGTTCAATCATAAAAGAATTGAAAAATTGGAATCATGTGGCCTCCGCGGAAAGTAAAGGTGCATTGATTTATAATTTGGCCTATTATTACATTCCAAAAACATTTGGCAATGAAAAAGGTAGCCACTTAAGTATCGCTCAAGCTGTTCAAACCTTTCAATATATACATGATTTTCTCATGAAAAATTACCAAAGAACGGATATTACGTTGGGAGATTTTCAACGCCTAGTTAGAGGAAATGAAAATTGGCCACAAGGTGGAATGCCTGACGTTTTAGCCGCAGTAATGTCGGATCAAATGGATGAAAAACACCGTAAAATGGTTTCAGGTGATGCCTATATTGGATTTGTTCGTTTCCCAAAAGATGGTTCACTTCCCATCATTGAAACAGTCAATACATTTGGTGCAAGTTCCCATCCTGAATCCACCCACTTTGCAGATCAAAGAGCTTTGTATCAAGCTCAAAAAACGAAGCGGATGACTTTGGATAAAAATGAGATATTAAAATCAGCGGAGAAAGTGTATCATCCGAAATAAATCATACCTCATAATTTATTTCGTTTCTTTCGCCGGATTAACCGCAAATTCATTTACAAGAACTAAAAATTAATAACGTTCACTGATCTCGGTTACTGAGCTTGCCGAAGTCTTAAACCCAAAAGCGTTAAATAAAGAGCGAAAATATGTAAAACTTTGTGCCCTCCGTGTTAAAATGAATGGTTTAACACAAGGGACACAAAGATTATTAAATCCATCTTCTACGGATAGAATATTTTCTCAAAAGGATTTCAACCCTTAATTCGCATGATTACTTTTACCTATTACCTATTATCTATTACCTATTACCTATTACCTATTACCTTTTACCTATTACCTTTTACCTATTACCTATTACCTTTTACCTATTACCTTTTACCTATTACCTATTACCTATATTTATAAAACCCTTCTCCCGACTTTTCCCCTAATTTCCCAGCATCGATGTAGGTTTTTAAGAGTTCCGCAAAAGCTTGTGAAGCGGGATCTGGGAGCGTGTGGGTAACGTGCCAAGCGGTATCTAAACCAATGCTGTCTAATATACCAAAAGGTCCCATAGGCATATGGAAATTGACCATCCAAGATTTATCAATATCCTCTACAGATCCAATTCCTTTGGTTAATAATTTACCAGCGGCACCAATGCAAGCTAAAAGCATGGCATTAAAGATGTAACCATGGTTTTCTTTATGAACAAAAACCGGAACTTGGTTAATGGATTTTCCAAACTCTTCCAAAATAGGAACTAAGCTTAAATCAGTTCCTGGATGCGGCATAATATCCACCACTCGTGAATAAAAAACATCATGAAAATGCAAGGCACAGAATTTTGTAGGTCGACCGCTAATTTCAGCGAATTGCGATGGCAACATGTAGGATGAATTAGTTGTAAAAATTGTTTTAGAAGGTGCCATTTTTCCAAATTTTGCCCAAACATCCTTTTTTACCTGTTCATCTTCTAAGACACTTTCATTGATGATATCTGCATCCAAAACCGCCTCCGAAGCATCCAAGGTGAAAAATATACGTGTTAAAGCAAGTTGAGAGTTTTCACTTGAAATCAAATGACTTTTCTCTAATTGTCCCAAAATTTTCAACATCAATTTCTTCGAAGATTCAAAAGCCTCCTCTTTAATATCATAAATTCGAACCTGATAGCCAGAAATGGCACATTGCAAGGCAACTCTTGTACCTAAGGTTCCAGCACCCAAAATGCAAACATTTTTAATTTTCATGGTATATTTTCTTAGTTTGAATACTTCTTTGAGCCAAGGTTCCAAAAGCTCTAACCACCTTAATTAACTCACCAAAACGAGGATCATTCGCGAATCCTTGAGAAAATCGTTGATAGATTTGCTGGGCAATGGCCGCTACTTTAAAAACCCCAAAAACATAATAAAAAAGAATTTGATCAATATCTAGACCACTGCGAGTAGCATAATATTCCACCACTTCTTTCCGTGTGAAACTTCCTTTTAAATGACTTAAACTGAACATTTTTAATTCTTCGACATCTTCCTCTTCTGCCCAATAGGCTAATAAGGTGCCTAAATCCATCAAAGGATCACCTACTGTAGCCATTTCCCAATCCAACACAGCAACAATTTGTGGATTTCCCCAACTATCTAATACCAAATTATCAAATTTAAAATCGTTGTGAATGAATGAAATGTTGGTAGGGTGAGTTGGTAAATTATCCATCAACCAAAGAGCAGCATTTTCTAAAGTTGGGATTTCCTCCGTTTTAGCTTTTTCATACCGACCAATCCATCCTTCAACTTGCCTCCTTACATATCCTTCGGGCTTTCCCAGATGAATCAAACCCGATTCAGTTAATTCCAATTGATGAAGTTCAATGAAACTATCCAAGGTATTAATGGATAATTCTCTAAAAAATTGGGCGTCTAAATCTTGTCCTTTAGGTAATTTATTGCGCAAAATCTCACCATGCACCTTTTCCATTAAGAAAAAGGGTGCCCCAATGATATTGGTATTTTCACATGCCAAGATGCCTTTAGGAGTCTTGGAGTAAGAGGCTTTTTCCAAGGCTTTCAAAACGTTAAACTCGCGAAGCATATCGTGCGCTTTGCTAATTTTTGAACCCAGAGGGGGTCTTCGCAAAACCACTTCTTGTCCGTCGATTTGCAACAAATAGGTTAAATTGGAAAATCCACCTTTGAATTGTTTCCATTTGATTTCCTGGCAATCGGGAAAACCATTTTCCAATAAATATTCCCTCAAAGAATCAATTTCCTGGTTTCCTAAACTCATTTGGATTGATAAGACTTTAAAATATATTTTGCCAAAACAGTTTTATGAACTTCATCCGGTCCATCGTAAATACGAGCCCCACGTTCATGCCTATACCAAAAAGAAAGAAGTGTGTCATCTGTAATTCCGTAAGCGCCATGCACTTGAATAGCCCTATCCACCACTTTCATTAAAACATCAGACACATAAAATTTGATGGTAGAAATATCTACTTTTGCAGCCTTGGTACCTACCGTTTCTATTTGATTTGCTGTATCTAAAACCATTAAACGGGCTGCCTTAATTTCAGCATAGCTTTCAGCAATCCAATTTTGAATAGTTTGCTGGCTCGCCAAGGATTTATGAACATCTAACTCTCTGCTTAAAGCTCTTTCACACATCATTTGCAATACCCTTTCACAAATACCAATCCAACGCATGCAATGATGAATTCTACCAGGGCCTAATCTTTCTTGTGCCAAAGCAAATCCTTGACCTTCTTCTCCAATCAAATAACTAATAGGTACCCGACAATTCACAAATTCAATTTCACTATGCGATAAATAATCTTCGCCCACATCACCCATAATGGGGATGTTACGAATTAAGCGATACCCAGGTGTATCCAAAGGCACCAAAATCATACTTGCTTGTTGGTATTTATTCTCAGCATTAGGATTGGTTACTGCCATAACAATCGTAAAACTTGCTCCATCAGCAGCAGTGGTAAACCATTTATGGCCATTGATAACCCATTCATTACCATCTTGAAAAGCGGTTGTAGATAGATGAACAGGATTACTTCCTGCATGTTCAGGTTCCGTCATGGCAAAACAGCTACGAATTTTGCCTTCTTGCAATGGTTTTAAATACTTGGATTTTAAATCACTATTCGCAAACCTGTGCATCAACTCCATATTGCCAATATCAGGCGCTTGGCAATTGAAAACATAATGGCCCATCGGACTTTGTCCTAAAACCTCAGAAATCCTCGCAAATTCAAGCAAATTTAAACCTAAACCACCTTCTTCTTTGGATAAATGAGGAGCAAATAAACCCTTTTCTTTGGCCAAATTCCTTAATTCATTTAATCGAGGCAATTGAGCTTTAAACGAACCATAAATTGCACCCATCTCAATGGGATAAATATAAGTTTGAATAAATGCTTTGTACTGATTAACTAATTCGTTCATGTTTATTTATTAAATAGTTAAACCTCCATCAGCTGTGATGACGGAACCCGTTGTGTATTTGGCCATTGGTGAAGCCAAATACAAGGCTGCAGAAGCTATCTCTTCAGGACTTCCCATACGTTTAATGGCTAAGCCTTTGAGGACACTTTTTAAGATTTGATCATTGCTCCATAGAGCCTCTGAAAATTTGGTTTTGATTAATCCTGGACAAATAGCGTTTACTCGAATTTGATCAATTCCCCATTCCTTGGCATAGGCTTTTGTCATGGATATCAAAGCGGCCTTGCTAACACTATAAATTCCTAAACCCGCCTCAGGAGAAATTCCGCCCACTGAACTAATATTGATAATCGAAGGATTGGAAGATAATTTCAAATAGGGATAACAAAGGTTCATCAAATGAAATGGCGCTTTAACATTTACTTGCATGATTTTATCAAATGCATCTAAAGTCGTTTCTTGAATAGGACCAAAAACGGGGTTGGTGGCAGCATTATTGACTAAAATATCAATTTGACCAAAATGATCAATGGTTTTTTGGACCAAAGATGATAATTCATCCATTTTGGCAACATGACATGCGATTCCAATCACCTCCAAACCATTGCCACGCATATCGGCAGCTATTTCATCGAGTGTCACTTGATCCCGACTGCTGATAATAACTTTTGCACCCGCCTCCGCAAAAAATTGTGCAATACTTAAACCTATCCCTTTACTTGCTCCTGTAATTAAAGCAACTTGACCTTTTAAAGTATTTGAATTCATTTATAAAATTTTTAAACAATTTAAAGATTAAATATGGTAATATTGCCAATGTAAATAATTAAAATTTAAACGAATGAAACAAGTTGTATTTCACCAATACGGTAAACCAGAAGATGTTCTCGTGTTAGAAGAGTGTTCAAAACCCTTACCTCAAAAAGGGGAAGCCCTCATTCGAATAAAAGCAAGAAATATCAATCCATCTGATTTGATGTTCATTCAAGGCTTATATGGTATTCAGGCTCAATTACCCAGCTCTGCAGGGTTTGAAGCCATGGGTGAAATTGAAGAAATTGAAGAAGGGCAGATGTATCCAAAAGGAACAAGGGTCATGTTCACCGCAGCGGGTACTTGGAAAGAATATATTTGTTTGCCTGTTCAGCAATTAATTCCAGTGCCCAAAAACATGAGTGATGAAGTAGCTTGTCAAGCATTTGTAAATCCTATTACAGCTATGGGCATGTTGGAAAGTAGTGGATTACAAGCAGGCCAATACCTAATAATTACTGCAGCAGCCTCCTCATGGGGAAAAATGGTCATTCAGATGGCTGCGCAAAAAGGTATAAACGTCATTGGAACCATACGTAATGATGAGCAAAAAGCAACTTTAATGGATCTTGGAGCAAAATTAATTGTCAATGTAGAAAAGGAAAATTTATTTCAATCCTTAAAAAGTCTAGGCATAAAAGGAGTAGATTCCATTTTTGATGCAGTAGGAGGAAAGCTCGGAGCTGAAACACTGAATTGCTTGAATAAAGGGGCAACCATGTGGGTTTTTGGACTTCTCAGTCTTGAACCAATTCCACTAAATTCTGGAATTCTAATTTTCAAAGACCTGCAAATAAAAGGATGGTGGTTGAGCACCTGGTGGGAAAATTTAGCGAAAGAAAAAAGGATGCAAGTTATTCAAGAACTTTTCCAACTTTTGGGATCAGATCAAATCAGATTGGATATAGATGCTACTTTTCCTCTGGATCAATACAAAGAAGCATTGGCAGCTTATCAAACCAAAGGAAGAACTGGTAAAATATTAATTTGTTAAGGCATTTGATTATGAAAAGGATGACAATAAATAGGAGAAATTTTACACAAAAATCACTTTGGAGTCTGGGAGCTACATTTCTTCTTCCGAATATTTTAACTAGTCTAAATTTAGATGAAGTAGAACTTTGCCGAGGTAAATTTTTTACAGAAGAACAAGGGAAAAAGTTTTTGAAGGATCATACACCCAAAAATCTCACTGAGTGGCAAACGAGAAGAAAAAACATTAAAGCCCAAATTTTATCGGGCTTAGAACTCGATAAAATGCCCGCGCCTGTCAATTCCCAACCAGTGATTCATTCACTCAAACAAATGGAAGGTTATACAGTCGAAAATGTTTATTTCGAAAGTTTGCCCGGTGTCTATGTTTCGGGAAACTTATATAAACCTACCCAAAAAAAAAGTCAGTATGCTGGAATTTTATGTCCGCACGGACATGATTCTGCCAAAGAAGGTCGAAAAAGGGAACAAGCTCAAAAACGCTGTGCAAGCTTAGCACGTATGGGTGCTGTCGTTTTTACATGGGATATGATTGGATATGGCGATTCCAAACAATGTAGTCATGATTTGAAAAAAGCTCTCAAATTGCAAGTAATCAATGGAATTAGGTGTATCGACTTTCTACTAAGTCAAGATAAGATAGATAAAAATAGAATTGGAATAACAGGTGAGTCGGGTGGGGGTACCCAATGCTTTTTACTAACGGCATTGGATGAACGAATAAAAGTTTCAGCGCCAGTCGTAATGATTTCGTCCTTCTTCTTTGGTGGTTGTAACTGCGAAAGCGGAATGCCTATTCATAAAAAAGGTAGTTACCAAACCAACAATGTTGAAATTGCAGCATTAATGGCACCCAAGCCGATGTTAATGGTTTCAGATGGTGATGATTGGACAAAATTTACTCCAGATGTAGAATATCCATTTATGAAACATATTTATCACTTATATGGACAAGAAAAACAAGTGGAGAACGTTCATTTAGCCTTGGAAAAACATGATTATGGACCTAGTAAGCGCAAAGCGATGTATCACTTTATGGCCAAGCATTTAAAATTAGATTTACAATCGATTCAAAACGATAATCATGAAATAGATGAAAGCAAATCCAAGCTTTTAACTGCCGAAGATTTATCAGCGTTTAATCAAGAACACCCATTGCCCCTTAATGCGCTTATTGGAGATCCAGCTATTGATCTAATATTAAGGTAAAAAGACCTCAGAATGCAAATTAAGAGTGAAAATATTCAATCGCCTTTAGCAATGACTTCTGAATGAATTAGATATTAGATAATTTCCGATGTTCAAATTTCACATCTAAATCCTTCCAATATTCCTCTTGAATATGATGAAATTTTCCATTTGAGTTGAAAATCAGAATATATTTTGTCAAAGTATCGTCAATTTGTACTTTAATGAATTCATCATTTTTATCTAAAATAACAATTTTCATGGAATCAAAATTTTGTTTTAATTCTGATAAAGTTAAATTTTTCAAATCTCCTAACTGACCAAATTGGCTAACATATGGTTTTTTAAGAGGGAAAATCTTAAATAGTAAGTGCTGAAATACAGCCTTTATTGATTGAGAAAAGGTTTTCATTATGATTATCTAGAACACTAAAATTTGTCCTAAATATATAAATAATTCCATACTAATCTGTACTTAGTAAATGAAAATTAGGTGAAAAACCAAGAAATTGTGTGAATTGAATGAATTTGAAGTGATCCCGCTGGGATTCGAACCCAGGACCCATACATTAAAAGTGTATTGCTCTACCAACTGAGCTACGGAATCATATATGTAAATAAATAAAAAAACCACCTTATTAGGTGGTTTTTGGTGATCCCGCTGGGATTCGAACCCAGGACCCATACATTAAAAGTGTATTGCTCTACCAACTGAGCTACGGAATCATCAAGCTCGCGCTTGTATATAAATTGGTTCACTCAGGAACCGAAGGGAAGTTTAGCCACTGGCCAACTTCAGCTTGCAAAAGAGCAACTTTTTTCCCTTATTGCGGTGCAAAACTAAGACAGTTTTTTGAAATATGCAAGCAAGTCATCTAAATAAAATTATATTTTTTATCTTTTTTTCTTTTGTAATCATACAACAAGCTAATTCCCAAATAGATAGAAAACAACTCGCTAAAGCTGATTCTCTTTTTAATTCCAATCGTTTACTGGAGGCAGAAAAATTATATCACCCCCTTTTAGTAAACAATAGTAACCAATCCGAAAAAATCAAATTACGTTTGGCATATATAGCCAAAGTGAAAAATGATTGGTTAAAAGAATTGTATTTCTTAGCTAGTATTCAATCCAAAGAAGCAAGCCAAGGTATCGCCAAACGAATGGAAGAAATAGGCGTCAACCATGACTTAAGTGGTTATGAAATTAATTGGAAAAATCAGCTATATTGGCTCTATTTTAGTAAATATCCCTTCATACTCGGAATTTTAGTATTTCTAGCCATTTATGTTTCCCTCATTTTCATTCATAAAAAAAATCAAAATAAACCCATCAAACTATTCCATCTAATTTCATTATCCTTCTACCTGCTTTTTTTAGTAGCATTTGCAAATTTTCCTGATTATTTAAACTTTGGAATCGTAATGAACGATAAAACCTATTTGAGAGATTTTGCTTCATCTGCTGCACCCATTAAAAAGACTCTCAAAAAAGGTAGCCTAATTACTTATTGGGGCAATAAAGACATTTGGGAAAGATGCTTTTTTGAAGGAGAATTCGGTTTTATTAAATCCGATAACTATTTGAAAATTAATTGAGAAGGTTTGTGAAGAGAGATGAGAGATGAGAGAAGATATTTTATTTGGCTTAACTGAAATCTTTACGTAAAAATTGGAAAAACTCCTGAAAATCCATTAATTTCCTGAAAAATCTCTAAACCTTGAAAAATATTCTACAAGAAGCACTTGAAAAGGAAGCCTTATTTGCTACAAGGCGTCATTTTTTGTCGCAAATTGGCACCGGTTTAGGATCATTGGCCTTTGGAACAAGCCTTTTGAATTGTTCAAACCCCTCGAAAATTTCTGAGTCGAATCATCGACTACCTAAAATTGCTCCACATTTTGGTAAAGCCAAGTCGGTCATATTTTTACACATGGCAGGGGCACCCTCACAATTAGAATTATTTGATTATAAACCCACTTTGGCCAAATTTGATGGAAAAGAATGTCCCAAAGAATTAATAGAAGGAAAAAAATTCGCATTTATTAGAGGAATTCCCAATCTATTAGGCCCTAAAGCCAAATTTGACCAATTTGGTCAAGCAGGTCATTGGTTTTCAGATCATATACCTCACATCGCCACACAATCCGACAAAATAACATTTTTGAAGGGTATGTATACTGATCAATTTAATCACGCTCCTGCTCAATTATTAATGCATACAGGCTCTGCTCGTTTGGGAAAACCTTCGATGGGATCTTGGGTGAGTTATGGACTAGGTTCGGAAAATGAAAATTTACCAGCCTACGTCGTCCTTGCTTCTGGTGGCAAAAACCCTGATGCGGGTAAATCGGCTTGGGGGAGTGGTTTTCTGCCGTCCATTTATCAAGGAGTACAATGCCGATCAGAAGGTGAACCTGTTCTTTTTATCAAAAATCCTGATGGGGTTAATGCTGACATAAGAAAATCAAGTATCAATACCATTAATTCAATTAATGAAGAAACTTTTAAGGAATACGGAGACCCAGAAACCGTTGCAAGAATCGCCCAATATGAAATGGCCTACAAAATGCAATCTTCCGTTCCTGAGGTTATGGATATTTCCAAAGAACCCAGCTATATCCAAGATTTGTATGGTACTCAACCTGGAAAAGAATCCTTTGCAAATAACTGCCTATTAGCCAGAAAATTAGTTGAACAAGGTGTCCGATTTGTCCAATTATTCGATTGGGGTTGGGATACGCATGGTAACGTCAAAGATGGTTCTGTCGATTGGGGTTTACGTCAAAAATGTATGCAAACAGATCAAGCAGTTTCTGCACTTTTGATTGATTTAGAACAAAGAGGATTATTGGATGAAACCTTAGTGGTATGGGGAGGCGAGTTTGGTCGAACACCCATGCAAGAAAATAGAGAAGGTAAAAAACAAGCCTATTTTGGAAGAGACCATCATACGGATGCTTTTACCATGTGGTTGGCTGGAGGAGGTATCAAAAAAGGCTTCTCTTTTGGCGAAACGGATGATTTGGGCTATTCAACTATCCAAGGAAAAACATCTGTTTATGACCTACAAGCCACTATTTTACACTGCTTAGGATTTAATCACGAGGAATTCACTTTTCCTTTTCAAGGAAGAAATTTCCGATTAACAGATGTTTTTGGGAAAGTTATTAAACCCGTTTTGGCATGAAAATTTGGCAATTGGCCATTCTTTTTACGGCCTTTTTATTGACGAATTGTACCTACTTCCAAGAAAATAAGGAAACGGTAGATTATAATTTACATGTCAAACCTATCCTCAATAAAAATTGTATTTCTTGTCACGGAGGTGTCAAAAAACAAGGTGGATTTAGTTTACTTTTTGAGGAAGAAGCTAAAGGCATTACTAAATCGGGTAAACCTGCCATTATCCCTGGTCATCCAGAAAAATCAAGCTTCATTCAAAGACTTCATAGCAAAGATCCAGAAGAAAAAATGCCCTATCAAAGACCTGATCTAAGTCAGGCCGAAATAGAAATTTTAACCCAATGGGTCAAAGAAGGTGCCAAATGGGGAACTCATTGGGCCTATAAAAAATTAGAAAAGCCGGACGTTCCTGGACAAAATTTTTGGTCAAGCTTTTGGAAGAAAATAGGTTTAGGCTCATCTTGGGAAGAAAATGACTTGGATTATTTTGTCTCCGAGGAGCATCGTCGCCTACAATTAAATCATTCTACAAAATCAGAAAAATCCGATTTGTTAAGAAGAGTCTATTTCGATCTAATAGGTTTACCACCTAATGCAAAAGAATACCAAGAATTTGAAAAAGATAACCGTTCTAATGCCTATGAATTGCAAGTAGATAAATTACTGGCTTCACCGAAATTTGGAGAGAAATGGGCAAGTATGTGGATGGATTTAGCCAGATATGCCGACACCAAAGGCTATGAAAAAGACGATGGTAGAACAATATGGAAATACCGCGACTATATTATTCAATCCTTTAATTCGAACAAACCCTATAATTTGTTTATCAAAGAACAATTAGCGGGAGATTTATTACCCAATCCCAAAGAGTCCGATTATATAGCAACAGCCTTCCATCGTAATACGACCAACAATGATGAAGGAGGTACAGAAGATGAGGAATTTAGAACTGCAGCCATTTTAGACCGAGTGAATACAACTTGGGAAGTTTTACAAGGCACTAGTTTTAATTGCGTCCAATGCCATTCACATCCTTATGACCCTTTCAAGCACGAGGAATATTATCAATACATGTCCTTTTTTAATAATACGAGAGATGAAGATATTCCAGATGACTCGCCAAATTACAGACATTTTAGTGCCAGTGCCAATGGAAAACTAGACAGCTTGCAAAATTTTCTAAAATCTTTGCCTGCAAAAGAGCAAAAAGACTGGTTAAATATGGTTCGTTTTGTGGAACCTAAAATTCATCCACATTGGGCCGATGAATTTGTAAAGGCAGCTTTATCAGACAATAAATACTTAGCTCCGAGTAACGGTGGTTCTGTCAGATTCAAAGCTGTTCCATTAAATAATAAAACGAATTTATTGATAGCCTGTAGAAACAACGGACCAGCGCCTACGTATGTAAAAATACATGTTGGAAAGTTGAATGGTCCCGTCATTGCAAAAATTAAACTAGATACTACTTTACAAGAAAAATATGCAAAAGCCAAAGGTTATTGGGTAAAAGGTTGGGCATATGTATTTTTTAAAATTCCTAGCTTTCCGGGTAAACAAGATTTGTATTGGGAATTTAGTAATTCCAAAACCAAGCCTGAACAAACCACGGCCACCATTTCATTTTGGGCCCTAACACCTGAAATTCCAACCAATTTAAAACATACGAATTTTCCAAAAATTGCCTTTCAATTAATCCAAACACAAGCCGAACTTACTACACCAGTTCTATTGGAAAATCCTTTGGAATTCCATAGACCAACCAAAGTTTTCATTAGAGGATCCTGGTTAAATCAAGGTAAAAAGGTAGAAAGAGCCATTCCAGCCATATTTAAACAAAATAACATCAAAGACCGCCTCGAGTTGGCGGATTGGATGGGTGGAGAATCCAATCCTTTAACTTCCCGTGTGGCGGTAAATCGATTTTGGGAACAATTATTTGGAACGGGAATCGTAGAAACCTTAGAGGATTTAGGTTCTCAGGGCATTTCTCCGAGTAACCAAGCACTATTGGACCATTTAGCTTATGTATTTCAATATCGAATGGGTTATCGACCGAAAGAGATATTGAAATACATGGTTATGTCAGCTACTTATCAACAAAGCTCTAAAATTTCAACAGAAAATTTAGAAAGAGACCCTTCGAATAAATACTTAACTAGAGGACCTCGAATTAGACTTAGCCCTGAACAATTGCGGGATCAGGCATTGGCTTGGTCAGGATTATTGTCGAATAAATTAGGTGGACCAAGTGTGATGCCAGAGCAACCGGATGGGATCTGGAATGCGCCATACAGCGGAATGCAATGGAGAAAAAGTGATGGAGAAGATCAATGGAGACGATCTTTATATACCTATTGGCGCAGGAGTAGTCCATATCCAACCATGGTTTCATTTGATGCTGGAACAAGAGATATATGCTTATCTAGGCGTATTCGTACAAATACACCCATGCAGGCTTTGAACACCTTAAATGATCCCGTTTTTGTTGAAGCAGCAACATTTTTCGCCAGAAAGTTCCCAAAAATTACGGGTGAAGAATTTATTCAAAAAGCTTACCAAACGATGTTTGGTAAATCCATACCAGCAAACAAATTGAGAATTTTGAATCAATTTTATCAAAATACGCAAAAACATTATTCGGAAAATAAACAGGCTAGTAAGGAATTTTTACGTTGGTGTCCTGATAATCATTGGCCCAAAAATACAGCTGAATACATTTCTAAATCATTGACTGCCAATATTTTATTTAATTTAGATGAGAGTGTGGTTAAGTAATATTGTTGTCAGGTAATAGGTATTAAGTAATAGGTATTAGGTAATAGGTAATAGGTATTAGGTTTTAGGTATTAGGTAATAGGTAATGGCACATTTTTCTCTTTCTCTCTTCTCTTTTCTTCCTTGAGTTAAATAGGGGATATGTTTTTAACACAATAGACACAAAGATTATTCAACCCGACTACTAAGGATGTTTCATTGTAATCGCTCACAGCCACCTTTTGCAATCACAAAAAAAAAATTTTTTGTGATTTATATAATCTGGTCTTTAATGGTTAATCCGACGAAATAAATTATGAGGTATGAATTATGAGTTATGAATTTTAAAAACGCTCATAATTCATACCTCATAATTAAATTGATTCGTCTTGGAATAACTTGAAGAATTTAAGTTTTTTTGTTTCTTTTTTTCTAAAAAAAAGAAATGCCTTAGAAAAAGAATTAGCCAATAAATTGCAATGCTTTATGGAATGTTGAGATAATAATGAATATTTTAACTCTTAATTCACATTATTACCTATTTCCACTCTTTTCTTATCTAAAATCATCTCATCCAATAATTTTATCAAACAACTGAACTAGTAAAGTTTTAAATTGCAGGGGGTAAGGGGCCCCATTTCCCCTTAAAAATTGGTCATCATAATAGCTAATTGAAAACTGATATTTTTAATAAGTAACTCGATTTATTCGTGCTACTATAGAACTTTCATACTTCGACAAGCTCAGTAATTGAGATCAGCGAACGTTATTTATTTTTAGTTCCTATGAATGAATTTGCAGTTAATCCGACGAAAGATTTGAGCGAAGCGGTAGGCGGAGCTTTGACAATGCGCATGGGCGATGTGCGTCAGGGTCAAAGAAAATAGCCGATAGCGAAGTGAAAATCGGGCCGCTTGCGGATTCGTCTTGGAATAACTTGAAGAATTTAAGTTTTTTTGTTTCTTTTTTTCTAAAAAAAAGAAATGCCTTAGAAAAAGAATTAGCCAATAAATTGCAATGCTTTATGGAATGTTGAGATAATAATGAATATTTTAACTCTTAATTCATATTATTACCTATTTCCACTCTTTTCTTATCTAAAATCATCTCATCCAATAATTTTATCAAACAACTGAACTAGTAAAGTTTTAAATTGCAGGGGGTAAGGGGCCCCATTTCCCCTTAAAAATTGGTCATCATAATAGCTAATTGAAAACTGATATTTTTAATAAGTAACTCGATTTATTCGTGCTACTATAGAACTTTCATACTTCGACAAGCTCAGTAATTGAGATCAGCGAACTTTATTTATTTTTAGTTCCTATAAATGAATTTGCGGTTAATCCGACGAAAGATTTGAGCGAAGCGGTAGGCGGAGCTTTGACAATGCGCATGGGCGATGTGCGTCAGGGTCAAAGAAAATAGCCGATAGCGAAGTGAAAATCGGGCCGCTTGCGGATTCGTCTTGGATTAACTGGCAGAATTTAAGTTTTTTTGTTTCTTTTTTTCTAAAAAAAGAAATGCCTTAGAAAAAGAATTAGCCAATAAATTGCAATGCTATATGGAATGTTGAGATATTAATGAATATTTTAACTCTTCATTCGCATTAATAGGTAAAAGGTAGAAGTTTGTGTTGAAGGGAGCTTATCATACTTCTACATCATTTTACATGTTAAATCAATTAATGTAAAATCATAAAACTCAAATCCAAAATAATATCACGGTCAGAAACATTTTTACCAATCACTCCTTTCATTTTCAAATCCGCATTTTTGAGTTCCTCTAATATTCTTACCACTTTCCCTAAAGAATAATTCTTTCTTGCGGTCGTATAATCACGAACAAAATAAGGATTTAAGCCTGTTTCTTTGGCTATTTCTGCATCGGAAATATTGCCTAAATCATGTACTTGAAGGACTTTAGAAAAGAAATTATACAACAAGATAATCATGGGTGCTACAGGATTTTGTTTGGAATTCTCTGCAAAGTGAAAAGCAATTTTTTGCGCTTTTTCCACATTCTTGTTCAGCATCGCCTTTTGAAATTCAAAAAAATTATATTCCCGGCTAATTCCAATAAATTTTTCCACCTCAGCAGATCCAATTTCGGAACCTGCTGGTACATTTACCATCAACTTATTGGCCTCAAATGCCATTCTTTTTAAATCAGATCCCACATAGGTTACCATCATCTCCAAAGTATCTGGTTTCATGGTTAAATTGGCTGAAGCTAAATAATCTTTTAACCATTGAGCCACTTTGTCATCACTGATTTTCTTAGAAGCAACAATAATACCGTGCTTTACTAAAGGAGCAAATAATCTGGATTTATCCGTCAGTAAATTTTTAATCGTAAAAACCAAAAGGGTAGAAGGTGTAGGGTTGGAGCAATAATCTTCGAAGGCTCGCCATTCTTCATCCGCTTTATCTTTAGCTGGTGCTTTCCCTTTACCCATATTTTCTAAAAAAATGGCCTCTTTAACGATAATTACTTGTTTTTCAGCCATCATAGGGAATCGTCGGGCATAAGAAACAACTGACGCCATGGAATGATCTTTCCCAAATAAAACGAACTGATTAAAACTTTGTTCGCTCGGATTTAAGACATTATTTTCAAAGGATTCTGTTAGCTGATCAATAAAAAAAGGCTCATCTCCATGAATCAAATAGATAGGAGCAAGTTTGTTTTGCTTAATATCTTTTAATACCTCTTGAACACTTTTGATCATAGCAATTCCATTTAAAAATCAGAAGTACAAAACTAAACAAAAGCTTACGGTTGCAAAAATTATCTAGGAATTAACGTCTAGATTATCAATTTAATCCCGTAGGTTTGTGGCAAAAAAGATAATCAACATGCAAATTGCACCCAATTCGGTAGTTTATATTAGCTACCAACTTTCTTTCCCAGATGAAAATGGACAACCTGAAGTGGTTGAAATTGTTGGCGAAGAAGAACCGATGGTATTTATTCACGGATTAAGTGGTTTACCAGAAACATTCGAAAATAATTTAGCAGGACTAAAAGTTGGAGATGAATTTGATTTCAGCATTTCGGCAGAAGAGGCTTATGGCCAAATTGATCCTAACGCAATCATTGATCTCCCAAAATCGATATTTCAAGTAGAAGGACAAAATGCTGATGAAATTGTAAAAGTTGGTAATTTCATCCCAATGACAGACGACCAAGGCAATCGTATGCAAGGATTGGTCATTTCAATTAGCGAGGATACTGTAAAAATGGATTTTAATCATCCATTGGCTGAAAAAGAATTGATTTTTATTGGAAAAGTTTTAAAAATTAGAGCTGCAACTCCAGATGAATTGGACCATGGACATGTTCATGGAGATGGAGGAGTGCACCATTAAATAGGTAAAAGGTAATAGGTAATAGGTAATAGGAATTAGAGCAGAGTCGAACCCTCTATTTTATACTTACACAGTTTATGGGGTAGTGTCTAAAAAATAAATCACTTATTTTAAAACAAATACTCAAGGCTACCTATTACCTATTAACTTTTACCTATTACCTATTACCTTTTACCTAAACCTCATACTTCTCCACTTCCACTCCAAATTTCCGTAGAAAATCGACACCCTCATCCGAGGGTAGTCCTTTGTATGCTGCATAAGAATTCAAATAGATCACCTTCTTGATTTTCATGCTGTAAATGATACGAGCACATGAAATACAAGGAGAAAGCGTAACATAAATGGTTGAATTTTCTAAGGAAACCCCATTTTTTGATGCATAAAGTATGGCATTTTGTTCCGCATGTAAGGCCAAAGAACAAGAACCTTTGGAATCTCTAGGACAACCGTCTGAACCAAAATCCTCATCGCAATTGTGGGTACCTGCTGGTGGACCATTGTAACCAATGGAAATAATGCGTGTATCTTTTGTTAGGACAGCACCGACTTGTGCTTTGGTACAATGAGATCTAAGAGCTAGATTCTCAGCCAATTCCATGTAAATTTTATCAAATGAAGGTTTCATAATTGAGCAAAAAAAATCCCTGCTTGCAGGGATTAAGTAGCGGGGAGCAGAATCGAACTGCCGACCTTTGGGTTATGAATCCAACGCTCTAACCATCTGAGCTACCCCGCCGAATTGGTTTGCAAAAGTAACATAAAGCGAGTAGAGGTGCAAATTTTATTCATAAATCTTATTAATTTTAAACCGTATTTGCTATTTGATGAAGAAATAATACCTTTGTTTAAAGGTACAATAAGGAAGACTTCTGTAATCAAATTTTAAATTTAAGACATATGCTAGATACACATTTTGAATTTGAATTTGAGATAAAATCCTCACCTAAAGTACTTTACCCTTACTTAAATACAGCATCAGGCCTACAACAATGGTTTGCAGATAAAGTAACAGTACAAAATTCACAAAACTTTAGTTTTTTTTGGGAACAAGAGAATCATCCTGCTGTATTAATTGCAAGTAAATCAAATAAGTTTGTCAAATTTCAATTTCAAAATGCCAATCAATCCGAAAACTCAACCATCGAATTGATTTTGGAAGTCAGCGAATTGAGCAATACAACCTATTTAAAAGTCATAGACAAAGCATCCAATTTTAAAACGGAAGAAGATGCAACTGAGCTATGGGATTATTTAACAGACAAATTGAAGGAAATTGTTGGGAGTTAATATTCGTAAAATCGACAAATTAGTTTTAAATGCATTCTGGGGGCCATTTTTCCTGACCCTTGTTGTCGTTATATTCATTTTTCTACTCCGTTTGGTACTCTTTTATTTTGCAGATTTATTTGGCAAAGATTTAGGATTTGGTATCTATGTCGAGTTATTTTTTTACTTTTCTCTGATTACCATTCCCTTAGCAATGCCACTGTCTGTATTGCTCTCATCCTTAATGACTTTTGGAAAATTAGGGGAAAACTTTGAATTAACAGCCTTAAAAAGTGCCGGGATATCCATCTATCGAATTCTTAGACCTATATTTATTACTGCTTTCGTTCTGAGTATTTTCATGTTTTGGTTTACGAATGTGGCATTACCTTGGGCAAATCTAAAGGGTTGGAGCTTGATGTATGACATCAAAACCACTAAAACAACCTTGAACATCAAAGAAGGTATTTTTTATACGGATTTACCTGGATATACCATTAAAGTGGTCAAAAAATATCCAGATAACAAAACGTTGAAATCCTTGATCATTTATGACCACACACACAATGATGGAAATAGGCACGTCACCCTTGCCGACTCCGCTTTGATGTACACCATTTTAGATAAAAAATACCTCATTTTTGAGTTATTCAACGGAAAGGATTATTTGGAGGATGCGGATAAAGGTATTAGCAATGATCAAACAGACCTAGCAGTTCATAGCTTCAAAAAGAGTAAAATTGTGATGTCATTGGATGCGTTTGATTTACATAAATCACAAGAGAATCAATTCGCGCATCACCAAATTATGCGAAATAGCAATCAACTGTACGATGATGCCGATTCGATAAAAACGGTTATAAACAACATCAAAGAAGGTTTTATATCGGGCTCCAATGTTTATTTCATCTATTACAATAAACCGATAAAACCTTCTTTACAAAAATTAAAAAATTCAAATTGGGTTGAAAAAAGGATCCATACAGGTTTAGGAAGACCACTTGATAGACCACCATATGAATTAGCCCAACAACAGTCCAATAACATCATCACTTTTAGTGAGACCAATTTCATCAATCTAGAAAGCAAAATTGGAGATTTACGTAGAACGGAATTGGAATGGCATCATAAATTAACCACTTCATTGGCTATTTTAGTTATGTTTCTCATCGGTGCACCCTTAGGTGCTATTATCAAAAAAGGAGGATTTGGAATACCCGTTGTCGTAGCAGTTTCATTCTTTATAATTATGTATATTTTAACCCAACAAGGGGATAAAATGGCAAAAGAAGGTAAGGTTGTCGTTCAAATTGGCGCTTGGATTTCCAATATAATTTTGACGATAATTGGTTCCTATTTTATGAAAATTGCTTTACAAGATTCTCGATTATTTGAAGCTGATTTTTATAAAGTGGTTTTGGACAAATGGAAAGCAAGGTTTTCAAAAGAGAAATGAAGCAAGAGAGAAGATAGAAAACGGGAAAAGAGAAAATAAGAAAACAGTTTTCAAATTGATCCCGTAGGGAAGTAAAATTTGTAGCCTGTACTTTAGTCCGTGAGAAAGAAAAGAGCCCTTGATTCGCAATAACAAGTTTTAGTGAAGTTGCAAAATTAAGATGGTCAAGAGAAATAGTCAGATAAATATTATCCTATTTAATTAGGGATTTCAAATTTGCAATTTCCACTCAAAATGTGTATTTTTGCCAATTAATTTTTTATAAACATTTAAAACTGGTAAAAGATGTATTTGTCACCTGAGAAAAAACAAGAAATTTTTGAATCAAAGGGAAAAGCAAAGTCAAAAATCGATACTGGTTCTGCTGAGTCGCAAATTGCGTTATTCACATTCAGAATCAATCATTTGACTGATCACCTTAAGAAAAACAAGAAAGATCACAGCACTCGTTTGGGTCTTTTGAAATTAGTAGGTAAGCGTCGTCGTTTACTAGATTATTTAACTCGCACAGATATTTTACGTTATCGTGCAATTATTGCCGAATTAGGTATTCGTAAATAATTTCAAACAGGGTTTCATTCCAATGAAGCCCTGTTTTATTTACCTTTTTACCTGTTTGAACTCTTCAAACAAGCTTTTAAGCCGAGTAAGGTTACTCGGAAAATTATTCAGAAAACGATATGTCATTTAACATTATTCAAAAACATATTTCAATGCCTGATGGCAAGGAAATCCAAATTGAAACTGGCAAATTAGCCAAGCAAGCGGATGGAGCTGTTGTTGTAAGATCGGGAAATATGATGTTGCTTGCTACAGTGGTAGCCAACAAAGAGGCCAAAGAGGGAGTTGACTTCCTTCCATTATCAGTTGATTATCAAGAAAAATTTGCGTCAAATGGACGTATACCAGGTAGTTTCTTAAAAAGGGAAGCACGCCTTTCTGATTATGAAATATTAATATCTCGTTTGGTGGATCGCGCATTGCGTCCTACTTTCCCAGATGATTACCATGCTGATGTTCAAGTATTAATCAACTTGATTTCAGCGGATTCAGAGGTTTTACCTGATGCATTCGTTGGTTTAGCAGCTGCGGCAGCTTTAGCCGTTTCAGATATTCCATTCAATGGTCCTATTTCTGAAGTTCGTGTTGCTAAAATCAATGGTGAATACAAAGTAAATCCAAGTGTTAGCGAATTAGCTGGCGCCTCTCTAGAATTAATCGTTGCTGCCAATGAAAATGATATTCTAATGGTAGAAGGTGAAGGAGACGAAGTTTCTGAATCTGAAATGTTAGAAGCATTAAAGATCGCACATGATGCGATTAAAACTCAATGTGCTGCTTTAAATGAATTAACCATTGCTGTTGGTAAAACGGAAAAACGTGTTTACAGTCATGAAACGCATAATGAAGAATTACGTGCAGAACTTTGGAAAAACTATTACGAAAAATATTTAGCGGTTGCCAAATTGGCTAATCCTAAAAAAGAAGATCGTAAAGCAGGTTTCAAAGCGATTGTGGAAGAATTTATTGCGTCTTTACCTGAAGATCATACAGTTAATCTTTCTTTAGCAAAGGTTTACCTACATGATATCGAAAAAGAAGCTGCTCGTCAATTAGTATTGCAAGAGCGTTATCGTTTGGATGGTCGTAAATTAAATGAAATCCGTCAAATTACTTGTGAAGTTGATTATTTACCTACTCCACATGGTTCTTCCGTATTTACTCGTGGCGAAACTCAATCGTTGACCACGGTAACTTTAGGAACCAAGATGGATGAGCAAATTATTGATCAACCAATGACACAAGGATATAACAAGTTTATGTTACACTATAACTTCCCAGGTTTTTCTACAGGAGAAGTTAAACCTAATCGTGGCGTAGGACGTCGTGAAGTTGGACATGGTAACTTAGCTATGCGTGCCATCAAAAAAGTTCTTCCAAAAATGGAAGATTTCCCTTACACTTTACGTGTGGTTTCTGATATTTTAGAATCCAACGGCTCTTCATCCATGGCAACTGTATGTGCAGGAACTTTGGCATTAATGGACGCTGGTGTTAAAATCAAAGCACCTGTTTCAGGTATTGCAATGGGTTTAATTTCAGATGCTAAAACAGGAAAGTATGCCGTATTATCGGATATTTTAGGTGATGAAGATCATTTAGGTGACATGGACTTTAAAGTTACTGGGACTGAAAATGGAATCACAGCATGTCAAATGGACATCAAAGTTCAAGGTTTATCCTATGAAGTATTATCCGAAGCATTAACCCAAGCAAAAGAAGGTCGTTTACATATCTTAAATGAAATGAAAAAGGCCATGCCAGGTGTTAGAGAAGATTTCAAACCTCAAACTCCAAGAGCTACGGTTATTAAAATCAATAAAGACCAAATTGGATCGGTCATCGGGCCAGGCGGTAAAATTGTTCAAGATATCCAGAAACAATCAGGTGCAACTGTTACCATTGAAGAAAAAGATGATGCTGGTTATGTAAGTATTTTCTCATCCAATGGAGAAGCAATGGATAAAGCCATTAAAATGGTGAAAGGCATTGTAACAATTCCGGAAGTAGGTGAAATCTACGAAGGAAAAGTGAAAAACATTCAAGCTTTCGGCGCATTCGTAGAATTCCTACCAGGCAAAGATGGTTTATTGCACATTTCTGAAATTTCATGGGATCGCATCGATACCATGGATGGTGTTTTTCAAGAGGGTGATAAAGTGAAAGTGAAATTAGTAGAAGTAGATAAAAAAACGGGTAAATTCCGTTTGTCAGCGAAAGTGCTTCTACCAAAGCCAGAGCGTTCTGAGAAATCAGAAAACTAGAAAATAGTTTATGGGCTATTGGAACAAATAGCCCATTAATTTTGTAACAAGATTATGAGACAGCTAAAAATTAGTAAACAAATTACCAACAGGGAGAGTCAATCCCTAGATAAATACCTTCAAGAAATTGGTAAAGTAGATTTGCTTACACCAGACGAAGAGGTAATTCTTGCTCAAAAAATTCGTGATGGCGATCAATTGTCTTTGGAGCGTTTAACGAAAGCCAATTTACGTTTCGTCGTTTCTGTTGCTAAACAATATCAAAACCAAGGTCTAAGCCTAGGCGATTTAATTAACGAAGGAAATCTAGGATTAATTAAAGCTGCTCAACGTTTTGATGAAACACGTGGATTTAAATTCATTTCTTATGCGGTATGGTGGATTCGTCAATCTATTTTGCAAGCATTAGCTGAACAATCACGTATCGTTCGTCTTCCTTTGAATAGAGTTGGATCTTTGAATAAAATTTCCAAAACGTTTTCCGAATTAGAACAAAAGTTTGAACGCGAACCTTCACCAGAAGAATTAGCCGAAGTATTAGAAATATCCACTGGAGAGGTTGTCGATACCTTGAAAATATCAGGTCGTCACGTTTCAATGGATGCACCATTTGTTCAAGGAGAAGAAAATTCTTTGTTGGATGTTTTGGAAAATGATTCAGAAGACAAGCCTGACTCAGGTTTGATCAATGATTCACTTCGTCGTGAAGTTCAAAGAGCCTTATCAACACTTACTCAACGTGAAGCAGATGTTGTAACGCTTTATTTTGGATTAAATGGCGAACACGCTATGACATTGGAGGAAATTGGAGAAAAATTTAATTTAACACGTGAACGTGTACGTCAAATAAAAGAAAAAGCTATTCGACGCTTACGTCACACCTCAAGAAGTAAAGCATTAAAAACTTATCTTGGATAATTTTAAAGCCTCTCTTGAGGCTTTTTTTTGATATGGCCTTTCCAAATGGACTTGTAGATTTAGTTGAAATTCTAGCTTTGCATGGGGTAGAAGATGCCGTTATTTGCCCTGGTTCAAGAAACGCACCCATCATGCTTGCCTTGGCAAGGAATCCCACCATAAAGTGCTATTCTATTTCAGATGAAAGATCTGCTGCGTTTTTTGCCTTGGGATTATCCCTTAAATCGCATAAACCTACAATTGTATGTTGTACCTCAGGATCCGCTGGACTCAATTTTGCTCCAGGAATTGTAGAGGCTTTTTTTCAAGAAATCCCCATCATTGTTCTAACTGCTGACCGACCTAAAGAGTGGATTGGTCAATGGGATGGACAAACCATTTATCAAGAAAATCTTTTTGGAAAACATGTAAAAGGGTTTTGGGATTTTAATACCCAGAATAAACAATCAGAGGAAGATATTTTGAGTCAAATTTCAGCCTGCTTTATCCACTCAATGGCAGAACCTAAAGGCCCAGTACATATCAATATACCCATTTCAGAGCCATTTTACCCTGAATTGAAGGAAGATTTACCAATCACACAAATTTCAAGTGTCAAAAAATTTAATGTCGAATCGAAGGTATTAAATAAGGAAGAAAAGAATTTTATTCAACAACATATTACTCAATCGAAAAATATCCTTGTGACAGTTGGACAAAATGAAAAAAACGAAGAATTTTCTTCCCTCATTAAAGAACTTATCCATTTAGGAATACCTGTTATTGGTGATTCTACTGCTAATTTACCTAATGAATGTTTGCTTTATCATGACCTAATTTTAGTCAATGAAGAATTATGGCCATCATTAAAGCCTGATTTACATATTCATTTCGGCAAGTCCTTTGTCTCTAAAAGAATTAAACAATTTTTACGCAGTCAAAAACCTCAACAATCTTGGTTAATTCATCCAAATCCTATTGAAAAACCTGATCCATTTCAATGTTTAACTAGGATTTTTAATGTACCTGCAACCCAATTTTTAAAAGAATTGATATCGCTTCATTCGAATAAATCGGATGAATTTTACCAAAAATGGTTAATCGAGAAATACCACATTATTAAAAAACAAAAAGAATTTAACCAATCAAAAAATTGGACAGAGATTTACATTTTCAATTATTTGACTAAAATATTAAATGAAAATCCTGCCGATTTACATGTAGCTAATTCATTAGCCGTCAGGTATTTAAATTGGACTGAAGAGCAAATAGATCAGTTGGAAATATTTTCAAACCGAGGTACAAGTGGTATTGATGGCTGTTTAAGTACAATGGTAGGAGCAAGCCAAAGAAATGATCATTTAAGCATTTCCATCATTGGAGATGTAGCATTTCATTATGACAAAAATGCACTTTGGAATAATTATATTTCAACTAATGTAAGAATCATTGTTTTCAATAATCAAGGAGGAGGAATTTTCCGAAACTTAGCTGGAGCTAAACATTTACCTGAATTAGAAGAATTCATGGAAACCAAACAAATGTTCACAGCGGAAAATACAGCGAAAGATGCTCAAATAAATTATTTTGGAGTAAGCAATTGGGAGGATTTAAATCAAAAATTACCCACATTTTTATCGCAATCAACGAAAGCAGGCATCTTAGAAATCTTTACTTCATCACTTGAAAATGCGGAAGAATTAAAAATCTACATGGATTTAATTCGAGCTTGATTGCTCTTCAATTTTCGCTAAGTTTTTTAAATACAATTCATTTTCAGGCGACATTTTTAACGCTTTTGTAACCCATAAATGAGCTAACTTCCATTGCTTTTTTTGTATCGACAAATAACCTAAGTTATTATAAATCAAATCTTTATACTTATTTTTGGTCAGAGCTTTTTGGAAGGTTGCTTCTGCTAAATCCAACTCATTCATTTCTTGTAGCACAACACCTTTATTGATCAAAGCTTCTACTAAATTGGAATCTATTTTCAAGGCAATTTCATAAGAAGCCAAAGAATTAGTCAACTCCTTTTTTTGAAAAAGTACATCGCCTTTTAAACGATGATTTGCAGCAGAATCTGGAAACGCCTGAACCAATTTATTAGCTTCTTCAGTCGCTAAATCGAATTGCTCCAAAGACTGTAATATTTCGACTTTTTTAAATAGGGCAGGTGAGAATTTAGAATCTAAATCGAAGGCAAGTGAAAAATCCTTGAGTGCTTCCTCATTTTTTTCCAAAGCTTGAAAACATAGCCCTCGATTATAATAAGCATCTGAAAAGCCCTTTTGTTTATTGATTGCCTCTCCAAACCATTTAATGGCTTCGAAATATTCTTTTTCCTTCAACTTTTGATTTCCGCGCAAGAAAAAGTCGCTTGCTTCTTTTTTATCCTTATCTGTTGAACAAGCAGTTAAAAGAACAAAACTCCATATAATTAGTAAAATGTACTTCATACTTTGAAATTAAGGCAATTTTTTCAGAAAAGGAGAGAAGTGAATAAGAATAATTTGAAATTTCATTCGCATCTTTGTAAACAAATTTAAAATAATAATATGGCATACGCAGAAATGTTAACGGATAAAGGTTTAATGAAAATTGAATTTTACACCGAAGACGCACCCATTCACGTTAAAAATTTCATTGATTTAGCAGAAAAAGGATTTTATGACGGTGTAACTTTTCACCGTGTCATCCCTAATTTCGTTGTACAAGGTGGTGATCCAACTGGAACAGGAGCCGGTGGACCGGGTTATACAATTCCATGTGAATTAACAGGGAATAACCAATACCATGATAGAGGTGTTTTATCAATGGCACACAGAGGACCTAACACAGGTGGCTCTCAGTTCTTTATTTGTCATTCTCGTGCAAATACCTCTCATTTAGATCGTAAACATACCTGCTTTGGTAAAGTAATTGAAGGATTGGATGTCATTGATTTAATTCGCGAAGGTGATGTGATCCAAAGTGTAACCATCATTCAAGACTAATGCACTTCATCAAAGAAATTCCACACGAATCTATTCGTATTTCTCTATTTGAGTGGAATTCTAAATATATATTAAAGTTTGAGACACCACATTTAGAACAGAGTTATAAATTTTCGGTTTTAGATTTTGGTTCTCAGAAAGAAATAGAGGAGCTTGCAATAAGCTCCTCTTTTAATGATTTTGTGACAAAAACCTTTACCGACATGTATGCTGAAATGGCTAAAGCCACTTCATACTAAATTCCTAACCAAACTTTACGAAAGGCTTTTTGTTGATCACTTACATTATTGGAAGGATTCAAGACAAAATTTCGAATGGGACTTTGAGCAATTGTAATCATGAAATTTCGCTCAATTCCGTCTCTTTTCACAGTAAATAATACCGCGTCATTTGGTTTTTTATTTGCCAGAAGTTTATCAACCCCTTCGAAATCAGCATTATTCACCTTCAAAATTTCATCACCCACATTTAAACCATATTGATAAGCTGGTCCACCTTTAAATAATTGGGTAATTCGATTATTTGAAACATTGAAACCCAAAAATGGAGTTATTTTTCCTGCATTTGCGTTCGTCCAAGTGTAACCAACTTGATTAAATAAATCCTCGTAATTGGGAGTAGTTAATCCATAAATATAAGTATCAAATATCGTTTTGGCAGATTTTCCAGCTATTTTGGTAAATGCATCTTCCAATTCAGCATCGGTAAAACCTTGTTGTAATTTTTTATAATAAGTAACATATAAATATTTGAAAACATCATCCAATGATTTTTTTCCTTCCGATTGCTGAATGATCCATAGGTTAAGAACGCTACCTAAAACAGAACCTTTGTCATAATAAGAAATGGTAGAGTTTTTAGAATTTTCATTCGGACGATAATATTTTATCCAAGCATCCCAACTTGCTTCAGCAGCAGATTCAACTTGGTTTCCTGGTTGATTTTCGACAGCCGAAATTTCTTCGCCTAAACCTGTTAAATATTCAGAAGAATTAATGAAACCAGCACGCTGACTAATCATATCGGCATAGTAACTTGTAATGCCTTCTGATAACCATAAATTATGGGTATAATTTTCATTTTCATAATCGAATGGACCTAAAGCCTTTGGACGAATTCTCTTTACGTTCCAAAGATGAAAATATTCGTGAGCCAAAAGGTTTAAAATTCCTTTATACCCTTTATCTGTCTCATAATTACCTCTGCTAACTTGACATGTCGTAGAATACAAATGCTCTAAGCCACCACCACCACGGAATAAATTATGAATAATGAATAAATAATGATCACAAGGGTGTTCACCAACTACATTTTGGGCTGTTTCACACATTTTTTTTACATCCGCAATAAATTTTACCGAATCAATTTTAGCAGGCCCATAAAATGCAATTTCGTGTGGAACATTACCAACTTTAAATGCAAATATTTTATGATTTCCAATTTCAATGGGAGAATCGATTAATTCATCTAAATTTTTTGCCTGAAAAGTGAACCTATTAATTTCCTTAAGTGCGGTGGAAACCTTTTTAAAGTCCTTAAATGGCAAGATTTCGACATCCTGAGATTCATTTTTTAATTCATTCACATACATTAAAACACTCGCAGGATTTATATAGCCATGTGAATCGTCTAAAAATGATGTTCTAACAGATAATTCATTGGCGTACACTCGATAGGATAAATCAATCGGAGAAGCACTGTTTTCCTTATTGAAAGATACTCGCCAAGTATTTTTGTTGATTTTTTGGACATTTAATTTTCTCTGATTTGAATTTGCTGAAACAGTTTCAACATTTTTTGCAAATTCTCGAATCAAATAAGAACCTGGGGTCCAAGCAGCCATCTTAAAATCAACATAAGATTTAGCGATCATCTCTTTTGTCAAATTCACTCGGGTTGTCACCTCAAAATAATGAGTATGAGGTTCTGGCATTGCAATTTTATGGCTAATTCGACTTGCAGAAAAAAGAGAGAAGCTTAGAAAAAGGAAAGAAAACAAACAGGTGGATTTCAAATAGAATAATTTATTGTTCATTGATTGTCAGTGTATTGAATGAATATAGGTATAAAAAACAAATATAGAGGATTAGAAACTTTAAAACCAATTTTAAGGCTTTTGAGTACATTTATGAGTAATTAAATAAGCCCTCACATACAATTATTCGCGAAAAAAATCGTATTATTGTAGTAATTGTGAATGCTGTAATCATTAAATAATGAGAAAACATACTTCTTTAGCAGGCTTATTTTTAGCACTGATATTTTTACTAATCAATTTTTCCATATTTGCTCAACAAACGTTCAGTTATAAAGATCATACTTTGCACTTCAGGCAAGCGAAAGAGTATTTTGATTCAAAAAACTATGTTGCTGCGAAAGAAGAATTTTCTGCCTATCTGGCAAGTTTAGAACCGTTGACGATTAGAGAACAAAATGGTCAAAAGGTTTTAGCTGAATATTACATTACCATGTGTTCATTGTATATGAGTCAGCCAGAAGCTGAAATATTAGCTGAACGCTTTATCGCGGAAAATCCTGAACATCCTCAAGCAGTCAAATTATTAAGAGGAATAGGTACATTTTTTTATGATAATGGTGATTATTTGAAGGCCATTAAATATCTAAGTAAATCATCTGAGACAAATTTAGAAGCAAAATATAAATTGGCTGTAGCCTATTATGAAATGAAGGATTTCAGAAATGCTTTACGTTATTTTAATGAAATCAAAATTGAACCTGAAGAAGAATACGCGTTTGCGGCATCTTATTATGCTGGAATTTTAAATTTCAAAGAAAAAAGGTACGCGGATGCGGTCAAAGATTTTAGTAAAGCAGAGGGTAGTAGTAAATATCGAATGGATATTCCGAATTGGATCGCCATGTGTTTTTACCATCAAGGAAGATTCAATGAATTATTGAGTTATGCTGAGCCACTTTTAAAGCAAAAAAATTCTCAATATAAATTGGATGAACTTTCATTATTAGTTGCTGAGGTACAATTCAAATTAGGATATTACGAGAAATCAGCGGTTAGTTATCAAATTAATAGTAACCTGAACCCTCAATCGGTAACCAACCAAGTACATTATCGATACGGTTTTTCTTTGTACAAAATTAATAAATTCAATGAAGCAGCTGATGAATTGAAATTTGTTGTGGACACAAAGGATAGTTTATCGCAATATGCAGCATTTACTTTAGGACTTGCCCAATTAAAAGCTGGGAATTTAGAGGCCACCTTATTGGCATTTGAAAAAGCAAAATCATTGAATTTCAACAAGGAAATCCAGGAAGAGGCAGCATTTAACCACGCCAAAGTCCTTTTAGATTTAGGAAAAGCAAGCGAGACTATTTATGAAATTCAAGAATTCAATAAAAATTATCCAACTAGCAAATTTACCGAAGAGGCGAATGAAATCGTGGCTGATGCCTTTATCAGTTCAAATAATTTAAATGCTGCGATGGATTATTTAAAATCCTTACCCAATCGCTCCAGTAAATTAAATGCGGCCTATCAAACATTGAGCTATAATTTGGCGGTAAAAGCTTATAATTCAAATAAATTCACGGAAGCTATTGAATATTTCAATACATCGATCAGTAATTCAGAAATTGAAGAATTAAAATTTCAATCCAATTTTGGGAAAGCAGAGGCACTTTCTCAACTGAAAAAATACCAAGAAGCTATTCAAGTTTATAGTCCACTTTTGATCAATAATCCTCCGGTTGCTAAAGCAGGTGAATTTATTCAAAAAGTTAGAATTGGATTAGCCTATGCCTATTTTAACACCAAAGACTTTAACAAGGCAAATACACTTTTCAAATCATATGTTGATAAAGAGTTATCATCACCTAATGGTAAAAGTAATTCCAATGTTTTGTTACGTTTAGCTGATACCTATTTGGTTTCTAAAAATTACGAAGAGGCTTTAACTTATTATACCAAAGCTTTTGATCAAATAAAAACGGAAAAAGATTATGCCTTGTATCAAAAAGGAGTAACATTAACCTATCTAAATAAGGAAGCAGAAGCTAAACAAACTTTCAAACAAGTTCGTTTAGATTTTCCAAATTCCAAATATGTGGATGATGCTGTTTATCAAGAAAACGTAATCTCGTTTGATAACAATAAGTACAAAGATGCCATCATGGGTTTTACCGATTTGATTGATAATAAATCAACTAGCCCATACTTTACTCAAGCATTATTGAAAAGAGCCCAAGCATACGCTAATACAAGTCAACACGAACTATCCATAACAGACTACAAGAAAATTATCAATGAATTCCCAACCGATAAAACAGCAAAAGATGCATTGATTGGTCTTCAAGAAGAATTAAATGAAGTGGGCAGACCTGAAGAATTTGGACAATTATTAACTACTTTTCAAAAAAATAGTCCAAATGAAGCAGAAAATATTGATTTAGAATTCAGAGCTGCTAAAGGTATTTATTTAGGAGAAAAATACGACAAAGCTATTGCTCCATTAAAATCCTTTATAGAAAAATATCCAAACAATGAGAATATAGTAGAAGCCACATATTTAATTTCTGACGCAGCATATCGTGTAAATAATAAAGAGGATGCCCTTACTTATTATAAAAAAATGATTGAGCAAAATGCTCATCCACAAATCAATAGAGCGATACAAAGATCCGCAGAAATTGAATTGAGTAATAAAAACTATAACTCAGCGATTGAATTATTCAAAAAATTCAAAACCAAAAATTTAGAATTGAAAGAACTACAAATAGCTAACAATGGATTAATAACAGCATTCCTTGAAAGTAATTCCGTTGATTCGGCATCTATTGTGGTAGATGAAATTATTGGTATGCAAAATATCACTGATGTAGAAAAAGCAAGTAATGCATTAAAAATAGCTGATGTTTATTCTTCAAAAGGGGATATTGAAAAGGAAAAAGCTTGGTTGAACAAAACCATTGCTTTAGACAAAAATGATCTTGGAGCTGCATGCCAATTGCGATTAGCACACCAATTATTCAAAGAAGGTAAATTCAAAGAGTCCAGTGATATGATTTTGGATAAATTTAGAAATCAATTTTCTGAAGCATCCGATTCAATTTTAGGTAAAGCCTATATTTTATTGGCAGACAACTTTGTAGAGTTGAAAAATTTACCCCAGGCTAAAGCTACTTTAAAATCAATCATTGACAATTCAAGTGATACGGAAGTGGTTGAATTAGCCAAAACAAAATTAAACGCGTTACCAATTAAATAACAGCTTAATTAAGAAAAAATGAGATTCAGCGGTTTAGCAAAAAAGTTTTATTTATTAACAAGCATTAGTATGTGTGCGTTTTCTTTCCAAGGAATTGCTCAACAAACTAAGAAGGAAGGTTCTATTCAAAATGAAGATATCATCATTGACAAGGAACGTAAAATTGAATTACAACCACAAGTAAGCAGGTCGTTTGATCCTTTAAATGAGATAGAAAATCAAAAGAAGGGCAGAAAAATGAAGTATGATTTTTTAGAAAGAAGATGGGAGGGATTAAGTTTACCGACTTTAACGAATACTATCTTAGGGCCTAGAGATGGAGATGAATTAATTTCAGCATATGGTTCTAAATTTCAAAATGTCATTAAAGCAGGTGTGGGTAATTATGGCCATACTCTATTAAATGCTCATTTTGGTTTTACACCTTCCGAAAATCAATTTAGAGGTATTTACGTGAGTCATGATGCCAACAGAAAAGGTCCGAATTTATCAACCAATTCCGCTCGCAATGACAATGAAATTAAAGTTTACAGCAAAACTTTTACCGAAAACTATTTATTAAACGGTTCAATAAATTACAAAAGAACTTCTGCCTCTTTTTATGGAAGAAAAGATTTCGTTAATGTACCCAATGACGATTATCTAAATATCAATTATGACAAATTTAATTACATTGGAAGTATTAGCAACTCTAAGAAAGATGCCAAAATTGATTACAAAGCTACTTCTGGCCTTACGTTTGTGACAAGTAACAAATTGGATAAAGAATGGGTTTGGGATAGTAAAATTCAAGCGGTTATGAAATTGAATGATAATTTATTCGCCTATTTTAATGGGGATATGTTATTATCAGAATATACCAGTTTAGAGAACAATAGAAGACAATTGTACCGTGTAAAACCTAGCTTTTTATATAAAAACAATCGTGTATCTGTTCACGCGGGAATCAATGTTGTGAATGAAAAGGATCGTATCGAAGGAGATAATCAAACAAGTTTATTCCCTGTGGTGAAAGTCGATTTTAAACCGACAGAATTTCTACATGTTTTTGCAGGTTTAGGAGGGGATACCTATTTCAATACCTATGATGCCACTATCAAGCAAAATCCTTGGTTGAATAGAAATATTAAATTGAAAAACACACAACAAACTGCTAATATCTTTGGAGGATTGAAAGGCAGTAATGAAAGAAATATTGATTTTGAGGTGAAAGTGGATTATTCTGAGTTTAGTAATTTGAATTTCTTTGTTAACTCAGCTTCTGATTCTTCAAAATTTGAATTGACATACGTTGGGGGGCAAAAGAAATTACAACTTTTAAATTTATCAGGTCAATTGAACTACCAAATAAATGAACGATTTTTATCAGTTTTGAAATTTGATTATAATTCCTATTCCAATTTAACCGAGATTGAAAAACCTTATGGTAGACCATTATTTAATATTTCATTTACTAATTCCATCACTTTTAAGGATAAGATAATTATTTCTCCTGATGTTTATTATATGAATGGATTATATGGTTGGAATCCAAAAGAAAAAAAATCCGTTCAACTTGATGATATCCTTGATATCAATTTGAAAGTAAATTATTTAATCACCAAAAAAATCAATGCCTTTGTAAGTACCAATAATTTGTTGGGCAAAAACTACCAACGATATTTAAATTATCAATCTTTAGGTTTAAATTATACAGTAGGTTTAGCATATTCGTTCTAAAAATGAAAAATTATCAATCGATTATAACTCTTATTGAAAATTTAATTAATGAACATGATTGTATCATTATACCCAATTTTGGAGGATTTGTTGTCAAAATTGAAGATTTTAAATTAAATCAAAATGATTGGGTGATCAGTCCTAGGAAAAGATGGATTGCCTTCAATAAACAATTAAAATCAGATGATGGATTGTTGGCCACTCAATGGGCCAACATGAATCAGATAAGCCATAAAGAAGGATTTCAAGAAATAAATCAATTCAGTAAATTCATCACTGCTGAATTAATAAAAAATGAGCAATTAGCCTTCGGAAATATTGGAGAATTTCAATTAAGCGCTGAGTCCAAAATTACTTTCATACCTAATTCAGAAAAAAATTATGACTTGAGTATGTTTGGATTAACTTCGGTAAATATCGTTCCAATCACTTCTACTAAGAATAAACCTGAATTAATAGAACCAAAAATTGACACTACCTATCATGAAGAGATAAGTCAAGTGGAATTAGAATCAGAAATATCTCATTCAAAATCCATCTTACCTAAACATATTATTTATACAATTCTTGCTTTCATTTTCGCCGGATTTAGTGCCTATTTTCTCACTGAACCTAACTCAAGGTATGTCAATAGTTCTTTTAGTCCATTTACAATTAAAATAGCTAAAAAAAATATTGAGACGCCAATTAAGAAAAAAGTCGCAAATCAAACGATAAATTCAGGATTAGAGGAAAACGAAATTCGTCCTGCCATAGATTCGAATAAAATAACGCAAGTACCAGCTAATAACATCTCATTGGATAAAATTGAGCTAATTGCTGCTAGTTTTTTAACGATGGAAAAAGCAGAAACTGCTTTAGCAGAATTCCAATCAAAAGGATTTACCGATGCTAAAATTTTAACAAAAGGCGAAAATGAAAAATTTTACCGTGTCAGTGTGGGGATTGAATCAACTTTTGAATCTGGATACAAAACAGCGGCAAGGCTAAAAAAAGAAAATAAATTAGATATTTGGGTATATAAACCAACGGCATTATGAATCAAATCCTTTCACAACAAGAAGAGGAAAAAAGAAATCGAATAAAGGCATTAATCTATACGATTTTGATTAATGGCTTATTGTTTTTTATTTTTTTGACGGTTAATATTTGGTCTGGTGAAGAAATTAAAATGGAATTACCTGCTGGAGGTTTTGAAATCAATTACGGCAATTCAGATATTGGAGGGGGAGATATTCAAACTAAAAATCAGGTGAACGAACTTCAAAATGATGATGAGTCAAAACCTGCTGAAACAATTGCTAGTACAGTAAAAGAAATTAAAAAAGAGAAAATAGAAGAAGCTACGTTGATAACTTCAAAGGTAAAGAGTCCTGTAAAATTGGAAGCGAAACCCATTGAAAAGAAAATTGAAACGGCTAAAGTGGTAAAAAAAGAAATAGTTCCAGTTGAAGTTGCTCCAAAAATAGATGAAAATGCCTTATTTAAGAAAAAATCATCCAGTAATGGAACTAAAGGTACTAACCCCAACTCGGGTGGAAATTCCAATGGTACAGATGTTGGTAAGATAGGAGATAAGGGTCAATTAAATGGTGATATAAATAATTCCGCGATTTATAAAGGACCCAAAGGAAATAACGGCGGGGCAAATAATGGTTTAGGTGGTGGTAATGGCCTTTCTGTGAACTTAACAGGTTGGGCGTTAGCCTCAAGACCACAAGTAAATGATGATTCAGACGAAACAGGAATTATTCGTTTTTCCATTAAAATTGATGAAAATGGTTCTATCATTTCATTGAAAATTGTTGAAACAACTCTGTCGGCAACAGTTGCTCAAAAATATAAAAGAGCCATTGAAAAACTAAGTTTTAAACCGACTTCATCTGGTGAGAGGCCTGAGGTTTCTACAGGAACAATCATGTTTAAAATAAATTCCAAGTAATTAAAAGATTTGTTGATTTATGAATTATAAAGAAGTAATCACTTTTTTATATTCCCAACTTCCTGTTTTTCATCGAGAAGGGAAAAAAGCCTACAAACCTGGCTTGGATAATATTATAGCACTCTGCAATCGATTTGATAATCCTCAAAACAATTTTAAATCATTGCACATAGCCGGAACAAATGGAAAAGGCAGTTCATCGCATTTTATGGCTTCCATTTTGCAAGAAGCAGGTTTCAAGGTTGGCTTATACACATCGCCTCATCTAAAATCGTTTACGGAGAGAATAAAAATCAACGGATTAGAAATAGACGAAGAATGGATTGTTGATTTTGTTACAAAAAATCAAACCATTATCGAAGATATAAAACCATCTTTTTTTGAATGGACAGTAATTTTGGCATTTTGTTATTTTAGCGAGCAAAAAGTCGATTGGGCTATTATTGAAACAGGATTAGGTGGACGCTTAGATTCGACGAATGTGATTTCACCCGAAGGATGTTTAATCACCAATATCAGTTGGGATCACCAGGATATTTTAGGAAATACGTTAGAAGAAATTGCCAAAGAAAAGGCTGGAATTATAAAAGAAGGGATTCCTGTGACAATCAGCGAATTACAGATTGAAACAAAAAATATTTTTATAAAGCATTCTCAAGCGCTTCAGTCTGACATTCAATTTTCAGAAGATCTAATTGAACTAAGAAAATTTGAGAACAAAAAACAAAATTTACATCTAACGTATCATTCAAGTTTTTTGGGAGAAATAAATTTAACTAGTCCTTATGCTGGTAAATATCAAATTAAAAATATTCAAGGAATATTAGCGTGGTGCCAACAATTGATTCAACACCAAATTATAAATATTTCATTGGACCAAATCATTCATGGCATAAATAATGCCCGAAAGAATACCCATTTAAAAGGTCGTTGGGAAATTTTACATGAATCTCCAAGAATGATTGCTGATACAGCACATAACGAAAGTGGGATAAGTGAATTAATGAATCAAATATTCATAGAAGATTTTGATCAATTATACATCATTTTAGGAATGGTGGCAGATAAAGATATTGATAAAGTATTATCGAAACTACCTCAAAATGCCATTTACCTATTTGCCCAAGCAGATAATCCTAGGTCTCTTAAAGCTGAAGAACTTCAAAAAATAGCTAGAAAAGCCCATTTAATAGGAGAGGTGTGTACTGAAATTAATCAGGCCATTGCACATGTAAAAAAATTGGCCAAAGAAAATGATTTCATTTTAATAACCGGAAGTACTTATTTAGTTGCCGAGATAGATCTGATTTAAATTGAGCAGAAGAAAACAACATAAATACGATTTGGCATTTGAATTGGAAAATGTCATTCAAAGTCCAATGGAATTTCATGAAAATTGCAAAGGAAAATGGAATAGCACATTTTTTAAAAATAATCATCCTATCGTTCTAGAGTTAGGTTGTGGAAAAGGTGAATATACCTTGGGACTAGGTAAATTATTTCCAGAAAAAAATTTTCTTGGAATTGATATCAAAGGAGATCGTTTAGCTTCGGGTGCCTTAAACGCTCAAAAGCTTAATCTCACAAATGTTGGATTTTTAAGAATTCAAATTCAATTTATAACAGATTTTTTCGAAGAAAATGAAATTGATGAAATCTGGATTACCTTTCCAGATCCTCGACCGAAAGATAGAGATGAAAAGAAAAGACTTACCAATCCTTTTTTTCTAGATAAATACCAGTCTATTCTAAAATCAACAGGCCTTATCCATTTGAAAACTGATTCAGATTCACTTTTTGAGTATTCTCTTGATACACTCAATCTACCTAAATGGGAAAAAATGGTTGTTACGAATGATCTATATAAATCAAAATGGAACAATGATCATTTTGGAATAAAAACAAGATTTGAAGATATGTTCTTTAATAAAGGATTCTCTATCAAATACATAAGAGCCACAAACAAAAAAGAGGCTTAAAAAGCCTCTTTCCTGTATAGTATATATTTTGGATATTATCCAACACGAGCAATTAAATCAGCTGCACGAGAAGAATAACCAAATTCATTATCATACCAACCTACTACTTTTACCAAAGTACCCATAGTAGAAGTTAATTTTGAATCAAAAATACATGAATGAGGATTTCCAATAATGTCGATTGAAACAATTTCATCTGTTTGGAATTCTAAGATACCTTTCATGGAACCTTCTGAAGCTGCTTTCATTGCTGCGTTAATTTCGTCAGCAGAAACTTCTTTTTTCAAGATAGCAGTGAATTCAGTAACTGAACCATCTGGAGTAGGAACACGCATAGAACTTCCATCCAATAAACCTTTTAAGTGAGGCAAAACTAAACCTACTGCTTTAGCTGCTCCAGTTGAAGTTGGAATAATAGAGTAAGCTGCAGCACGAGCACGACGTAAATCAGCATGGGGAGCATCTTGTAAATTTTGATCTGCCGTATATGAGTGGATGGTTGACATATATCCTTTCTCTAATCCGAATGCATCATCTAAAACTTTAGCCATTGGAGCTAAACAGTTAGTCGTACAAGAAGCATTTGAAATAATTGTCATTTCATCTGTTAATGTATCTTCATTAACACCTAAAACCACTGTAGGTACATTTCCTTTAGCAGGAGCAGAGATAATAACCTTACGAGCACCAGCAGTTAAATGTTGACCAGCACCAGCCTCATCTACAAAACGACCTGTTGATTCTAACACAACATCAATTCCTAAAGCACCCCAAGGTAATAATTTAGGATCACGCTCGGCTAAAGCTTTGATTGATTTACCGTTAACAGTAATTGAATCTGAATCAGATGTAACAGTACCATTGAAACGACCATGAACCGAATCGTACTTTAACAAATGAGCCAATGTAGCATTATCTGTTAAATCATTGATAGCCACAATCTCAACATTTTCCTTTTCTAATAATCTGCGAAAAGTAAGTCGACCAATACGACCAAAACCATTAATAGCAACTTTAATTTTTTTCATTGAATAAATTAATTTGATTTCCTGTAAAGCTCAAAAATACCAAAAAATCATCAGAATTACAAAACAAGAAAAGCGATTATACTTTCTAGGTATCACAATAACCTATATACAAAAGTAAACTGAATAAGATATTAATTACCTTATGTGCTAAATAATAAAGCATGTCGATTTTTTTTCACATGAATACGTTTTTTATTCAAAAAAAATATGCATATTTGTATAGCAAAGACATTGCAAATCCAATAGGAGAGTGCTACTGCCAGAATGTCACTTGTTCATTTTGCTAAATTCATTCCATATTTCGGCAAAATAATATTTGGAACAAATTATCAATTAACTGATAATCAATAAGTTAACTTATTAAAGTTATAGTTAAATTTTACATACAATTATGATGAATACATTGGAAAAAATCATCCAAGAGGCTTGGGATAAACCCGAATTGCGCCAACAAGCAGAAACCATTAAAGCAATTGAAGAGATTGTTGATTTAGTTGACAAAGGAGAATTAAGAGTTGCTCAACCCCTACCCGATGGGAGTTGGCAGGTAAACGAATGGGTAAAAAAGGCCATTGTGATGTATTTTCCTATTCGTCAGATGGAGGTAAGCGAGATCGGTATCTTTGAATACCACGATAAAATGCTTTTGAAAAAGAATTATAAGTCGCTAGGAGTTCGTGTAGTTCCACCAGCGGTAGCTCGATACGGTGCTTACTTAGCTAAAGGGACAATATTAATGCCTTCTTATGTCAACATAGGAGCTTATGTGGATGAAGGAACAATGGTAGATACTTGGGCAACCGTTGGGAGTTGTGCTCAAATAGGTAAACATGTCCATTTAAGTGGAGGTGTAGGGATTGGTGGAGTATTAGAACCGCCACAAGCGGCGCCAGTAATTATTGAAGATGGTGCATTCATTGGATCAAGATGTATTGTTGTCGAAGGTGCCCATATTGGCAAAAAAGCCGTTTTAGGAGCAGGAGTAACTATTACAGGTAGTTCTAAAATCATTGATGTTAGTGGTCCGGAACCAATCGAATATATTGGATATGTACCTGAAAACTCAGTGGTCATTCCTGGTACGATCCAGAAACAATTTGCTGCTGGTACATATGGAGTACCATGTGCCTTGATTATTGGTAAAAGAAAAGAAAGTACTGATCTTAAAACTTCCCTTAACCAAGCACTAAGAGAAAACAATGTTGTAGTTTAATCTAGACAATTTACTGTACCTTTATACCCGGTTTTAAACACCGGGTTTTTTTATGGAAAATGAATTAAAATTAGGCGAATACAATAGCCTTCGAATTATTAAAGAAGTACCCTTTGGACTATATTTAGACGGGTATGAAGATGAAATACTTCTTCCTTTGCAATATGTCCCAGAAAATTATGAGATAGATGCTTTTATTGAGGTATTTATTTACCGAGATTCAGAAGATCGAATCATTGCTACTACATTAAAACCATTAGCAACCATTAATCAATTTGCTTACCTAGAAGTTAAAGAAGTAACGCCATTAGGCGTATTTTTAGAATGGGGTTTAGCCAAGGATTTATTAGTACCCTTTGGACAACAATGGCAGAAAATGTCGGTGGGCCGCTCTTATATGGTATATGTTTATATCGATGCTCAAACTGACCGAATAGTGGCTTCTGCTAAAATCGAAAAATTTCTTATCGATGAATCAGAATTAGATTCAGAACTATTTACAATTGGAAATAAAATAACAGTTATACCGTATGAATTCACAAATCTTGGAATCAAATGTTTAATACACAATTGTAAAATTGGTTTGTTATTTAAAAATAAAGTGTTTACAAATGTCACATTAGGTTTACCTATGGAAGTTTACATTGATAACATTCGTGAAGACGGTAAATTGGATTTAAGATCTGAGGAAATTGGAATTGTTCGTATTGATAAGCAAAGAGATGCATTATTGAATGCCTTGAATACTCATAACGGAGTTCTCTATTTACACGATAAAAGTCCTGCAGAAGAGATCTATCAACAATTAGGTATGTCGAAAAAAGACTTTAAGAAGGCAGTAGGCGGTTTATACAAAAGTAAATTAATAGCTTTACACCAAGACTGCATTTCACTTTTGTAAACATTTTATTTTTGTGTATCTTTTGAATTAATTTACAAATGACATTTGTTTTTTACTCGGAATAATTTAACTTTGTTACATCTTAAATTTAACAAAGTAAATTTCAATGAACTTAAGTAGAAAGATAGAATTGTTAATTCAGAAGAAACAAATGTCATCTTCTCAATTTGCTGATAAAATAGGAATTCCTAGGAGCAGTATATCCCATATATTATCTGGGAGGAATAAACCTAGTCTAGATGTAGTTCAAAAGATACTGAGTAATTTTCCTGAAATATCAGCTGAAGAATTACTGTTCGAGGATCAATCTTTGAAAATATTAAGTGCATCTTCTATTTCATCGCTTGATCCGACCAAGTCCAAAGAAGATTTTGTATCAGGAACACTTTTTGATCCAAAATTCATAGAGCCTCTAGAATCCGATAAAAAAAATCATCCGGAGTCAGTTACTGTACAACCGATTCTCAGGCGACAGAAAGAATCACAAGAAAAAAGCGTTACTCAACCCAATAATCAACTCAAAGCCCTTGATTCTATTGCCAAGTCATCTCAAATAAATGAATTCAATGAGTTTGTTCATTTGAAAAAAGATCAAAGCCATTTGGCTAAACAAATTGAACGAGTTATCATTTTTTATTCAGACGGTACATTTTCTGAAAGTAAGAGTTCCAATTAATAATTGTCTCTCATCTTAAATACTTACCCACAAGTTATCCACACTTGTGCACATTTGTATTTCAGTTATCTACATTTTACCTGATTTTTCCAATTAATATCCGATTCTTTGATCTTGGATTAAACTTATCCACAAAATTATGTGGATAAAGCGTTAATATGTGTACAAATGGAAATCTAACAACTCAAATATTGATAATTATCAATCAAATTAGATTTTAAAAAGGGGAAATAATTGCTTAATTTTAACTTTATTCGAAACGATTTTATGAAAAAATTAGATTCCCTCAATCAAGTTGCTTTATTTCATCAAACCTTTGGTGCACCAGTCGTAGAAACACCTTCCATTCCATCAAAAGAACGCTGTAAGCTTCGTGTGAGCCTTTTAGCGGAAGAATTAGATGAGTTAAAAGCCGCTATTGATGATTATGATATAGTGGAGATTGCAGATGCCTTATGCGATTTACAATATGTACTTTCAGGCGCTGTTTTAGAATTTGGTTTGGGTGAAAAATTTGTTGATTTATTCAATGAAGTTCAGCGATCAAATATGTCAAAAGCCTGCCAGTCCTTGCAAGAAGCAGAAGCTACCGTCGAACATTATTTCAAAAAAGATGGCACCGTAGCCGAAATTTTAGAAGAAAATGGGATTTGGAAAGTTTATCGAAAAAGTGATAATAAAGTACTTAAATCAATCAATTATTCCCCAGCAAACCTTGTAGATTTATTGAAATAATGATCAAAATTCTACTAATTGAAGATGAGCCTAAAACAGTCCTGTCCTTGAAACAAGGACTGGAAGAAAATAATTATGAAGTAGAAGTCGCTTATGATGGCTTAATTGCCAAACAATTAGCTACACGAAACACCTACCAATTGATTGTCTCGGATATTATTATTCCAGGCATCAATGGAATTGAACTTTGTAAACAATTAAGGCAATTAGGAATACAAACACCTATTTTGATGTTGACGGCCCTAAGTACTACCGATGATAAACTCATAGGATTTGAAGCTGGAGCAGATGATTATTTACCTAAACCATTCGACTTCAAAGAATTTTTGGCGAGGGTTAAAGCATTGATTAAACGCTCCAATCAGACCATATTAGAAGCGCAGGTTTTAAAATTTCACGACTTGGAGCTCGATTTAACTAGTAAAATTGTGACACGAGCAGGTCAAAAGATTAATTTAACAGCCAAAGAATTCCAACTTTGTGAATATTTTCTCAAAAACCAGGAAAAAGTTATTTCTAAAGCTGAAATCGCAGAGAATATTTGGGAAGTAGAGGATGAAAATAGCGCCAATTTGATCGAAGTTTATGTGAATTACCTTCGTAAAAAAATTGATAAGGGATTTTCAAGTAAATTAATTCATACTCAATTTGGAATGGGATATATTCTGAGACAAGAATAATACGATTTTTACCATGCAGATACGATCTAGATTAACTTATCAGTTTACTTATTTGGTTTCTGCCATCTTATTCGTTTCCTATTTAATTATTTATTTATTCTCTCAACAGAATTATCGCGATAAATTCTACAGTCGTTTAAGGCAAAAAGCTAATACCGCAGCGGAATTATTAGTCAATGTCAACCAAGTAGATTCCAAATTACTACGCATCATAGATAGAGCCAACAGAGATATTCTCTACAAAGAAAATATCATGGCATATGATACGTGCAATGAGCGTATTTATCGTTCCAATGACACCATTAACTTTCATATCGATGTTTCCAGGGTCAAAGAAGTTCGATTAAAAAAAGAAATCCGATTTCATCAAGATGATTTAGAAGTATTAGGTACTGTTTTTGCCACTCCAGAAGGTCGAATTGTCGTATTTGCGGGCGCTGTGGATCAATATTCGGCAGAAAATGCCAAAGATCTAAAAAACATATTAATTGCGTTATTTTTACTTTTTGTCTTCATTGTAGTAATTTCTGGCTGGTTTTTTGCGGGTCAGGCGCTTAATCCAATTTCAAAAGTTATTCAGCAAGTAGATCAATTGTCGCCCAAAAGGCTAGAGGAGAGACTAGAATCAACAGGTTCTGAGGATGAAATAGGGAAGATGGTCTATACGATTAATCGGCTGTTAGAACGCATTGAAAACGCATTTAAATTTCAGAAAACGTTTATTGCCAACGTATCACATGAATTGAAAAACCCTTTGACCAAAATATCTTCTCAATTAGAAGTAAGTTTATTAAAAGAAAGAAATGTAGAGGATTATAAACAAACCATACAATCTGTTTTGGAAGATACTCAAGATCTTTCAGCGATTACTGAATCTTTGTTGGAATTAAACAAAATCAGTGTTACAGACTATCAGGCAGGATTTAACATAATTCGGGTAGATGAAATTATGTGGGAAGCACGTAGCTTAACTCAAAAATTACACAATGGTTATAAAGTGATTATCGACACTGAATTTTTACCGGAAAACGAAGAATTATTGGAAATCAAAGGTGATGAAATGCTTTTATTAACAGCAATTAAAAACCTGATGGAAAATGGCTGTAAATTCAGTTTCGAAAAAAAATCATTCGTTTGTTTAAAAATTCAAAAAGATTCAATCAAATTGATCGTTAAAAATTTAGGTAAAGGGATTCCAAAATCAGATTTACCATTCATTTTTCAACCATTTTTCCGTGGTGAAAATACAGCTAATTCTAAAGGCTATGGCATTGGCTTATCTTTGGTTGAGCGTATAATCACACTGCACAACGGCAGTATTCAAGTCCAATCAGATACCAATGATTGGACGGAGTTTGTGATTAGCTTGCCCATAGCGAAATTGAATTATGAATTGTGATTATAGATTTTGAGTTATGAATCTCAAATAATTCTGAATTAATATTGTTATATAATTTATATTATGTTAAATAGATTCAAATAAGACAGTACTAGTGATCATAAGTTTCTATCAATAAAAAAGCCTGCGATTTTCATCACAGGCTTTTTAAAAATGATCAGATCAGATGAAAATTACTTTTCTAATTCTGCTAATTTAGATTCCAATTTCAATTCACGATATACTTGCTTAAGGTATTCTTTCAAATCTTCATCTTTTTTAATGCTTAATGCTTTTTCCCAAAATGGTAAAATTTCATTGTATTTAGCTAAATATTTCGCTTCCACATTTTTACCTTCTTTCTTATAGGTTTCCATATCCATGGCATTCACTTGCTTCTTGAATTCCGCTGCATCATTGAAATACAAGGCACCCATTTGATATAATGCATCATAATAAGCAGGATCGATCGCTAATGCCTTTGTATAATACTGTGGTACATCATCACGAATGGCTTTAATTTTAGCCGATAATTCTTCTACTTTCGCTTTATTTTGAGCCACATCCCCTACCAAGGCTTCTTGTTTTACTAATTCAGCTTTTAAATCGTCCAAAGTCTTATTTTGTTCTGCAACTGTTCCTTCTAACTTAGTAATTTGCGATTGAATTACAGCTTTTTGCTTTGGTTGAGCAGTCTTTAACTTTGCCTTCGTACGTTTTACTTCATCTAAATAAACATCTACCTGATCTTTTTGACTAGCTATTTTTCTTTTAGCATCTTCAACTTTGAACGTTTTGTCTGAAATTTTTGAAATTTCATCCTTCATTCCAGACATCTTATTCTCATACAATAAACCTAAATTAACCAATGACATGGCATCTTTAGGATCTGCTGCAATGGTCTTGTTTAATTGAATGATGGCTTGATCAATACGATTAAAAGCAATCAATGTATTGAACTTCTCATTTTTTAAATCCTTATTGCTAGGATAAATTTTGATTCCCTCATCCAATAAATTCAAAGCCTTATCTTCTTGTTTTTCCGATTTATAAATTTGAGCTAAACCGTAAATGATAGCGATATCCTTCCCTCCTATGCTCATATAATGCTCATAAGCTACTTTTGCTTCTGCATCTTTTTGACTCAATTGAGCAACCACTCCGGTGTACATCGAGGCAGTTGTGTCTTTTGGCGTAATTTCAGATGCTTTTGACATGTATCGATAGGACTTAGCAAAATCCTTTCCTTGGTATTTGATTACCCCCATGTTCATAAAAGCTGTATATACTTTTTTATCCTCAATTAACTTTTCAGCATCTTTGGCAGTACTACCTTTTTTTCCATCTTTAGTATCCAATTTAACAGCTTCATTGATATAATCCAAGGCTTTAAAAGCTGCATCAGCATCTGTTAAGGCTAACGTTGAATCAGGAAAAGAAGCTAAATCTAGATAAGCTTGCGCTCTAGATAACCAAGTCTTTGCTTTTGTTGGAGCTTTCTTAGCTTCATCATCCGACTTTTTTACAGCCTCTAAAATAGCTTTCTTCTGAGCTTCTACCAAAGCTTTATCCGCTTGAGCGAAAGTCGAGCCTGCAGCGAATGCCACAGTAAATAGGGTTAAAACTAGTTTTTTCATGTTTACATATAAATTAAGAAAAAGGCCTGAGTTTCCTCAGGCCATAAAAAATTACTCTTCAATAGGTGTTTCTGTTGAATCACTTGCCTCTGAACCTGTTTCTAACGTTGAATCAATTGAATCAGTTGGTAACATTTCTACCGAAGTTCCTTCCTCATTGACAATTTCAACCTCTTCTGGTTCTGGTTCTTTCTCAATTTTGGTAACTGAAGAAATCGCATCTGTTTCATTTTTCAAACGAATCAACTTCACTCCTTGGGTGTTTCTTCCCATGACACGAAGCTCTGCAACGCTCGTACGAATCAAAATACCGGCTTTTGTGATAATCATTAAGTCATTGTTATCATTAACCTCTTTAATCGCTACCAAAGCACCTGTTTTATCGGTGATATTCAGGGCTTTAACACCTTTTCCTCCCCTATTGGTTAAGCGGTAATCTTCTACTTCAGAACGCTTACCAAATCCTTTTTCTGAAACCACTAACAATTGTTGTACTGAAGGATCCGAAACGCAAACCATTCCAATCACCTTTTCATCTGCTTGCTCTTCATCTATCCAAATACCTTTCACACCAGCTGCTGAACGGCCCATTGGACGAACGCGTGTTTCTTCAAATCGAACCGAACGACCTGTATTGGTGGCAATCACGATTTGATTATTTCCGTTAGTTAATGCTACATCTAACAAGCGATCACCTTCCCGGATAGTAATGGCAATGATACCGTTTTGACGTGGGCGAGAGTATGCTTCAAGAGATGTTTTCTTAATCGTACCATCTTCTGTACACATCACAATGTAATTATTGTCGATATAATCAGGATCCGTGATCGATTTAACATTGATAACTGCACGAATGGTATCCCCATTCTCAATATTCATCATGTTTTGAATAGGACGTCCTTTGGATACTTTGGAACCTTCAGGAACCGCATATACGCGTAACCAGAAACATTTTCCTCGTTCGGTAAAGAACAATAACCAGTTATGCATCGTAGCAGAGAATAAATGCTCGGTATAATCGTCATCTTTCGTAGCTACCGCCCTAGAGCCTACTCCTCCTCTTGTTTGAGAACGGTATTCCGTAATTGGCGTACGTTTGATATAACCTTGTGCTGAAACAGTGATTAACATTTCATCATCCGCAATCATATCTTCTACGGAGAACTCTTCATCTGTCATATTAATTTGCGTTCTACGCTCATCTCCATAACGTGCTTTCATCTCTGATAATTCATCTTTGATAATTTGCAACTGACGTTCTGGCTTAGCCAAAATATCTTCCAAATCATCAATCAACTTCATCAGTTCAGCATATTCATTCATGATTTTCTCACGCTCCATTCCTGTTAAACGTTGTAAACGCATCTCAAGAATAGCTTTTGCTTGAATTTCCGATAAATTAAATGATGCCATTAATCCGGCTTGTGCAGCAGCTGGGTCTTTCGACTCACGAATCAACTTGATCACTGCATCCAAATTATCTAAAGCAATGATAAAGCCTTCCAAAATATGGGCACGCTTTCTCGCCTCTCTTAAATCATACTTTGTTCTACGAACAATAATTTCATTTCTATGCTCAACAAAATGATGAATTAAATCTTTCAGATTCAACATCATCGGGCGACCTTTTACCAAAGCCACGTTATTTACACTAAACGATGATTGAAGAGCGGTATGCTTGTACAAATTGTTCAATACGACATTCGCTACAGCATCTCTTTTTAAATCAAAAACGATTCGCATTCCTTGACGATCCGATTCATCTCGGATTTCAGAAATACCTTCAATTTTTTTATCATTAACCAAATCAGCACATTGTTTGATCAATGTGGCCTTATTTACCATGTATGGAATCTCCGAAACAATGATTTGCTCCTTGCCTGTTTTGGAAGTATCAAAAGTGGCATTCCCTCTTACGACAATCCTACCTCTACCAGTTTCGAAGGCATTTTTTATACCTTGAACACCATAAATAGTACCTCCTGTTGGAAAATCAGGAGCTTTGATATATTGCATCAACTCTACTATCGTAATATCACGGTTATCAATATAGGCATGAATGCCATCAACCACCTCGGAAAGATTATGGGGAGCCATATTGGTCGCCATACCTACCGCGATACCCGAAGTACCATTCAATAACAAATTGGGAACTTTAGCAGGTAAAACCGTTGGTTCTTCTAAGGAATCATCGAAATTGGGCTGAAAATCAACCGTTTCTTTGTTCAAATCCGAAAGCATTTCATCAGCTAACCTTTTCAATCTGGCTTCCGTATAACGCATGGCTGCAGGAGAATCTCCATCCACTGAACCAAAGTTACCTTGACCATCGACCAAAGGATATCGCAAGGACCAATCTTGGGCCATCCTTACCATTGTATCATAAACAGAAGAATCACCATGTGGGTGATACTTACCTAGCACCTCCCCGACTATACGGGCAGATTTTTTATATGATTTATTGTAGCTGACACCCAATTCCTCCATACCAAATAATACACGACGGTGGACTGGTTTAAGACCATCTCGAACATCAGGAAGTGCCCGAGAAACAATTACAGACATTGAATAATCAATGTACGCCCCTTTCATTTCATCTTCGATGTTGATTGGGATAATATTGGAATTTAAAGACATAAATAAACGTTGGTTTTTTGAACAAACCGCTGTAGCAAATCAAGATTTAATTAATTTCTACACAGTTTTCCAATAGCAACAAATATCTTAAATTTTGCCTATTTTTCCAAGAAAAAATTCAGTTATAATTCTTCTGTTGAAATACTTCACTTAGATCACTTAATCGACGATTCTCGAACAACTAATCTCGTTTTTAGCACTTCGATTTGAGGCTCTTGATTTTCGGATTTATTTTCAATTTGCTGAATCAATAATTCAGTCACAAGTCGACCAATTTCATCCAATGGTTGTGAAACAGATGATATAGTAGGTGACACGACCGTACAAATAGGTTCATTATTAAAACTCACCATTTTAACATCCTTGGGTACACTTATATTTAATTCTTTTAAGGCAACCATCACCCCAAGTGCTAAACGATCCGAAACCACCATGATTCCATCAGGACGTTGATCACTGCTCATTAGTATGTGGGTTTGAGAAATAGCAGTATCTTGAAAATAATCGGAATGAATAATTAATGACGCATCCAAAGGAATATTAGCCTCTTCTAAGGCTCTCAAATAACCCAATCGACGCTGATTACTAACAGAAACATTTTTTGGGCCGGCAAGAAAAGCAATGCGTTTGCAACCATTTTCAATCAAATGCTTTACTGCTTCATAGGCAGATTGTTCATTGTCGACCATCACCTTTGAAGCAACAATTTCCTCACAATCGCGATCAAAAAATACCAAAGGAATTCCTCGCTTTTGCAATCGTTTCAGATGATCAAAATTGGTAGTTTCACGAGAAAGTGAAATGATGATACCCTCCACTTGTGATCTAGATAAATTCTGAATATTTGTCAATTCACGTTCATAGGATTCCTGGGTTTGAGTGATCAACAAACTATATCCTGCTTTTATAGCAGCCTCTTCTATAGATTTTACGACAGTAGAAAAGAAATAATAACCCAAATCTGGAACGATAAGTCCTAAGGTCTTTGTCTTACTTTTGACCAAACTAGAAGCCAATATATTGGGTTGATAATCCCATTCAGCAGCTAAATCAAGAACCGCTTTCTTTGTATCAGGATGAATATCCGGAAGATCTCGCAAGGCCCTTGAAACTGTTGCAACTGAAATGTTGAGTTGCCTAGCAATATCTTTTATAGTAACCTGATGACGCATATTCAATAAAATGATATCAAAAATAAACTATTTTAATCAAATTACCTCTATTTATTCCATTCAAGGGAAATAGATGAACTACCTGCACTTAAACCCAAAGGAGGATTTTCTTTGACAAGACTTAATTTAATTTGTTTTATCTGACTAGATGTATGTTTTAATTTTTCTAAAATTGCTTCCAACACTGTTTCTAACAAATCAACTGGATGATTCATTACTTGTTTACAAATAGCATACAAAGTTCCATAATCCAAGGTTTGATTCAACTTATCATCAATTGCTTGGCTATTCAAAACCAAAACTTCCAAATTTAAAATAAACCAATTTCCTAAAATACGCTCCTCAGGAAAATATCCATGATAAGCATAAAATCGAACATCCTTTAATTTTACTTGATAGTTCTCCATGCTTAATTTATATCTCCGATTTTACCTTTAGGCCCATTAGATTTGGCATATGCCTCCAAAACCTTGTTTAGAGTTGGTAAGCTTTCATCCTCCAACAATTCTGATTTCGGAACAATGGATTTTACTATGGATTTTACTGAAGGTTGCTCGGAATTAACATCCTTATCAATTTTCCTACTTTCACTTTTCTTACTACTTGAAGCAGTATTTACTTTTTTCGAATTATTAGGAACATTTTCACCCTTTTTTTCTTGAACTTCTTGTACTTTTTCTTTTGAATTATCTACCAAAGAAGACCAAGATTTCACTTTTTCGAGAGTTAATTCCGAAATTTGAATCAACTGACTAGCAACTTCTTTTTGAGCTGCTTGCAATTCCAATAATGTTCTGTTTTGTTGAATGGTTTTTTGATTTGCTTCTTCAATGATTAATTTTGATTGATTATCCGCTAACAGTTTTGTCTTAAAAGCTTCTTTTTCCGCATTCTCAACAATTTTGGAGGCTTTTTTTTGAGCCTCATCAATCAATTGATTCACTTCTGAATCCATCTTATTTAACCAATTTTGTTGCGCTTCCTCCGCCATTTTTAAAGCACGAAAAAGCGAATTCTCCACCTCTCTCAATCTCGAAACTTCTGTTTCTAAATTTTGGATTTTTTCCTCTAATCTGATTTGTATTTGATTAGCCTGTTCAACGATAAAATCAATTTGGGAAAGATGCTCGTTGACTTCTGAAACAGAATAACCTCTAAATGATTTCGAGAAATTGCCTTCGGGAATTTGAATTTTTTGCTCCATAATCTGCTAAAATAAAAAAAACTTTTAATGAATTGTCCAAACAGATATTTTTTTATCATCAGAACCTGAAACAAGTTGGTTCTCAAAATTTGTCCATATCAATTTATTCACGGAGTTGCTGTGCCCACCATGGCGAGCCGCATCAACAACTTTTAATAATTTCAAATCCGAACTCTGCCAAATTTTAATGGTCTTATCCATACTGGCAGTTGCCAATAATTGTCCATCCGGACTAAAAGAAACATCATTTATCGTATATATATGACCAATTACTTCGGCAGGTTTCTGAATGAAATTTTCTAAAGTCATATCCCATTTTTTAATTTTCGCATCCCGTCCAACAGAAATCAAATGTGATGATTGACTATTATAGTCCAACGAAAAAACACTATTGTCATGAGCTTTCCATTGATTGATTAACTGATAATTATTATCAATCAAACGAATAAAACCATCACTAAAAGCTACAGCAATGATATTTTCATTAATAATGACAAATTTCCGAACGCTCTTTTGACTAATTTTAATATGCTTTACAATGGATCTTGTCGGTATGTCGACAATAGAAATCAATCCATCGTTATGGGCTACCCAAATTTGATCATGAAACTGAATCATATCAAAAACAGATAAAGATTCCATTTTTATAGAAAATAATCGACTTTGATCTTCCAAATTAATTCCATGAATTCCTTCATTATTTTGTGCCACCCACAAAATTTCCTGATTTGTATCTAAATTCATAGAATATACTGACCCTTCTACCTGAGCTATAACTTTTCCAACATCAGGTTTCTGAAGGTTCCATTGAACAATCCAACCATCTGCACCAGCGGAAAAGAATAAATGATCTTCCATTCCATTTTCCAGGGAATAAATAGCACCACGATGTCCCGAAAATGTGTCAATTTTTGAAATCTGCAAGGTAGATTGGGGTTATCTTTAGAAGTATTCCATACAAAATTGATAATTTTACAAGCAAAACAAGAATTATGCCTGAAATTTTCACTTCACTTCCTTTAGATTCCTCTGAAATATGGGTTAAAATCTGGAAAATTGAAGAATCCATTGAATTTTTCAAAGATATTCCCTCATCGTGGTTTGAACCCATTGTGAAAATTAAAAAAACACCCATTCATCAAATAGAATCCATTGCAGCTAGGTTTTGTCTCTATTCTATTTGTCAAGAGATCGAATTGAGCGACATACACTTGCATATAAATGAAAAAGGCATCCCCTATTTTTCAAATAGTGAATGGCAAATTTCCCTAAGCCACTCCTACCCTTTTGTCGGAGCAGTCCTAAGCAAAATGAATTCAATCGGAATAGATTTAGAAAAAAAAGGAAGGAAAATTGGCCAAATAGCTCCCCGATTTTTAAGTGATAAGGAGTTGCCACAATTTCAACATAATAGCGATTTACTTACCCTTGCTTGGTCTTCAAAAGAATCCGTTTACAAGTCATTAAAAATCCCAGGTTTATCCTTCCAACAATCAATTCGCTTGGAAAATTTTAATGTTAACCCACTAAAAATCAATGTTTTAAATAAAAAAATTACCATCTATTGGGAAGATTTCGAGGAATTTGTTTTAACGATTGGAAAAGTGGAGGACAATTAGGTAATAGGTAAAAGGTAATAGAAATAAAATTTAATCCAAAATGCCAATTAAATCATTTAATTCATTTTTTCTATCATCATCACCTGCCTTTTCAAAAGCCATGATTAGGTTTCTAATAACACGACGAATAATTTCAAGATTAGAGCAAGGATTATAATACATGTCATTTTGGGGCAAATTCAATTGTACCAAATAATTATCGATATCAACCCGATTAAATATTAGGCCTTTGTTAAAAACATTGATATAAAAATTCACACCTTCGTGCTTATAGACTAAAACGAACAAATTGGGTAAATTGACCCCATAAACAGGAAATCCTAATTTTTGAGCAAGCCACATATAAATCACGCATAGGCTAATGGGATTACCTTTTTTTGATTCCAATACTACATTGATGAATGAATTATTGGCCGCATGAAAGTTTTTGGTGTTTGCACCGAATTTTAATTGATCAAAAATTATTCCATTCAATATCTTAATTTGATCCACGGGGTGGAGATTTTCCCTAATTTGAGGCCAAACATCATAATAAATCTGGTCCATTTGTAAACGCAATTGTTCATATGAATAATCGGGAAAACGATATGTTGAAATGATCCACATGGCTTCCAAAATATCCATAGAACCTGCCTCCTTCCAATGCAACAATCGATCTTTCACTGATTGTAATTGAAAATCATGAATAAGATTCTCAATTTTTTCTTGTAACAAAGGATTGAAAGATAAGCCTTCCCATTCGGATTCTAAGATCGGAATAATACTGGTTCCGAGGGATCGAATTTGCTCTTCCACCAATTGAACCACCTCTGTATCAGAGTCGTCCAACAATTGGATCATAGCTTTAATGGAAGATTCGTTCATTTGAAAAATTTTAACAAAAATAAATCAAATATTCGCAAAAGGAAATTTTTTCCTAATTGTTACAATCTATTAAATTGTTTATTCCTTTATTTTTTAATGAATGATTAAAAAACTAAATTTGTAGCTAAATTTTTTCTCGTTTATGAAAATTCTCATTACTGGGGGCGCTGGTTTTATAGGTTCACATACCTATGTTGTTTTGAAGGAAAATGGATATACTCCAATCATTTTTGACAATTTCTCCAATTCATCGATCAACGTAATTTCAGCTTTAGAAAAAATTACTGGATCTGAGGTCATTTGTGTAGAAGGCGATGTAAATAATCCTGACCATTTGAATGCTGTCTTTAAACAACATCAAATCGATGGAATCATTCATTTTGCAGCTTCAAAAGCCGTAGGTGAATCGGTTGAAAATCCTTTGAAATATTACCGAAACAATGTTTCTGCAACCGTTTTATTATTGGAAAAAATGATAGAATTTGGGGTAAAAAACCTTGTTTTTTCTTCCTCTTGCACGGTTTATGGCCAACCTCATTCTTTACCGGTCACAGAATCAGCTGAAGTGCAAAAAGCAACTTCTCCCTATGGAAATACCAAACAAATCGGCGAGGAAATTATTTTTGATACAGTCCAAGCAAAAAATAAAATATCCGCCATATCATTACGCTATTTCAATCCAATTGGAGCACATTCTTCAGGATTAATAGGAGAATTGCCATTAGGGCCACCTGCAAATTTGATTCCTTTTTTAACTCAATCAGTGGCTGGATTGAGAGGTACCTTAAATGTATATGGTAACGATTACCCTACTCCAGATGGAACAGCCATCAGAGATTATATTCATGTCACAGATTTAGCCAATGCTCATGTAAAAGCATTGGAATATTTACTAGAAAAAAACGAAGAAAATTTCTATGATTTTTTCAATATTGGTACCGGAAATGGCAGTTCTGTTTTGGAAGTTATTCAAAGTTTTGAAAAAGCAACAGGTGAAAAAGTTAACTTTACCATTCAACCAAGAAGAGCAGGAGACGTTACAGCTGTTTACGCTTCTACTGAAAAATCAAATAAAATACTGAATTGGAAGGCTGAAATAAGTTTAGAGCAATCATTAAAAGATGCATGGACTTGGCAACAAAACCTTAGCAAGAAATAATATATGAAAAAAATTGTCATCACAGGTGGTGCTGGATTTATTGGATCTCATGTAGTTAGGCTATTTGTTCAAAAATACCCCAATTATCACATCTACAATTTAGACGCTTTAACGTATGCTGGAAATCTAGCAAACAATGAAGATATCGCAGATGCCCCGAATTACACTTTTTTGAAAGCTGACATTACGGATGCTGATCAAATAGATCAATTATTCGCTAAATATCAATTTGATGGGGTATTACATTTAGCTGCAGAATCGCATGTGGACCGTTCCATTACCGATCCTTTGGCTTTTGTTAAAACAAATGTTTTAGGGACTGTCAATTTATTACAAGCTGCTAAAAAATACTGGAATGGTCAATTTGAAGGAAAACGATTCTATCATATTTCAACAGATGAAGTTTATGGTGAATTACATAATCCTGAAGAATTTTTTGTAGAAACCACTCCATATGACCCAAGATCTCCCTATTCTGCATCTAAAGCAAGTTCGGACCATTTTGTTCGGGCATTTCATGAAACATATGGTTTGCCGGTGGTTATCACCAATTGCTCCAATAATTATGGGCCAAATCATTTTCCTGAAAAGTTAATTCCATTAATGATTCATAACATCATTCATTCAAAACCACTTCCTGTTTATGGAAAAGGCGAAAATGTTAGGGATTGGTTATTTGTCATCGATCATGCACGAGCAATCGATACCGTTTTTCATGATGGAAAAGACGGAGAAACTTATAATATCGGAGGATTTAATGAATGGAAAAACATTGATTTAGTTCACTTACTTTGTGATATAATGGATCAAAAATTGGAGAGAGAACAAGGAAGCTCTCGTCAATTGATAACTTATGTAACCGATCGAGCTGGACATGATTTACGTTATGCGATAGATGCCAATAAAATCATGAAAGAATTGGGTTGGGAACCTTCTTTGCAATTTGCTGAAGGTTTAGAAAAAACAGTTGATTGGTACTTAAGCAATGAAAAATGGTTAACAGATGTGACCTCTGGAGCCTATCAACAATATTATTCAAACATGTATCAAGGAAGATAATATGAAAGGAATTATTTTAGCTGGAGGCTCTGGAACTCGTCTTCATCCGTTAACGTTGGCTGTTAGTAAACAATTAATGCCTATTTACGACAAGCCAATGATTTATTATCCCCTTTCCATTTTAATGTTGTCAGGGATAAAAGAAATATTAATCATTTCCACCCCACATGATCTTCCCCATTTTGAAAAATTATTGGGCGATGGGTCCCAAGTGGGCTGTAAATTTGAATATGCAGTTCAACCCGAACCCAACGGTTTAGCTCAAGCATTTGTGATTGGAGAAAAATTTATTGGACAAGAAAAAGTTGCCTTGGTTTTGGGCGACAATATCTTCTATGGTTCTGGATTAAGTAAATTATTGCAAGCCAATAATGACCCAGATGGTGGTGTAGTTTACGCCTATTCAGTGAATGATCCTGAAAGATATGGTGTGGTAGAATTTGATGAGAACAATAAAGTGATTTCAATTGAAGAAAAACCACTTAAACCTAAGTCGAATTATGCTGTTCCTGGTCTATATTTCTATGATAATGAGGTAGTCGAAATCGCAAAAAACATTGCTCCTTCTGCACGTGGTGAATACGAAATTACTGATATTAACAAAGAATACTTAAAACGAGGGAAATTATCTGTAGGTATATTAAACCGTGGAACTGCTTGGCTAGACACTGGTACATTTGCCTCTTTGATGCAAGCAGGACAATTTGTGCAAGTAATCGAAGAACGCCAAGGCATGAAAATTGGATGTATCGAAGAAGTGGCCTTTAGAATGGGATTCATCAATGGAGAACAATTAAAAGAAATCGCTTTGCCTTTGGTAAAAAGTGGTTATGGACAATATTTGCTGAATCTAATTCCTTAATTAATTATAATTCCTATTGCTAATGCTAGTATAAATAATACAATAGAAGGCAATTTGGTATACTGAGAAGCCAAAAAAGAAATGGCAACAATAAGCAAGGCGATCAAATTATCTGTTAAAATCATAGGGCTAAGAAAGACATAAGCTGCCACAAAAGATAAACCCAAGGAAGCTGCTTGAATACCTGCTAATGAGGCTCTTATAAATCGATATTGTTTTAATTGCCCCCAAATTCGATAAATAAAAAATATCAAAAATGTGCCTGGCAAAAAAATACCAGCTGCACCGATGGCACTGCCTGTCAACTGTCCAAATAATCCATAATCTCGCATGAGTAATACGCCTAAATAAGAGGTTAAGGCAAAAATGGGCCCTGGCAAAGACTGTGATAAAGCCATGCCAGTTAAAAAATCATCCGCATTGATTAGGTGTTTAAATTCAACAAATTCGGTAAACAAAACTGGCGCTAATACTTGTCCGCCCCCAAAAACCAAACTTCCATTTCGATAAAAATTTTCAAATAAACGAATGGGAAAAAAATCAGTGAAATTACCTAAAAGCGCAAGAAAAATAAAAAAACCAATGAATAGGTAAAAGTTCGCCCAAGGAATAATCATTTTATGCTTATTTTGTTTAGGGTAAACTTTGTAGTTGAAAGAAGAAATTACACCTCCAATTAGTAATACAACGGGAAATAAATAAGGTGTTTGGTACATCAAACCTATCAGAATGGTAAAAAGGCAAATAAGTACATATAGGGGTCCTGTAATTACTTTTTTTGCAAGTGAAAAACTAGCTTGTAACATCATTCCAATACCGACGGGTAAAACATACAATAGAATAGCTTTATTTCTCAGATAAGTCATCCCATATGCTGCCAATGTCATGATAAATACGGCAGGTGTAATCCAAACTAGGAGCGTTAAATAAGCCAACATTGGACCGCCTTTTCGAAATCCAACTGCCGTTATTATTTGAGTTGAAGTAGGTCCTGGTAAAACCGAGCAAAGCGCCTGAATTTCAAGCAAATCGTCTTCTGACAAATATTTTTTTTTGTGCACCAAGCGTTCTAGAAAGAGTGCAAAATGAACTTGTGGTCCTCCAAATGAAGTTGAGGCCAAAATAAGCACATCGATTAGGAAGTCGAAATGTTTTGGCCTCTTCATCTTATTTTTGCTTTTTTAATCCTAATTCAATCAAGCGTTCTTCTAAAAATTCACCTGCGGTCATGTTGGTATATAACTTCGGTTCCTCAACAGATACACAGGATTCTAGACAAGTTAAATCCATTTCGGATCTAGGATGCATGAAAAATGGAATAGAATACCTAGGAGATCCCATTTTATCTTTAGGTGGATTAACGACCCGATGGATTGTCGATTTCAATTTGTGATTGGTAAGTCTGTCCAACATATCTCCCACATTGATAACCACCTGATCAGGCAAGGCGGTAATGGGAATCCATTTACCATCTACCCTCAAAACCTCTAAACCTTCTGCTGAAGCTCCCATCAGTAAGGTAATTAAATTAATATCTCCATGTGCTGCAGCACGTACAGCACCTTCTGGTAAAGATTCTGGATTTAAAATAGGAAAATAATGAATAGCCCGAAGAATGGAATTTCCATTATTCACCTTTGCTTCAAAATAATCTTCAGGTAAATTAAGATAGAGGGCTATTGCTCTTAAAATCGATTTGCCGGCAGCCTCCAAGGTTAAATACGCCTCAAGTGTCAATTTACCAAATCCAGGATATTCCTTTGGAAATACATTTTCTGGATACTCACTCCAAACGAAATCTCCATCATTTTTATGAGGTTGACCCACATGGTAAAATTCTTTTAAATCCGGGACCTTAAAACCTTTGGCAGTTTCTTTACCTTTACCCACATAACCTCTTTGACCAGCGATTCCAGGTATTTCATATTGCTGTTTTAATTCATCAGAAGATTGAAAAAATTGTTCAACCTTTTTATATAAATCAGAAGTGAAACTATTCGTCAATCCATGGCCTTTGATGGCCACAAAGCCAATGGTGTTAAAGGCTTTCCCTAAATCTTGGACGAATTGATTTTTTCGTTTGTCATCACCTGAATTAAAATCCGCTAAATCCAATGAAGGGATTTCATCTAATAATTCCATATTTAAATTTATTTGTTGATGTTAGCAAACTGAGTAGAAACAAAATCCCAATTTAAAACATTCCAAAATGAGTTAATGTAATCTGCCCGTTTGTTTTGATATTTCAAATAATAAGCGTGTTCCCAAACGTCCAAGGCCATGATTGGAGCGCCTTTAACCTCTACCACATCCATTAAAGGATTATCTTGGTTGGGCGTAGAACTGATGACTAATTTTCCGTCTTTAACCAATAACCATGCCCATCCGGAACCAAATCGGGTTGTTGCAGCTTTGGCAAATTCTGCTTTAAAATTATCCATTGAACCAAAATCTTTTTGAATCTGATTAGCCAATTCTGTACTCGGACTAGTTTTGGAAGGACTTAGTAATTGCCAAAAAAAACTATGATTCCAGTGTCCTCCCCCATTATTTCTAATTGCAACTGGATGTTTACTTATTGAGGTAAGAATGTCCACTAAACTTAAGGTTGACAATGCTGTATTTGCTACTGCTTTATTCAAATTATCGACATAGGCTTTGTGGTGGCGATCATGATGAATTTCCATGGTTAATTTATCAATTGAAGGCTCTAAAGCATCAAAAGCGTATGGTAATGCAGGTAGCGTAAAAGGTGAGTTTTCCGATTGAATTTCAGAAAATTTGGGAGTATTTTTCCGTGTGGTAAAACTTGAAACCAAAAAACCAGCACTCAGTAGTCCGATAGTCTTTTGCAAAAAACTGGAACGTTTCATTATCATTGGGTTTAAATTATTCATATACTACTCGGCCTACTATACTTCGTCCAAGGGTAATTTCATCTGTATATTCCAAATCACCTCCAATAGGTATCCCTCTTGCGATGGTTGAAATTTTAACGGGGAATTCTTTTAATTTTTTGGTCAAATAAAATGCCGTAGTGTCACCTTCCATAGTAGGACTTAATCCCAAAATAATCTCTGCCACTTTTCCAGATGCTACTCGATCTACCAAGGAATTTATTTGTAAGTCATTGGGAGAAATACCAGAAAGTGGGGAAATAATTCCACCCAATACATGATAAAGACCTGAATATTGGCCAGTATTTTCAATGGCTAAAACATCACGCATATCTTCAACTACACAAACGATACTTTCATCTCGTTTGATACTCGAACAAATTCCACAAAGACCTCCATCCGAGATGGAGTGGCATTGTGGACAAAACTGAGTCTCTGTTCTTAATTGTACAATTGCATGTGCCAACTGAAGTGACTGATTTTCTGGTCTTTTTAATAAATGTAGTGCTAAACGCAAAGCTGATTTTTTACCAATCCCCGGCAATTTCGAGATTTCCTCAACAGCTTGTTCAATAATTTTGGAAGGGTAAATATGGATGGCCATCTCTTTTAAATTGATTCAATTTCAGCAGAAATACCCCTGCGACAAATTTCGTTTCTCATTTTTAGTAATTCTTCATACTCACCGTTTTTAACGGAGCATTTACCTTTAAAATGAATTTGAAGAGTGCATTGTTCTGCTTGTTGCTCGCTATGTTCACAAACTTCTATCAGCGTTGTAATAACATATTCAAACGTATTCACTTCATCATTGTAAACAATCAAATGATATCCGGGTAAAATATCCTCCTCGACCAATACTTCGGTATCCTCTTGCCACTTTTCTTTATTTTCAGAAGAAAAGCTGGAAAGAAAAAACTTATTAAGAAAGATTTGCATATTTTTGACTAGTTTTAAAAAACCACGTTATACAAATTTAAAAAAATAATTCTATTTAAATTCTATGTCGGTACAATTAGCAGGTGGAATTCTAGTTCTATATTTTGGTCTATTAATCGCAATTTCCTATTTCACTTCCAAAGGGGCTGATACTCATTCTTTTTTCACAGCGAATCGTCAATCCCCGTGGTGGTTAGTGGCTTTTGGAATGATTGGCACATCCATTTCTGGATTAACCTTCATTTCTGTGCCAGGTGCTGTAGGGAAAACTGATTTCACCTATTTTCAAATTATTTTAGGGCATTCCATCGGGTATTTAACCATTGCATTGGTTTTATTGCCACTTTATTATCGATTAAATCTTATTTCCATCTATTCCTATCTGGAAACAAGATTTGGTTTTTGGGCTTATAAAACAGGCTCTGCATTTTTTTTACTTTCTAGAACCATTGGCTCAGCTGCACGTTTATATTTAGCCGTTAATGTCCTACAAATAGCCATTTTTGAATCAATTGGTGTACCTTTTGCCGTAACTGTTTTTATCTCAATTTTACTTATTTGGGTTTACACACACAAAGGAGGAGTTCAAACAATTATTTACACGGATACCCTTCAAACTTTGTTTTTACTCGTTGCTTTGTTTATTACAATCTATTTGGTCAGCCAACAAATGCATTTGAGTCCTTCCCAATTATTTCACACCATTCAAGACAGTAAATATTCCCACATGTTTGAGTGGGATTGGAAAAACAAACATTTTTTTGGCAAGGATTTTTTAGCTGGAATTTTTATAGCCATTGTTATGACCGGATTGGATCAAGATTTGATGCAAAAAAATCTAACTTGTAAATCCATTGGAGAAGCACAAAAAAACATGTTTTGGTTTTATTGGGTATTACTTCTAGTTAATATTCTTTTCTTATCACTTGGTGCAATTTTATACATCTATTCCAATAACCAGGGAATAGCAATTCCTACTCAAACCGACAACCTTTACCCTTCTCTTGCTTTAGGAGGGCAATTTGGGACTTTAGCCGGTGTAACTTTTTTATTAGGTATCATTGCGGCAACTTACGCAAGTTCAGATTCAGCCCTTACAGCCTTGACGACCTCATTTTGCATTGATTTTTTGAGTATTGAAAAATTCAAAGAAAAGAAACGAATCAAACTGAAGAATTTTGTTCACTTAGGTTTTTCCTTTTTATTCTTTTTAGTCATTCTTTTATTCCATGTCTTTAACAATCAGGAATTAATAGCTGCTGTCTTTAATTTAGCAGGTTATACCTATGGGCCATTACTTGGGCTTTTTGCTTTTGGACTTTTCACCAAAATTCAAATAAAAGATAAATTAGTGCCCATCATTTGTATTTCATCTCCCATCATTACATTTATCTTGGAAAGTCAAACACAAGAATTGTTTGGCGGATTTGGCTTTGCCAAACTAATTGTCAATGGGTTGATTTGCTTTGGATTGCTTTGGGCAATTAGAAAATAGGGTGTAATAGGTAATAGGTAAGAGGTAATAGGTAAAAGGTAAGAGGTAATAGGTAATAGGTAAGAGGTAATAGGTAATAGGATTTTCTAACTTCTCTTTTCCAGTTTCCTCTTTTCTCTTTTCCAGTTTTCCAGTTTTCTCTTTTCTCAAACAACCACCACTGCCTTAATTACTTTATTTTCAGGTTTTGAAATATCAGCAAATTGTTCTGTTAGTTTGTCAAATGGGATTTTATGAGTAATATAAGAATTCAGATTTAACTTATTTTTCTGTAAACAATCAATCACAAATTCAAAATCTTCTTGGGTGGCATTTCGACTACTCATTAAAGTGCCTTCCTTTTTATGAAAATCTGGATGAAGAAATTTAATTTCACCTAATTGTAAACCAATCAAGGTATAATTACCCGCATGAGCCATATAATTAAAACCATTATTGATAGCTCCTAAATTCCCGGTTGCATCAATGACAATTTCAGGCATAGATCCTCGAGTAATATCCAATAATCGCAGCTTTATATCTTCTTTTCCATGGATAATATGATCGACCTGCCAATGATTTAGACAAAAATCCAATCGACTTTGGTTGAAATCTAAGGCAATTACTTGGGCTCCTTTGATTCTTGCAAAAGCCATTGCGGCTAACCCTATTGGTCCCGCTCCGATGACCAAAACTACATCACCTTGCTTGACTCCTGCCCTACGAATGCCATGAGCACCAATGGCCAATGGTTCCACCATTGCTAAGTAATCTAAAGTAAGATCATTGGCTTTAATTACATACTGCTTGGGAATTGACATATATTCAGTCATAGCGCCATCTGTATGTACTCCTAATACCTGTAAAGATGAACAACAGTTGGTTTTGCCAGAATGGCAAGCGGAGCAATGACCACAATGTAAATATGGAATGACGCAAACTTGATCCCCTACATGTAGTTCTTCTTCATTTTCATCCAATTCTACTACTTCTGCAGCAAATTCATGACCCAATACTCTCGGATAAGAAAAAAATGGCTGAGTACCTTCAAAGGCATGCAAATCTGTTCCACAAATACCTATTTGCTTAATTTTTACAAGAATTTCTCCTGATTTACGAATGGGTTTTTCAACCTGATTCCATTCAAATTTACCGGGCTCCCTACAAATTAATTGCTTCATCATATGTTTAAAATTTATAGCCACTCCTTACTGCAAAATAAAAAACATCTTTCCCTTTTCCTGTATCTTTTAGGTAATCGCCTGCTTCACAAACTCCTAATTCCAGTAGTCCTACCCATCTTTTAGAAAAATTAAAATTTGTTTCCAAGGTATAAATATTTCCAACACCTTTAGCTGATGATTCCAGAGAATGATTTGGTAATGGTCGCATGGGTGTCATATTGGGTGTGTAAATTCCATCAGCTAAACTTTGGCGAGTAACAAACGAAGCTCTTAATGTCATATTATAAAACTCATTAGGCTGAAATCTAATATAGGGACTTAAATTTAAGGTATTGCTAATGTTTAAACTTACGGTTTGTCCAAAAGGAGGACGGGCAAATAAGGTATTGAACGTATTGAGTTGATTGTCACCATAATCTCGATCACCTGGAACCCAATTTCCACTAAACCCTGCATAAAAAGAGTGATTCATTTGCCTTGATACGTCAAAAATAGTCATGAATGCCTGTATGCTTCGATCCTGAAAAGTACCAAATTGATAAACATTTTCAATCGAATATTGCCATTTATTAGGTTTAGAAAAGATTCGAAAGCCAATCGAATTTCGTTTTTCCTCTCCAATTCGAAATAGATATTCCCGCTTAGGACTTTGGAAATAAATCGAATAGAAATCAAATAAAAATGGTTGATGAAAATCGACATTACTAAGATAAATTCCCACCAAATGTTCTTTTGAGATCTCATCATCCCATACACCAGGTCTCATAAACATGGGTCTAACCCAAAAAGCATCAGCGGTGTAGTTGGCATTTTTAAATCGATAATGCAAACCCGCATGGGTCATTCGAGTATTGGGACCTTCCCTACCAGCCAAAAGTCGTTCTCCTCCAAAAATTTCTTCTTGCTTACCAAAGCGTAAAAAACTGTTTTTTGAAAGTGGAACCTCTAAAAATAGTTGCTGGAAAGCTAAAACATTTTCATCAGCTTGATTATTGATCGGATTATCATTGAAATACCTTTTCGTATGATTCAATTGTGTAAATAAACGAATGCGATTTTTCCATGAAACGGACACTTGCATTAAGACTCTTTGTAACAACTGATCTGGAGATTCATTGACGAAATTGGATGGTATTTCACCAAAATTGACATGGTCATAATGTTGAAAATAATACCTTAACTCCCCTCCTAAGGACATTTGAAAATCTTTACCTAATTGAATTCCTTTTAAAGGAAGCGACCAATGCTTGGAAGTCGTATCCATCTTCCATAATTTTTCATTATCGTCAGATCTCGATTTTCCAAAAAACTGCGCATTTATTTCATTTGAAAAAATGAGGAAGAACAAAATCAAAAAGAATACTGAAATTCTCAAAATCAACAATTTAATTTACTACAAAGGTAAACAATTTGGAATTTTACTATTTTTTAAATTTCCTCAAAACATGGAGGAACATTGATTAAAAGGAATACTATTTGGCAAAAACCTTCAATTTAAGGCAATAATCACACTTTCTTGTTGGAATAATAGTAAAATAACAACTATCCATTCTAAACAACAAATTCAAGATTTTTAAAAAAATTAAAAAAAAACAAGATTTTTTTAGAATTGTTGCAAAATCACAATTTTTGACGAAAAAAAAGGAAGTAGATTTGTTTAATCCTAACCAAGAAGGTAACCTTTCATAGGTTATTTGGGAAAAAGATTGATGATATAATTTAGAACACAGAACAATAAAGGTTAGACTTACTAAGTCTAACCTTTTTAGTTTTTATTCAAGTATGTGCTCTACTTCTCTTTGAATTTTTTGATCACTTTCGACAAATAAGTAACCTCTACGCCCAAAAATGAAGCGATATGTTTTTGACTAACTCGTTCCAAAAGATCTGGATAAAATTGTTTTAAGAAAAGATATTTTTGTTCGCTATTCAATGTTCTTAATAAGATGGTTTGATTTTGAAACTCGCATAAATTTTCCATCAATTCTACGATAGAAAACATGGCAAATCGATTACTTAAACCAATTAATTGTAAATACAATTTTTTACGGATTCCATAAACCACACAATCCTCCAAAGCTTCAATGGATTCATGGGATGGAATATCGTATTGAAAACTATTTACAGGCGTAACAAACTGTCCTTCATGAACAAACCAAGTGGAAACCTCAACCCCCTCTTTATCTGAAAATAAACGAACTAATCCTTTTTCGAGATAAAACATTTTATCACAAATTTCACCTTCATGAACTAAGATATCTCCTTTTTTTAATTTGACAGAGAATATCAAACTCATAATTTGGTCAATTATTCGAGTATCAAAATTATTTTTTAAATATGGGCTGGCTTTAAATCTTTCTAATAATTTCATAAAACTTAATGGTCAAGAACTTGCTATATTGTTAAAAAATCAAATTTATTTAAAATTTAGAATTAAATTGCAAACTAGAAAGATTAAAAAAAAATATTACACTTAATACAACTACTTTTAATAACACACTAGTAACATATGAGATTATCACAAAGGCTATTAGAATCGATGGGGAAAAATTCTGACTCATCACAAAAAATTGTTCAATTTATTCTAGACGCTGCATTTGCTCAAAAGCTCAAAAAAGGGGATAAATTATACAATTTAGGAAAAGTAGAGGACAAGGTATGTTACGTAGAAAAAGGGCTTTTGAAAAAATACACCATTGATGCCAAAGGGAAAGAGTATATCAATTGGTTTTCTATGGAAGGAGATTTTATTCTATTACCCAAAAGCTTTATCCGAGGAGAAATTAACGAAGAAGTAGTGGAGGCTTTGGAAGATTGCGTCATCTTTTCCATGCGAAAGGGCGTATTATTCAAAATTATGGAATACAATAATAAAATTTGCTTAACCATGGTAAATGAATTATTTGGTTACCTCTGTGTACTTCAAAACATTTGCATTTTCTTACGCTCTTTAGATGCATCCGAAAAATACACCTTTCTAAAAAGTTTTAATCCCAAATTAGTAAAGAGACTGAATCAAAAACAGCTAGCCAATTTTCTTGGGATTGATACCACCTATTTATCCAAAATACTTAAATCATTAAACGAATAGATATCAGCTTTTATCGTTACATTGAACTACATTTCTAAATTATAAACTCTCATGAATAAATTAATCAATAAAGTAGCCATTGTAACAGGTGGAGGTTCAGGTATTGGACAAGCCATTGCTATTCTATTTGCCAAAGAAGGAGCGAAAGTAGTTGTGGCAGATATTGATGACTTGGGAGGACAGAAAACAGTAGATAAAATTATTAGTCTAGGTGCTGAAGCCATTTACGTGCATTCAAACACATCAGAAGCAAAAGAAAATCAACTGCTAGTAGAAAAAACAATAGAAAAATTCGGTAAGTTAGATATCGCATGTAACAATGCAGGTATAGGAGGTTCTTCTCATCCAATAGCCGAATATCCTCTTGAAGATTGGGAAAAAGTCATATCTGTTAATTTATCAGGAGTGTTTTTTGGAATGAAATATCAAATCTCAGCCATGCTGAAAAATGGAGGTGGAAATATTATCAATATGTCATCTATCCTAGGTAAAGTTGGTTTTGCACAGGCAGGCGCCTATACTGCAGCGAAACATGGTGTTTTAGGACTTACAAAAGTCGCAGCTTTGGAATATGGCACTCAAAATATCCGTATAAATGCCATTTGTCCTGGATTTATCAAAACACCTTTATTGGATAAAAGTTTAAACGAAGATTCGATTGAATACATTGCTAGCAAACATGCCTTAAATCGTTTAGGAACGTCAGAAGAAGTCGCAAAACTAGCATTATGGTTAGCAAATGACGATTCATCCTTTGTTACAGGTGCTGAATACTTGGTAGATGGAGGATATACAGCACAATAAGCGTTATGCTATGAGTAGCTGGTATATTTATCGAATTAGATACCCAATAACCGTTTCACAAAATTTTTAAATTTTTGGAAGTTGGAAATCCAACTTCCTTCATAATGATGTATCGTAAATGTATTGGAGGTAATATTCAATTCCTTTGTTATCCATGATTTAGGACAAAAATATTCTTTCGGGTAAATGGCCAAGCTGGAAACCATTTGATATTCATCTTTATTTTCCAATCCTCTTTTTAGCAATAATTCGGTTAAATTCTGAGGCCCAGTTTTTAAATTCAAGGTATTATCAGGATTGATAAATTGAGTATTCTCGAAAATTTCCATCATATCTTTCATCAAAAAATTCCCTTTTAGAGAACCTAAAATTAATCCTGGTGCAACCAAATGATTATCTTCAAAACCTGTGAATGATTCATGAGAAAGAAAGCCGTCTAAATTTCTTAAAACTTCTACATCGGTATCCAAATAAATGCCCCCTTCTTCAAATAAAACTTTATAACGAAAGTAATCGGACACAAAAGCATACTTTTTTAATCGATAAGCTTGAGCCATATGTGGAATACAATTCACATCAAAATTTGATTCATCCCAACGTTTAATTTGGTAATCAGGCAGGTATTTTTCCCAACTTGCCAAACATTTTTTTCCTAAAGAAGTTAAGGGTTTTCCTCCAAACCAACAGTAATGAATGATTTTGGGAATTTGATTATCATTAATTATATCCATATTTGACAGAACCACAAGAATTTCCAAATTAAACAAAATAATCTAGAAATGAATTTTAACATATTTACTGGATGCACCAAAACTAGCAATAAAATACCAAATTGAGTAAATTCTACATGATTTGATTACCTTCCAAAAGATCCTATTTAATTAATTAAGTCCAAAAAACATTTTAATTGCATTTTTAAATTTTTGAAACTTAGAAACCCAACTTCCTTCAAAGTGATGAATTGTATAAGTATTTAAAGTAATATTTAATTCTTTGGTGACCCAGGATTTTGGACAAAAATATTCCCGAGGATAAATGGTAAAACCGTTAATTTCTTGATATTCATCCTTTATTTCTAAGCCACGCTGAATCAACAATTCGGTTAAATATTGAGGTGCAGTTTTTAAATTTAAAGTAGCATCTGTATTAATAAATTGTAAATTCTCATACATATGCATCAAATCAATTAAATGAATATTTCCTTTCACTGACCCCAAAATTGACCCAGGATTCACGAAATTGTAATCTTCAAAACATGAAAAAGCTTCTTTATCTAAAAAAGTATCCAGATTTCTTAGAACTTCAACATCCGTGTCCATGTAGATACCACCGTGCTCATATAACACCTTACATCGAAGGTAATCGGAAACAAAGGCGTATTTTTTTACTTGATAAGCTTGTGCAGTAAAAGGAATACCATTCACATCCAAATTTGATTCATCCCACCGTATAATTTGATAATCAGGCAGGTATTTTTTCCAACTCGCCAAACATTTTTTACCTAAAGGAGACAATGGTTTTCCACCTAACCAGCAATAATGAATTATTTTTGGAATAGATTCCTGCTTCACTGTTTCCATAGTTTGTTGTCTTCTATATCTAATTATTATTAATCAAATTCAATAAATAGTTTGAAGTGGATAGAAATCGATTTATAACTCTTAAAATCAGCGGATGGACAATATTTTATTAAAAGCTGAATTAGGGGAATATGAAAGAGTAGTTAGAATCTACAGAATAAATATAAATAAAATTAAAAAAAATGACTTATTGGTCTGTTGGGTTAAAAACGATAAATAAAGATTATGTGCTTAGTCCATCAAAATCTGCTAAAATGTATCTTTTGTTTGATGTCAAGTTAATTTGGCAAAAGTTTGAAATATATTTTGGGTCATATCATGCAAAGGTTTTTGAGGCTTTAGGATTTCTTCATCAAAATTGCTCAATTTCCGGGTACTTGGAAAAGCAATGCATTGACAGTCGTAAGAATATCCAACGATAAGTGCATGCATACGTCCGGAAAAAATAATTTCGGATGAACTAATGACTTCAACGAGGGATTCTAGATTTTTGGGAATGCTTACCTCCGCTTCAATCTTTAATTCAAGTAGTTTAGCTTGAATCTGTTGTAAAATTTCTAAGTCTTGTGAGGCCTCGGAAGTAGATAGTCCGATAAGATAACCTCTTTGATGCCAATTTTGAATACTTTTTATGATAAAATTAAAATAGTCAACTTCTTGTGAAATTGGCTCCTTTAAAGAAGGTTGGCTTCTATACACATCGTAATTGAGTGGAAAAAAAGTTATTTTATGGGTGATACGTGGACTTGCTGCCATAAACTTACTAATAGTAAAAGCCACATCGTGCATAAATTTACAAGAAACCCCAAAATCCTCTTGAAATCTTATGATGGAAGACGCATCTCTTAAATAAATTTCATCCACATATTTCAATGCACTTTTCACCATTATTTTGTCAAATATGCTCAAGCCATATCCATAACCCATTCCCAAGAGTATTTTTTTCTTTGATTTGATCCCGCAAGCCCATATCCAGAATGCAAAAGGATACATCCAATAGCCATCTATCAACGGTCCTCCACCAATCACCACCAAATCATAATTAGAATTTCGATGTTTTACAATCAGCTCCTTAAAATTCTGAAAAAACCAACGGGTCCTGTAAATCAATTTTAGAGGCAAATATTTCCTTATAGTCCTCAGAAAAAGATTTTTAGAGGTTAAAGATGCTTGTAGATTGTTATTAAGAGGTGGTATATACTTCCCTCTATACGACTGAAATGAAATATTGGCGTCTGGGAATTTATATAGAAGTAAATTATTCATACAAAATTCAATAGCATCGTCACCAATATTTTCCGTAAATGCATCGTCTATGACCAAAATTTTCATTTTCAAAATTGATTAATTTAAATTGAGAGTAATTAATATTTTAATTTAGAGTTGTTTGAAATAATTTATAGGTAATAATTTCGATCGCATTTTATAAGCTTTAGTAAATATTAGATACTTATAGACGTAGTTAGATATAAATCCTGCAAGAATTGAAAATTGATGGCAAAAGTAGTTCTATAATATGGTTAGTCTCTGTAATTTTGAGATTGAATTCCATTTTTTTGTTTTCAAAATAATGTCAATATTCTATTTATTCTTAGCTTAAAAAGTGGTTTAATTTCAATTCAATCGCATTCAACGGACTCTTTTTATGTTTATATTTCTCTAGTTGATAATAATGTATATCATTCAAGGCAGTTATTTTTTTGTAATGTAGATTCCCATATATTTGAGTCCTTTGAAAATTCAAATGATTGTAATTGAGTTTTACAGCATGAAGTGTTGGAGGATTATCGGAAGGCTTAAAAAGAACAATACTATTATTTTCATTTGTTTTGATAACTGTTTCGCAATAATCCCATGGTACCCAACAGCAATGCACCTTAGGATTTAATTGCCAAAATTTTGAAATCCACTCATATTCTGGTTTAAATTTTAACAAATGAGTGTGGACATCTTCCGAGTCTATATCACTGCTTTGATTCAAATTTAGCAAGTAAGTAAGCGCTTTCATGCGCCAATCAGGATGCGGAGAAATCTCATAACCTGTCAAATATTTTTGAACACCACTTATTATGGATGTTTCCTCATCGATATTAAATTTTTGGTGCAAAGCTTCCTGGAAAGCAGAGCCATTTAAATAAGTAATTAGTTCTTGAATCAGTGGATTTTGAATTTTTTGAAGCCGAAATGCCATTCCATACCCTTCAACAGGCATCCCTTTGATTTTATGGAAATTTTGGACTAAATTTTCTTTATATTCATGCCAATCATAGATACAACCTGGAAATTTTTTAATTATTTCGTACCCTTCACTAATCAGAGTTTCATATAGAGCATCTTGGTTTGGCAAGGGCTTGAAATGAATTTGCTTATCTCCTATTATTTCCTCGAAGTGTTCAGCAATAAGAAAATTTTTGATTAACAAATGTGGAAAAGGATTTTCTGCAAAAGGTTGGCTGATAATTTTTTCAGCTAGATAATCGAATCGGGAGTTCATATTTAATTAGAGCGATGAAATAATGCAAGAATAGAAACAACAGAAAATATTTAATTGAAATGTACATATAAAATCTGATTAGGTCACCCATTTAAGTCAATTTTAGCCTTAAAGATGGCCAAGATATGTACTTTTCAAATTGGCCAAAACAAATCAATACTAGAGAATTGCTATCGATTCAATTCCTGATTTAATTAAAAATGTCAAGAGAGCTACAAATAAGCATTTAGGGAAATTTGTCAATATTAAGTCAAAATACAATTTTACGGAAAACCGATTTGAAACAACTTAAAATTTAACAAAAACATTCGAATAAGCTAAAAACAAAAAAACCACTCGCCATGAGTGGTTTTTTGCCTACCTAAGTAGTCCGTACGGGAATCGAACCCGTGTTTCATCCGTGAAAGGGACGTGTCCTAACCCCTAGACGAACGGACCATTTTCCTTTATTGTGGCACAAAGGTAGATGTTTTGATTAATAATTCAAATACATGAACTAAAAAAAGTAATATTTTTTTTAAGAATTAATTTAGTATTTTAGCCTAATCAAAAAAACAGATTTTACATGTCACAAGTCAAACCCTACTCACTTCTAAGCGATTTCGATATTGCATTGTTTCTAAATGGTAGACATACAAGACTTTACGAAAAGCTAGGGGCATTCGAATTAAGTTTTGAAAATGAGATTGGGACCTTTTTTGCGGTGTGGGCACCCAATGCTGAATCAGTACATGTCATCGGAAATTTTAATTTTTGGGACAAATTTTCTCATCCACTTTTTAAAAGATGGGATGAATCAGGCATTTGGGAAGGATTTATTCCTGGTATTAAAAATGGTGAAACCTATAAATATGGGATTCAAGCAAAATCTGGTGAATATCTAGAAAAATTGGATCCGATGGGTTTATATTGTGAAACCCCACCTAAAACGGCAAGTATTATTTGGACGACCTATAAGGAATGGAATGATCAGGTTTGGATGCAAGAGCGTAACATAAAAAACGCGATGAACGCACCCATGTCCATTTATGAAGTTCACCTAGGTTCATGGCAAAAAACCATGGACAACGAATATCTTAGCTATGACGATTTAGCAGTTAAGTTAGTAGATTATATCAAAGAAATGGGTTACACACATGTGGAATTTATGCCCATCATGGAACATCCCTATTCTCCTTCTTGGGGATATCAAATAACCGGCTATTTTGCACCTTCTTCTCGTTTTGGAGATCCTCAGGGATTTATGCGATTGGTTGAAAAATTACATCAAGCTGGAATAGGTGTTATTTTAGACTGGGTTCCCTCCCATTTTCCAGGCGATGATCATGGCTTAAGAAATTTTGATGGTACATGCTTGTACGAACATTATGACCCCAAAAAAGGATATCATCCCGACTGGAAATCATACATCTTTGATTACGGAAAAAATGAAGTTCGTAGTTTTCTTTTATCAAACGCCGCATTTTGGTGCGATAGATATCACATCGATGGATTGCGAGTAGATGCCGTAGCGTCCATGTTATATTTGGATTATTCCAGAAATGATGGTGAATGGGAACCTAATCAATATGGTGGTAATCACTATTTAGAAGCTGTTTCCTTCTTGCAAGATTTAAACGTACATATTTATGGAGAATTTCCTGATATTCAAGTAATTGCTGAAGAATCAACTAGCTTTCCAGGTGTAACAAAACCCGTTTACCAAGGTGGCTTAGGATTTGGTCAGAAATGGATGATGGGCTGGATGAATGACACCTTGCGATTCATGCAGAAAGACCCCATTCATCGAAAATACCATCTAAATGAATTTACCTTTTCTTTAGTATATGCATTTTCAGAAAACTTTTGTCTACCCCTTTCTCATGATGAGGTAGTCTATGGGAAAAATTCTTTATTGACGAAAATGCCTGGTGATGATTGGCAAAAATTTGCTAACCTTCGACTTTTATTTAGCCAACAATTTGCACATCCTGGAACAAAATTAATGTTCATGGGTGGAGAATTTGGACAGAGAGAAGAATGGAATCACAATCAAAGTTTGGATTGGCATTTAACGGACAATCATTTTCATAAAGGTATTCAGAACGTCGTTAAAGCGTTAAACAAACTCTACAGAGAAGAACCAGCCTTTTATTTGAAACAATTCTCTCATGAAGGCTTTGAATGGATTGAGTCCAATGACCATGGGAATTCCGTTATTTCATTTATGCGGAAAGGCGAAAACAACAAACAAATCGCGATTGTTGTCTTGAACCTAACGCCTGCTCCGAGAGAGGACTATCGAATTGGCGTACCACTTCCTGGTATTTGGAAAGTTATTTTCAATTCCGATAAAAATGAATTTGGCGGTAGCGATTATCCTGTTCCAGGCGCTATTATGACCGAAGAAATCAATTGGCAAGGTAAAGCCTTCTCTATATCGGTCAATTTACCACCTTTATCGGCCTTGATTTTAAAAGCTTAGTATTGTGACACAAACAATTGGATTTGTTTAAGGTCATCAATAAAAGAACAAAAAATAGATGGAATTAAGTATTAGTACTCCTGCCTTATTGTTTTCAACGGTATCATTATTGATGATTGCCTTCACCAATCGGTTTATGTCAATGGCCTCATTGATCCGAGATTTACATGAAAAATTTCAAAAAAATCCCGATGATTCCATCTTAATGCAAATTATGAATTTGAGAAAAAGAATGTCTCTAATTCGAAATATGCAAATTGTGGCAATAGTCAGCCTGCTTTTCAGCGTTTTTTGCATGTTCTTCTTATTTTTGGAATATCAGGTCATTGCTAGATGGCTTTTTGGACTTGGGTTAGCAGGAATGAGTGTTGCATTAATGATGAGTGCCTGGGAGATCACCATTTCTACCAATGCCTTAGAAGTTGAGTTATCTGATATGCAGGAAATTTTAGAAAAAAAACGAAAGAGATAAATCGTCTTTATTTTTTTTCTCTCTTCTCTCTTCTATCTTCTTTCTTCTATCTTCTCTCTTCCTTAAAACAATAAAGACTCAGAAAAATCCCGAGCCTTTATTCAATCCGCCTAAGTAGTATTTTTTCTTGAATTAAATTCAAGTCTTATTTTCGTAAAATTGTACACAAAAATAGTAATATAATTCAAAATCAAAAATGAATTTCTTTAAATTTTTCATATTTGAATAAAAAATTGTACTTAAAGCTTATTGAACAATAAAAATAAAACCCGCTTGTGTGCAAGCAGGTTTTTAATATTTGAAACAAATAGCGAATCCTTATTTTTTCCAATACAAATCTAAATAACGATTCATTTCTTCTTGAATTTTTCGTGCCTCACGAGCTGCTGATTGTGCTGTATCATCTCCGGCATAAATAATTCCACGAGAGGAATTAACCAATAATCCAACATTGGAATTCATACCATATTGGGAAACATCCTCTAAGCTGCCACCTTGAGCACCTACACCTGGTACAAGGAAAAAATTATCAGGAGCAATTTCCCTTAAGTAGGATAAATGTTCAGAACGGGTGGCTCCTACGACAAACATAATTTGTTCGGGACTACCCCACTCTTGGGCTTTTCTCATCACATTTTCATACAAAGCTTGTCCATTTTCTGTGGTCAACAATTGGAAATCCAAACTGCCCGGATTAGATGTTAATGCCAATAAAATCACCCATTTGTTCTCAAATGTCAGAAAAGGCTGGACAGAATCATGCCCCATGTAAGGCGCCACGGTGATGGAATCAAAATCAAATCCACTTTTAGAAGCATCAAAAAAAGTTTGAGCATATTTTAAAGCGGTATTGCCTATATCTCCCCGTTTGGCATCAGCAATGGTAAAAACATCCTTAGGAATATAATCCATCGTTTTTTGCAAACTCTCCCAACCTCTTGGACCCATGGCTTCATAAAAGGCAATATTAGGCTTGTAAGATACACAATAGGGTATAGTTGCATCAATGACAGCTTTATTGAAAGCAAAAATGGGATCTACCTCACTTTTAAACCTTTGGGGAATTAATGCTAAATCAGTATCAAGTCCAACACATAAATATGACCTTTTTAATTCAATTTGTTTTACTAATTCGCTCGAATTCATTTAGAAGAAAAATCTAAGGCTTTTGTATTAATGCCTAAATATGAATAATTTTGACGCAAATTAAGGTCTTTAAAATCAATATCAAAAAAACAGACCTTTTAAGAATCAACTCTATGCAATTTATCCAACACAAATTCCCTGGTGTCATTGAATTTATCCCAACCAAATATTATGATGATAGAGGTCATTTTTATGAATCCTATAATCAAAAGCTTTTTTCAGCCAATGGAATTACCGAAAACTTTGTTCAGGATAATTATTCTTTCTCAAGTAAAGGTGTTGTTCGTGGATTACATTTTCAGAAAAATCCCAATGGACAAGGAAAATTGGTGCGTTGTATGACCGGTAAAGTGTTTGATGTGATTGTGGATTTACGACACGAATCTCCCACCTATGGACAACATGAAAAATTTCTTTTAGAGGCTGAAAAAGGAAATATGTTGTATGTTCCCATCGGTTTTGCGCATGGATTTGTTGCCTTGGAGGAGACTATCTTTGTGTACAAGTGTACCGATTTTTGGAGCAAAGAGTCAGAATCAGGAATTCGATGGAATGATCCAGTGTTGAACATAGATTGGGGGGTAGAAAACCCGATTGTTTCTGAAAAAGATCAAATACTACCTTTATTTAATGCAGAAGAGCGTATATTTTAGATAAAAATATTAATACCTTTGTAAGAATGAATCGGAAACTGATTTTATCGAGTCCTTTACTAGAAATAACCATTTCAAGGTTATGCCAAGAACTCATTGAAAATCAAATCAATGATACCGAGACAGTCATATTAGGACTTCAACCCCGAGGAATATATTTCGCCGAAAGAATTGCCAAAGAATTAAGTCAACTATTGGGTTTCAACATACCATCAGGGAAATTAGATGCCACCTTTTATAGGGATGATTTTAGACGTAGAGACCCTGTTTCTCCTAATAGCACAGATATCCCCTTTTTAATTGAAAACAAAAGGGTCATTTTGGTCGATGATGTTTTAGCTACTGGCCGAATGGTACGTGCTGCCTTAGATGCCTTGAATTCATTTGGTCGTCCAGCAAAAGTTGAACTTTGTGTCTTAATTGACAGAATATATAATAGAGATTTGCCCATCCACGCTGATTATGTAGGTAAGAATGTCAACACATTACCTACGGAAAAAGTATTGGTAGAATGGAAAGAACAAGGCCATGAGGCTGATAAAATTTGGTTAATAACGCATCAATGATCCTTTAAATATGTTGAAATCGCCACATTTACTGGGAATAAAAGATTTGGATGAAGAATCCATTCATTTAATTGTAAAAACAGCCAAAGAGTTCAAAGAAGTTTTAAATCGACCTATCAAGAAAGTTCCTTCTCTAAGAGATGTGACAATCGCGAATGTTTTCTTTGAAAACTCCACCAGAACAAGATTATCCTTTGAATTAGCCGAAAAAAGACTTTCCGCAGATACCATCAATTTTTCAGCTTCAGGAAGTTCGGTAAAAAAAGGTGAAACTTTATTGGATACCGTTAATAATATCTTAGCCATGAAAGTGGATATGATCGTGATGAGACATGCTAGTCCCGGAGCGCCACACTATTTAGCAAAGCATATTAAAGCCAATATTATCAATGCAGGCGATGGAACGCATGAACATCCCACACAAGCCTTATTAGACACATTTTCATTGAGAGAAAAATTAGGGGACTTGGGTGGCAAAAAAATAGCTATTATTGGGGATATTCTGCATTCTCGAGTAGCATTATCGAACATTTATGCCCTAAAAAAACAAGGAGCAGATGTCCGATTATGCGGCCCTAGCACACTGATACCTAAACACATTCAATCCTTAGGCGTAGAAGTTTCTCACGACGTAAAATCTACTTTAGCTTGGTGCGATGCAGCCAATGTGTTGAGAATACAATTAGAAAGACAACAAATTAAATATTTCCCAAGTCTTAGGGAATACGCACAATTTTTTGGAATTAATCGACAAATGTTAGAAGAATTACCCAAAGAAATTGTTTTGATGCACCCTGGTCCGATCAATCGAGGTGTAGAATTAAGTTCAGATGCAGCTGATTCGCCACATTCTATTATACTAGATCAAGTGGAAAACGGAGTAGCCGTCAGAATGGCCGTTCTTTACTTACTTGCTTCGATGAGGTAATAGGTAAAAGGTAATAGATAATAGGTAATAGGTAAAAGTTTTCTATTTTCTATTTTCTATTTTCTCTTTTCTATTTTCTATTTTCTCTTTTCTATTTTCTATTTTCTTTTCACAGCATCTGCTTCACATCAATTCCAAAGCCACATTGATAATGTCCTAGTGGACATTTAATTTTTCCATGATCCCCACAGGGGCGACAAGCAAGATTTTCTTTTGTTTCAATGATGGTGCTATCATCTGCTAGCGGACCAAAACCAAAAGCAGGAATGGTAGAGCAAAAAATAGCTACAGTGGGTACATTTACTGCAGAACAAATATGCATGGGACCTGAATCATTCACATAGCTTTTTTTACTTTCTTTGAAAATATAGGCGGAGGCTAACAAAGGATGTTTCCCTGTTTCATTATAAATAGGTCGATCAGTTCCCTCAAAAGCTAAAGCAATTTCGTTTGACAAATCCTTTTCATTTGGAGAACCCATCAAAACTATGGATTGATTGATTGGTAACAATTGAATAAATTCAATCCATTTCTGAATAGGAAAACGCTTAGTTTCCCACACACTCCCAGGGGAAATACAGATATATTCTTTAGGTATTAAACCTTCCGGCAATTCAATTTTGGGTGGATTCAAATAGGGTTTATATATCTTATCCCCTAACCAATCCTTTAATAAACTGGAATTTCGTTCAATTTCGTGGTCACCATTGCCGAAATAATGAGCCATTTTTTTTGTAAATAACTTAGAAAGTGGATTCTTATCAAATCCAACAACCGATTTTGCACCAATACTGAGACTTAACAAACCCATCCCAAAAAAGCGTTGCACAACAAAAACTTGGTCAAAATTTTCCCTACATAAATCTCTTCTTAATTCTTGCCAATTTCGGAATTTATTTTTTTTATCGTAGGTCCAAACTTTTTTCAAATTATCATGATCATAGGCTTGAAAAACACTTTCATTTCCTTTCCGGACTACAATTTGAATTTGAGTTTCAGGAGACTCCAAACGAATTTTTTCTAGCAAGGATGTGGCTAAAATGGCATCCCCTAAAAATGCTGTTTGTATAATTAATACTTTGGATGAGAAGCCCATTTGAAAAAAAAGAATGAATTGGCCATAAATTTAGTTAAATTTGAGACATTTTTAGTCAATTTCCCCTACATGAATTCAATTCAAAGCATAACTCTTTCTAATGGAATCACCATTGTTCACCGACAAGTGGTTCACACAGAAATATCCCATATGGGAATTATGTTAGATATAGGTAGTAGAGATGAGAATTTAGATAACCAAGGAATCGCTCATTTTTGGGAGCATTTAGCATTTAAAGGAACTAACAAGAAAAACAACATCGATATCATCAATCGATTAGAAGTCATTGGCGGTGAATTAAATGCTTATACAACCAAAGAAAAGATTTGTTTTCACGCCTCTGTTCTTTCTCCGTATTACGAGAGGGCATTAGAATTATTAACAGATATCACCTTTCATTCAACCTTTCCAAGTAAAGAATTAGAGAAAGAACGTAGTGTAATTTTGGAAGAAATGTCCATGTATTACGATGCTCCTGAAGAAGCTATCCAAGATGATTTCGACGAATTATTATTCCCTAACCATCCTTTAGGGATGAACATTTTGGGTACCAACCAGACGGTTAATTCTTTTCAAAATACCGATTTAAATCAATTTATTGAGAATAATTTAGATACCTATCGAATTGTATTTTCATCCATTGGAAAACTTGATCATCAAAAAGTTTTCAAATGGGCAGAAAAACATCTAGGCAATATTCCAGCCAAAAAACAAATTCAAAAAAGAATCATTCCAGCTGAAATGATTCCATTGGAAAAAGTGGTAAAAAGAGGAATTACTCAATCGCATGTTGCCATTGGAAGGCAATCGTTTGGAATTGAACATCCAGATCGTTTAGCCTTTTTTATGCTAATCAATTTGTTGGGCGGACCTAGTATGAATTCATTATTAAATGTCTCTGTTCGTGAAAAACATGGTTTGGTATATTCGATTGAAGCAAGTTTCACCTCATATATGGATGCTGGATTTTGGGCTATCTATTTTGGCACAGAACCCAATCAAGTCAAAAAGTCAATCAAATTAATCCATCGAGAATTTGAAAAGCTACAAGATAAAATACTTAGTCCCAATCAATTGCAAAAAATAAAGTCACAATTAAAGGGACAATTAGCTATGGCTGAGGAAGGGAATTTGAATTTTATGTTGATGATGGCCAAAAGTTTATTAGATCGCGAAAAAATAGAGAGTTTGGAAGAAATTTTCGAACAAATCAACGTCATAGAAGCAAAAAAAATCCAGGAATTAGCTATTGAAATGCTAGATCCAAAGCGTTTAAGTTGTTTGATATTTGAACCCTAAATTCAACATTTTGCATCTTTACTTACATATTCCTTTTTGTAGACAAGCTTGTCATTATTGCGACTTTCATTTTTCAACTCAATTAAGTGGTAAGAGGCAGTTGATTAATGCAATTTTAAAAGAAATTGAGTTGCAAAAAAATTACTTACACCATACCACTTTATCAACCATCTACTTCGGTGGAGGTACTCCTTCCCTATTAAATTCTTCCGAATTAGATGAAATTTTCGATAAAATACATGCACATTTCTATGTATCACATGATGCAGAAATTACCTTTGAAGCAAATCCAGAAGACCTAAGCAAAGAATATTTAGCCATTTTGAAACATAAAGGAATCAATCGATTAAGCATTGGTATTCAAAGCTTTCAAGACAAAAATTTAGTTTTCCTTCATCGAAATCACAATACAGAATCCTCTAAATTAGCCATCCAAAATGCTCAAATGGCTGGATTTAAAAACATTAGCGTAGATTTGATTTTCGGAATTCCTGGAAGCACTCGCTTAGAATTGGAAAAAGATATTTTGACAGCGGTAGAATTAGATGTGCAACATATATCGGCTTATAGTTTAACAATTGAACCCAAAACAGTCTTTGGAGTTCGCAAGAGTAAAAATCAATTTCAAGAAATTCCAGATGGTGAAATGGCGAAACAATTTCAAATTACCCATGATTTATTGGAAGAAAATGGCTTTGAAGGATATGAAATTTCCAATTTTGCCAAAAATGGAAAATATTCCCAACACAATACAAGTTATTGGATGCAAGAAGAATACTTGGGAATTGGACCATCCGCCCATAGTTTCAATGGAATCAGTAGACAATGGAATGTTTCCAACAATATCAAATATTGCCAATCTATCGAAAATTCATTGATTAATGCGGAAATCGAACATTTGAGTGAGGCAGATAAATTGAATGAATACATCATGACTCGATTGAGGACCCAATGGGGAATAGACCTTGAATATATCAAAAATGCAGGTTCCAATGAACAAATTGAAACCATTCATGGATGGGTTATTGACAAATATGGTAAAATTGAAAGGAATCACTTTATACTAAATCAAAAAGGCAGAATTATTGCTGATAAATTAAGTAGCGATATTTTCATCGTTTAGTTCATGAATTAAAAAGAGAATTGTATTTTTGCAATCTGAAAATTAACCCTCCAAAATAGTATGGCCCAACGAATTGATATATCGAATACCAAACGCAACAAAAAAACAGCGTCAAAATTCGAAAAAATCATTTCGAATGAAATAGATCCGAAGCCTAAACATACCCTAAAATACTATTTTAAAAAATTACTGAAAGTTTTATTTTATTTATGGATAGCATCCATAATAGCCATTTTCTTACTCAAATTCATTCCAGTTTATTTTACTCCAACCATGTTTGTACGTAAAATAGAAGCATTGAAATCTGGGGAAGAAAGTAAAATTTATAGTAATTGGACCCCCTATCATGAAATTGATAAAAATTGCGCTTTGGCAGTCATTGCCTCGGAAGACCAAAGATTCCCTACTCATAGCGGATTCGATTTTGAGGCCTTACAAGGAGCATTAAAGAATAATTTAAAGGGGAAAAAGATTAAAGGTGCAAGTACAATTTCCCAGCAAGTAGCCAAAAATGTATTTTTATGGCAAGATAGAAGTTATTTAAGAAAAGGATTAGAAGTTTACTTCACCTTTATGATTGAACTAATTTGGGGCAAAGAGCGAATTTTAGAGGTTTATTTAAATGTGGCAGAAACAGGCAAAATGACTTTTGGTGTAGAAGCAGCTTGCCGTCGATATTACCAACATTCAGCTCTCGAAGTTAGTCGATCAGAGGCCGCAAGAATCGCTGCTGTTTTACCAAATCCTATTCGATTTTCGATTGAAAACCCTTCCAATTATGTGCTAAGAAGAACTAATTCCATTCAACGACAAATGCGAATGCTTGGAGGTAAAAAATACCTGAACGAACTTAAATAAGTTCTTTGGATGGATCCCAAAACACTTGAGAAAAGTTAACAATTTGGTCATCGATCACAATAATCCCTTCGGATTCCAGTAATTTTTGCATTCTATTTTCTCCGAAATGAGACTTTCCAGTTAAAAGACCCATACGATTAACTACTCGATGAGCCGGCACATCAGTTAAGGTATGACTAGCATTCATAGCCCATCCAACCATTCTTGCCCCTCCTTTCATACCTAAATAAGATGCAATCGCACCATATGAACTAACACGTCCATATGGAATTAATTGAACAACCTCATAGATGGGATCAAAAGAATTCATTAGGAATAAATTTAGATTTCTTCCTTCCTTTCCGCAATTTCTTTTTCTAACTCAGCATACCATTTGGTACCAAATTTACGAATGAGCGGATCTTTTAAGAATTTATAAACAGGAACACCTAATTCTTTTCCATGCGAACAAGCATCCGAACAAATGGTCCATCTTTCATAATTAATTGCCTGATATTCCGCTAATTTAGCAATTCGAATGGGATATAAGTGACAAGAAATAGGTTTACGAAAATCGGTTTTACCTGCAAAATATGCTTGCTCAATTCCGCATTTCAGATATCCTTTTTCATCGTAAATGGCATAGGCACATTCTCTACCTTTAATGATAGGAGTTGAAAAGTCACCATCTTCATCCTTTACCCAAGTACCCGATTGCGCAATTTCTTGCAAGCCAATTTCAGACAAAAAAGGTTTAATATCGTCTTGTATACGTTCCAATATCCCTAATTCTTCTTCTTCCAGAGGTGCGCCTAAATCTCCCTCCACACAACAGGCACCTTTGCATTTCGCTAAATCACAAACAAAAAACTCATCAGCTACATCTTCACTGATTACCGTATCATCTATTAAAATCATATTAGTTAATTTGTCAACAAAGGTAAAAGAAGTTCGGGCATACAAACAAAAGATTTACACAATTTAAGGTCACCAAAAAACGTTCTAGTCAAATAAATTTGATATTTTTGTCATTAGAATAATTATTACTTGCATTGATTATTACTTTTATCCCATAACATGCTAAAAAAGAACTTGTTTCTTTTCCTGTTGATATTTCTAACTCTTCCAGGTTTAGCTTATCAAAATATTCCAGATAGTGTCTCTATTGGAAATGTTAAGGTACACATACATCCTTCGGCAAAACCTATTTTGGAAAAAGAATGGAATATGATTAGTGGCAACCGTAAATATGTCGCGGGATTAATTGCAAAAATGAGGTTATACTTCCCCGTAATTGAACCCATTTTAAAACAAGGAAATATTCCAGATGAGTTCAAATATTTGTGCGTTCAAGAAAGTAGCTTAAATCCAAACGCAGTATCTACTTCCCAAGCAGTCGGATATTGGCAATTTAAACTGGAAACAGCGAAAGATGTGGGGATGAAGGTTAATCAAGATGTAGATGAAAGAAAACATATTATAGAAGCAACTAAAGGTGCAGTTAACTATTTTACTCGGAATAATGGTGTTTTGAATAATTGGCTAAGTACATTACTATCGTATCGGGTAGGCTTAGGGACTTTAAAGAAATCAAACTATTATCCTAATTGGATTAATAAAACTGAAATTGAAGTCGACTCATCCACTGATTGGTACGTTTTACGTTTTCTAGCGTACAAGAATTTTTGGGAGGATCAAGTTGGATGTTACAGCGATCCTTCCGCTGAAAAAAATGATGTTAGTTTAGTGTGTTATAATAATGTCGAAGGTAAGAATCTTTATGAACTTTCAGATGAACTAAAAATTAGTTTTGATGAATTAAAAAAACACAATCCATGGATTCTTAAAGATTATTTACCTAACGATAAATCCTACACGATTTATCACCCATCCAATGTTTCAGAATTTGTTTCAGAAACACAGTCTCAACCCATAATTAGTCAGACAGGCATAAAAGATGTCAATCCGATTGATGATGATAACTTAACTGCTTCCATTGATTCAACTAAATTATATTTACCGGTACAAAAAGATAAAGGATTATATCCCAAAAAGAAGTACAAGGAAATCTTAAGTAATGAGGTGGAAGTTAAAATTCACAAAATTGTACCAGGTGACAATTTAACTGGCATTGCGCATAAATATGGTATGAGCTTAGATGCTATTTTAAAGCTGAATGATTTAGAAATGAATTCATTATTGAGCATAGGTCAACCCATTAAGTACTTGAGAAAAATTCCCATGTTAGAACTTATTTCTCAAAAATTGGATGAAAAAGCGCAAAGATTAGCTGAAAAACTACCCAAAAAAGAAGAAGAAATAGAGGAGAAAATTGTCGTAGAAGAGCAAAAGGAAGATTTTACTAAAAGAAAAGTTAGCACTAAAATCGACAAAGAACCATTGTTGATCGAACCTGCTATTAGCAGAGAAATAAATATTCAATCGGAAAAAGAGGCAAAATCCAATTGGGTGGATTCTCAATTACCTCAGAAAAAAGTGGATACAAGTATCCATAAAGTAGCACCTTTAATTGTAGAGAAAGAGATAAAAACGACTGAAAAATTATTGCAAAAAAAACCTGCTTTTCATGTAGTGAAAGGAGGAGAAAATCTTTTCAGAATTGCCAAAATGTATCAAATATCCCTCGAGGATCTCCGAAAATGGAATTCTTTGGGTGCTAATCAAGCTATCAGTGTTGGACAAAAAATCCAATTAACACCTCTTAAATAACTCGAAGCAAATACAAGCCATCTCTTAGAGGCAATAACATCTTTTCCACACGGGGATCTTCAACACATTTTTGATTAAATGCTCTTAAAGCATTGGTTGATTTATCATTGGCGTTTTCTTGAACCACTTTACCACTCCACAAAACATTATCAACTAAAATTAAACCACCTTGACGCATTTTAGAGATAACTAAATCAAAATACATGGCATAATTTCTTTTATCTGCATCAATAAATACCAAATCAAAAGGGCCTTCAATATTAGCTATTTCATTTTTTGCATCGGCGATGCGATAATCAATTTGATTTTTCCAAGGTGATTGATCAAAAAAGGAACGTGTAAAGGTTTCTAATTCTTCATTGACATCAATGGTAATCAATTTTCCAGCGTCCGTAAGTCCTTCAGCTAAACACAAAGCCGAATATCCAGTGTAGGTTCCTATTTCAAGAATTAAATTCGGTTGAATCAATTTGGATATCATGGATAAAAACCGACCTTGCAAATGACCTGACAGCATCCGAGGTTGCAAAACCATGGCATGAGTTTCCCGATTTAGCCTTTTTAATAAATCACTTTCCGGATCCGAAAAAAGAGTGGAATAATCTTCTATTTCCTCATTGATAAAATCCATGGCTTATTTAATACCCGTATAAAAGAAATCAAAAGAAGTATCAGGTTGGTCATTCAAATAATAATCATCCACTTGGATGGAATTAACTAATTGATGATTTGATTTGGAAGCGATAACCCGACTTAAACGGTTCGCAATATCATAAGGAACTTGTAACCAGGTTCTTGGTAAATTATACTGAAGATTAAAAATATCAAATCGAGTAATTTTTTGAACTGATTTTTTATTTTCTTCGTAGTAAGATAAAACTTTTTCATTCCCATGAATTCCTTGTGTAATAACCTGAGAAAAATGTTTTTTCATGATATTTTCCAAGGAAATAGCTTCGTATTCTCTTACATGCCAAGGGTTTCTGGTTAAAGAAAATTTTTTATTAACGGTGGTAAGATATAATTTTCCACCTGGCTTTAACACGCGAGCTGCCTCTTGTAAAAAGAAATCATCATTCTCTATATGTTCTATTACTTGAAAGGTCACTACAAAATCATAGGTATCTGAAGGTATATCCTTCAATGGTGGCAAAAACATATCAATAAACTTGAAAGCAGGATATTCTCCACTCAATTTTTCAAGTAATTCCGTATTTTTATCTATACCTGTATAGTGATCAATTTTATCTGAAAGTACGGCTACACCCCTGCCTGTTCCACAACCAATTTCCAACAAATTTCCATTGACCAAAGAACTGACATAATTGTAAGGAAACAATAAACGTTGATGGATAGGATTATCAGACGCGATTTCAGAGGAGGCTATTTCAGTCGTTTTATACATATTTTAAAATTTGAGTACAAAGGTAATCATTATTCTAAAATGAGTTAATAGATTAATCAAGCTAAACTTAAAAAGCCATAAATAAAAGAATAAAAAAAATACCGAAAAAATTACCGAACTTTGTACAAAATCAAGATAACGTCGTGTCAATAGAGAAAGATCAAAATTCATTTAGAAAGCCATTCAGACATTTTACAACTCCAAAAACAGATAATAAAGAATTTGTATTTGGCATTCAATCCGTTTTAGAGACATTAAGGTCTGGAAAAGAAATTGATCGTTTATTGGTTCAACGAGAATTAGGGAATGTGGAGATTTTGGATTTAGCAAAGGAAAAAGGAGTTCAAGTTCAAAAAGTTCCCTTAGAAAAGCTTAACCGAATTACTCGTAAAAATCACCAAGGTGCAATAGCTTTCGTATCTGCTATTCATTATGCTAAATTAGAAAATGTCATTGCAGATACCTTTGAAAAAGGACAAATTCCATTGATTTTGGTCTTGGACCGTATAACAGATGTAAGAAACTTTGGTGCAATTGCTAGAACAGCCGAGTGTGCTGGAGCACATGCGATTGTTATTCCTTCTCGAGGAGCCGCTCAAATTAATGCGGATGCAATGAAAACATCTTCTGGAGCATTGAATTTTTTACCCGTTTGTAAAGAAGAAAGTCTCATTACATCGGTTGAATTCCTACAAAATTCAGGTTTAAAGGTGTTGGCTTGTACCGAAAAAACCAAAAATTCCATTTATCAAATGGACTTAAAAGAACCATTAGCCATTATAATGGGTTCAGAAGAAGATGGTATATCTGATGAATTACTTCGAAAAGTGGATGAATTAGCATCCATTCCTCAAAGTGGTCAAGTAGGTTCCTTAAATGTATCTGTGGCAGCTGGCGTTATAATATTCGAAGCAGTTCGTCAACGACTTAATTAAGCATCTCGTTTTATTTGTGAAGCTGAAGCTTGAGCGCTAGGCAATATGGTTACGTCGGCAATATTTACATGTGCAGGCGCCAAAACGATATACTTTATTAAATCCGCTATATCTTCAGCAATCAAAGGGGTAAATCCTTGATAAACAGCATCCGCCTTAGCTTGATCTCCCTTAAAACGAACGGAAGAAAATCCAGTATTGACAGCTCCTGGAGCTACATTTGAGACCTTGATACCAAAAGTGTTTAGATCTTGGCGCATACCTTGAGAAAGGGCTTCTACGGCAGCTTTAGACGCACAATACACATTTCCATTGGGATATACTTGTTTTCCTGCGATGGAGGAAATATTAATGATATGACCCTTTTTGTTTTGAATCATCAAAGGAATAATGGCTTTTGAAACATGCAATAAACCCATCACATTACTATTCATCATAGCTTCCCAATCTGTTAATTCACCATCCTGAATGGCTGACAAACCATGCGCATTACCTGCATTGTTCAATAAAACATCAATGTTTTTCCAATCGGATGGCAAGGAATCAATGGAATTGACCACTTGAAGATTATCACCAACATCAAAAGTTAATAGTAAAGTAGAAGTTCCGATTTCTTCAGCCAACTTAGATAAAGCGTCTACTCTGCGACCACAAAGAATTAAATCAAAGCCCTCTTTGGCTAAGGAAAGAGCACTAGCACGACCTATACCCGAACTAGCTCCTGTGATAAACGCAATTTTTCTCATGAAAATTAAATTTTTAACGAAGTTAAGTCCAAAGTCCGCTTCTAAAAAATTTGAATGTATTTTTGTAAAAAAAATGGTAAGATGAATTATTTAATTGTAGGATTAGGGAATATTGGACCTGAATATTTGTTTACCCGACATAATATTGGATTTATGGCTTTGGATTATTTATCCAAACAAAAAGACATTTCATTTTCCAATGATCGATTAGGTTCAATCAGCCAATATCGATTAAAAGGAAATCAAATTTATATATTAAAGCCCAATACATTCATGAATTTAAGTGGAAAGGCGGTGAATTATTGGTGTCAACAATTAAAAATAGAAAAAGAAAACCTACTCATATTAACCGATGATATAGCGCTACCATTTGAGACACTGCGCCTCAAACCAAAAGGATCAGCAGGCGGACATAATGGATTGAAGAGTATAGAAGCATCACTAAATACGCAAGAATATGCTCGTCTAAGAATGGGAGTAGGAAGTGAATTTTCAAAAGGACGTCAGGTAGATTATGTTCTTGGTAACTTTTCGGAGAAAGAATTTGAAGTAATTCCTTTCATTCTGGATAGGACAATTACAATTATCGAGAATTTCTGCTTAGAGGGCATTCAAAAAACAATGAACAAATACAACCAATAATTGTACTTTTAAAAGAATATTATAATTTTTCCGAAAAAATAAAATTAGAATTATTCAAAAGATAAAAACAAATGAGCCAAATAATATTTGGTTTATTTAAAAAATATATAATTAAAATTCCGAAAAGTCATTAAATTAAAGAATTTTTAATCCTAAGCATTCAAAAATTGTTCAAAACAAAGTTTGGTGATATAAAAAAAATACAATAATTTTGCATTGTTGATTTAAGTATTAAATATAACAAATCTTATGAAAAGCAAAATTTTAACGATTAGCTGCTTAGTTGGACTAAGCATAATCACAACAGCGGTAAATGCAAGCGGTAATACTTCTAATGTAGAAGGTTCGACAGTAAAAATGTCAGTAAACAAAGAGACTCTTTCTGAAAAAATTCAGACTTTAATAAATAAGAATAATTCAAAAACACAATCATCTGCAGCAAGTTTGACCATCTCCATCTTAGAAGATTATCAAAACAATCAGATGAATTATTTAGTTATTAACAAAGAGGAAAAAGCAATATTCAATCAAACAATTAAATCGATTTTTAGCCAGGCACAAAATATTTCTGATGAAAAGTCGTTGAATTGGATAAAAGAAATTAACAAATCGGCAAAGGCTATCAATGCAATTTGGGCTTCTTTAGATCAAAATCCAGTTGTAGAAAATGAGTTAAATCCACTTTCTGAGAATCAAGTAGAATTGATAATTGTTTTATAAAAATAGATTGTTAGTAGTTTTCATAGTTAAATAGGTTTAGAGGTAATCAAAAAAGGTGTCGTTCATAACAACACCTTTTTTTTATTTTTTTTTGCACTAAACTTATATAATTAACAAAAATGTACTATATTTGTATAAATTTTCATAGTTAAATAGGTTTAGAGGTTAACAATAAGGCAAGAAGTTTCTTCTGGCCTTATTTTTTTTAACTAGCTTTTTAGAAAAATTTAATTGATACTCGCACCATTCCACATCTTGGAACCTGGCATCAAAAAGTCCAATTTCCCATCTTGTCCTTCTGCCATTAAAATCATTCCTTCACTTTCTAAACCCATCATTTTACGTGGTGCTAAATTGGCTAAAAAAGTTACTTGCTTACCTATTACCTCCTCTGCAGTAAAGGATTCAGCAATTCCACTTAGTATAATACGAGTTTTAAAACCATCATTTACACTCAATTTTAATAGTTTTTTACTTTTTTCCATTTTTTCAGCAGCCACTATTGTTCCCAAACGAAGATCCAACTTCGCAAAATCATCGTAGCTAACCGTTTCCTTTATTTCAGGCAATAATTTACTAGCCATTTCCATCGATTTTTTTGTGTCATTTAATCGATCCACTTGAACTTGAATGACAGAATCTTCAATTTTCTCGAATAATAAGCCTGGATTAATTAATTGTTGACCATCTGAAATGCAGGTAAAATTCCCAATCATAGACCAATCACAATCTGCCAAACCTAAAGCATTCCGTAATTTAAGAGCTGTGAATGGCAAGAATGGTTCTAAAGCAATACTTACATGAGCAACCAATTGAACAGCATAGTTCAAAACAGAACCTGCCTTAGCAGTATCTTCCTTCATTAATTTCCAAGGTTCCGTCTCTGCTAAATATTTATTCCCCAGCCTTGCTACTTCCATTGCTAAAACCAAAGCATCTCTAAATTTATAATTCTCTAAAGCGAAGGCCAATTTCCCGGGAATCTCATTTACCGCTTCCATTAAATCCTTATCTAATGAGGTCAAATCCCCTTTGGTTGGCACCTTGGAATCAAAATTCTTATCTATTAACACAAATGCTCTATTTACGAAATTTCCCAAAATAGCTACTAATTCCGAATTATTTTTCGTCTGAAAATCAGCCCAAGTGAAGTCTGCATCTTTACTTTCAGGACTAGAAGCTGTCAAGGCATACCTCAAAACATCCTGTTTGCCCGGAAAGTCCTGTAAATATTCATGCAACCAAACAGCCCAATTCCTTGAAGTGGAAATTTTATCGCCTTCTAAGTTCATAAACTCATTGGCTGGCACTTGGTCAGCCAATTGATAATCGCCGTGCGCCATGCACATGGCTGGAAAAATCAAGGTGTGAAAGACAATATTATCCTTACCGATAAAATGTACAATTCTAGAGTCTTCCGATTTCCAATACTTCTCCCAATCGGGCCTTAATTGGCTTGTCATGGAGATATAACCAATAGGGGCATCAAACCATACATACAAAACTTTACCATCCGTGTCAGGCAAAGGAATTGGAACACCCCAATTTAAATCACGTGTCATAGCACGAGGACGCAAACCTTCCTGCAACCAAGATTTAACTTGGCCCGTCACATTCGATTTCCACTCAGGATGTGAAGCAATGTATTTTTCCAAAGCAGGTTGAAACCTATCCAGAGGCAAAAACCAATTTTTGGTTGGCTTTAAAACAGGTGAAGAACCACTTAATGTAGATTTTGGATTTAACAATTCATTGGGCGACAAAGTAGTACCACATTTTTCACATTGATCTCCATAAGCACCCGATTGCTTACAAGATGGGCAATCACCCACAATGTAACGGTCTGCCAAAAATTGTCCCGCTTCTTCGTCATAAAACTGCTGAGTTATTTCCTCTACAAATTGACCGTTATTGTATAAATTCAAAAAGAATTCCTGAGATAATTGATGATGTACGGAATCAGATGTTCTGCCATATATATCAAAAGAAATACCAAAATCCTCAAAGGAAGATTTAATAACTCCATAATAATGATCTACTACCTCCTGAGGCGTCTTACCCTCTTTTTGAGCCTTAATCGTAATGGGAACTCCATGCTCATCTGTTCCTGAAACAAAAATAACATCCTTTTTTTGCAGACGTAAAAATCTTACATAAATATCTGCAGGAAGATAACATCCGGCTAAATGCCCAATATGTATGGGGCCATTGGCATAAATCAAAGCTGCTGTTACGGTTGTTCGAGAAAATTGAGACATCATAAAATTTAATTTAACACAAAAATAGTTAAAAAAATCGGACCGACTTGTGAAAAAATATGGATAAAATATAGAATCACTTATTGTATTTTAAAAATCCTATTCGTATATTTGCGGACAATTTAAAAATCAATACGTACATGTTAATTATTTCAATCAAAGAAAACGAGTCGATAGATAAAGCTTTAAAGCGTTTCAAAAAGAAATTTGAGAAAACTGGTGTAGTAAAAGAATTACGTAGAAGATCAGCTTTCGAAAAGCCTTCAATTGCTCGTCGTACTGAATTAATTCGTGCATCTTACAAGCAAAAGACTTACGGAAACGTAAACAACTAGTTTCTCGTATTTTCATAAATAATTGACTATTTTCGATTATGAATCGCGAAATAGTCAATTTTTTTTTGGAACACCTAGCCATAGAAAGGCGACTAAGCCAGCATACCATCACCTCCTACTCTACTGACTTACAACAGTTTAGCCAATTCCTAGACACCTTTCTTCCTCCCAAATTACTAATTGAATTAAACCACAAAGACATTCGACAATGGATTATTGAATTATCCAATCAGTCCATTGAAAACAGGAGTATCAATCGAAAAATTGCCACCTTACGCACGTTTTATAAATATTTACTTCGAACTGGGAGAATTAGTGACAATCCAATGAGTTCGATAAAAATGGTCAAAACTCAAAAAAAACTACCTCAATTTTTACGAGAAAGTGAAACAGAATCACTACAACAAGATATTGTATTAAGCACATTTGAAGAACATCGAAACTATTTGGTTTTTCTATTATTATATGGAACAGGTATTCGATTAGCTGAATTAATTTCTATCCAACGTAGTTCTGTTAATTTCATCAACCATACACTCCGGGTTTTAGGAAAAAGAAACAAGGAACGAATCATTCCAATTCCACATATGTTGACGGACTTAATTATCAAATATCTGGAAATCTGTCCATTTGAACATGAAAATTTACTTTTAACAGATAAAGGAGAGGCTCTTTACCCGATGTTCGTTCAGCGATTAATCAAAACCAAATTATCGGAAGTAAGTACATTAGAGAAATTATCACCGCATACCTTGCGACATACCTATGCCACCCATTTATTGAATCAAGGAGCAGATTTAAATGCAATTAAGGAATTATTGGGGCATGCCAATTTAGCAGCAACACAAGTTTATACGCATAATTCGATGGAAAAGATGAAACAAATTTATCAACAAGCACATCCCAAAGCTTAATTGGGCAAAATCATTGGACCTTGTTGATTAATATTTGAAACATAGCTTTCCGAACCTATACCCACTTTAGCAAATTCATTTTCCATAGCCTTCGCAACTAGTTGAGCGGTTTCTTTCCCTTTAGACAAGGCAAATAAAGATGGTCCTGAACCCGAGATAGAACAGCCCAAAGCTCCTGCAAGAAGCGCTGCTGCTTTCACTTCTGCAAATTGAGGAATCAATATAGAACGGGAAGGTTCAATGATCACATCCACCAAAGATCGGCCAATCAAATCATAATCTGGCAATAATAATCCAGCAACCAAACCGGCTACATTTCCCATTTGTGTAATGGTTGTAGATAAGGATATTTCTTTATCCAAAATTCCACGAGCATCTTTTGTATTTACCTCTATTTGAGGATGCACAATACTAGCAAATAAATCAGCAGGAGTTTGTATTTGAACGATATCTAAGGGATTGTAGGAACGGATAATAACAAATCCTCCTAATAAAGATGGCCCAACATTGTCAGCATGAGCAGAACCACAAGCAACCCGTTCTCCTTCCATGGCAAAAGGAAGCAATTCTTTCTGAGTTAATGGTTTGCCCATCAATTCATTGGCAGCAAATACGCCAGCAACCGCTGAAGCAGCGGAAGAGCCTAATCCAGAACCCAATGGCATATCTTTATGTAAAGAAATACTGAATCCTTGTTCTGGCTTTCCGATAAATGCCAAATATTTTTGAATAGCTATGCCAGCGGTATTTTTTTCAACTTCTAAAGGCAATCGGCCATCATCACCAGTAATTTCTTTGATGATTATTCCTGGCTCATTTCGTTTTTCCAATACAATTTCATCACCGGGATGGTTAACCGCAAAACCAAATATATCAAAACCACAAGCAACATTAGCGACAGTCGCTGGGGCGTATACACGTATCTTTTCCATTATTATGCTAAATTACTTCCCAGTGAAACAATATCAGCAAAAACACCAGAAGCTGTCACCTCTGCCCCTGCTCCAGGTCCTTTGATTACCAAAGGTCGATCATGGTACCTTTTTGTTGTGAATGCAATTACATTATCTGCCCCATCCATTTGAAAGAAAGGGTGTTTTTCATCTACTGCTCGTAAGCCAATAGTTATTTTTTGATCCTCTAAAGTAGCAATGTAACGAAGCACCTTACCTTGATGATAAGCTTCATTGATCATTTTTTCAAAAAAGTCATTTGAATACGCTAATTGATCAAAAAATGCTTCCACTGATTCCGCTTTTTCGCAATTTTCTGGAATAATTTTCTCTATGGTAATATCTTTGAATTCCAATTTTAAACCTATTTCCCGACTCAAAATCAATATTTTTCTTGCGACATCCATCCCACTCAAGTCTTCCCGTGGATCAGGTTCCGTATAGCCTTTTTCTTTAGCTTGTTTGACCACTTCGGCAAAAGATTTCCCTGGTTTAAATTGATTGAAAATAAAAGATAAAGTCCCTGATAAGACACCTTCAATTTTAGTAAAACGATCACCAGAAGCAATTAAACCTTGTAGCGTATTGATCACAGGCAAACCCGCTCCAACATTGGTTTCATACAAAAATTTAACCCCTTTCGCTAAAGCAGTTTGATGCAATTCAGCATATAAATCATATGGACCAGAATTTGCAACTTTATTAGGAGTTACTACGGAAATATTGGACTTAAATAATCCCAAATAATGTTGGTAAATATGCTTATCCGCTGTGCAATCAGCAAAAACTGAATTAGGTAAATTGAATTCTTTAATGCCTTGAACAAAATTGGAAATATTATTTTCAATACCCTTGGTATTTAGGATCTCAATGGCTTCTGTGAAAGAAATACCATCTCTATCAATCCATTGCTTTTTACTATTCGCAATTCCGATTAACTTAATTCTTAGTCCCTTATATTTCTCCAAATATTTCTCTTGTCCAGACAATTGATTCAACAATGTTTTACCAATGAGTCCCGCACCTACCAAAAATAAATGAATGGTTCTAATTTGAGAAAAGAAAAAAGTCTCATGAATCACATTCAATGCTTTCGACAAGTCTTTTTGCTCAATAACAACAGAAATATTTAACTCAGATGAACCTTGGGCTGTAGCAACAATATTAATGCCATTTTTACCTAGGACAGAAAATAATTTGCCACTAACACCAGTATGTTGTCGCATTCCTTCTCCAACTACTGCTATTACGGAAAGATTTGTTTGAATATCAATTCCTTCAATATCTCCCATTTCAATCTCTTGCGAAAACTCTTTTTCTAAAAGATCTTTTACGACACCTGCCATTTGTGGCTCGATAGCAAAACAGATCGAATGTTCAGAAGAAGCTTGGGAAATTAAAATAACAGATATCTTTTCTCTGGAAAGGACTGTAAATAATTTAGCAGAAACACCTGCCACACCAATCATTCCTGAACCTTGAAGATTCACCAATGCTAAATGATCAATAGAAGAAATACCCGTAATGATATAAGGTGTTTTAGTCGCTTCACGACTTACGACAGTTCCATTAAACGAAGGATTAAAGGTATTTAATACTCGAATAGGAATATTTTTAGCAAAAGCAGGTTGCAAAGATGGAGGGTAAATCACTTTGGCACCAAAATGAGTTAATTCCATCGCTTCCGCATAACTAATGAAGGGAATTGTAAAAGCGCTAGAAACTTTTCGAGGATCTGCCGTCATCATTCCATCCACATCCGTCCAGATTTCAATTTCCTTCACCGACAAAACTGCTCCTAAAATGGAAGCCGTGTAATCTGACCCTCCACGACCTAAAGTGGTCGTTTCTCCAACAGAATTTGAACCAATAAAACCAGTAATTAAACCAATTTTATCTTCATTCTTCTCAAAGAAATGTTGTACTAGGTTATTTGTTTGAATAAAATCTACATCTGATTTACCGAATACGTCATTGGTTTTGATTATTTCTCGAGAATCTATATAAAGAACAGGTAATCCCTTTTGAGCTAATATAGCTGTTATTAAAGAGGTAGATAATCGTTCACCAAAACTCACCAACAGATCGGATGATTTGGGAGAAAGTTCTTTCAATAGGCTTATTCCCTTTAAAACATCCCGCAACTCATTCACTAAAGTCCGGACAGAAGCAATCACTTGTGATTGTCCGGTCACAGGAATAAAATGCTTAATTAATTCAAAATGCCTATTTTCTATCGTAGAAATAAGATCCTCTGCAGGTTTTTTACCTGTGGATGCTAATTTGCCAGCTTCTAACAACTGATTGGTAACTCCACTCATCGCGGAAAATACAACGGCAAATTTTGTTTTAGAACTCCAATTGGATTCAATGATGGTTAAGACTGACTGAATACTGTCAACACTCCCGCAGCTCGTTCCTCCGAACTTTAATATTTTTTCCATTAATATAGAAGAGAAAATGATTCCCACCTTTACAAACAGGTGAGCAATTCACAAAGATACAAGTTAACGGTTATTTTCACCTATAATTCGGTGTCCTTTATGGCTTCTTTTACTTGATTTTTTATAATTATCCGATAAAACAGAAATATTTCCATCTGTTTCAAGTATAGATAAGTTGACATGAGAAATATCGTCTACACCATGTTCTCTGATGGCAGCATTTAATTCATCCATACTTATCTGTGCTTTCACTAATCCTTCTTGATTTAATCGGCCTTCATAAACCAAAAGAATGGGCTCCCCCTCCACCAATGCTTTTAAGGCGGAATTATTCTGTGTAAATTTTTTCAATAAAAAATTCATCAGAAACAATGCAAAGGCTGCGACTAAACCACCTATTAATGAGGAGTCAGACCCGACCATGGCATTTTGAACTGAATTAGAAATTAAGAGGATGAATACCACATCCACAACCGATAATTGCGCAAATTCCTTTTTCCCAAAAACACGAATAGCCGCTACGATAAACACGTAAACGGCTATTGATTTAAGGGCTATGATTAAGTAGCCTTCCATAATTTTTATTTTTTCTTTTCTGCTGCCATCACCATTGCAAGGTTTAATTTAGCAGCCAAATCATAGACATTTGTTAAGTCTTGGACAGTTTGGTTTCGATCCATTCGAACAATTAAAGTAACCGCTTTTTTAGCTTGAACATCTTTAGTCAATTCTACTTCTAAATTGGCAAAATCAATTTGACGATCATCAATGAAATAATTTTTATTTTCATCCACCGTTAAACGGATAACCTCATTAGCTGGAGTACTCTGAGGCTTACTAGTTTCAGGCAATAACAATTTAATGGCATCAGGAGAAGCCAAAGTTGAAATCATTAAAAAGAACATCAATAAGAAAAATAGAATATCGGCTAATGCCCCCGTTTCTACCTCCGATGCTTCTCTATGTCTTTTTCTAAAATTCATACGAATTAATTAAAAATTAGGCCTTATTAGCTGGCTTATGAAGAATATCTAAAAAGTCGATAGCTGTAATTTCCATTTTATTGATGGTTCTATCAATCATCGTCGTCAATAAAGTAAATAGCACATAAGCAATAATACCTACAATTAATCCAGATGCCGAAGTAACCATTTTTTCATAAATACCCCCTGCAATAGTTGCAATATCAATTTTATTGGAAGTTGAAATATTATGGAAGGTACGAATCATACCCGTTACTGTTCCCAAAAACCCAAACATCGGGGCAATTCGAGCAATAGCGCTTAAAATACCCAGGTTTTTCTCCATGTTATAAATTTCCACTTTCGCTTTATTTTCAATAGCTGATTCAATATCGCGTATAGGTGAACCTAAACGAGAAAGTCCTTTTTCTAATAATTTTGCAATAGGATATTGAGAAGTTTTACAATAATTAATGGCACTTTGAACATTACCAGCTACCAACATATCATTGATGGTATGTAAAAAATTCTCATCCAATTTGGCTGTTTTACGGATATATAAATATCGCTCAATAAACAAGAAAACAGCTCCAGCAAATAGCAATCCGATAGGATACATGACATATCCACCTTTGCCTAACAAGTCTAAAATTGAAAATTCCTCTACTACTTTAGCCGCTTGTTGAATTGGCTCTGAATTGACTAATGAATCTGCGACAGCGGCAGAAGAATCAAGGGCTTGTGTGCCTGCTTGAACTAATATGGTAGCTAGCGAAAATGCCATAAATGATTTGACTATTTAGAAAATTGATTAATTTCAGAATGATTTACAAGTTTACGATTTTTTTTTCACAATTTCTATGTCTTAGGCTTGGATAAAACCCTATAACTTAAAAACCCTTCTTTTAAACTATAATTAGACATGTATAATTGTTTAATGTGAAGCTCTTTCATTACTACTTCAATCAAAATATTTGCATAAGGAAAAATACTGGCTCTAAACTTTTTCATTCCAGGTAATTGAATTCGGCCTGAGTAATCCAATTCTTCTATCAAACGTTTGTGATGATCAAATATTTCAAGGTCCAATTGTTGAAAAGCATTTAATGTAGAAGAATCCATATTCTTGGAAGCTTTTTCTAAATCCCAAATCGTTTCAAATGCTCCTGCAGCTCCTATGAGCACTTTTGGTTGAAACCTTTGAACTTGAAAAAACAATTCTTGAAGATGTTCTTTAATATAATGAATCAATTGAGGTTTAAACGATTGATCAAATTCATTCTTCACTTGAAACAAGGATTGCAATTTTAATCCTCCTAATTCAAAACTGCTTCGCCACATAATTTGATCCGATTGAAATAATATGAATTCCACACTTCCTCCTCCAATATCCATCACCAAACTTGTATCAGACCAATGGCTGGGAAGTGATTGATAAATTCCTTTAAAAATATATTCCGCTTCTTCTTCACCTGTTATGACGAAAACTTGAAAACCAAATTCATCTTCAATCAAACGAATGAAATCAGGGGAATTTTTGGCATTTCGAATGATACTAGTACCTACCGCCAAGACTTGATCGGTCTTATACTTTTCTGTTAAATCCTTAAATTCTGTTAATGCTAAACGAGCTCGATTGAAGGCCTCTTCTTGAATTACGTACCCATTCATCGCTCCTTTTCCTAATTGCACCGCACGTTGAAGATTTTCATGGATGATTAATTTTCCATCGAAAGAATTAAAAGAAGCAATTAATAATTGGAAAGTATTGGTACCTAAATCGACGACTGCGAATTTTTTTGACATTTGAACATAAATTTGAACAAAATTAAACCAAAATATGGTTTAAGTCTTAAATTAATTTCTTTAAATTAGAGGAAATGTTCATCAATCCCATCTCAAATCATTTTTATGCTTGATCCAGAATATAACGAAGATAGAGAAGATATCGAATCCTCTTTATTGCGTTTTGAAAAAATGATCAATCAAGAAGAGGACTCTTTTTTTGATATGGATACGCTGGAGAAAATTGCAGACCATTATTTCACATTGGCCAACTTTGATCAGGCATTAAAAGCTTGCAATCTAGGATTGAATCATTTTCCTTATGCCATGGAATTAATCATCCTAAAAGCTCAAATATTAGGCGAATTGCAAAAACCTGATGAAGGAATGGAATTGATCGAAACGGCTATTTTATTATTCCCAACTGATATTGAATTGGTTTTAGTAAAAGCCTCACTTCTTGCTCAATTAAATGAATTTGAATCTTCCATCCAGTTGCTTTTAAATAGCTTGGAACAAACAAATGAGAAAGATGAAGTTTATTTCCGTTTAGGTTTAACCTACATTTTATGGTCCAAACCAAGGGAGGCCATTGATATGTTTAAAAAATCGCTAGAGATAAATTTTGAAAATGAGAATGCATTGATCGAATTAGCGAATGCCTTGGATGAAGTGGGAAAAATCGAGGAAAGTATTCCTTATTATCAAAAATTTATCGATAAAGATCCTTTTTCATTTACGGCTTGGTATAATTTGGGCATTGCCTATTCGAAATTGAAAATGTTTGAAAAGGCAATAGATGCCTATCAATATTCCCTTGCTATTGAACCCACTTTTGCCTCTTCTCTTTATAATTTAGGTAACACTTACCTCAATACAAAAGATTATGTAAGTGCTGAAGAGGCTTTTAGAGAATGTCTAAAATACGATGATCCTAACCCTGAGTTGTATTGTAGTTTGGCATTAAGTTTAGAGAGACAAAAAAAATTAAAAGAAGCCTTGTCATATTACAAAGAATCGGTCAAAATTGATCAATTATGGGACGAAGGATATTATGGTATGGCTTTTTGCTTAAGTGAACTAGACAACTGGTTTGAAGCCTTGCATTTTATCAAAAAAGCACTCAAGTTAAATGCTTTAAATCCATTATATTGGACGGGCTTGGGTGATATTGAGGGATATTTAGGTAATACTGTTTCAGCGGATGAGGCATATCAAAAATCCATTGATTTAGATTCTTTTTTTGCTCAAACATGGATTAAATGGTCACAATTGCATTATGACCTAAATGATTTTGAAAAATCAGCAGACATTATGTTATCTGCAATTGATGAATTACCAGAAGAAGCGGAATTCTATTATCGCTCTGCCATATTTTTAATCAAGGCTGGACAATTCAAAGAAGCATTTCATTTTTTGGAGTCTGGATTACTCTTGGATTATGATAAACATGAAATCATTTTCGAATATTTTCCAAATATTGAAACACAAAAGGCCATCTTTAAGTTAATTCAACAGTATAAAAAATAAGAACACCATTTATACTCAATCCTAACCCTTTATATAAATCTATTTTCAATTAATATAAAATCCAAGCAATTTAATTTCCCTAAACAAATCAATTTCCATTTATGAAGAAATTATTCCTTTCGATTCTTCTGCTTTCTTGCGGAATTTCGAGTTTGCAAGCGCAACAAAAACCTGCGCCAACCACTAAAACCAGTAGTTCTAGTTTAGCCATTCCTGAAAAAGTGACTTCCGCAGAAGGAATTACGGAATACAAATTAGCCAACGGATTAAAAGTTTTATTATTCCCTGATCCATCTAAACAAACCATTACGGTGAATATTACCTATTTGGTGGGTTCTAGACACGAAGGTTATGGTGAAACGGGTATGTCACACCTATTGGAACATATGGTTTTCAAAGGGACAAAAGAAAAGCATAAAGAAGTAGCCAAAGAAATTTCTGATCACGGTGCACAATTTAACGGAACTACTTGGTTAGACCGTACGAATTATTTTGAAACCTTTGCATCAACAGATGAAAATCTGGATTGGGCATTGGATATGGAGGCAGATCGTATGATCAACTCAAGAATAGCTAAAAGTGAATTAGAAACGGAAATGACCGTGGTTCGAAATGAATTCGAGTCGGGTGAAAACGATCCTGGAAGCGTATTGATGGAAAGAATTGTTTCAACTGCTTTTTTATGGCATAATTATGGTAATTCGACCATTGGAGCAAGATCGGACATAGAAAAAGTGCCTATTGAAAATCTTCAAGCATATTATAAAAAATATTACCAACCAGACAATGCTGTCTTATTGGTTGCAGGGAAATTTGACCCCATCAAAACCTTGAAATTAATCAATGAAAAATTTGGAGTTATTCCACGTCCAGAACGTGTTTTGACCAAAACCTTTACAGCTGAACCTACTCAGGATGGAGAAAGAGAAGTTACTCTTCGTCGCGTTGGAGATGTTCAGGTAGTTGGAATGGCCTACCACATCCCTTCAGGTTTACATCCAGATTATATCGCATGTGATGTTATGGCAGATTTATTAACGGATGCACCCTCTGGAAGATTATACAAAGCCTTAATTGATACGAAAAAAGCTTCTTCTCAATTCGGATTTTCTTTCCAATTAAAAGAACCGGGTATCAGTTATTTTGGAGCTGAGGTTTTGAAAGGAAAATCATTGGATTCAGTCAAAAATATCATGATTGAAACCATTGAGAATTTTGCAAAAACTCCACCAACGCAAGAAGAAGTAGATCGTATCAAAGCGAAAAACATTAAAAATGTGGAATTATTATTGAATAATGCACAACGGGTTGGGGTTGGTTTGTCTGAATACATTGCACAAGGAGATTGGCGATTATTGTTTCATACTAGAAATATGATGGAAAAAATTACGCCAGCCGATATTCAACGCGTAGCTGAAAAATACTTTAAATCTTCGAATAGAACTTCAGGCGTATTTTACCCAACAGAAAAACCTGAAAGATCTGAAATTCCTGAATCCCAAGATGTAGCGGATATTCTTAAAGACTTTAAAGGAAAAGCCGCTGTAGCAGAAGGAGAAGCTTTTGATCCGTCCCCAAGTAACATTGATAACAGAACCAAAAATGAAGTAATTGGTGGTATCAAATTAGCTCTTTTAGCTAAAAAGACGAGAGGAAATTCCGTTTATGCGAAAATGACTTTGCGTTTTGGTGATGAAAAATCATTGCTAGGAACGACTACAGCTGCTGATTTAGCAGCTGACATGTTATCAAAGGGAACAAAATTACATACACGCCAACAATTCCAAGATGAGTTGGATAAAATCAAAGCTAGAGTAAGTATTTCGGGAGGTCCAACTCAAGCAAATGTTTCCATTGAAACGACTAGAGAAAATTTAGTACCAGCTTTAAAATTAGTAGCAGAAGCGTTAAAGCAACCTGTTTTCCCTGCTGATGAATTCGAAAAGTTGAAACAAGAAAATCTAACAGCCATTGAATCGCAAAAAAGCGAACCATCGGCAAAAGCAAGTGACGTATTGAATCAATTACGTACAGGGCATTATCCGAAAAATGATGTTAGATATCAACCTAGTATGGAAGAAACCACAGCGAATTATAAAGCCGCAAAATTAGAAGAATCCGTTAATTTTTATAAAAACTTTTACGGTGCTTCCCATGCAACATTCTCAGTTGTAGGTGATTTTGACGAGAATGCTGTAAAAGAACTATTGAAAACTGAATTTGGATCATGGAAATCGCCAAAACCATTTACACGTGTTACTGATTCATTCAAAGAAATCAAAGCTCAATCGACATCCATTGAAACTCCTGATAAAGCTAACGCATTCTTTTTAGCCTATCAACCTTTGAAAATTTCAGATAATGACCCTGATTTTGCAGCTTTGGAATTAAGTAATTATATGTTGGGTGGTGGCAGTGGATTAAGTTCTAGATTAATGAACAGAATTCGCCAAAAGGAAGGTTTGTCTTATGGAGTAGGATCACAATTTGCTGCAAGTCCATTGGATAACACTGGGGCATTTATCGGTTATGCCATTTATGCACCTGAAAATATCACCAAATTAGAAGCAGCATTCAAAGAAGAAATCGAGAAAGTATTAAAAGAAGGATTCACTCAAAAAGAAATTGATGAAGCGAAAAAATCTTGGACACAAGCCAAACAAGTAGCTCGTTCTCAAGACAATTCATTAAGTAACACCTTGAATTCAAACTTATACTTAGGTAGAACTTTAAAATGGTCAGAAGATTTGGAAAAGAAAATCAATAGCTTAACTCCTGATCAAATATTACAAGCTACCAGAAAGTCCATTGATTTGAATAAAATGTCTTTCATTAAAGCTGGAGATTATCAAGGAGCTGCTAAAAAATTAGCGGAAAAAGCCAAAGACAAGCCATCTGATACAGGTGCTGTAGGAGGTGCTCCAAAATAATATTGGTCAAGCTTAAGATTTCAAAAAGCCTAAGCTTCGCTTAGGCTTTTTTTTAAGATTCATCCCATTGCCTACAAGAACAATACTCCTTACCAAATGGGCAATTACTTGTATTATAATCACACAATTCTACATGAACCGTTCCCATGGTGATGATAGGCGCCTTCCTATTCAATACAGATAAAAGAAATCGGTATTTCATATCAGGAGGTAATCCTAATGGCATATCCACTTCTAAGGACCATGTTTTAAGTAATCGAATATACGATTTATTGATGGCCCGTATTTGAGCTACAGTTAAACGTGATACCGGAGGAAATTGAATTTCTTCCAAACCGATGATCTCTGAAATAGATTGCAAACCATCTACTTTACAATATTTTTCAATTTCATGTATGTAATCTTCTATCGATTGTTCGTCGTCAATTTCTACGACATTGGATGAATGATAAGCTTCAATTGGCCTCTCAGCCACCTTCATATCTTCAATTAATTGTAGTACATAATTTTCCATCTTGTTAGGTATTTTGATTTACCCAAAAATAAATACAAGGCAGAAAAGTGAAGTTAAAAAAACTGATAATTAGATCAAATTATCAAAAAACAGATTTTATTAGGTAAAAGGTAATAGGTAATAGGTAATAGGTAATAGATGAAGGGAATTAAAAAAATATTCAACCCGTCTAACACGGATTTATGTTTTTTTTAAATAGGATTTTGACTCTTAATTCGAATTATACCTTACTTATTACCTATTACCTTTTACCTATTACCTTTATCTTGCCTATTTAAGCGTGTAAAGCTCTTTTACTTGTAGCTGCTAAGCAAGCCTCTTTCATAGCTTCGGTGTAGGTTGGATGGGCATGGGACATTCTAGCGACATCTTCAGCACTTGCACGGAATTCCATGGCTACTACCGCTTCCGCTATCATATCAGCAGCACGTGCACCAATAATATGTACTCCTAAAATTTCATCTGTCTGAGCATCAGCCAATACCTTAACCAATCCATCAACATCCATGGAAGCAACAGCTCTTCCTAAAGCTTTAAATGGGAAAGAACCTTCTTTATATGCGATACCTGCAGTTTTCAATTCTTGTTCTGTTTTTCCAACCGAAGCAACCTCTGGCCAAGTGTAAACAACACCTGGGATTAAATTATAATTAATATGAGGTTTTTGTCCAGCAATCACCTCCGCAACAAACACACCTTCCTCTTCCGCTTTGTGTGCTAACATGGCACCTCTAACCACATCACCTATGGCATAAATACCTGGAACCGAAGTTTGTAGAGTATGTTCGTCAATAGCAATTCTACCTCTCTCATCAGCTGACAATCCAGCAGCAGCCAAGTTCAATCCATCTGTATAGGGTCTTCTACCAATGCAAACTAGACAATAATCTCCTTTTATTTCGATCTCCTCCCCTTTTGAATTTTTTGCTTTTACGACGACCTCTTTTCCTTTATTTTCAACTCCAGTTACTTGATGAGAAAAATAATATTCAGCACCTAATTTGGCAATGGATTTTTGTAATTCCTTACCCATTGTTTTATCCATCGTTGGAATCATGCCTTCTGCAAACTCCACAAAAGAAACCTTTGAACCCAATCTAGCGTAAACGGATCCTAATTCAGCACCGATAACACCAGCACCAATGACGATTAAGTGTTTAGGAATTTCGGTCATTTTCAAGGCTTCGGTTGAAGTAATGATTCGTTTTTTATCAACCGGAATAAATGGCAATATAGTGGGTTTAGAACCCGTAGCAATGATGATATTTTTGGCAGAAATCACTTCAGAAGATCCATCTTCTTTCGTAATTTTCACTGTTTTGGAACTATCAAATGAACCTAATCCATGAAAAGTCGTAATTTTATTTTTTTTCATCAAATAAGTAATACCGCCATTCATTTTTTCAACCACGCCCGTTTTTCGAGCAATCATTTTTGCCAGATCCACTTTGGGTTTATTAATGACGATACCATGTTCTTCAAAACTATGAACAGCATTGTAATAATGCTCTGAAGAATCTAATAAGGCTTTGGAAGGGATACAACCTACATTTAAGCAGGTACCACCCATGACCGCATACTTTTCAATGATGGCCGTTTTTAAACCCAATTGAGCAGCTCTAATAGCTGAAACATATCCACCAGGTCCTGAACCAATTACTACTACGTCGAATTCTTGCATAAAGGCTAAAAGAAAAAAGGAATAGGCTCAAAAGGAGCCTATTCAAATATTAAATATCTAATAATAAACGAGCTGGATCTTCTAATAGTTGTTTTACACGAACCAAGAAGCTAACTGACTCACGACCATCAATGATTCGGTGATCATACGATAAAGCTAAGTACATGATTGGACGAACAACTACTTGACCATCAACAACCACAGCTCTTTCCACGATATTATGCATTCCCAAAATTGCTACTTGAGGAGCGTTGATGATGGGAGTTGATAACATTGATCCAAAAACTCCACCATTGGTGATGGTAAAGGTTCCACCTGTCATTTCTTCTAATGTAAGCTTATTTTCACGAGCTTTCACTGCCAAACGAACAACTTCAGATTCTATACCTGCTAAACTTAAATTCTCGGCATTTCGTATTACTGGAACAACCAATCCTTTGGGTGCTGATACAGCAATGGAAACATCACAAAAATCATTGTATACGATTTCATCTCCATCAATTTTTGCATTGACTGAAGGGAATTCTTTTAAAGCAACACAAACTGCTTTGGTAAAGAAAGACATAAAGCCTAAACCAACTCCATGTTTTTCCTTGAATTTATCTTTGTATTTCGCACGAATATCCATGACAGGCTTCAAGTCAACCTCATTAAAGGTCGTCAACATGGCTGTTTCATTTTTCACTGCTACCAAACGTCTTGCAACTGTTTTACGAAGTGAACTCATTTTTTCACGACGTGTACCTCTCGTTTCAGAACTACTACTTGTTACTGCAACAGATGTGCTTGGTGTTGATACCGCAGCCGCAGGTTTAGGTATATTCGCTTGAATAGCATCCTCTTTCGTAATTCTACCGCCTACACCAGTTCCTGTAACACTTGATGAAGAAATACCTTTTTCATCCAATATTTTAGCAGCTGCAGGTGAAGGATGACCTGATGCATAATTACTAACGGAAGTATTTGAATCATTTGATTGTACGCTCGCTGAAGGAGAAGAAACAGGTGCTGAAGCAACAACACTCGATGCACCAACTGTTATTTTGGCTAATATTCCTCCGATTGGTACAACAGAACCAGATTCTGACACAATTTCCAAAATACCTGCAGATTCTGCTGGTAACTCAAAAGTCGCTTTATCAGACTCTAATTCACATAAAACCTCATCTAAATTAACAGAATCACCTGTTTTTTTATTCCAAACAGACACTGTAACTTCTGAAATAGATTCTCCAACGGGTGGAACCTTAACTTCTAAAACTTGTGTAGCCACTGGAGCAGCTGAACTTGCTTCGATTTTCACATCAACAACCGGAGTGGTTTCTTGAACGGCTACTGGTGCAGAATTTTGGGCACCTACTACTTCAATGGAGCAAATTACTGCACCAATCGGTAATACATCACCTTCATTCGCAACAATGTGTAGAATCCCTTCTGCTTCTGCAGGTAGTTCAAACGTTGCTTTGTCTGATTCAAGTTCACAAAGAACTTCATCTAACTTAACTAAATCGCCTTCTTTTTTATTCCAAGTTGCGACAGTTACTTCTGTGATCGATTCGCCCACTGCGGGCACTTTCATTTCTATGGCCATTTTAATGAGGCTTTCGTTTATTTAATTATTCAAATGCTTTATCAATTAATGCAGCTTGTTCAACTCCATGTACTTTTAAGAAACCCGTAGCTGGTGATGCACTTTTCTTACGTGCGATCAAACCTTTGAAACGACCCCATCCAAATTCACGAATGATATATGACCAATATCCCATATTTTCAGGTTCTTCTTGAACAAAATATACATCCGCATTTTTATACTTGGCCAATTCAGCTTCTATTTGAGCAATTGGTAGAGGATGTAATTGTTCAATACGAACAATCGCAACATCTTTTCTAGTATCTTTTTCTTGGCGCTCCAATAAATCAAAATAAACTTTACCACTGCATAATAATACTTTCTTTACCTTGGATTTATCAACAAATCCGTCACCAATTACTTCTTGGAAACTTCCTTTTATGAAATCTTCCACAGGTGAAACCACTTTTGGATGACGGAAAATAGACTTAGGTGACATCACCACCAAAGGTTTACGGAATGGCCAAATTAACTGCCGACGTAAAGCATGAAATATATTAGCAGGCGTAGTAAGATTGGCAACAATCATATTTTCTTCAGATGCCAATTGTAAAAATCTTTCCGGACGAGCATTTGAATGCTCTGGCCCTTGGCCTTCATAACCGTGTGGCAATAACATAACCAATCCATTTTGAGTCCCCCATTTAGATTCATGAGAACTAATAAATTGGTCAATCATGGTTTGCGCACCATTGGCAAAATCTCCAAATTGAGCCTCCCAAATAACCAATGCATTGGGATTGGCTAAAGCATATCCAAATTCAAAACCAAGAACGCCATATTCAGATAACAAAGAATTATAAATATGCAATTTCTCTTGACCTTCTTGAATATGATCCAGCGAATTATAATTTTCGTTGGTATTTGCATCATGCAAGACAGCATGGCGGTGAGAGAATGTACCACGTTGTACATCTTGTCCCGACAATCGAACCATTTTACCTTCTGCTAATAAAGAACCATAAGCCAATAATTCAGCAGTTGCCCAATTCAATTGGCCCTTTTCAAAATAATTCTTACGATCAGCAATTACCTTTTCAATTTGCTTTAAAGCCACAAAATCCTTCGGCAAGCTAGTCATAGCTTTCGCAACTTTGTCGATTAAATCTTTCGTTATACCCGTTTTAGGTGATTTTTTGAAATCATTTGATTCAGCATAGCGTAATTCTGACCATGCATTATCTAATTTCAAAGGAATGTAGGGGGGGCGAACTTTTTGCTTCACCTGATCCAAACGTGCTTGTAATTCAGCTTTAAAGGCAGAATCCATTTGTTCAGCTAATTTGGCATCGATATCCCCTCTTTTGATTAATTTTTGGGTATAAATTTCTCTTGGATTAGGGTGATTAGTGATATTCGCATAAAGTGTCGGTTGTGTGAATCTTGGCTCATCAGATTCATTATGTCCATTTCGGCGATAACAAACCATATCAACAAAAACATCCCGATTAAATTCTTGTCTGAATTCCGCTGCAATTCTTGACACAAAAACAACAGCCTCTGGATCATCACCATTCACGTGGAATACCGGAGCATCTATTATTTTAGCCACATCCGTACAGTAAATGGCCGAACGAGCATCTTCAAAATCTGTGGTAAATCCTACTTGATTATTAATCACAAAATGAATGGTTCCACCCGTTTTATAACCTTTCAATTTGGCCATTTGAGTTACCTCATACACAATTCCTTGGCCAGCAACAGCTGCATCACCATGGATTAAAATGGGTAAAACTTTATCATAATCACCTCCATAATGAGCATCCGCACTTGCGCGACAAAAGCCTTCTACTAGCGGATTTACAGCCTCAAGGTGAGAAGGATTAGGTGCTAATTTCAAGGAAATTTCACTGCCATTAGGAGAAATATGTTTACTCGAATAACCTAAGTGATATTTAACATCTCCGTCTCCATGAATTTGCTCAGGAACATTACCTTCAAATCCATCAAAAATAGATTCATAGGACTTGTGCATGATATTGGCTAGAACGTTTAATCGACCTCTATGAGCCATTCCAATCATTGCCTCTTTTACTCCCGCATCAGCTGCAGCATTGATGATAGCATCTAATCCAGCAATGGTACTTTCTCCACCCTCTAAACCAAAACGTTTTTGACCTAAATATTTTGTTCCTAAGAAATTCTCAAAAACAACGGCCTCATTCAATTTTTGTAAAATCTGCTTTTTTTCATCCAAACTTGGATTAAATGCCAAAGCTTCTTTTTCAATTTTATTTCTCAACCACTCCTTTACATCTACCTCTCGGATATAAGAATATTCAAATCCAATGGCCCCAGCATAAATCGTATGCAAAGAAGAAATAATTTTTCTTAAACTAGATGGGCCAATACCTAAAAAAGAACCTGCTTGAAATACAGTATCTAAATCAGCTTCTGTCAATGAATAATCTGTATAATCTAATCGAGGACGACGATCTTTTCGCTCTCGAACAGGATTTGTCTTTGATAATAAATGTCCTCTTGAACGAAATGCTTTTATTAAGCTAATCACTGACATTTCTTTTTGAACATGACTTGCATCTGCAGAAACACCTGAAACAGGGCTTCCAGACTCTCCTTGCCATTTTTGTGCAAAATCGAAGCCCTTGAAAAAGTCCTTCCAAGTGGAATCAACCGAATTGGGATCTTGTTGGTAAGCCTCGTATAGGTCAGCGATGACCTGCGTGTCTGCGTTAGCTATAAAGGAAAATGAATCCATAATTTATATATTCTGAAAAAATCAGAAAAAGTTTCAAACGTTAATAAATTGGTTAAGAGCAATATTCTCTTTTAAAAAAATCCTCGCAATTTACGAAATGAAAATGTATTTAATTCAAATAAATCACGTGTTTTTTCCAAAAAAGAGAACAAATTTTAATTGAAAAAATTCTAAAGTAAAATAGTACTCTGAAAACTTATAAAAGTCAAATTTTATCTACTTAAAGTCAAAGTAATAAGAGATTTACTCAAGGACGAAATTCTCTTATTCGACCATTACCGAGATCAATTTCATACCTCAGAAAAATTTGGTGAAACCCCGTGTTCAAATCTGAGTTGATGGATGATGTAGAACCTGAAATGGAAGAGTTAACATTTTTACCTAAAAAGTCGTAGGCATACCCGACTCTAAAATGACCTAAAGGAACTTCGACACTACCCAGCATGGCTTCATTCCCTAATTCAGAACCGGTATTTTGATACCAAATTCCTATACCTAATTTCTCTTTGTACCAAAAAACACCGTTAAAATCCGTTTTGATTTGAGAAGTTGATGCAGTCGAAATATATCGAATCAATGTGCCGGCCTTTAAAGCATTATCTCCTTGTAAATGAATCACATAACTCATTTTTCCATAAATGGGATTGGAACTTTGCCAAGACAAATTCGCTAAATTAATGGTTGGAATACTCAATCCTAGGGAAAAATCTTCCGCCAAAAATGTAGCCCCTAAACCCCAGCTTGCTCCCATGACTGTGCTACCTAAACCTGCACGTATGGGGAATTGATTCAATCCCACATTGGCCCCTAATCGTATATGTTTATCTCGTCCTAGAAAAAAATCTTTGGAAAGTATACCTACCAAACCTAGATTGGAAGAAATACCTCCCGTTGGAATACCAAATGATTGATCTGTATTAAATGCCAAAAAGCCGATACCGAAAGATTCTTTCCGAATAGGCATATCAAAACTAAAATATTGTTGGGAAGAAGTGATTAATCCGGTATTTTGGAACAAGGGTTTTTTGCGATAAATACCTGTCAAAGAAGCCACACCTTTCGCACCGGCATCCGCTGGATTAATGGCTAAAGGTAAAAATGGATAAACCATTCTAAGTGATTCTTGCTGAGCTTTCAACTGAATTAGTAAACAATTAGTCAAAAGTATCCAAATGATTTTTTTCATGGAATTAAGTGATTGTATGCAAAGAAAGGTGATTTTTTGTTGTCAGAAAAGTGTCAGTTGAAAAAATCACAGATCACAATTGATCTTTTTTTCATGTAAGTTAAAACTGACAAAATGACATAAAACCCATGAATGGATTTGTATTTGTTTACAAAAGAAATTAATTGAAGATTTTTAATTTAACATTTTATGAAAGAAACCGGTAACATCTCCATTCACACTGAGAATATTTTCCCCATTATTAAAAAATTTCTCTATTCAGATCACGAGATTTTCCTTCGTGAGTTAGTTTCCAACGCAGTAGATGCCACTCAAAAAATCAAAAGACTGGGTGCCATAGGAGAATACAATGGCGAATTAGGCGAATTAAAAGTCAAGGTAAGTTTTGATAAAGAAGCCAAAACCATTACGATATCAGACAATGGTATTGGTATGACGGCAGATGAAATCAAAAAATACATCAACCAAATTGCATTTTCAGGAGCAACGGAATTTGTTGAGAAATATAAAGACAAGGGTGACGACAAAGGAATTATCGGCCATTTTGGATTAGGATTTTATTCCGCATTTATGGTCGCCAAAGAGGTAGAAATCATCTCTAAATCATATCAAGACAATTCAGAGGCTGCACGTTGGGTTTGTGATGGTTCAACCGAATATAGTATCACATCTGCTGAAAAATCAGATAGAGGAACTCAAATCATCTTACATATTGCAGAGGATTCCGAAGAATTTTTAGAAGAATTCAGATTAAAATCTATTTTGGAAAAATATGGTAAATTTTTACCTATCGAAATTGAATTTCAAGACAAGGTCATCAATAATCCAAATCCCATTTGGACTAAATCTCCATCAGAATTAACAGATGAAGATTATTTGAAATTTTACGACGAATTATACCCTTTCCAAGAAAAACCTCTTTTTTGGATTCATTTGAATGTGGATTATCCTTTCAACTTAACCGGTATCCTGTATTTTCCGAAAGTAAAAAATGAATTACAACTTCAAAGAGAAAAAATTCAATTGTACAGCCGACAAGTCTTTATTACGGATGAAGTCAAAGACATCGTGCCTGAGTTCTTGATGTTATTACATGGAGTAATTGATTCACCAGATATTCCATTAAACGTATCAAGAAGTTTCCTACAAGCGGATTCTAATGTCAAAAAAATCAATTCATATATCACTAAAAAAGTTGCTGATAAATTACAAGAATTATTCAAAGCAGATAGAACATCATTTGAAGAGAAATTCGAAAACATCGGTATGTTTGTCAAATATGGAATGATTTCAGATGAAAAATTCTTTGATAAAGCGAAAGATTTTTGTCTACTACAAGATACAGACGGCAAATATTTCACTTTGAATGAGTACGATGAGGCTGTCCAAGCAGCACAAACGGATAAAGACGGCAATAAAGTCTACTTATATACAACCGATAGAAACCAACAAGACTCCTTTATTCAATCTGCCAAAACAAAAGGATATTCTATTTTACAATTAGGTTCTATTATTGATAGTCATTTCATCAACACCATGGAATCAAAGATTGAGAAAACCCAATGGAAACGCGTTGATGCCGATGCAATTGACAAATTAATTGATTCGGGTATACAATTAGAAGCAATCCTTACAGATGACCAAAAGGATTCAGTCAAAAAGATTTTCGAAGAAACATTCAACGATAAACAAAAAATCGTTAGTGTAGAAGCGATGTCTCCAGATGAACTACCTGTGTTAGTCACTCAAAATGAATTCATGCGAAGAATGAGCGATATGTCTAAATCTGGAGGTGGCGGAATGGGCATGTTTGGTAGCATGCCAACAAGTTATCAAGTTAGTGTGAATGCCAATCATCCCATTATTAGTAAATTAATCCATTTACCATCGGAAGATGAGAAAAAGGATTTAGTGAAGCAGTTAGCTGATTTAGCTCTGTTATCACAAAATTTATTAACGGGAGCTGATTTGACGGCCTTCATCAAAAGAACCATAGGAACTTACTAATTCCTAATTAATCAGGGGTGAAATAACCCCTGATTAATTTTTACGAACAATGATTTTTTTACTAGCGATTGAGCGACCGTCAATCATAAGTTGATAGATATACATACCACTATTCACATCTCGTAATTGCCAACGCACATTTATCTGATACGGATCTAAAACAATATCCTTTATTTCTTGACCTAAGATATTATACATAACTAAGCGAACCTCCATTCCTACATTAGAAATTTGATAGTCAATATCTACGTAATCAATGGCTGGATTGGGATACAAATTACTTACTTGTAAACGATCATTGATAAAAAGATAACGATCGTTCTCATCTGTTTCAAATGCTTTTTTTTCTACAATAACTTCCTGTTTTGGATTGGAATTGACTGCATAAGATGATTTTAAAAACTGACTAATGTAATTGTTGGATTTAATATCCAAATTGGTTTCCAACGTAGTTTTCACTTGAAAACTACGTTTAGCCAATAAAATAGGTAATTTGGGAATATAGGCGGATTGATTTTTCTTAAGACTTAAACGAGATTTCTGTTGATCATTTTGAGCTAAAACGGAATTTCCACCAAAAAAAATGGCCATTGACGTCAAAACAAAAAGAAGATATATAGAAATTCGTTTCATAGGAAAAATGATGTCACGAATTTACGATGCTTTATTGTTCAAAAAAATGATAATTAGGCAAACAGCTTGATTTCAGGGACAAAAGGCATTAATTTAAGGTTTTTTAACTTTTTTAAGCTCTTTTTTAGGCTTCAAAATGATGGGTTGTATCTCTTTCTCTTCCACTTTCACCTGATTTAATGGGGCTGAAACTTTTTCCATCACCATAGCCAAAGTGATTTTTTCTCGAATTCGCCAATTAAATCCATCCAAGACCTGCAAATCTTCATTCCATTGTGTAGGTGGTGCAAATTTTGCTTCCGGTTTGGTGATAAAGGTAATCTTCTTGACTTGATTATCTTCAAAATACATATTCATTCGGCTGCATTCCACCCGATTCAAACCAGTGGTATTTTTTTTGTCATCAATAACATAATAAATACTTTCACCATTACCTTCGACATTGACTCGTTTGATTTTAGAATCCTCCTGAAAATTGACCCAAATTTTACGACCTTTGATTTGATTAAAATGAGCTAAGGAATCTTTAGAAATTACAAAAGAATGACCTCTTAGTCGCATTTCACGTAATTTTTGATTCACCAAAAATAAAGAAATGGAATCTGCTTGAGATTGAGAGTCATTTGTCCAAATAATCGGCTTTTGATAAAAATGAATCACCGAATCTTTTACATCATATCCGAGTGAGTCGCATTTTCCTGATAAGTCCGATTTATAAATTTTAACATTTTTATAGGCGTACAATTTACGAATGGAATCTTTTTTTGAATTGATAGACACTAAGGTGTCAGCCGTTAAATACAAGGTATCTTTTTCCATGGCATTTTTCATCAAAGCATGCCCATATACTCTTGTAATTCCTGTTTTGCCTGCATAACGACCATGGTCTCCCAATAAAATAACTTGATCCTTTTGACTCAAAAACTCCACTCGACCTTTGGCCACCCCAATTTGGGTTGGACTATCAAAAAACAAGGTATCAGCAGACAAAATATATTCATCTGTTTTCGCTGTTGAGCGACCCGTGAAATTGGATACCTTGGTCTGAGTATTGTAAAATCCCGCTGAGGTGTAAACAGTATCTTTTTTGTTAATTATTTCGGTAGGGCAAATAAAATAAGCCTCTTTACTAGCTGTGTTGTATCGCAATGAATCTGCTTTTAAACCTCCACCCTCTTTATCCACCACTTTTACATTTTTCTTGAATAAAAAGTTTTTCGAAACCGTATTGTAAATCCCCTCCTTACTAGTTAAAGTGGATTTTTTGTCAATAATTTTTGCGCCTGTGTTGTAAACAGCCGTTTTAGTGTTAAGATCATAATCCAATTTATTCGTATTTAATAAAATCGTGTGATCATCCAATTTCACATGACCAGCAACAAAGGCCTGACGCATATCTCCATTGTAAGTTGCAGAATCACCTGTAATAATTACCGTATCAGCTTGTACAATACGTACTTTTCCATAGGCCTCAACATTATTTGTTAGCTCATTAACGACTGCTCTGACACAACTTAAGGTAGTTGTCCCCTGCTGTAACAAAACGTGTCCCACCAAATTTTTCATATTGGGACTACCGTTCAAACTATCGGAATTAATGATACGCACTTGGTTTTGGGCAAGACCAATAAAAGTAATAAACAAGAAGAGAATTTGTAAAATAATTACCTTTTGACGCATTCCTAATAGCGATTGATTAATTTCGCAAATAATTTGATTACGCAATTTACCAATTTTATGCTGGAAGACTTCATTAACTTCAACCGAAAAGAGAATTTATTCTCAGAAGATCAAAAAATTTTACTAGCTGTTAGCGGTGGAATAGATTCAATCATCCTTTCCAAGCTATTTCAATTGGCTAAATTAAATTTTGGAATAGCACATGTCAATTTTGGTTTACGCGGAGAAGAATCGTTAGCGGATGAAATATTCGTCAAAAAATGGGCCAAAACATTAAAAGTACCCTACCATACCATCTATTTTGATACGAATGCATATGCTGAAAAGGAAAAATTATCTATTCAAATGGCGGCCAGAATTCTAAGGTATCAATGGTTTGAAGAAATAAGAGTCCAAGAAAAGTATGATTTAATTGCCACCGCCCATCACCAAATGGATAACGCTGAGACAATTTTCATTAATCTCTTGCGAGGAACTGGATTAGCAGGTTTTCATGGAATTCCGATTAAAAATGGAAACATCATTCGTCCAATGGCATTTGCTAGTCAGGAAGACATTTTCGACTTTGTGGTACAACATAAATTAGCCTGGCGAGAAGACTCCAGTAATTCATCTACCAAATATCAACGGAATTTCATCCGACATGAAATCATGCCAAAATTGATTGAATTAAATGATCATTTGGAAAAAACAATGTCTGAGACGTCCGAAAAAATCAGAGATATCGAATATTGGATCAAGGAGGAATGTGATATTTGGAGCCAACAATTTGTAACAGTAGACGAAAATGGAAATCAGTTTGTTGCCTTAACAGAAAACAACCCATCCAAAAAATCAAAAGTAATTAACCAGCGCTTTTTGAGCGAATTAAATTTCAATCACGAACAAATTAACCAAATTATTGCCTGTCAAGGTGAAGAAAAAACTGGCAAAATATTTGAATCTCCAAGCCATGTGTTGAATATTGACCGAAATCAATGGGTGATCAGTAGCAAAGATTATTCTGAATTTAGACCCACACTGATCCAAGAGGAAGATGAAAAAATTGCATTCGGAAATCAAACAATCCAAATTTATTGGGAAGAAAAAGATGCCAATTTTGTCCCTTCTACATCTTCCAAAATAGCATGTTTGGATGCAGATAAATTAGAATTTCCCTTAGAAATCCGAAAAGCACAAGAAGGCGATTGGTTTTGTCCTTTGGGAATGAATCAAAAAAAACTGGTTAGCGATTTTTTAACGGATAAAAAGGTGCCATTAAACATTAAAAAACAAACCATGGTACTTTTAAGCAAAGGTTCCATTGTTTGGATTATCGGGCATCGAATTGATAATCGATTCAAAGTGACCGATAAAACCGAAGGGGTTTGTTTTTTGGAAATTAAATAAGAGAGAAGAGAGAAGAGAGAAGAGAGAAGAGAGAAAAAAACGACACTATCCCATAAACTGTGTAAGTAAAAAACAGGGGCTTCGGATTTGCTTTTAAATTCGGAGCCTTTTTTCAAATATAGCCAAAAATTGATTCAAAATAATTCCCCAGTTGTGAATTGGCATACC
>NZ_JBPXKA010000004.1:0-190608 GCF_054558485.1 Aquirufa sp. ROCK2-A2
GACACTATCCCATAAACTGTGTAAGTAAAAAACAGGGGCTTCGGATTTGCTTTTAAATTCGGAGCCTTTTTTCAAATATAGCCAAAAATTGATTCAAAATAATTCCCCAGTTGTGAATTGGCATACCCCATTTCTTGGTGGCTTCGTTGATTGCTAAATAAACGGACTTCATTAGTGCGTCATCTGTGGGAAACGAGAGCTTATTTTTGGTGTACTTACGGATCTTTCCGTTCAGGTTTTCAATCAGATTCGTCGTGTAAATAATCTTTCTAATTTCGAGAGGAAAATCAAAAAAGACGGTTAGTTCATCCCAATTGTCTTCCCAAGAGCGAATAGCGTAAGGATATTTCTTACCCCATTTAAGGCTAAAGTCTTTGAATGCGGCTTCAGCTGCTTGTTTGGTAGGAGCATCATATATGTGTTTCATATCGCGCGAGAACTCTTTTTTATCCTTCCAAACCACATAGCGACAAGCATTGCGAATCTGATGAACAACACAAATTTGCGTTTGAGATTCAGGAAAAACTGCTCGGATTGTTTGCGTGAAACCGTTTAAGTTATCTGTTGCCGTAATTAGGATATCCTCAACGCCACGGGCCCTTAAATCCGTTAATACCCCCATCCAGAAGCTTGAACTCTCATTTTTTCCTAACCACATTCCAAGTACCTCTTTGCGTCCGTCTCGATTTAATCCAATGGCTAAGTAGACTGTTTTGTTTACGACCTTGGAATTCTCTCGAACCTTAAAAACAATCCCATCCATCCACACCACTAAGTATACCGCATCAAGTGGGCGATTCTGCCAGGCGATAGAATCCTCCACAATTCGCTCTGTGACACGTGAAATAGCCGAGGTAGATAGTTCGAACTGATAGATCTCTTTAATCTCTTGTTCGATGTCACTCACGCTCATTCCTTTGGAATAAAGCGAAACAATGAGGTTTTCAACACCTGTAGAATACCTGCTTCGTTTAGGAACCAGTATAGGATCAAAGCTGGATTCTCGGTCTCGTGGAACCTCAATTTGGGTTTCTCCAAATTCAGTTTTAATCACCTTTTTCTGCGTGCCATTACGAGCATTAGAACTAGGTGTTTTTTCGTACTTGTCGTAGCCCAAATGAGCATCAAGTTCTCCTTCAAGAATCTTCTCCAAGCCTCGCTTGTGAATATCTCGTAAAAAAGCTTGGAGTTCTTCTCCAGTCTTAAGTTGCTTTAAGAAAGCATCTGTTAATGAATCTTGTGTTTTCAATTCCATCTCATTAATGTTTAAATGTAAAAAAAAAATAGTGAAGGCCGAAACCAACACTATTTTTCACTTACACACTTTTTGAGATGGTGCCAAAAAAACCCATTACCTATTACCTTTTACCTTTTACCTTTTACCTTTTACCTATTACCTTTTACCTATTACCTATTACCTATTACCTTTTACCTATTACCTTTTACCTATTACCTTTTACCTATTACCTATTACTATTTACCTATTACATCAAAACCCTTCTCTACCTAATCAACTTTCGATAATTTTCCGTTCTGATAGGATCCAATAGACTTAAATAAGCAAAAGCCGATTGCCTTTGAGTAGCGCTTGCTTCATCCATGATTGAAAAAATCTCTTCTGATTTAGCGTCGAAAAATATGCGTATAGAAGCTGCTCCAGGTCGAGTTTGATTAATTTGTCGTATTTCAGTCAATAAGTCAATCATACCCTCACGTGATTTATCTGGACTTTCATAAAAGGTATCCAACAAAATCCGATGATAGGTATAAAAGACTTCGCGATAGCCTAAAAGCTGTTGATTTAACATATTTTCAGCAATAGCCACTCTACTTCGGATATCACTAACAGTTCCCCATCCAGAACCGGCATTTTGAGCAATGTTTGTCAGATTATACAATTTTTGAACAAAAAAATCGCCGCCCATTTTACCAAATGAATCATAATGAAGCGCTAAAGCCAAATTGGCATAATAAGCCATCATGGAACTTAAATTATCATTGAAACTATTATCATTATAAGTAATGGGGGAACCTTGTTGGTATTTAAAATTGAAGCTTTTATCAATCATATTCAAAATGACCGTTTCATAAGAAGTTCCATAAACGGGGCGTAAAACTTGTACACGGGCATTCGCTTCAAAATCACCTTGAGAAGACGCTTTGGTCAACAATAAATTGATATTTAATTTAACTTTCTCTTCTTGACCAAAATTATCGGTAGACCATCTGCGGCCGTTGATAAAATCTTGCATGACTCTTTGTAATTCAGCATAGATTTGAGAGGCGCCTCGTTGTTGATCCAATTGCAATTGTTCTGTATTGATGGTAACAGTCGCTTGAATTTCTTGTGAAAAGACGCCTTGTAGACTAATTACCCAGAAAAAAAGAGGAAGAATGAATAGTTTTCGAAAATTAGACATAAAATATTTATTAGATGGTAATAACGAAATAAAACAAATATCGTAAAAATATAAAAACCGATGTTTTCAGAATTAAGATGACCTAACTCATTGAAACATCGGTTTTAAAAATAACTATTGATTATTTAGATTCAGTTCCTTCTTCTCGAACTCTAAAATCAACTTTATCAGCAGTAAACTCATCAATTGCTAATGAACTTGGTTTAGGCAAACGTTCGTAATATTTAGAAATTTCAATTTGCTCACGATTTTCAAAAATTTCCTCCAAATTATCAACTGAAGACGCAAATTCAGATAATTTATTGGACAATTCTTCCTTCATTTTACTTGAAATTTGACGAGCTCTCTGAGAAATGATCGAAATAGATTCGTATACATTTCCAGTTTTTTCAGCTATTTTATCAACATCACGAGTTATGATGGATGGATTCGTTTGGGTCTTAGACATCTCTATTAAATTTAAGAATGCAAAAATAGATTATTTTTTTTGAATATACTACTGAGGGCTTGTCGCAACTTTGGAAGAATTACTTGACTTTTCTTTTTCAAGAGATTCCTTGTATTCTGCTTCCAATTTTGAAATTCTATCTACCTCTTTTAAACTTTTGCTATACAAATCCTCTGTAAGTTTTATATAAGCACTTTGGGGATACTTATCCACCAATTCCAAATAAAATTTTGAAGCATCTGAAAAGCGTTCCTTTTGTTTCGATTCAATGGTACTTTGCGCCAAAGCATATTGTGCGATAACCTTGTAATAGGCCATTTCTTCGTTGTAATCGGAATCAGGGTATTCTTTTTGAAAGTTGGTAATTTCAATGACAGATGAACGTAGGTTCATTATATTAAAAGGGGAAGTCTTATAATACAACTTCGCTTTTTCATAGGCCTTACGTTCTAATTTTTTCCGAAGTTCCTTAATAATATTATTACACTCTTCTTTAAATTTTGTATCCGGATAATTATTCAGATAGCTTTGAGTCTCGTTAATAGCCGCTAAAGTCCCAGTTTGATCTAAATTATAATTAGGAGAATCTTTGTACATGGAATAGGCAGCCATATAAATCGCCTCTTCTGCGTATTCACTTCGTGAAAACACTTCAGAAAACTTTTTAAAATGACTATTTGCCAAGGTATAATTCCCAAGTTCAAAATCACAATAAGCTTGGTAGTAGGTTGCCAATTCTTGTGTGGAATCGCCTTTCATCAGCGGCAAAATCTCATCTAGCAAAATTCCGGCTTTATCAAATTCCTTCTTTTTGTAATAATCTAAAGCTGCTTTGTATTTAACAGGCAAACTTGCGCTCTTACGAAATTTCTCAAATTTACCACAAGAACTTAGTCCCAAAAGGACTACAAAACCAATAAAAATATATTTTTTAATCATCATAAGCTTGCAAAGATAATCATTATTTTCGGGCTAACAGAAATTTATCACGCTTTACTAAATTGTAAATGATAGAGTTGCGCATATAAGCCTTCTTTGGCCAATAATTCTTCATGATTTCCACGTTCTTTTATTTCACCTTTATCCATTACTAAAATTTGATTGGCATTTCGAATAGTCGATAATCGATGCGCAATAACCACAGCAGTTCGTCCCTTCATTAAAGTTGCGATGGCATTTTGAATCAATATTTCCGATTCCGTATCCACAGAAGAAGTAGCTTCATCTAAAATAATAATCTTCGGATCTCTTACCAAGGCTCGTACGAATGAAATCAATTGCCTTTGACCTACACTCAGGGTTGCTCCTCTTTCCATCACTTCATACGCATAAGCCCCTGGCAATGAACAAATAAAATCATGCACCCCAACAGCCTTGGCGGCAGATTCGATTTTCTCTTGAGTGATGCTAGGATCACCAAGATGAATATTATAAGCAATGGAAGAACTAAACAAAAATACGTCTTGCAAAACGATGGCAATGTTTTGTCTTAGGCTACCAATTTCATACGAAGGTAAAGGAATCCCATCTATGCGAATTTCGCCTTCTTGGCAATCATACAATCGACTCAACAAACCAATAATGGAGGATTTGCCTGCACCCGTGGCACCAACAATTGCTAAAGTTTTACCTGATTTGACTGAAAAACTAACCTGTTTAACGACCCATTCAGGTTCATTATAGGCAAAAGTTACCTCATCGAATTCAATGTTTCCTTTAATATCTGTTCCTAAAACATTTCCATTATTTTGAATAAATTCATTTGAATCTAAAAGCGCAAATATTCGTTCCGAAGAAACAATACCCATTTGTAAAGTATTAAATCGATCTGCTAACATTCGAATTGGCCGAAAAAACAAATTGATAAACATTAAAAAGGCAGTTAATGTCCCTATACTTTGTTGTTCTTTTAGGATAAATGTTGAGGCCGTCCAAACGACTAAACCAGTACCTATGGCTCCAATAACGTCCGCCACTGGAAAGTAAACAGAATAAGCCCAAATACTTTTGATATTCGCGTCTCGGTGTTCCTTGTTTATTTCTTTGAATTTTTCTAATTCGCGATTTTCAGCATGAAACATTTGAACGATCATCATGCCAGAAATATGCTCTTGAACAAACGAGTTCAAATTTGCCACTGCTAAACGTACCTCGTTAAAGGACTTTTTAATTGTTTCCTTGAATACATAAGTAGAAAAAACCATGAAAGGAACCGTAGCCAAAATGATTAATGTTAACTTCCAATCGGAATAAAACATTACGCCTACAATTAAAAACAATTGCAATAAATCACCCGCGATGGAGGCCAACCCTTCTGAAAAAACCTCATTTAGGGTTTCTACATCAGAAACCGTTCTAGTCACCAAACGACCAATAGGATTCGCGTCAAAAAAGGATAATTTCAAATGAACAATTTTCTCATACAATTGAATTCGAATATCACGAATGACGGTTTGACCGAGATGTCCAGCTAAATAACTTGTTGAAAACTGAAGACTCGTCTGAATAATTAAAACAAAAATCATCCAGAAAAACATTTGTAAAAGTGATTGATAGGAGGATAAACTCACAAAATGATCTAAGGTATATCGAATCATCAAGGGAATAACCGGCGAAACACCTGCCATGCACAGGATTAAAAATACCAATCCCCAAAATCGAAAACGATAAGGTTGGATAAAACTATAGATTCGTTTTATAATCTTAAAATCAACTATTTTACCACTGGATGACTCTTTTGATGACATGTTAAATAAGTTCTTTTTGTTCCAAATTTTCGGAAATTGATGAACAAGAACCACAGCCTTTGGAGCAACCTGCAGCATTTTTACCCCAAAACTGAAGATAAACCATACGGCCCAAATAGAAAAGAGCACCGGAAAAAACCAACACAATCAATAAAGTTTCCATTTTCAATGCATTGTTTATTTAAACCATTCTTCTTTAAATATCTCTACAAACTCAGGAAAAATAGGCCCTGCACCAATAATTTCACCTTTGAAAATAACATCATCTCCACCCGAAAAATTAGTAACTACTCCCCCCGCCTCTTCAATCAATATTTTACCTGCAGCTACATCCCATGGTTTTAAATTAGCTTCAAAAAATCCTTCAAAACGACCACAAGCCGTGTAAGCTAAATCAATGGCAGCAGCCCCCATTCTTCGAAGTCCATGACTTTTTCGCATCAAATTTTTCAATAAATCGATGTAACGATCTTGATAGGAAAAATCATAGTAAGGAAAACCAGTTGCCAATAAACTTTTACTAAGGTCTGCCTGATTGGAAACATGTATAGGTGCACCATTTAAAAAAGCTCCTTTACCTAAGGCAGCTGAAAACATTTCATCCCGATTTGGTTCATATATAATCCCCAAAATTGGTTGCTTATTAAAAATCAAACCGACTGAAACTGCATAAATAGGTAATTGGTGTAAAAAATTAGTTGTTCCATCCAATGGATCAATTACCCAATAATAACCATCTCCAACTTCATCGTATACATTGGAAGTTTCCTCTGCAATAAATTCAGCTTCTGGAAAAATGGCATTTAATCCTTTTTTTAATTTGGCCTCAGCTTCCCTATCTACATAAGAAACTAAATCGTTTTTGCCTTTGTAGATAATATCATTCAATTCAATTTTGTGTACGACGGATTGAATCCATTGTCCTGTTTCCTTGATCAAAGGAATTGAATCTTCTAATATTCGAGCTAAATCAGCCATTCTTAATTATTTTACGACTTTAGCCACTTTTTTGGGACCCGCAATCATATCAATCATGATCTGCTCAGTCTCTTTTAAATAGGCATCTTTGGCATGCTTATCTTTTGGTTTATCGTCCTTTTTTTCTTCTTTTTTATCAGAAACTGCAAGACTTTCAGTCGATGATGATGAGGCCAAAGCATCCATAACCGCTAAAGATTCATCTGGTTTTTTCTTCTGCTCATCTAATTCCTTTTTACGCTTTTCCAATTGTAATGCGATTGAATTTTGTTCTTTAAGCTTTTTCCAACGTTCAAAGTCTTCTTTTAATTTAATTAATTCAGGCTTGGTTTTCAATCTGAATTGGAAAGCAGATTGAAGTTTATTCAATAATTCTTGATTTACATTCGATGTGATTTTATAACTAGTTGTCGGAATCATATCCCATGGCAAAGCACTTGGTTGAGAACTTTCGCCAAATTCTTCTGCTGAAAATGCGGAAGGTAAAGCAAAATCTGGGCTAACCCCTTTATGCTGAGTTGAACTACCGTTTATACGATAGAATTTTTCCAAAGTAATTTTCAGTTGGCCAACTTCGTCTTTTTCATCATTCAAATAATTGGATAGATCGACAACCGATTGAACCGTTCCTTTACCGTAGGATTGCTCTCCGATGATAATTCCACGTTTATAATCCTGTATCGCTGCCGCAAAAATTTCACTTGCAGAAGCAGAAAAACGATTGATCATGATGGCCATCGGTCCATCATAGACTGTATCTGGATTTTTATCTATTTCTTGAGAAATACGACCATCGGATTGTTTTCTCTGAACAACAGGACCTTGAGAAATAAATAAGCCTGTTAAATCCACCGCTTCGATCAAGGAACCGCCTCCATTATTTCTTAAATCAAGAACCAAGCCATCAATTCCATCTTGCTTGAATTCATTTAAAAATTTACGTACATCGGCAGATGTTGATTTGAAATCTTGTTCTCTTTTTCTAGCGCCTTCAAAATCGCGATAAAACATCGGTATGGTAATCAGGCCTAATTTGTAGGGTTTACCATCTCGCTGTAATAATAAAGTTTCCTTTTTAGCGGTTTGTTCTTCCATTTTAATCTTCTCACGTACCAATCGTACCTCAGAAGTTGGAGATCCTGTTACTCCAGATGCTGGCAATAATTTCAATCGAACAACTGTTCCTTTGGGGCCTCTAATCAATTTCACTGCATCATCAGTAAACCAACCAATTACATCCACAAAAGTACCGTCATCCCCTTGTGCAACCCCTACAATACGATCTTTGGGATTAATCAACTTACTTCTAAAAGCAGGTCCACCAGGAACTAGGTCTTGAATTGTCACATAATCGCCTTCTAAACGCAGTGTTGCACCAATACCTTCGAAACTCTGAGCCATGTCTTTATTAAACTCTTGAGCCGCTTTGGGGATCATATATGAAGTATGTGGATCAATACTTTCTGTGTAGGCGTTCATGAATATCTGAAATACATCTTCTGATTTGGTTTTAGCGATGTATTTTTCACTTCGTTTGTACCGTTCTTTCAACTCCCGAACAGCGGTAGTATCGGCTTTCCCTCCAATCTTCCAATCCAACAATTGTCGCTTAATGTCTTTTCTCCAAAAATCATTTAATTCCTCTTTGGATGTTGCCCATGTCGCTTTATCGCGATTAGGCGAATAATTTTCATCCAAGGTAAAATCCTGTTTTTGATCCAAGGTTGTACGTATAAAGGCAAATCGCTCCTTCATCCGAACTTGGTACAAATTGAAAATTTTAAATGCAGAAGTAAGATCCCCTAAATTCAATTGCTCATCAATGGTGTAACGGTAATCTTCTAAATCTTTGATATCGGAAGCCAAAAAATACACCTTATTAGGGTCTAATTCCTTTAGATAGGCATCATAAATTTTCGAAGATAATGAGTCGTTTACGGGTATTTTGCGGTAATGATAATTACTTAAAATTCCGTAAACTAAGCGTTCTACTTTTTTTTGAGTGGCTGTTGGTTGTAAATCACCCTCCTGATAAATGGTGGTGGCAATAGAATTAAAATCAGATTGACTTTTTCCATGCAAAAAAAGCACTACCAATAGGGAAAGTGGGATTAAAATAGGAAGGATCTTTTTCATACAGCCTTTAAAAAATATTATTTCTCAATAGAAATTAACTCAACATCAAAAATCAAGGTAGAATAAGGTTTTATTTTTTCACCTGCTGCCCTTGTACCATAAGCTAAGTTTTGTGGAACAAATAATTTCCATTTTGACCCTACTGGCATCAATTGCAAAGCTTCAATCCAACCCGGAATCACACCATTAACTGGAAAAACGATTGGCTCACCTCTATCTAAAGATGAATCAAACACTGATCCATCAATCAGGGTTCCATGATAATGCGTTTTCACTTTATCTGTTGCCAAAGGTTTTGGACCATCACCAGCTTTAATAATTTGATATTGTAATCCACTAGGAAGGGTTACAACACCTTCTTTTTTCTTATTTTCCGCTAAAAACTTCTCACCTTCAGCTTTGTTAGGTAAAAATTGTTTCGCTTTTTCAGCCGTGGTCATTTCTTGTAATTTCATCATGTACGAATTAACTACGCCTTGGCAAGCTTGCTCACTTATCACTGGAACTTTTCCAGAAAATACTGCAGCTAAACCTTTTTCAACCATTTTAGGATCTAAGGTCACTCCTTGCGATTTAAAATTTTGTGCAACTAATACACCAACTGCGTATGAAACGGAATCTACGACAGTAGAAAATTCTTTAACAGGAATTTTAGAAACAGTTAAAGCGACTTTAGTCTTCATTTTTGGTTTGGTTTGCGCAAAAATGGTTTGACAAGTAAATACGGTAATCAGGGTTAAGATAGAAACCAATTTAATTTTCATACGTGATATCAATTAATAGTAAGATGATTTTAAAATTCATTCATAAACAAAGTTTCGAAGTTACATAAATATTGGTTTCAAATAGAAAATTAACATGATTTAACTTGATAATATTTCGTGTAAAATGGGTCTTTCTAAAAAAAGTCTTACAAATGCTGTCATTTTTTGCAAAAGTTATGGGAATAATGAAATTTCATAACTAATTTTGCACCCGAAATTTTATATTAATTAGTATTTAATAAACTTCAGTAAACACCATTTTTATATGGCATCAGTAAGACCAGACGAAGTTTCAGCCATCCTTAGGGAGCAATTATCACAGGCTAAAACCCAAGCAGAATTAGAAGAAATTGGCACTGTACTCCAAGTGGGTGACGGTGTGGCTCGTATTTACGGCCTTTCCAATGTACAAGCAGGAGAGCTAATCGTTTTCGAAAACGGTTTAAAAGCACTTGCTTTGAACTTGGAGGAGGATAATGTAGGAGCTGTACTCTTAGGTGAATCGACCCTTGTAAAAGAAGGCGATACCGTTAAAAGAACCAACTTAATTGCCTCAATCAAAGTTGGTGATGGCATTTTAGGTCGTGTTGTGAACACTTTAGGTGAACCTATCGATGGTAATGGACCTATAACAGGTGATCTATACGAAATGCCTTTAGAGCGTAAAGCTCCGGGGGTAATTTTCCGTGAACCCGTTACAGAACCCATGCAATCGGGTATAAAAGCGATTGATGCAATGATCCCAGTAGGTCGTGGTCAACGTGAATTAGTCATTGGTGACCGTCAAACAGGAAAAACAGCTGTTTGTATTGACACAATTATTAATCAAAAAGAATTTTACGAAAAAGGAGAACCCGTTTTCTGTATTTATGTAGCAATTGGACAAAAAGCAAGTACGGTTAAGCAAATCGAACAAACACTTCGTAAAGCAGGTGCGATGGATTACACTGTCATTGTTTCAGCTTCTGCTGGGGATCCTGCTCCAATGCAATTTTACGCTCCATTTACCGGAGCAGCGATCGGAGAATTTTTCCGTGATACAGGTCGTGCAGCTTTAGTAGTGTATGACGATTTATCTAAGCAAGCAGTTGCTTACCGTGAGGTTTCTTTATTGCTTCGTCGCCCACCAGGACGTGAAGCATATCCAGGAGACGTATTTTATTTACACTCCCGTTTATTAGAACGTGCTGCTAAAATCAATAGTTCGGATGAAATCGCTCGTTCAATGAATGATTTACCAGATTCGATCAAAGGCATTGTAAAAGGTGGTGGTAGCTTAACTGCATTACCTATCATTGAAACACAAGCTGGAGACGTTTCAGCATATATTCCTACCAACGTTATTTCGATTACGGATGGTCAAATTTTCTTGGAAACCAATTTATTTAATGCGGGTATTCGTCCAGCAATTAACGTAGGTATTTCGGTATCTCGTGTAGGAGGTAATGCTCAAATTAAATCCATGAAAAAAGTAGCAGGTACTTTAAAATTAGATCAAGCTCAATTCCGCGAGTTAGAAGCGTTTGCGAAGTTTGGTTCTGATTTGGATGCTTCTACCAAATTAACCATTGAACGTGGTCGTCGTAACTTAGAAATGTTGAAGCAACCTCAATTTGCTCCACAAAGAGTTGAAGATCAAGTTGCTATGATTTATTTAGCTACCACAGGATCATTGGATAAAATCCCAGTGAACAAGGTTCGTGAATTTGAACAAGATTTTATCAATGTGTTAAGAGCTACTGAAAAAGATACATTAGATGCCTTAGCCAAAGGAAAATTTGATGATACTTTAACAGCAACATTGAAAAAAGTAGGTAAAGAAGTTTCAGCTAAATACGAAGTTTAAATTTAAATTTTATGGCTTCCTTAAAAGAAGTAAGAAATAGAATCGTTTCGGTTAATTCCACTCAGCAAATTACCAAAGCCATGAAAATGGTTTCAGCGGCTAAGTTGAGAAGAGCTACAGATGCTATCGTTCAGATGCGTCCATATGCAAAGAAATTAGCCGAAATGATCACTACTGTTTCAGCAAGAACAGAATCTGCCAATGAAAATCCATTTGCAGAAGTTCGAGAAATTAAAAAAGCGTTGATTATTTTAGTAACGTCTGATCGTGGTTTATGTGGTGCTTTCAATACCAATGTTGGAAAAACAGCTATCGCATTGATTCAGGAGAAGTATGCTGATCTACATCAAAATGGCCAACTAGAGGTTTTAACTTTAGGTAAGAAAGGTGCTGAATATATGTCTAGAAGAGGCTATAAATTAAACACCACTCACACTGAAATTTATTCCAAATTAAATTTCACCAACGTGAAAGCTATTGGAGAGGAAGTGCTTGAAGCATTTACTAAAAAGGAATTTGATGTAGTTGAGGTTATTTTCAATGAATTCAAAAATGTGGCAACCCAAATTATTCGCACAGAACAATTATTGCCATTAATCGAAAAAGAAGAAAATCAAGCAACTGCCTCTTCTGTTGATTATATTTTTGAACCGAATGAACAAGAGGTAATCAATGAATTAATTCCTAAGTCGATCAAATTATCCATTTTTAGAGCTTTATTAGAATCGAATGCATCCGAACATGGTGCTCGAATGACGGCTATGGAAAAAGCGACTGAAAACGCAGGAGAATTAATTAAAGCACTAAAATTAGAATACAACCGTTCTCGTCAAGCTGCCATTACCAAAGAGATTTTGGAAATTGTGGGTGGTGCAGAAGCTTTATCAAACTAATACATATGAAAAAGGCATTACTTGTTATTGCATTATTAGGATTTGGATTGACGAATTACGCACAGGGCATTAAAACTCCCGCACCTAGTCCGAGCCAAACAATTAAACAAGATTTTTCACTTTCATTTGTAGAAGTGAATTATTCTCGACCAGCAGTTAAAGGCCGCAAAATTTTCGGCGACATTGTTCCTTTTGGTAAACTTTGGAGAACAGGTGCAAATAGCCCTAGCAAAATAACCTTTGGTGAAGATGTAAAAATTGCTGGACAATTGTTGAAGGCCGGTTCTTATCAATTGATCTCCATTCCAAGTCAAAATGCTTGGGAAATTATTTTCAACAAAGGAACGGATGGTGTTTTCAACTATCATCCAGAAGAAAATGTGTTGAAGGTTTCTGTACCAAGTTCAACACTTGCTCAAACAGTTGAAAGTTTCACCATTCAATTTGCGAATATTTCATCGAATAAATTAGATATTCAAATTGCTTGGGAAAAGACACAAGTGAATATTCCAGTAGAAACAGAAATCGATTCCAAAATTTTAGCTAATATCGCTAAAGTGATGTCACAAGATTCTAAACCCTATTTCGAGGCAGCAAGTTATTACTTTGAAAAAGGTATTCAACTTGACAAAGCGCTGGAATGGGTAAATAAAGCGAATGAATCGAATCCATCTGCTTATTGGCAATTTCATTTAAAAGCAAAAATTCAAGCTAAATTAGGGGACAAAACAGGTGCGAAAGCAACTGCCTTAAAATCAATCGAATTAGCGAAAGCTGGTAAGAATGATGATTATGTGGCTTTAAACGAAAAATTGATTCAGAGTTTATAATTATTGAACTCTTTTACTAAAAAAAGCCTTTCTAACCAGGAAGGCTTTTTTTAGCTATCATTAAAAAGGAAAAAACGTGTATAGTACTGACGAAGAAAAAGAAACCGCTGTATTGGTGGCTGTAAGCACCCAAAAGCAAGATGCTGAAAAAACGAAAGAATATTTAGCTGAGTTGGCTTTCTTAGCGTCAACATCCGGTGTAATCACCTTGAAAAGTTTTACCCAAAATCTAGCTAAACCCGACAATCGAACCTACGTAGGAAAAGGAAAATTAGATGAAATTATCAGCTATGTGATCGAAAAAGATGTTGATATGCTGATTTTTGATGATGATTTAAGTCCTTCGCAAGTAAGAAATATTGAATATTCTATTCAATTACTCGGAAAAGAAATGAAAGTCTTGGACCGAAGCCTTTTAATTTTAAACATCTTCGCTCAAAGAGCTCAAACTGTTCAGGCGCGTACACAAGTTGAATTGGCTCAATACCAATACATGCTACCTCGTTTAACTAGAATGTGGTCTCACCTTTCCAAACAAAGAGGAGGAGTAGGTATGCGTGGACCTGGGGAAAAAGAATTAGAAACCGATAGACGTATTGCCAATGATCGGATTTCCTTACTCAAAGAAAAATTATTAGCCATCGATCGACAATCTTACACGCAAAGAAAAAACAGAGATCGAATGGTTAGAGTATCATTGGTTGGTTATACCAATGTTGGAAAATCGACTTTAATGCAAAAACTATCTAAATCGGATGTTTTTGCAGAAAATAAATTATTTGCCACCGTCGATTCAACTGTCCGAAAAATTGTTTGGGATAGTATCCCCTTTTTACTGACGGACACGGTCGGATTCATTCGCAAACTACCTACCCTGTTGATCGAATCATTTAAGTCAACTTTGGATGAAGTGAGAGAAGCCGATATTTTATTACACATTGTCGATATATCTCACCCGAACTTTGAGGAACAAATTGAAGTCGTTCAAGGAATTTTGAATGAAATGGGTATTGGAGACAAGCCTACTATTTTGGTCTTTAATAAAATAGACCTTTACAAAGTGGAGGACGTTTTCTTTGAGGGAAGTTTTGTTAATGAAAATGGTGAGGTACAAAAAAGTAAAATGGACCGAGTAACGGACTTTTTGAAAAATACCCATTGGCAAAGTAATCAACCGCAAACCGTTTTTATTTCAGCTGAGCAAAAAAGTAATTTAGTAGAGCTTCGTGAGGCCATCATGAAATTAATCAAAGAAAAACATTATCAAATTTTCCCTAATTGGATGAATGACAATCACTTACTAGGACATAGTGACGGTGTCATTCCAGAATAAATTTATTTAACACTTACATCATATATCTTTCATATAAAAGGTTTTAATTTGTAATCTAAAACCTTTTACAATGAAAAATAGATCACTTTACAATGTTTGCTTGTTAATTGCATTATCAATGAATGTGATTCTTGCGCAAGACAACCTAGTAAACCAACTTTCAAAAAATAGGGTCACCTTACCCAATGGCTGGAAACTTTCACCCTATGGCACTTCCCTACCACTTGGCGATTTACCGCTAAACATTGTCTCTACACCCAATCAAAAATACTTGTTAGCTACAAATAATGGACAAAGTGTTCAAAGCTTGCAATTAATTGATATTCAAAATCAACAAGTCCTTGATAGTAAAGAATTACCAAAATCCTGGTACGGGTTGAAAGTTGCGAATGATAATAAAACCGTATTTGTATCGGGAGGCAATGACAATTTGATTATTGTTTTTGAAATACAAGATGGACAATTAATTGAAAAAGATAAAATAGCCTTATCAAAGGAAAAAAAAGTTGAAATTTCACCATCGGGTATTGAATATGATGACGAAAGTGGTCTTTTATATGTGGTAACAAAGGACAATAACACGCTTTACATCATTGATGTAAAAAGCAAAAATATTGAATCCACGCACAAATTGCCAGCAGAAGGATTTACGTGTTTATTCAATAAATCAAAAAAGGTATTATACATATCCATCTGGGGAGCTAGGCAAGTTTTGCCATTTGATGTAAAAAGCAAACAATTTTTAGCCTCTATTTCGGTCGGAGATCATCCCAATGAAATGGTTTTGACCAAAAATGGCAAATACCTATTTGTTTCTAATGCTAATGACAATTCTGTTTCCGTAGTAAGCACCACTCAAGGCAAAGAAATAGAAGTCTTAAATGCAGCCCTTTTTCCTAATTCGTTAGAAGGAAGTTCTACGAATGGACTTGCTTTATCAGCTGATGAAGAAAAGCTGTACGTAGCGAATGCGGACAACAATTGTCTAGCTGTATTTGAAGTAGAAAAACCAGGTCAATCTAGGAGTTTAGGTTTTATTCCAACAGGTTGGTACCCAACGTCAGTCAAAGTCATCAAAGGGAAAATTTATGTTGCCAACGGAAAAGGGTTTTCTTCTTTCGCCAATCCAGATGGTCCCAATCCCATCAATAAAAAGCAAAGTGTAACTTATCAAAAATCCGATAATAATCGGAAAGTACGCACTGGATATATCGGTGGACTCATGAAAGGGACATTATCCATTATTCCAGAACCTAATGCAAAAATTTTACCTATCCTTTCAGAAGCTGTTTATACCAATACTCCATATAACAAGGAGATTGAATCCTTAGCCAAGGGGGAAGAAGGAAACCCAATTCCACGAAAATTGGGTGATGCATCACCCATCAAATATGTTTTCTATATTTTAAAAGAAAATAGAACCTACGATCAAGTTCTGGCAGATGTAAAAGGTGGAAATGGGGACACAACCCTCTTGTTATTTGGAGAAAAGTATACGCCTAACCAACATAAATTGGTAAAAGATTTTGTATTACTTGATAATTTTTATGTGGATGGTGAAGTAAGTTCTGATGGGCATAATTGGTCAACTTCCGCACATGCTACGGATTATCTAGAAAAGACATGGCCAACATCCTATGGTGGCCGTGGTGGACACTACGATGGAGAAGGTAATCGATTGATTGCAAATCCAAAAAATGGTTTTATCTGGGATTATTGCAAAAGAGCTGGCGTTTCCTATCGTACTTATGGTGAATTTGCTGATGATTTCAAGCCCAACATCCCTTCTTTAGCCGATCACTTTTGCGCTACATTTGAATCATTCAATCAAGATGTGATGGATACCACTCGTTTCCATCAATGGAAAAAAGACTTTGACATATTACTTAGTCAAAATAAAGTTCCTCAATTCAATTCCTTGCGTTTTCCAAATGATCACACCGAAGGTCAAAAATTAGGTAAAAAAACGCCATTTGCCTATGTAGCAGACAACGATTATGCCGTTGGACTTTTTGTTGACTATCTATCTAAATCGCCTATTTGGAAAGAAACCGCGATTTTCATCGTAGAGGATGATGCTCAAAATGGTCCTGATCACGTGGATGCACATCGGACAACTGCCTATGTTGCTGGAGGATTTGTCAAAAGAGGATTTGTGGATCACACCCCTTACTCCACTTCCTCTATGCTTCGCACAATGGAATTAATTCTAGGTTTACCTCCAATGAGTCAATATGATGCAGCAGCCACACCGATGTATAAGTGCTTTTCTAAAGAAGCAAATACGAGTCCTTTCCAACATGAATTACCTAATACCAATTTATTTGAATTGACTACCAAAGAATCACTGAGTACTCTAAAAAGTGCGAAGTTCAATTTCAAGAAAGAAGATTCTGTCCCTGATTTAGAATTAAGTGAAGTCGTTTGGAAAGCAGTGAAAGGTGAAAATTCCATTATGCCAGCGCCAAGAAGAGCTGCTATTTTTAATGCATCTGAGGAGGAAGACAAAGATTAAATATGAATATTGCATTTATTGGTTTATTGGGTGTCCGAATGTTGATGATACAATCGGACACCCTAAGCAATGTAGTCGTTACTGCAAACAGACAAGCGAATAAAGTAGAATTTGTTGCTGCTGCGGTAACTCAATCTAAAATCCAAAAAGGATCAATCAATACTCCTGAGGGGTTAACTAATCTACCTGGAATATTTATCCAAAGAACCAATCAAGGTGGTGGATCGGCTTTTGTAAGGGGATTAACAGGAAATCAAACCTTGTTACTTTTGGATGGTATTCGATTCAACAATTCTACTTTCCGATATGGCCCCAATCAATACTTAAATACCATCGATCCATTTAATTTAGATAAAGCTGAAGTATTATTGGGTTCAGGATCGGTTCAATATGGATCAGACGCATTAACGGGTGCCGTACAATTATTTACCTTAAATCAGGAATTTTCAAATCAAGAAAAATGGGGTGGCATTCATTCTGCTAGATGGGGAAGCCAAGGAATGGAAAAAAGCCTACTTAATCGTATTTCTTATCAATCTTCCAAATTAAGTGCCTTCGCATCTATTGGATACAAGAGCTTTGGAGATATAAGCAGAGGAGGAAACAATATACTACAAAAACCTACGGGCTACGATGAAACAAATGTCCTTTCCAAAATTCGAATCAAACTATCGGAAAATTGGCAAATAGAAACGTTGATACAACAAAATCAACAAAAAAACGTACCCGTTTACCACAAAGTTCAATTAGAAAATTTTGCTGTAAATGAAATGTCATTACAAAGGTATCAAAGAGGATATGTCAAATTGAAAGGCGAATTCAAACACCCTCTCATACAATCCTTAGAATTGATAAGCTCAATTCAAAATAGTTTAGAAGATCGAAAATTACAAAAAAACGGAAGTTCTACTACTCGCTATGAATCAGATGAAGTGAATACCGTTGGATTTACCGCACAAATTAAGAGTCAATTTAATTCTATACATTCGGCGATGAGTGGAATAGAAATATATTCTGATGACATTAATAGTAGTAGAAAAGATATCAATCCAACAAAAACTCAAAAGCTAAGAGGACTTTATCCTGACAATTCCCAATACACAAGTTTATCAGCATTCAGCTTACATCAATGGCAATTGAATAAATGGGCTATTAATGCTGGATTAAGGTATCAACAATCGATTGCCGCTCTTCCCGATACGACAGTTGGAAATTCGACGATTTCATTAGGGGCTTTGGTTTATGATATTGGAACTGCATATCAACTCAATCCAAACAATTTCCTTTTTGTCAACTATTCCACAGGATTTAGAGCACCCAACATGGATGATTTAGGTAGTTTAGGAATTGTTGATTTCAGATATGAACTTCCTGCTTTTCAATTAAAACCTGAATATTCAATTAACAAAACATTAGGCCTTCGAAATAAAGTAGGAAATTGGCGTAGTGAATGGGTACTATTTCATACCCAACTTGAAAATATCATTACCCGAGTAAAAACATCTGAAATCATTCAATCCTATTCGGTTTATAAAAAAGAAAATATCGATAAGGCTTACTTATATGGTTTTGAAATCAACCAAACCTTGTTAATCAGCCCTAGTTTCACTGTAAAAAGTCAAATTTCTTATACCTATGGACAAAATGTAAGTCAAAATGAACCGATGCGACGCATACCACCTTTGCATGGGAATGTAGGCTTGCAATATCAAAATGCTAAATGGAATATGGATGTTAATTGGTTATTTGCGGATCGGCAGGACAGATTAAGTGCTGGAGATAAAGCTGATAACAGGATGAATTCCAGTGGAACAGCAGGATGGGGAATCATCAATACCCAAATTTCTTATCAAATAAATCCCCACATACGTGTAAATATGCAGGGATTAAATCTAAACAATGTTCCTTACCGAATGCATGGTTCGGGAATTGACGGTGTCGGTCGAAGTTTATTTATGCAATTAAACTACCAATGGTGAATTAGTGATTTTTTCTTTGATCATCAACATCGTCCATTTCAATCGTTTTTTTAATTTTTCGCCAATCAATTTTACGATTGTATTTGATCATCGTTTTGTCTGCATCAAAGATACGTTTATCTGGAAACACAAATTCATAAGGAGTAAAATCAGCTTGTTCAGTAAAAAAATCATCCAAAACAGTTGCCGTTTGATCATAATGATTGACAGCTGGTATATCCAATAAGGTATAAATTACCCGTAATATGGACCCAAAATTAGCATGTCTTTTGGATACATAATTCTTTTTCACATAGGGCCCTGCCATCATTAAAATACTCCTGTGAGCATCAATGTGATCAATACCACCTTGCGGGTCATCTTCTGTCACTACGACCAACATATTTTTCCAATAAGGCGTGTGAGAAAGAAACTCCAACATTCTACCTAATGCCAAATCATTGTCCTCCATATAGGAAGGGCGATATGGAAAACCTGCTGCAGAATCCACATCAGCGCCATGATCGTTGGGTAACTGAATGGTAATTAACGAAGGTAATTTTTCTTTTCCTGTTAACCATTTTTTACTAAACTCCTCAGTAAATTGTTCTACCCGAAACTGATCAGGAATACTCATATTGAACCCTGCATAGTTATGACTCGTATTTTTATACAAAGCCTTTTGCATAGGAACCATGACAATATGACCAGCACCCGTCAAGGTATCAAACCAATCCTCACGAACATGTCCCGTTTCATTGGCTTCTCCAAAATTATAAAATGAAACATTTTTTCGTTCCAAAGCTTCCCATAGTCCACCAATTTCGGCGTAATCTTCCGGGTCCATACTTCCGGTTGTTTTAGGTAATCGACGACCAGGAGCTGGAGATAAGGCTTTTGATGTTTTAGAAACGCTGGAATTCGCTTCTACCCATTCATTGGGAATCACTCCCATCATCCAATGATGACCATGGATGGATGCATCACTGTCGCAATAAAAATTATCACTCATCGCAAATTGACTGGCTATTCGATGATGATTCGGAGAAATATGAGCATTTTTGAAAACAACATTTTTATCAATAACCGTTTGATTTAATCCAAATTTCGAAATGGTAGAATCGCCAATAGCACCTTTGAACTGTCCAAAAACCTCATCATAGGTTCTATTTTCTTTGGTAATGTATACAATGTGTTTGATAGGAGAATTGGTATTGGATTTCAACGAAAAAACCTTATTTCCTCTTCCAACCATCTCTTTTTCGACAAACGTATTATTTTTTGCCTGTAGCGTATATTCTGCCAATTTTTGTGGATCAGGCTGGGAAATGATTTGAAAAGTCCCTAATTGTACATCTCCTATATAGGTTCCTTGTGCGGGAGCTTTGTAACCTTTTCCACCATTGGGCCCTGCTCCATAACCGCGGCAAGATGTTACATAGATGGTTTTTTCATCTTCTGATAAACGAACCCTGGTAGGTCCCCAACCGGTTGGAATAAATCCTTTATTTTTTTTCGATGCAACATCAATGACAGCCACAGCATTAAAACCCAATAATGTTACGTATAAGGTCTTTTCATCTTTGCTGAGCGTTAATCCAAAAGGTAAATAACCCCTTCTCTTATCCAAGAATGGTGAAAATTGAATAGGGATATGCGTCTTGATTTTTCTAGTTTTATAATCAATAACAGTAATATTATCATTGGTCGCATTGCTCACAAAAATAGAGTTGGAACTCACAGCAATAGAGTTCGGACTAGCCCCTCCAACAACCTCCATTTCTTCTACCATCTCTCCTATTTGAAAACCAGGTTTGTATTTTTTGACTATTTTATTCGTCAATAAATCAATTTGAAAAACGCTCATGGCCTCATCCGCACGAGGATCTCCTAGCCCTGGGATTTTTTTCCCTTCTATTTCAGTCCCTTCTCGTGATTCTTTTGTATCGTTCCCATAAGGATGATAAGGAATATGCTGGGATTCTATATTTTTTTCATTTGTGCCTTCCACTACCGGATAAGCGTACATACCCACATTGGCAACAAATGCATATTTATGATCAGGACTTAAAGAAATTCCAAATGGAATACGACCTGTAGGAGTATTTGAAACAACCTTGCCTGTGATTAAATCCAATCTAACTAATCGATAATTGGCTTGATCCAACACGAGCAATTGATTTTTTTCAGGTAATAAAACCAAATCCGTTGTAAAACTTTCGTCAAAAACTCTTTTACCAACTTTTCCATTAATAGACAAGGTTCGTAATACTTTTCCATCCAAAATATCCACTTCCAAAACGGTACCAAAATCGCCCCCACTTAAATAAATTTTCTTACTATCAGAAGAGAAAATCACCCCGATAAACGTACTTTTCCCATATGGTGAAAGTTTATCTGGCGTTCCAAAGGCCGGAAAACGTTTGGCAACTTGATTGGATAAATCGACACGAGTAAATGCCGCATTGTGCAAACTCACAGCCCATTTTCCATCGGGACTAATCGCCAATCCAAATGCATCAGAATTAATCCTCAGGGTTTTACCAGCTGGACGAACATAACGACCACTGGGTAAAACAGAATAATTAGAAGTATCGATTTTGGCATACTCATTCATGCCCGGCACTTCTAACAATTGTTGACTAAAGGTCGAAAAACAAAAAAATGTAAAAATAAATATGAGTTGTATTTTTTTCATTGATTGATAAATTAGTTAGAAATTTAAATGTTCTAAAAGTCATTAAGGTTACAGAGTCATTAAATGTCGGTTAAATCTTTACTTTATTTGGTATATTCTTACAGCTAGATATGGTTTATCGTCCATTTGTATAAGTTGATTTTTCAAATCATACACTCGATAGTCTTGATCTTTACCTGATTCATAAGTGGTAGGTAAATCTTCCATTGTCATATTCCAAGTATCAATTAATTGTACTCGAAATTTCACCCCCGCAGGTATTTTCCCATACTTACCATTGTTGAAAGGTAAGTTGAACGTCCAATTTTTCATGGTTTGATTTCCAAAATAAATTAAAAAATCCCATTGGCCCGAAATGGCAGTTTGGTAATCCCTTGAAACGTCGGCCATAGATAGTTCACCTGGCAATGATTCTAGAATTTTGCGTAGAAACTTAACCCTTTTCCAACTTTCTCCTTTAAATTCACCTCCTTTTGCCCAAAAAATAGTATCAGATGCATCCTTAAACATGTACGATTCTCCATGTGTAACATAAGTGCCTCCCACAACACCGTTCCAAATCAATTCTGTCATTTTTTGTGGACTATACCTTCCCCATCTAGATTTTAAATTCCCTTCATAACCCACTTCATCAAATACAATCGGCTTTTGAAGTATATTTCTAAGCAATGCCGAAGATGCAGGACTTTGTACGGGAGCTTCATCTTGAATACTTGCATGACTTATTTCATTATCCCAATAAGGATAATAAACCGCGGTAGAACCATGAATGGAGCTTAAATGATGATATACATCTGATTTCGCTAACACATGAATCAGATGTTGCCAATCGGTGACCGTTTTTGATTTTACATAATCCCATTCATTGGCCATTGACCACCAAACATTTTTAAAGGAAGATAGTCGAGCAGAAATATATTCAATATACCTATCGTTTACTTCCGCCGGCATTTCATCGAAGCCCCAACGACCTTTGTCATAAGGATGAAAAAGAATTAAGTCAGCCTGAATTCCTAATTCATCTAATTCATCTATTCTCTTTTCTAAATGACTAAAAAATATAGGATTAAAATTTTCGAAATCCCAAATTGGTTTTCCATGATCATTTCCTTTGATAATAAAAGGATACAAACTTGGTTCTTCCTTTACGAGGTCATAGTTTTTAGGAAAGACACACATTCGGACCTTGTTAAACCCTGACATTTGAAATGATTTCAACGTGAGTTCTTGAAGTTCATTCCCCATGTGAGTCCAAGCATATGCAGTTGTTCCAAAAGGGAAAAAAGATGACTTGTCAGAATAGGTAAAATGTAATTTATCTTTCACTTCTACCATTCCATGGTTACGTTGACTAGCAGGTGAACAAGAAAATTTACCTTTCAAACCAGAAAAAGCCGGCAAATTACTATTTGTTACATAGGACCAATTGCCTATTTTAGGTGGCATAAATCGAATGATATATTCTCCATTTCCATTATAAAAGCCATTAACCGACATAGTCGTTTCCTCATTTTGAAATATGGCAGTGAGATGTATGGAATTGGGTTTGGCTGTTTCTAGAGGATGATTTAATTTAATTTCAAAACGTTTCCATTGTTCAATTGAATTTTGGCCAAAAGAAAATATTGTGTGAATTAACCCCAAAAGGGTTAGAAGCAATTTAAGTTTCATAGGTTTTAATAATTTAAGCTAATTTACAAGACTTAAACTAAAAATAACTAATTCAACTTAAATGGATGCCTTTCTTTCCAACTAACTTTGGGTTCTAATAATTGGTAAATAGAACTTAAATAACGATTGATCATTGGATTAGTATGCTGCATAAAACTATTAATGTATGCAGCTTTAGCACCTATCGAACTTTTGATTTCCATCGCCGTTCGACCATAATTGATGGTTTGTATTTCACTTTCAATACCAAATTCCAACATATCGTAGAGCATATTGAGGTAGAGCATACAATCCTTTTGGACTTGTTCATTATATCCCAAAAAATAGGTTTCCAATGTTTGATTACAAATAATGATCGAATTAAATCCAATTAATTCTCCCTTTAAATAATACCCACATACCCGAAAATGGTCACCCATTTGTGTCTTCATTTCAATAAAATGATTCTTCGGAAGAAAAAAAGTATTAAAAGGCGCATGATGAGCGACGTGTAAATACAATTGATACAACATTGCTTCATTGGCAATCAAATCCTCTAAATCAAAGATTTTTTTAGTCAAAACTTCTCCCTTTTTCCGACAACGCTTAAATTGGTCCCGATACTTTTTTGATAAATCATTTGAATAATCGCTCATCGAATTCCAGCTATCTCTCAGGTTAAAAACCATATTAGGTTGGGCCTTAAAATTCAAATACTCCTTGGAAGTTGGTGGTAATATGAAATCTGAAAAAATAGGATCTATATCCTTCCAAATCAATAAATGAAATTGAGATTTAGCATATTGATGAATCGTCTTTTTTAGTATTTGGATAAGTGATTGAGGATCTACATTCTCGTTAATTTCTATTGCATGAGAGCCCGTCAAAAGATTATTACCCACTATAAAAAGTTGCCCAGAAAAATTTTTGAATAAAAAATTACGTAAAGTTCGAGTAATAAAATGATCTCTTTTACCAAAATGCCCGATTTGCGTTAAATCAACAGACTGAGCCAAAGCTATACCTTGTAATTCGTCGCCCGCAAAGAGTCCAATAAAATAATTAGTCATATTGGGAGGAGAAGCATTCTCCAAAAATCGAAGATATGGAAGGCTTAACAAGACATTTGATTCAGCAAGGACCTGCCAACCCAAGGGAAGCTGATCAAAGGAAGTATAAATTTGACTACTTGTTATTTGAATCATTTAATAATTTGTCCTTGCTTGTTAATTTACAGCATTGAAATTTATAACATAAAAATCCTTAATATTGTTCCAATAAAAAGGCAAAAAACCTTTTCATTTTAAACCTATTTTAAATGAATCCGTTCAAATACTTGATCAAATTTATTTTGATCATACAATTGTTGTGTTCCAGTTTTGAATCAATTGCTCAAAAGAAGGAGAAGCCCAACATTCTTTATATTCTAGTAGATCAATGGAGAGCCCAATCAATGGGTTATGCAGGTGACAAAAATGTCCAGACGCCCCATTTAGATCAATTAGCAAGTAAAAGTATTAATTTAACCCATGCCGTTTCTGGAATGCCTGTATGTTCTCCACATCGTGCCTCCTTTTTGACAGGCCAATATCCCTTGACGCATGGCGTTTTCATGAATGATGTATTATTAGATTCTAATCAAATAACCATTGGAAAGGTTTTTAAAGAAAACGGATACCAAACTGGCTTTGTAGGCAAATGGCATGTAGATGGACATGGGCGTAGTTCTTATATCCCCATAGGTCGCCAACAAGGTTTTGACTATTGGAAAGCATTGGAATGTACGCATGATTATAACCACTCAGCCTATTATGAAGGTAACTCATCCAACAAGAAAATATGGGATACCTATGATGCCATAGCACAAACACAAGATGTATGTCATTACCTCAAAAATCGAACAAAAAATGAGGCTCCTTTCTTCTTAGTTCTCTCAATAGGATCTCCGCACGACCCCTATCAAACTGCTCCTGAAAAGTACAGAAAAATATATGAGGGGAAAACATTTTCATTACGAGAAAATGTCCCAGATGAGAAAAAAACGAAAGTACAAAATGATTTAAAAGGCTATTATGCCCACATGACAGCTATAGATGATTGTATTGGACAACTTAGACAAACGTTAAAAGATCAAGGACTAGATAAAAATACAATTTTGGTATTTACATCAGACCATGGTGATTTATTGGGTTCGCACGGTGCTTGGAACAAACAACAGCCCTATGATGAAAGTATTCGCGTTCCATTTTTAATCCATTATCCTCAAAAATTAGGCGAGAAAGGGAAAAAATCGAAAGCATTAATCAATACACCCGACATAATGCCCACGATCTTAGGCTTAACTGGTATAAAAGTTCCAAATTCAGTTGAAGGAAAGGATTTTTCTCCCATTTTATTGGGCAAAAAGTCCAAAGATGTCCCATATACGTTGATATCATGTGTACAACCGTTTGGTCAATGGAGCAGGAAAAATGGTGGTAAGGAGTATAGAGGACTTATGACAGAAAAATTCACTTATGTCCGCGATTTAAAGGGTCCATGGTTGTTATTTGATCGAACCAATGACCCATATCAAATGAAAAATTTGATAGACAAGTCTGCATTTATTAAAGTTCAAAATCAGTTAGATAATGATTTAATCCGTGAATTAAAAAAACGGAAAGATGCATTTTTACCTGGTTTGGCGTATATAAAAAAATGGAACTATGTGATTGATTCAACAGAAACTGTTCCATATGTTAATATGAATTATCAAGGTAAAGTTATTACAGAATCAAGCTCAGGATATCCAGTTTTAATAAACAAATAAAATGATGATTTTTATCAAAAAAATGGAGCAGTTATTACGGATAAAGATAATGCGAAACTGTGCATACATTGCCATCATTGTTTGCCAGATTGCTCCTATCAGTTTCGCTCAAAAAACGGCGATCAAACCCAACATTATTTTCATATTGACAGACGACCAACGATCTGATGCACTTGGATATGCTGGCAATAAGATTATTAAGACTCCTGAGATGGATAAATTAGCCAAGGAAGGAATCTATTTTAAAAATGCATTCGTAACCACACCAATCTGCGCTGCTAGTAGAGCGAGTATTTTGACAGGACTATATGAAAGAACGCATTTGTATACTTTTCAACAGGGTAATTTAAAGCAAGGGTATGCAGATAATTCATATCCCGTTTTACTGAAAAAAGCAGGCTATTATACTGGATTTTACGGAAAATTGGGTGTTGAATATCCCTACTTTCAAACCATGTTTGATGAAGGAGAAAACTACGATAGAAACACGAAATATAAAGATCATAGAGGTTATTTTTACAAAACCTTAGATCAAGATACGGTGCATTTAACACGATATACAGGACAAAAAGCCATGGATTTTATTGCTAATTCACCGCAAAATAAGCCATTTTGCTTGTCATTAAGCTTTAGTGCTCCACATGCCCATGATCCAGCATTGGACCAATATTTTTGGCAACCAGAGGTCAATGATTTATACAATGACGTAGATATTCCTACACCGCCCATGAGTTCTGATGCTGATTTTATGTCACAACCCGCATATGTGAGAAATGGCGAAAATCATACTCGATGGTTATGGCGATTTGACACTCCAGAAAAATATCAAAAGAGCGTTAAAGGTTACTATCGAATGATTTCAGGAATCGATTTAGAAATTGGCAAAATACGTCAAAAACTAAAGGAAAAAGGTTTAGATAAAAATACCATCATCATTTTTTTAGGTGATAATGGTTACTTTTTAGGTGAGCGACAATTAGCAGACAAATGGCTAATGTATGATCGATCCTTACGAGTACCCATGATGATTTTCGATCCACGCAATGCTCATCATAAAGAAATTGAGGATGAAGTATTGAACATTGACATCGCACCCACTATTTTTGGATTTGCAGGTATCAATCAACCAAAAAGCTGGCAAGGATTGAATCTGTCTAGTTATGTGAAAAATTCATTCCCTGCCAAATCAAGGAGAGATTTCTTATGTGAACATCTATGGAAAGTAAATATTATACCATCCAGTGAAGGGTTTAGGACAAAAAAATGGAAATATTTTCGTTACAGAGAGGATTTAAAGCATGAAGAACTATATGATTTAATGAAAGACCCCCTGGAAAAAAATAATCTTGCTTTCCAACCCAAATACCATAAAATCTTACTTGAAATGCGAAAAAAAATGGAGAAAAAAATTACTCTATTGGAAAAAGATCGAATTTGAAATTGATAAAAAATTAAGTTTGGGATCTTAATAATTACGAAAAAAATTCATTTAGAGTTCAGCTTATTTTCTCTGAAGAAATTGTAAATCGGAATGAATCTGGACAATTATCAATGACTGAAGCTACACGGGAATATGGAGTATATTTTTCATGATTAGCGTCTTGTAATAAATTTAGACGCAGACATTTTATTCTTCTGAAAGCAATAATCTTAAATGTTAATCATAGATGCTACATAATTTTGTAAAGCGATTGTTTCTTATATCCTTTAACCGCTAAACCTAAATTATAAAAGATCATTTAGCCTACTGCGTGAAAATTAATTTATATTGTATGCTAGTAATATATGATGCTTTTAGATCATTTTCATCAAATAATAATCCAAAATTAAAACCCAAAAAGGCGCTAGATGCAATACGAGGATATTTGGTGTAAATAAAAGTAAAATAAGGAAGGTCTTAAGATGATTCTCTATTTTTAAACCCTGTCAAAAGAGCAAATTAAATAGTAGTAAAAAATCTGAATTCAGTTTAATATTTGTTAAAAATCATTTAAAATATATCGAAATAAATGAAAAGCATTTTACAATTTTTGGTAAATAAATTTGGATATACAATCATTAAAAGGAGTCGTTATTTAGAATTAGTAAATGCTCCTTCATTCATCAAATTATGGAATAATTTAGATAATTCTGAAAAAGAATGGATTGCACCTTATTTACATCGAAGCAAAAGTCAATACTCACAAGATCTTTTTGTAATAAGTCAATTAAATAAAAGAGCAATTCCAAATTATTTTGTAGAATTTGGTGCGACAGATGGCCTAAAATTTTCTAACACATTTTTATTAGAAAAATATTTTAAATGGGATGGGATACTTTGCGAGCCGGCTAAAGTTTATCACCATGTATTGTCAAAAAATAGAAATTGCAACATTGATAAACGATGTGTTTATAATGAAAGTAAACTGCAAGTTGAATTTTGTGAAACACAAGATCCGAATGAATTTCACAAAATATCAAGTCCTGAGTTATCTACCATAAAAAAATACATGCATTCCAATGATTGGGCCCATAATATTCGAATAGAAAATTCAATTCATTATATGGTAGAAACGGTAAGTTTAAATGACCTACTTTCGCATTACAAAGCACCCAAAGAGATTGGATATTTATCCATTGATACGGAAGGTAGCGAACTAGATATTTTATTAAATTTTAATTTTCAAGAATACAAGGTGACTATCATATCAGTTGAGCACAATTCAAACATTTCAAATCGAAATCAAATTTATGCTTTGTTAACTCAAAATGGTTATAAAAGAGTATTGGATAATATTTTTGGAGAAGATGATATTTATATGTTAGAATAATTTTATTAATTCTGATAATATAAACTGTCATAAATGTGGCCCCGCCGGGAATCGAACCCGGATCTAACGTTTAGGAAACGTCTATTCTATCCGTTGAACTACAGCGCCATGTATCAGAATACAAAAATTCAAAAATTAAACCTCAATTGCAAGGTGAAAAAACAATTAGACAAATTGTCAGAGGTAATATTCTCAAAAAACAAAAACAGAAAAAGATAGGATAAAAATGATAATCTATTAATTTTGCTATTGCACTATTCTACTTGTTTTATAAATCCACTTTTAAATGAAACTATCTGATAAATTATCCTCCGGCAATCAAGCTATTAAGGGTTTTGTTTCCTCCTTCATTGTTACCATCACCGAGTTAATGTACAAAACTTCCTATAAAAAAGGTGATATCCTCTTAATGGAAGGTGAAATATGCGACAAAGTATTCTATGTGGAAAGTGGTTTACTGAGATTCTACACCGTGTCGGAAAATAAGGAGATATCGACTTGGTTTTCCAAAGAAGGCGATTTTATTACCTCTGCTAATAGTTTTCATTTCGGCACACCTTGTCATGAAAACATTCAAGCATTGGAAAATAGTGTGATTTATTCATTTGATAAAAGCGTATATTTTCAAATGGCGAAAATGCATACCAATTTCTCTTTATTTAGCATAAATGAATTATTTCTAAATTTATCCGAATGCCAAAACCAGTGTCTGCTGTTAAGGACCTTAAAAGCCGAAGACCGATATAAATTTTTTATTAACAAATACCCAAGTTTAAAAAATCGAATCAGCCAAAAATATCTATCGTCATTCCTAGCAATTGACAACTCCTATTTGTCAAAAATCATCAATAAAGAAGATTCTGAATAAAAAAATAAAAAATTTGACAATTTTTAAAATTGCATATTTCCAATAATCTACAAATTAATCAAAATATAAAAACTTGCAAAATTGCAACTTTTTATAATGTCACCAAAAGATTACTTGGAACTATAATCAATCATTTTAACGATAATTAAAGACTTTCCAAGAAGTGAATTTAACAAAATTGTAATTTTACAACTTTCCTTAACAATTAGTTCAAAAATATAAATTAATTTATTTTATATTTTTTCCATATCCACCTTCCTTCAAATTAGAAATATTCTAAATAAGCCTGTTGAAGGTTAGAGATATATTAGAAAATTATGATAATTTTGAGTCAAATTTAGGTTCAAATACTGCTAATTATCATGAAATTAACCGAACGATTACAGTCAGGAAAATACGGAATTAAAGGATTCGGAACTGCCTTTCTCGCTGCCACAGCATCCTTATTTATGGCGCAAAAATATAAAAAAGGAGATTATATTTTAAAACAAGGTGAAATTGGCACGAAAGTGTTTTATATCGAAAAAGGACTTATACGATTATCCACAACTCACAAGAACAAAGAAATATCTACCTGGTTTGCCAAGGAAGGCGATTTTATTTTTAATCCAAAAAGTTTCCACTACGAAGTACCTTCGCATGAAAATTTTCAGGCCTTAGAGGATTGTGTGGTTTTTTCTATTTCAAAAAGCATGTGGTTTCAAGTCTCTACACTAGAATCTGTTTACGCTACTTACGCCTTAAATGAATTAATTGCCAACCTTTGCGAAATTCAAAACCATTGCACCATTTTAAGAAATTTAGCTGCTGAAGAACGTTATGAATTTTTAATTACCCATTATCCAGCTTTAAAAGGAAGAATTAGCCAAAAACACTTAGCCTCCTTTCTAGGTATTGACATCACTTACCTTTCTAAAATTATCAAAAAATACGAAAAGGATTCAGAATTAATAGATGAATAAACAAGTAAATCGATGTATATTTATGCACTAAAAATAAACATCTTTTTAAATGATTTCAATTAAAGCATATGGTGCTTTGGATGCTCAATCCTCAATATCACCCTTACAAGTAGAAAGAAGAGAAGTTGGCCCACATGACGTATTGATCGACATATTATTTTGTGGAGTTTGTCATTCAGATATTCATATGGCAAGAAGTGAATGGGGTCCATCCATTTACCCTATCGTACCTGGACATGAAATAGTAGGAAAGGTTATTCAAATAGGATCACATGTGACTAAATTCAAAGAAGGTGATATCGCAGGTGTTGGTGTGTTTGTAGATTCATGTCGGACTTGTCCATCTTGCAGAAGTGGTATGGAGCAATATTGCGATGAAGAAATGACAGGCACGTACAATGGATATTACCGAGATGGGCTTACCCCTACTTATGGTGGTTATTCAGACAAATTTGTCATTGATGAAAAATACACCTTGCACATTCCGTTTAAAACGGATTTAGAAAAAGTAGCACCATTACTTTGCGCTGGAATTACCACTTATTCTCCCTTAAAATTTGCAGGAGTTGGCCCAGGACACAAAATAGCTGTATTAGGTTTAGGAGGACTAGGCCACATGGCGGTTAAACTTGCAGCCTCCATGGGTGCTGAGGTAACCATGCTGAGCACTTCACCTTCCAAAGAAGCTGATGCTCGCAAATTAGGAGCACACCATTTTGTACTTTCAACGGATAAGCAAGCGTTAAAAGGGCTACAAAATCACTTTGATTTTATTCTTAATACCGTCGCAGCTAAACACGATATGAATAAATTCTTGAGTTTATTGAAAGTGGAAGGAAAAATGCTTTTGGTAGGTATACCATCAGAAGATAATACTTTTAATGCGGCAACCCTAATATCAAAAAGAAGAAGTATCATAGGGTCAATGATTGGAGGAATAGCCGAAACACAAGAAATGCTAGACTATTGTGCAGAAAAAGGAATCGTTTCCGATGTTGAGGTTATTTCTATGAAAGATATCAATCAAGCATTTGAAAGAGTCATTAAATCAGATGTAAAATACCGATTTGTGATTGATATGAAAACAATTTAAAAAATAAGGCCAACAATTACTTCTGAAAATTCATTATTTAGTCATTATGAAAAAAATCATCCTACTATTTTCAATGATCATATTCTTTTCTTGTAAAGAGAAAATTGAAACGATCAAGCCAGAATATCAGGCCATTTCTGAGTCTATCTATGCAACAGGAAATCTAAAGAGCGAAGATCAATATCAAGTTTTTTCATCTGTGAATGGAATCATTGAAAAAATATATGTCAGTGAAGGTTCAGAAGTAAAAATAGGCGACCCCATCTTATTAATATCCAACAAAACACAAGAACTTAACAAAGAAAACGCCCAATTGGCTGCCAGTTTTGCAGATTTATCGAATAATTCAGGTAAAATCAATGAAGCCAAACAATTGGTGGAATTTGCTAAAAACAAATACCTGACAGATTCAAGTTTTTTTCAACGCCAAAAAAACCTTTGGAAAGAACAAATTGGGACAAAAGTTGAATTAGAACAAAAAGAGCTGCTTTTCTTGAATTCAAAAACAGCCTACTCCTCGGCATTGGAAAAATTATCCGACCTCAAAAGAACCCTGAATTTTAACGCAAAAGCCTCACAAAAAAACTTATCTATTTCGAATAAATTGGCCGAAGACTTCATAATTAGAAGTAAAGTCAATGGTGTTGTATTTAATTTAGCCAAAGAAGAAGGAGAAATAGTCATTGCCCAAACTCCCATAGCTACCATCGGAAATCCAAAAAGATATTTCCTCGAAATGCAGGTGGATGAAAATGATATTTTTAAAATACAAGTAGGTCTTCAAGTTTATGTCACCTTTGATAGCTATAAAAATCAAGTTTATGAGGCAAAAGTGAGTAAGATTTACCCCTACATGAATGAAAAATCCAAGTCTTTTTTAATTGAAGCTACCTTCACAAAAGTTCCTCCAAAATTATTCCCTAATTTAACTTTTGAGGCTAGCATCGTCTTACATGAAAAATCCAAAGCATTGCTAATTCCAAGATCCTATGTCATTCAAGACTCTTTTGTGATCAATTCCAACAAGGAAAAAGTAAAAATTAAAACCGGTTTAATGGATTTTCAAAAAGTAGAAATAATTAGTGGTTTAACTGCCTCCGATGAAATAATAAAACCAGAAAAATGAAATTAAAATTGCTCTTTGAAATAGCAATATCATTGCTCATGGCTAGATGGAAGCAAACCCTAGTGGCTGCAATTGGAGTCACTTTTAGTATCACCATGTTTGTTACTTTGTTGAGTTTCATGTCTGGATTGAACGATATGCTCGATGGACTTATTGTTAACCGAACACCTCATATACGATTGTACAAAGACATCAAACCTTCGAAAGAACAACCAATTGATAAAGTTTCTAAACATAAAAAACATTATAATTTCGTTTCATCTGTAAAACCCAAAAACGAAAGGATTGAATTATTCAACAGCGGAACCATCATAAAGAGCTTAGAAAAAGACAATCGCGTTTTAGGAGTAGCACCCAAAGTTACTGCACAAATTTTCTACAATGTCGGCGCTCTGCAATTTGGAGGAGTCATTAATGGTATCGAACCAGAAGAAGAAAATAGATTGTTTTTATTCGACAGTTATGTGACGGAGGGTAGCTATTTAGATTTAAAAAATGTACCTAATAGTATTATTTTAGGCAAAGGTGCGGCTGACAAAATGTTAGCTAAATTGGGTGATGTCATTCAAATAACCACGAGTAAAGGTGAATTGGTATCCCTCAAAGTGGTTGGCTATTTTCAATCTGGCATACAAGATATCGATAAGGTTCAAAGTTACGCATCCATCAAAACCACGCAGAAAATTTTGGGCCAAAGCTCTAACTATATAACTGATATACAAGTCAAATTAAACAATATTTTAGATGCCCCTCCTATCGCAAAAGAATATGAAAGATTATATGAAACAGATGCCATAGATATACAAACGGCAAATTCTCAATTTGAAACTGGAAGTTCCGTCAGAACCTTAATATCCTATGCGGTGGGTGTTACCTTATTAATCGTGGCAGGATTTGGCATTTACAACATTCTCAACATGATGATTTACGAAAAAATGGATTCCATCGCTATCATGAAAGCCACAGGGTTTTCGGGTAAAGATGTACAGTTCATATTTATAAGTATCGCTTTAAGCATCGGTATATTTGGAGGGCTGCTTGGATTACTCTTTGGCTTTGGACTGACTTCTATCATTGATCAAATTCCTTTCAACACAGAAGCTTTACCCACGATTAAAACCTACCCAATTACCTATAATGGTAATTTCTATTTAATCGGAATATCATTTTCCATCATTACAACATATTTCGCAGGCTATTTCCCATCCAAAAAAGCCAGCAACATTGATCCGGTTATCATTATTAGAGGAAAATAATATGAATCAAAAGGTTTTAGAAACTCGGCATATCAATAAATACTTCCACGATCCCATTTCGATGCGTGTTTTAAATGATGTCAGTTTTACTCTAAATCATGGCGAGTTTGTTTCCATCATTGGTAAATCAGGATGTGGTAAATCAACCTTATTATATATTTTGTCGACAATGGACACCGAATATGAGGGCGAACTTTTGATTCATGATCAATTAATGACTTCAAAAACGGAATCAGAATTATCAAAGGTAAGAAACGAACAAATCGGCTTTGTTTTTCAATTTCATTATCTCTTGAATGAATTTAGTGTTTTGAAAAATGTCATGCTACCTGGACTCAAACTTGGGAAATATTCAAAGGAAGAAATTGAAGATAGAGCTTATAATAAATTGAAAATTTTAGGTATAGAAAATGAAGCATTAAAAATGCCAAATCAATTATCGGGTGGGCAAAAACAAAGAGTAGCCATTGCAAGAGCATTAATCAATGACCCCTTACTGATCATGGGTGATGAACCGACAGGTAATTTGGATAAAAAAAATACCGACATTGTCTATAATATTTTCAATGATTTGGCGAATGAATTTAAGCAAACCTTATTAATTGTTACTCACGACAATGAATTTGCCGCAAAAACACACCGGATCATTGAAATGGAAGATGGTAGAATAATTAATTAATTCTCCATTATTTCCCAGTCAAATAGACAATTGGAATAATACATTCTTCTAAAGAAATTCCTCCGTGTTGAAATGTATTTCGATAATGACTTACATAATGATTATAATTATTGGGGTAAGCAAACATATAATCTTCTTTGGTAAATACATAAGTAGTAGAGACATTGTTCTTAGGCAAGAAAATCAATTCCGGTTTTCTGCAAACCATCATTTTATTATCATGATCCCAATTTAAATTCTTGCCTTGCTTGTACCGTAAATTGGTATTTGTATTTCGATCTCCAATAATTTTGATGGGATTTTGAACTCTTATCATCCCGTGGTCAGTTGTGATGATCACACGACCTTTTTTATCAGCAATTTTTTTCAACAAATCGAACAAAGGAGAGTGTTGAAACCAACTAGCAGTTAGACTTCTATACGCCGATTCATCAGGTGCCAATTCTTTAATCATGGCCATATCTGTTCTAGCATGAGACAACATATCCACGAAATTATACACAACCACATTTAAATGATTGGTCATTAATTTATTAAAATTATCGACTAGGGTTTTACCTTGGTATTGATGAACAATTTTGTGATAAGAAGCTTTTGCATTAATTTTCAAACGCTTAAGTTGTTCATTCAGAAAAAACTCTTCATTCTGATTAAAACCCTCCTCATCTTCTGAATCGCCAGAATCTGTAATCCATTTTTCAGGATATTTCTTCTGAATCTCTGAAGGCATCATGCCTGCAAAAATTGAATTTCGGGCATAGGCGGTTGTGGTAGGTAAAATGGAATAATATGTTTTTTCTTCTTCCAATTGAAAATAATCCTGAATGATGTGCTCCAATGTTTTCCACTGATCATAACGTAAATTATCAATTAAAATAAAAAACAATGGACTCTTATCGTTGATTTTAGGAAACACATGTTTACGCATCATTAAATGAGATAAAACAGGCGTTTCCTCATTGGGTTTTTGTAACCAGCCTTCGTAATTCTTTTCAATAAATTTACCAAAATGTACGTTAGCCTCTGATTTTTGACTACTCAAAACCTCAGCCATGGATTTATTTTCTGTTTTATCAATTTCTAATTCCCAATACAAGAGCTTTTTATAAATTTCAGACCATTCCTCCGCATTTAATTTATCTTGATATTGCAATGAAAGTTGTCTAAAATCTTGTTGATAGCTGATGTTGGTTTTTTCTTCTTCCAATCTTTTTTTATCAAAAATCCGTTTTACGGAAAGCAGTAATTGATTCGGATTAAGAGGTTTAATCAAATAATCAGCAATTTTTGATCCAATGGCATCCTCCATCAATTCTTCCTCTTCCGATTTAGTAATCATGATGACTGGAAGATTCGGTCTTATTTGTTTGGTGGCTACTAAAACTTCTAAACCGGACATTCCGGGCATATTTTCGTCCAAAAAAAGCAAATCGAATTTTTGATTTTCCACCAATTCTAGCGCATCAGCACCCGAATTCACGGTGGTCACCTGATAACCCTTACCTTCAAGAAAAAGTACATATGGCTTAAGTAAATCAATTTCATCATCAGCCCACAAGATCGAATAGTTCATTTCAATTATTTTTAACTCAAAACTTTTTCGTCAATCATTTATTGTTCAACACAAAAATTAATTTTTGTTAATTCTAATAAATTACCTTTGACTTCCTAAATTTAGCTATTTTTACGCTTGAAATCATTATTCTGACAATGTCAAATTCATTACCCATTCAATTTTCCCAAAGTGCAAAAGAAAACCTTCAAAATATGTTCTACAATGGTTCATTCCCTGAGCCATTTTTAAGAATTGGTATGAAAGGGGGAGCATGTGGTGGAACGTATATACTTGGCTTTGATCATAAAACAGAATTTGATGAAGAATATATCGTAGATGAAATCCCTGTTGTTATTGATAAAAGACAATTACTATTTGTCATTGGAACAAGTATTGAATTTGAAACCAGAGCAAATGGATTTTATTTACACAAACCCCAAAGTATATGAAGTTTGCCGCGATAGATATAGGATCAAATGCCGCTAGATTACAAATTTCTAGTGTACTAGAAAATGATGGCTTAATTAGTTTTAAACGAATAGAGTATGTGCGCTTTGCATTACGTTTAGGCCACGATGTATTTAGTCATGGAACCATTAGTCCCGAATCAGAAGTCCGCATCTTTAAACTCATGCATGCCTATAAATTATTAATGGAATTGCATGAAGTGAAGGATTATGCTATTTGCGCAACTTCAGCTATGAGAGAAGCAACCAATGCGAGTGATATCGTTACCCGAATTCAAAAAATATTGGATATGAAAATCCAAATTATCGAAGGTAGTAGAGAAGCGGAACTCATTAATGATGTTGTTGTACAGTCTTTGCACCCTATGAAAAATTATTTACACATCGATGTGGGCGGTGGATCAACTGAATTAAATATTTATCAAAATAGAGAAAAATTAGCCTCCAGGTCATTTAAAATTGGGTCTGTCCGATTATTGGAAGGAAAAGAAAAGCAAGGCGATTGGGAAAAAATGAATAATTGGATTGCTCAGCAAAAGTCATTAATCAAAGGTCCGATTACGGCAGTAGGTACGGGTGGCAACATTAATAAATTATATAATATTTCGACCCAAGTAAGTGAAAATAAAATCATGTCATTGGAAGAACTCAAAAAAGTTTCCGATTATGTATCATCTTTTTCCTATGAAGATCGAGTACATAAATTACGATTAAACACCGATAGAGCCGATGTAATTGTACCAGCTGCATCTATTTACTTAACAGCTATGCAAGTATCCGATTGTAATGAAATTTTTGTTCCAGATTTAGGACTAAAAGATGGCATGATTCAAATGCTATACGACCGTTATAGCAAGAAAAGGAAAGAAAATTAAATCCCAGAGACCTCTAAGATATTTCCATTTTCACAATTAAGAAAACGCGCTGGAATTTGTCGCATGGTATTGTAATCATGACTAGCCATTAAAATAGCCATGCCTTGCTGATTCAGTTGCTTAAATAATTGCATGATCTCCAATGAGACTACAGGATCTAAGTGCCCTGTGGGCTCATCAGCAAGCAATAAAACGGGATTATTTAAAATCGCACGAGCGATACATATTCTTTGTTGTTCTCCACCTGATAAACGATGAACACGTTTTTCAATCGAAGATGACATACCAACCTGTTGTAAGACTTGTTCAATTCTAAATCGATTTTCATCTTTATTCGAATGCCCTGTCGCCTCTAATACAAAAGACAGGTTTTTCTCTACATTCCGGTCGGTTAATAATTGAAAATCTTGAAACACAAATCCCAACTTACGTCTTAAAAAAGGAATATCACTCTTTTTTAAATTATTCAAGCTATATCCAGCCACTGAAGCTAGTCCCAAACTAATGGGTAATTCAGCAAAAATAGAACGGAAAAAAGTGCTTTTCCCACTTCCTGTTTTGCCAATCAAATAGTAAAAATCGCCCTCATTAACGTGTACACTGATGTTTTGCAGAGTAGGAACACCATCCTGCAAAATGCTAACATTTTCGTATGATAAGATCGAATTAGCCATTTAAATATAATTATTAATTACTTGAATTTACTTTCGCATGATCAGCTAAGAAGGTTGCCAAGCCTGAATCAGTTAATGGATGTTTCAACAAAGCTAAAATAGCTGACAATGGGCCTGTCATTACATCGGAACCAGCTTCTGCGCATTTGATAATGTGCATAGAATGACGTACCGATGCTGCCAAAATTTGAGTCTCAAAATTATAATTATCGTAAATTAATCGAATTTGTTCAATCAATTCAATTCCATCAAATGAAATATCATCTAAACGACCTACAAAGGGAGAAACGTATGTTGCACCTGCTTTAGCTGCTAACAAAGCTTGCCCAGCTGAAAAAACCAAGGTACAATTGGTCTTAATACCTCGATCTGAAAAATACTTCAAGGCTTTAATTCCGTCCTTAATCATTGGAATTTTTACAACTATTTTATCATCCAATTCAGCTAATTCTTCACCCTCACGAATCATTCCTTCAAAATCGGTAGCTATCACTTCTGCAGAAACATCACCTTCAACAATATCACAAATGGCTTTGTAATGACGTAAAACATTATCTTTTCCACTGATGCCTTCTTTCGCCATCAAGGATGGATTGGTTGTTACTCCATCTAAAACGCCTAAGTCTTGTGCTTCTTTTATTTGTGCTAAATTAGCTGTATCGATAAAAAATTTCATGAGAAAATAAGGATGTATTGAACAAAAAAATGGCAAATTCACCGCTACAACCAACCTACCCTTGCTTCGATCAAGACCTGGGGGATTCAGCGGGAGCTGGTAATTTGCCGATGCAAATATGCGACAAATTATCCTTTTTTCAAAATATATATGGTATAATTGAACTAAGCGTTTAACTTTGGTAGCAGAATTCTTTCCTATGAAAAACAACTTCTTCTTTCTAATTACCTTTTTGACCATGGCAGCATGTAGCTCATCTTCTGATGCTTGGCTAGAAGAAGCAAAATCGCGTTTGAAAAAAGGAGAACTTATTTCTGCCAAAGAGGCCATTGATAAATCATTGGAAAAAAATCCAGGATTAGCAGAGGCTTATAATATCAAAGGAGTAATTGCCTTCCAAGAAAAAGATTTTGAATCAGCAGAAAAAAATTACCTGAAAGCGACTGAATTGAAACCTTCATTTTATCAAGCTCAATTAAATTTAGCAGCTGTAAGAATGGAAACATTGCAATGGGATAAGGCACTTATCCCAGCCCAGCAAGCAGTAAAAGTGGCTCCAGATTCGAGCAATGGATATTTACAAAGAGGAATTATTTGGGCAGCATTGAAAAATCCAACATTGGCTAAAAAAGACTTCAAAACATCTATTTTGAAAAATTCAAAAGAAATAGATGCTATTTATAACCTTGGTAATTTATATTATCAATCAAATGCCTTAGATTCAGCTATCGTACAATTTGAACAAGCCATACAAGTTAATAATTCCTATTCCAAAGCTTATTATGCTTTAGGACTTAGTTTATACCAACAAAACAATAAAGAAAAAGCTTGTCTGGCTTTCCAGCAAGCAAAAAAACTCAATTACCCAGGGGCGAATGAAGCCGTAAAAAATCTTTGCCCATAAACCTATCAACCATGCAAAAACTCATTTTCGTTCTTGGTGTATTATTTACCATCACTTTCCTTTTGTTTACCTATTGGCAATTAAATGATCCAGATCCTATCCTTTGGGTTCCCATTTATGGTGTTGCCTCTTATTCTGGCTTACAGGCTGTTCGAAATAAAATCAATAGCGAATTAATGCTCATATTACTCTTACTTTCATTTACCGCAGGATTACAAACTTGGTTGCAAATGGATGCTTGGGAAGGATTTTTAACAGATGGACTAAGTATGAAAACCCATAACCAAGAATTAGCTAGAGAGGCAGTAGGATTATGGATCGGTTCTCTTTCATTTGCGAGTTTTTACGGACTATCAAAAGTTAAATAAAGATGCTTCAATTAGGATTTGCTTCAGCTATTTTACCGAATAAAACCTTAAGTGAAGTATTAAACTTTGCGCATGAAAAGGAATTCGAATGTGTTGAAATCATGTGTTGGCCTTCTGTGAATGAAGATACAAGAAGATATGCCGGGGTTTCACATATTTCGGTGGATTCCATGTCAGATTCAGAATTTATTGTCTTAAAACAACAATTGGATGCCCACCCTTGCAAGGTGTCAGCCTTGGGTTATTATCCCAATCCATTGGATCCAGATGAACAAAAGGCCGAATTTTACCGAAACCATATCAAAAAAGTTATTGTAGCGGCATCCAAATTAGGGATATCGACAGTAAATACTTTCATTGGTCGAGATTTTACTAAAAATGTACATGACAACATTCGGAAATTTCAAGAAGTTTGGCCAGAAATTATTCAGCTGGCTGACCAACTGAACATCAAAATAGGTATCGAAAATTGCCCGATGTTTTTTACTGATGATGAATGGCCTGGTGGAAAAAACATAGCCACAACTCCTAAAATTTGGGATCAATTATTCACTATCATTCCTTCGACAAATTTTGGATTAAATTACGATCCATCCCACATGGTTTGGCAAATGATGGATTACCTCTACCCTATCTATCATTATAAGGAAAAATTGCATCACATTCATTTAAAGGATGTGCGCGTTTATCAAGATAAATTAAACCGAGTAGGTATATTAGCAAATCCTTTGGAATATCATTCTCCAAAAATACCGGGACAAGGGGATATACAATGGGGTAAGTTTATTTCAGCCCTAAATGATGTGAGATATCGAGGCCCAATTGTCATTGAGGTAGAAGACAAAGCCTACGAAAGTAATGAAGTAGACATTGAAAAAGCCATTTTATCGGCAAGAAATCACATTCGAAGTGTGATGAATTAAGTAGAACTTTTTAAGGAGCTGGTACCATTTTAACGGTTGCATTAATAGCGTTTGACTTATAGGTCCTGGATCCTTGAAAGCTAAATTCTGTTTCCGATATTCCAATTACAGTACCTGTACCATCCAACAAAAAGTTGTTGGTCTCTGAAACCAATATTTCTGTTTCATTAGTCCCCAATTTCCATTTCCCTGTTGCGGTACTATTACCTGTGTTATCAATCGCAAAAGCGGTACCATCTTTTTTAAACGTTACACGAACTTTGGATAAATCATAAGGTGAACCTTCAGGCGTTTTTCCTCTGGAAAACACTTGTCCCTCTAAATAACCTAACGCGTTTACTTCTTGGATCATCCAAACTTTAGAAACCAAAATTTCAGTCTTAGTTTTGGGGCCACTTACAGTCTCTGTACAAGAGAATAACGTAAAAATTAATAAAAAAGGCAATAAGTAGTTAAGAATACGCATATATCAGATCATTGAACAACAAAATTAACAAAAAAAGAGGTGCGAAAATCACACCTCTTGATGAATCTTTGAAAACTAGTCTTTTATTTTTTTGGACGAGCAAAAATAGCAGGGTCCAAACTTGCGTTCAATTCAATGCCAGTTGTTTCAATTTGCATCATACCACCCATTGGGCTAGCAGATTCAACCGTAAATGGAAAATATAAACCATCAACTGCCTTGTAATTTGAAAAATTAGTTTCCGTATCAATTTCTTGACCATTTGCCTTCACTTTTCCTGTTGTTTTTAACACGAAATAAGTAGAAGCAGAAACAAATACTTGCATCGTTTCTCCAGAAGTTTTGGTCACTGTCAATAAAAATGCATCAGCACCATCCAATTTTTCTTTGCTAACTAATTCAATTTTTGAGCCAGATCTTTTTGCGCTGGTTAAAGCTGAACCTAATTCTTTTTGAGTATCGGCCATTTTAACCTGATCCGCTGGCATATCTTCAGGCTCACCAGTTCCACCCATCATGGCCGGACGAATCATCCATCCTTTATCTCCATCGATCGCCGTGATAATTTTATTACCCATTACTTCAATTTCAGTACGAAAGGATTTACCAATTAATAATGATGTTTTTGATTCAATATCCATTCCTTGAACAGAAAATTTGTTTTTCACAATTGCCGATTTGATGGATGCCCATTTTTCCGGACTTCCCATGGCAGCTTCGTGTTTGGCTAAGATTTCTTCAGTGGTTTGAGCAGTTGCTTGATTAGTTAATAGACAGGCTACTCCTAAACAAAGACTTAAAATGATTTTTTTCATGTTGGGTTGGGGGTTGTTTAAAATTTCGTGAAATATAATTAGAAAAGGTTAATTACTGAAATTATTGGTACAAATAACTAGATATAAGGATAAATGGTTCTATCAAACTTTTAACTTTTTGGGCAAAGCGCTCATCGTAATGGATAAACCGATAAAAACCAAAATACCGGCGACTAAAAATGCAGCACCCGGAAACTGAAAAGGTGCTTTATCACTTGTATAAAATGCAAATAAATTAGATGCCACTAAAGGACCCAGAATAGTTGTCACAGATTGCAAACTCGTTAATCCTCCTTGCAACTCTCCTTGTTCATTGGCTCCCACTTGTTGGGTAATCAAACTTTGTAAAGCAGGACCCGCTAAACCGCCTAGACCAAATGGAATCATGAACACATACATCATCCAAGACTTAGTGGCCATCGCAAACAACATAAACCCTACTCCATACAGAATTAAGCCATATAATACTGCATTTCTTTCTCCAATTTTAGGTATAACAATTCGATTCAGGCCTCCTTGTATGATGGCAACAATTAACCCTACAAATGCTAAAGAATAACCCACTTCAGTTGGAGTCCAATTAAAAACCTTCATTGTAAAATAAGACCATGTACTTGGATGTGCTTGACCAGCCAATTGCAAGCAGAAAAACCCTCCTACTAATCCGGTAATGACAGGATATTTGGTTAGATGTTTTAATGAGCCCATTGGATTTGCTCTTGACCAATCGAAAGATCTGCGATTTTCTTTGGCAAGAGATTCAGGTAAAACAAAATATCCGTAAAGTGCATTGACAAATGTCAATACTGCAGCAGCGTAAAACGGCACTCGAACGCCGTAATGACCTAACATTCCTCCAACTGCTGGGCCAATGATAAAGCCTATTCCAAAAGCAGCTCCTACCAAACCAAAATTCTTAGCTCGATCCTCTGGCTTTGACACATCCGCAATATAGGCTTGTGCCGTAGTAAAACTAGCTCCTGTAATTCCAGCTAGTATTCGACCCACAAATAACCAAGTTATATCAGGTGCATTCGCTAAAATTAGATAATCAACTGAAAAACCAAATAAAGAAGCCAAAATAACGGGTCTTCTTCCAAATCGATCTGACAAACCACCTAAAATAGGTGAAAAGAAAAATTGCATAATAGCATATGATGCCATTAACCAACCTGAATATTGAGAAGCCGTGCTTAAATCACCTCCCGTAAAACCCCTTATCAAAGTTGGCATAATAGGAACGATTAATCCTATTCCCAACACATCAATCACTAAGGTGATAAAAATAAATCCAATCGCAGGGTTTCTCTTGCTCGACATATATACTAATTTGGCTGCAAGATACTAAAATTGGTAACTTATTTTATCCCTTAAAAAATTTCTGCTAGTTGTTCCACATTCCAATGGTGTCTTTGAAGGAGAAGGAACACCGTCTAATTCAACAATTGCCCAGCCTTTAAAATTGATTTTTTCAAGATTTTTAAACACCTGCACAAGATTCACTCGTCCTTGTCCAAGTTCTACAAATTTATACGATTTAGGATTAGATTCCTGACCCTTTATGGGTGCTTCAACGTCCTTAATATGTAAACTATGAAGTACTTTTTTGAATTTCAAGACAGCTTCTGCAGGATCGCCTCCTCCTTGAAAATAATGAGCCACATCCAATTCCAATTGTATTTTGGAAGGATCCATGTGCTTCACTATCGTTTCAACTTCTTCGGGAGTTTCACCCCATTGATTCATATGATTATGATAGGTCGATTGTACACCGTATTCTTTTGTCTTTGCTCCAATTTCATTCATCACCTCAGCTAAACGAATCAGCTCTTGTTCGGTTGGAATTTGATCCTTTTTTCTCAAAGAATTAGTCAATTGTATAGCATTTCCTCCTAAGGATTTAACGAATTTAGCATGGTTCACATGAAGTTGAATACTTGCTTCCACTTTCGCGGGATCTACTTCCACATTGCCACTTGAAAACATCACTAGTTGTAAGCCTGCTTTGTCTAATGCAGCTTTTAATTCTTCCGGTTTATCTTTAAAAGGAGCGTATGTATTGGCTCTTAATTGTATGCCCTTAAAACCTAAAGAAGCAATTTCTTCTATGGCTAGTAAGTCTTTTCCACCCCAAGTGATAGCAGAATAACCTAATTTAAATGATTGCTTAAATTTTGTGTTGGGAAGACCCGCGGCTAAAGCAAATAAAGAACTGTTTTTCAGGAATATACGTCGATTCATCATAGATTTAGATTTTTAACTAAAAGCTAATAAACTAAATTATTTACTGATTCCCAAACGCAAGAAGTCGGCAAGGTCTGTTAAATGATCTGTTCCCAAATAATCAGCCCCTAAATCATAGAATGTTTGATATGACAATAAATTATCAGGAGTAGCCCATAAACGCACCTTTCTGCCTTGGGAATGAACTTTATCGATATATGTTTTTAGTTTCAATTTTAATTCAGGCGACATTGGTTTTTGTCCGTCCCATAATCCAAATTTATAAAAAGCATCTGATTCTAATTCTACTTTTTTATCGATACCAGGACCATACGTCTCATTCGATCTTCCATCAAACGTAATAAATGCAGGTGCTAGAATAAAATCTTTCACAGCTGGCCGATTACCCGAAATAACTATTCGCAAACCTCTTTTTTGAATTAATTCAGCATAGGGTTGCAATGCCTTGATGATTAAAGGTAGTGTTTCTTCAGAGGAAGTTTTACAATCAATTAAAAACTGATGAAAATTTCCTTGTTTGTCAGCTTCAAGCGCCTTCATGATGGGATCGATGTACAAGGACTTCAAGGTCCTGTCTGCTTTTAAATCTTTCACATCATGTGCGACAAGCAATTCACCATTAATAGCATAGACATCGGATTCTATCGAACCAAAATCTAATTGAAATGCCTCGTAAAAAGGCTTAATATGTTCGTAATCATTGTGAGCATGAGCTCTTCGCAATGGATTTTGAGCCCAAACTATTTGGTTCAAAATCAATAAAAAAACGATAAAAAGTCCTTTTTTCATGATTATTTTTTCAAAAAATCTCCCGAGACAATTTTATTTTTAGGATCTACAGGTCGATTGTACAAATATGCGTACGTTTCTATTTCTTCACCTTTCAAATTAACTTTCACTTTGGAACGAATAAATAAGGATTTATCTGAATTTTCAGTGTCAAATTCTTCATACTCATCCAAAACATTCAATAACTTAATGGTATTTGAAAGTAGGTATAATTCCCCGACTACTTGGTCATTGGAATTTTCGGATGACACAATCCCTGGATAATCTTCCAATTGATACATCAAACCTTGGTAGGTTGCCATGCCCACATAATCAGAATTACGGGCAATTAATCGATGTAAATCATTTCCACAATCCCTTCTTAGCGTACCATAAACAAATAAATACTCATCTACATCTGGTTCTGGAAGTTTGGCTTCTTCAAGTGTTAAAACTAAATCTTCTTGTTCTACTACCGTACCTTCATTCAACACCACATTTCCAATAATACCCTCAAAAGGGGCTGAAACAATGGATTCCATCTTCATGGCTTCAATAACATATAAAGGAGCATTTTTCTTCACTTCCTCACCAGGTTTCACCAAAATACGACTTAATCTGCCTTGTAACGGAGCTCCAATATCACCTTTTTGTTTCGCCTTAACATGCTGAGCTCTTTCTACTTTGATATTTTTATCTAAAATTTTCAAACGACGTGCTTGACCATTTAATTCAAACGTAATATTTCGCAAACCTGATTCATCGGGATCCGACATATACAAATACTTGACAATAATGGTTTTACCGGGTTCTATGGTAATCATGATTTCTTCATCTTGCTTCAATCCATAGAAAAAGGCTGGAGTTGGCATAGCGGATAAATCGCCATAAAGTGCTTGATTTTTATAAAAATCTTCATACACTTTAGGATACATTTTGTACGATAAATAATCATAAAATCCATTATCATTTTCAGGAAACTTAGCTTGAAATACCGCAAAATCCTTGTCAAAATCAATTGGAGCCAAAGTATCATTGGGTCTACCCTCCAATGGAGCCTCTCCTTTTAAAACAATTTCTTGCAATTGTTTTGGAAAACCTTGGTAAGGTTGACCTAAACCACCTTTAAAGAAATCTTTAACCGATTCTGGAAAAGAAAGTGTAGAACCTTTGGCATAAACATCCTCTGCAGTTAATGAATTAGCCGTCATAAAAATAGCCATATCCCCAACAACCTTGGAAGAAGGCGTCACCTTCACAATATCCCCAAATAATTTATTCGCCTCCGAGTAATTATCTTTTAATAATTCAAATTTGTCGCCAACCCCCAAAGCAATGGCTTGACCACGTAAATTGGTGTATTGGCCGCCTGGAATTTCATTGTTGTAAACTTCTGCAGTTCCTGCTTTTAATTCTGATTCAAAAGGAAAATACATGGAACGAACGGCTTCCCAATAATTGGAATATTCATTCATTCGGTCTAAATCCAATTGACTATCAGCAGGATGGCCTTGCATCATAGCAACCAATGAATTCAAATTAGGTTGTGATGTTAAACCTGACATGGCAGCTAAGGCTCCATCAACTACATCAACACCCGCTTCAATAGCTTTCAAATAGGTGGCAGATTGGACAGAGGCTGTATCATGTGTATGTAAATGAATAGGAATAGCTACGGCTTTTTTCAATTCAGTTACCAATTTTTCTGCTTGAAAAGGACGCAAAAGTCCTGCCATATCTTTGATAGCCAACATATGGGCACCTGCGTCTTCTAATTGGCGCGCCATATCTAGGTAATATTGCATGTTGTATTTTTCGTTCGTAAATACATCACCAGTATAACAAATGGCAGCTTCAGCAATCCCTGGAGTCCTTTCTCGAACAGCTTTGATCGAAACCTTCATGGCATCGATCCAATTCAATGAGTCGAATATACGGAACACATCTATTCCAGCTTCAGAGGATTTCTCTACAAATTTTTCAATTAAATTATCTGGGTATGCAGAATACCCTACTGCATTAGAACCTCTAAACAACATTTGAAGCAGCATATTTGGCATAGCTTCTCTAAATTCTTCTAACCTTCTCCATGGCGATTCATGCAAGAAGCGCATCGCAACATCAAATGTGGCTCCGCCCCAAACTTCCATGGAAAATAAATTAGGAAACGACTTAGCAAAACCCGAAGCCACGGCAAGCATATCTTGGGTTCTAACTCGAGTAGCAAGTAAAGATTGATGACCATCCCTGAAGGTGGTATCTGTAAACAATACTTGTTTGGATTCGCGAATGTATTGAGCAAATTTATCAGCTCCCATCTCCATCAATAATTGCTTATGACCCCGTGGAAATTCAGTCGTTTCATCAAAAGATGGAATAATGGCAGGACGAAATGCAGAAGCGGGCTTAACCTTAACATCTGGATTGCCATTGACAATCACCTCTCCCAAATAACGCAAAGCTTTAGTAGATCGATCGCGAGTCGGTTTAATATTAAATAATTCTGGATGACTAGCAATGAAAGGTACAGTACATTTTCCTTCTTGAAAAACAGGATGGGTAATCACATTTCTCAAAAATGGAATATTTGTTTTTACACCACGAATTCGAAACTCTGATAAAGCACGGTTCAAACGTTCGGATGCACCTCTTAAGGTTCTACCTTTGGCAGAAACCTTCACCAACATAGAATCGAAATAAGGAGATATTTTCACCCCTGGATAAGAGGAACCTTCATCCAAACGAATACCAAATCCAGCGGCATTTCGATAAGCAATAATGGTTCCAAAATCAGGTTTAAAACCATTAGAAGGATCTTCAGTCGTAATCCTACATTGAATCGCAAAACCATTTATTGGTATTTTTTCTTGACTTTGAATAAAAATACCTGGATCTGATAATTTATAATTTTGAGCGACAAGAATTTGAGTTCTAACGATATCAATTCCGGTAACTTCTTCCGTTATCGTATGTTCTACCTGAATCCTTGGATTCACTTCAATGAAATAAATATTTTCATCTTTATCAACCAAGAACTCAACTGTACCAGCATTGTAGTAATTCACCGCTTTACCAATCGAAAGCGCATAAGCATATAACTTTTGCTTTGTCTCTTCTTTTAGTCCAAACGAAGGAGCTACTTCCACTACCTTTTGGAAACGACGTTGAACAGAACAATCTCTTTCGTAAAGATGAACTAAATTACCATGCTGATCACCTAATAATTGAACCTCAATATGCTTGGGATCATCGATGAATTTTTCTATAAACAACGTATCATCTCCAAAAGCATTTTTAGCTTCATTTTTAGCTTCTGAATGTGCTTTTTCTAATTCTTCTTCCGTTCTAACTACCCGCATACCACGTCCTCCACCTCCAGCAGCGGCTTTCACCATGACAGGAAAAGTAATTCTTCGCGCTTCAGATAAAGCATTTTCGTAAATGGAAACATCGCCTTTGGAATCTTGAATCATCGGCACATTGGCCTTCAAAGCAGCGACTTTAGCCGCAACCTTATCTCCTAAAGCATTCATGGCTTCCGGAGAAGGCCCAACAAAAACAATTCCCTCTTCTCGGCATCTTCTTGCCAAACCAACGTTTTCAGATAAGAAACCATAACCTGGATGTATGGCATCTATCTTCTTCGATTTACAAAGAGAAATCAATCCTTCTATATCTAAATATGGTTTCAATGGCTCATTGTCCTTACCAATTTGATAGGCTTCATCCGCTTTATAACGGTGCAAGGAATATCGATCTTCGAAGGTATAAACAGCAACCGTTTTAATACCCAATTCCGATGCGGCTCGCATAATTCGAATGGCAATTTCTCCGCGGTTAGCGATTAGAAGACTAGAAATTTTCTTTACGTATGATTTTGGCATAATACTTCATTTAATGCATTCTAACAAAAATGACAAATAAATTGGAAAAATGATACACTCACCTCATTTTTATTCTTAAAATATTAAAAATTTACAATTATTATTGGGTTCGTTACCAAAAAACAGAAAGAGTAGAATCTCAAAAATATTTTTCAAAAACAAACTGATAAAAAAAATTGAAAAACAGATCAACCGATAATTTAGAAGAAGCTTCCCTTTAAATTTATTAACTTGCAAATTGAAATTTTTCGAGAGCAACTATGAGCGATAAAAAACCTTTGATTGGAATAACGTTAGGTGATTACAATGGCATCGGTCCAGAAATAATTCTAAAGGCATTAAGCAGTCCAAAAATTTTAAATTGGTGCACCCCAATCATTTATGGTTCCCAAAAAGTACTCAATTTTTACAGAAAGCAATTAGATTTGAAAGAATGGAACATTCAAACCATTCAAAGTTTGGATCAAATACAAAAGTCGCAAACCTATTTAATTTCGGCATTTGATGATTCCCAAACCTTCATTGAACCTGGAAAAGTAACACCAGAGGCCGGAAAAGCTGCATTTGATTGCTTAGAAAAAGCAGCAAAGGATTTAGATACTGGTACATTATCTGCATTGGTAACTGCTCCAATCAATAAACACAATATTCAATCTGAAGCTTTTCATTTCCCAGGACATACCGAATATTTAACTGATCGATTTGAGGCCAAATCTTCTCTAATGATGATGGTGAGTGAAAATTTCAGAATGGGAGTTGCCACAGGACATATTCCATTATTGGAGGTTAGCTCAAAATTAAATGCTGAATTATTGAGAACGAAAATCGATTTATTTTTAGCAAGTTTAAGGGAAGATTTTGGGATAGAGAAACCCAAATTAGCTGTTTTAGGATTAAATCCGCATGCAGGTGAATCAGGTTTATTAGGACAAGAAGAAATAAACATCATACAGCCTGTGATTGATGAATACCGTTCTAAAGGACAAATCGTTTTAGGCCCATATCCTGCGGATGGTTTTTTTGGCAAAGCTCAATTCCGCGAATTTGATGGCGTTTTAGGCATGTATCATGATCAAGGTTTAATTCCGTTTAAATACATTGCTTTTGAAACGGGAGTCAACTTTACCGCAGGTTTACCCATTATTCGAACCTCACCCGATCATGGTACCGCATATGACATTGCAGGCAAAAATCAAGCTGACCCTAGCTCCTTTTTGCATGCTTTATATTTAGCATTGGATTTGGTTAAAAATAGAATGAACTCTTAACATGAATAAGCAAGTTCTTATCATTGATGAAATACATGAATCCATGATTTCAGGCCTTGAAAATCAAGGCTTTGAAGTGATTTATCTACCATTCATTAAAGCGGAAGAAGTTGTAAATAAAATCAAACATGCAGCGGGACTAATCGTGAGAAGTAAATTATTTCTCGACGAAAAGACGCTTGCTCATGCCAATCAATTAAAGTTCATAGGAAGAGCAGGAGCAGGATTGGATTTAATTGATTTAGAATATGCGAAATCGAGAAATATAGCAGTATTTTCTGCCAATGAAGGTAATCGAGATGCTGTAGCAGAACATGTTATTGGTCAACTGCTCTGTTTAGCACATAAATTAAACACCTCTGATCAGGAAGTTAGAAACGGTATTTGGAAAAGAGAAGAAAATAGAGGTTGGGAAATTCAAGGAAAAACACTTGGAATTATTGGTTTTGGAAATATGGGTCAAGCATTGGCTGAGAAAATCAAGGGTTTCGGGATGAATATTTTGGCTTATGACAAGTATCATCCGGCAAAAATACATGGAGCTCACCTAGAGGATCTATTTGAACAGGCAGATATCGTTAGTTTACATATTCCTTTAACGGAAGAAACCAAAAACATGGTAACGATCGATTTTTTAAACAATTTTAAAAAGAAAATCGTTTTGATTAACAGTTCCAGAGGTCAAATATGTCCTTTAGAAGCAATTTTATGGGGTTTACAAAACGATAAGTTAAAAGCAGTCGCTTTAGATGTATTACCCAATGAAAAACTAGCTTCTTGGTCTTTGAAAGAACAAGAATTATTCAATTCCCTAGCGGCATTTCCTACTGCCCTATTTAGTCCACATGTAGCAGGTTGGACATTGGAAAGTTATTGGAAAATCAATGATGTATTATTAGAAAAAATTAAGTCCTTTTATCATAAATGAATTACCCAGAAGGTTTAGCAGAGAAAATCGGTTTTTCGCAAATTAAAGAGCAAATTAGTCGGCATTGTTTAAGTAGCATGGGACAAGAATTTGTGGATAAAATGCGTTTTTCCAATCGATTCACCTTGGTCAAACAATGGGTACAGCAAGTCGATGAAATGAAAAACATTTTATCGGAGCATGGAGGGGAATGGCCACAAGTTGATTTTTATGATTTAAGGCAAAGTATCGCTCCATTAAGTTTAGAAGGGCATTATTTATCCGCAGAGGAATGGAGAGATTGGCAAAGAGGCTTGGATGTTTTATATCAATGCATCCGTTTTTTTAATGGAATTGATGCTGAAAAATTTCCTGAAATCTACCAAATAACTCAATCCATTGTATCCAAAAATATAGAATCAGGAAGTGATTTTAGACAAATAATACCCATTCTTCAAGAACTAGAACGGGTATTTGATATCAATGGAAATATCAAAGAAAATGCTTCCATTGCATTGGGAGACATCCGAAGAAAGAAATTTGCGGAGGAGCAAAGTTTAAGAAAGAAGCTTGACAATTTATTGTCACAAGCACAACAACAAGGTTGGGTAAGCAAGGATTTTTCTTTGGCGTTAAGAAATGGCAGAATGGTGATTCCATTGGCGGCAGAACATAAAAGAAAAATAAAAGGATTTGTACAAGATGAGTCTGATACTGGTAAAACAGTTTACATGGAACCAGCCGAAGCATTAGCCTTGAACAATGAAATCAAATCCTTGGAATCTGCTGAAAAAAGAGAAATTATTCAAATATTAAGTCGTCTATCCGACCGAGTTCGACCGATGGTACCGATGTTATTGCAATGGTTTCAATGGTTAGGACTGATTGATTTTATTCGAGCAAAGGCCATTTGGGCAATTGAACATCAAGGAATTCTTCCTCACATAAGTAGTGAACCTAAAGTTGATTGGAAAGAAGCAAGGCACCCCATTTTAGAAGATTCATTAAAAAAAATAGGCAAACAAATCAAAGCGTTATCCATTCAATTAGAGGAGAAAAAACGCATTATGATTGTTTCTGGACCTAATGCGGGAGGAAAATCGGTTACATTAAGTACAGTAGGATTGTTGCAATACATCTTTCAATCCGGATGTTTGGTGCCCATGCAAGAAGGAAGTACAATGGGTTTTTTCCAACAAGTATTTTTGGACATGGGAGATGAACAAAATATAGAGAATGAACTTAGTACCTACAGCTCCCATTTGAGCAACATGAAGTACTTCTTACAACATGCCAATCCAAAAACCTTGGTTCTTGTTGATGAATTTGGAACAGGTACAGAGCCAAGTTTAGGGGGAGCTATAGCGGAGGCAATTTTAGAAAAATTAACCGATAAAGGTTGTTTTGGTGCGATCAACACCCACTTTTCCAATTTGAAAAGTTTGGCAGATAAAAAGGAAGGATTGTTCAATGCCGCAATGCGCTACGATACAAGCCACTTAGAACCATTGTTTATTTTGGACATGGGTAAACCTGGAAGTTCATTTGCTTTTGAAATTGCTCAAAAAATTGGCTTACCGAATCAAATCATCGAAAACGCCAGAAAAAAAATAGGTAAAAAACAGGTCGATTTTGATAAATTATTGTTGGAAACAGAAACGGAAAAACAAATTTGGGCAAGTAAAAATGCAGGATTATTGGCTCAAAATGAACAATCGAAAGTGATCAAGGATCAATATGAGCAGCTAAAAAACCACTTACAGGAAGAACAAAAAAACATCATCAATGCTGCTAAATCAGAGGCTAAAAAACTAGTCAGAGATGCGAATCAACAAATTGAAAAAACGATTCGAGAAATCAAAGAAAAAGCGGCAGGCAAAGAAGAAACCAAAAAGCTGAGGGAAGATTTGGAGCATTTCGTTCAGAAAAAACTGAACGAAGAACCCATCCTCAAAATTCAAAAAATCAATCCAACTAGTACCAAGTTATTAACGGGTCCTTTGGAAATTGGACATTGGGTAGCCATTCAAAATGGTTCTGATGAAGCAACAATCGGCCAAGTATTGGAACTGAAAGGAAAAGATGCGGTGATTGCGCTTGGCGGAATACGAAGCACCATCAAAGTGAATCGATTACAAAGAGTCGCTAGTCCCAAACAAGAAAAGCAAAAACCTTTAGGAATGCGTGGCATCGACATGAATGATCGGATGGCACAATTTAGTATCACATTGGATATTAGAGGAAAACGTGGTGAAGAGGTATACAATTTGGTAGATCAATACATGAATGATGCCATTTTATTGGGTTCCAATGAGGTTAAAATTTTACATGGTAAGGGAGACGGTATTTTACGAAATCTAATTCGAGAACAATTGAAACGATACGCTCAAGTAAAAATGGTACAAGATGAACATGCTGACCGTGGTGGTGCAGGAATTTCAATTGTTACATTTAAATAATTTTAGTGGTTAGGATAACAAACAATCAACACAAACATCAACTAGCAAAACGCTGAAAACCAATTCCTGAACCTACTTTAGAGTTCCCATCCGTTTCAGCTTCTTCCTCTGCCAATTCCAAAAGCAGTTCACTCACCAGTGACTCATCGGCAAAGGAATTAATCAAATCAGCTTTGATCACAATATTTTGAATATTAGCCCCCGTCAAATCAAATTCACTTAATTGATCAATTAGATACTGATTGTTTTTTAAATGATTAGGTAATTTGGATTTCCATAAATGTTGTCGAGTTTCAAATGAAGGTCGTTTTACTTCCAATTTGAATAAAAATCTTCTAAAAAAGGCCGGATCTACCGAACCATCCATAAACTGATTAGTCGTTCCAATGATTAAACCAGAAAAATTATCCAAATTTTGAAGTAATTGTGTTTGAGCCTGATTCATAAAATGATCCAAACTCCTTTCTATTTGAACACGTATACCCATTAAAGAATCAATTTCTTGAAAGACCAAGCAAACTTTTTTGTTTTTTGATTCATCTTCATATGCTTTAAAAAGGCGCTCAATCGCTTTGGGAGTATCACCTACATATTTCGATTCAATTGCAGAAGAATGTACTTCCATTAAATGAAAACCCAATTCAGCACAAATCATTTTAGATAATAGGGTTTTACCTGTTCCTGGAGCACCATGCAGGATGATGCCACAACGGGTGCTTTTCAATTTATCAAGTGAGATATTCTTTAAAATCTTCAATAAACGATTGACTCTTTTCAATTCATCCCCATTATTGAAAATCATTTCTTCTTTGTTAAATGATTCCGGTGAGAACAAGGTGTATTCTCTATTTTTTTTATTCTTTGCCATCGGGGATATTTGTAATCCCCAATCTGGAAAAATACAATCAATACTTTTTTCTGTAATTCGAATGCCACCTTCCCGTGGAAAAAAATCATCTTCAGATAATTCCCAATAATTATTTTCAATCAAGGGATGATTTTGTAATGCATATCGAAACTTGATGAAATCACGATTACTCGACAAAATGGATTGAAAATTTTCAATATCAATACATGTTATTGTTCCGGCATCTACGATAAACCGGCTTAGGCTAAACATCCATAGTACACAATCCAATCTAGAAAATTGGACCAACATGTCATTCAATTTACTAGAAAGCGGCAAATGACTCAATTCATTTGTCAAATGATCAAAAAATAAAGAGGCAAATTGCATCCCAACTGATAAATCCTTCGCTATTTTAAAAAAATGATAATATTCCGCTAAAAATAAGGTTTCATCTATCAAAAAATTCGACTTAGGAGCATGAGCAATAAATACTTTTTGAAATTTTCCTCGATCATCATCCAAGTAAAATGACATTAAATTGCGTCTTAAAGGACAGCACTCAAACAAAAACTCTAAGCAAGTCAAATCATTTTTCGGTAGAATTGTACGAAACCTCGAAATAAATTCTTTTGAACGTAATTTTCCTTCAAGCACCAAAGAATCTCCATCATCGGCTAAATCAAAATCATCTAGCCATTGACCATTTTTAGGACTTGAATACTTCATTTTATTCAAACGAAATTTTTCATAATATTTTTCAAATACAATTGTTTCCATGATGCTAACGGTTAAAATTATCCTTGATTTAACATAATCTGATTGACAATTAAACTATTGGGAAATTCAAAATTCACTTTGGTTATTCCCAATTTGTTCAATACCTCTACACGGTCAGCAGCAAGTTTGAAGCCTTGAGGTTTTTGAATCAAATGGATACCCAAATTTTCTTGGAGCATGAAGAGGTACCTGCGAACTTGCCGCACCGAACAATCCATTTTAAGAGCCATGATATCCAAGCGTGTAAACACATTTCGATCCATCAAAAACAATCCAAGCTTACGAACCCTATGTAAGGTATGAGATGTTAATTTTTGATTTTCAACTTTCATATGACTGCCAAATTTAAGGTATATTTTATCCAGGGAAACAAGGATGGCAAAAGTATGAATTAATCAAAAATCTACCAATCTAAGAATGAATTAATAAAGACAAAATTATGGGGAAAACAGAATCAAATAAGCTAAAATAGGCTCAAATGACGAATATTTGACAATAAAATTTAGTGACAAAATTCAAATAAGTCAGGATGAAATAATTTATTCCAGATTACTAATCATTTCAAATAAAAAATAAATAGTGACAAAATTTGACAAAAATAAATGAATCATATATCTATAAACCGATCCCTAATTCAAGTAAATTTTGTTGAATATTTTTTTGATAAAACTCTTTCAAAGCGATAATAAATTCAGGGGATTGAATTTGTATGTGATTCAAGCAGCCAAGACAAAAACCAACCAGTGGATCAGGCCGAACGATTTCCATTTGAATACGAAATTGTGGATGTTGAACAGAGTCGCCAATGTATTCAACCTGAGTAATTAATTGAGGAAAATGTAATTCAAATAATTTCAATGCCATTAAATCCATATCAATCACAACCGGAATCAATGATTGACCTTTAATTAAATAACCAAATTTATCCCTCGACAAATCTTGATTTTCATCGTTCAATAATACCGTTGGAATACGATCTTTTAATTTCTCTTCTCCTCCCATTCGGGTTAACAAAAAGGTTTTCAACACATAGCCTTCCTCATTTTGTGGCTCCATGTCGAACGCATACAATTCATGGTTAACCGAATTAAAGTAAACAGGCGAGACAATTCGATCACGAATATTCAAACCATTCAAAGAAGTATAATTCAACAAACGCATTTGAAACTTGATCTTACTTTCATTGACATGTTTTTCAAACCATTTGATTCGATCTATGATTTGATGATCGATCAAATTCTCAGCCTTTTTACGCTCCGAATAAATGTGCAATAATTTATTTCGAATTTGGGTTTGAACCTGAATATCTGGGTAATCCATCATGGCAAGGTACATCGATTGGATTTCATCCGCACTAAAAGTTAATTGTTGGCCCTCAGGAACTGCCCGATCAATGGAATATCGCCCGTTGATTTTATTAACTGGAAATTTTAATTGATCTTCAATGATATTCAAATATCGAAAAATACTTCTTGAATTAACACCCAATTTTTTTTCTAAGGTAGCTCGACTAACAGGTAATTTTTGCTCCAATAGAAAAAGAAGCATTTGCATCACTCGGTCTTGAGTAGATTTGGATTTAATGATTGAATCAAGAGAGGATTTTGACGATTTATTTGACATACGAATCAAACATTCAAAAAAGCCCTTTCATTTTACAACAAAAGGGCTTCGCATTATTACAAGACAATATTAACAATTCGCTTAGGAACGACAATTACTTTTTTAGGTGCCGCTCCTGCCAAAATTTTCAAAACTTGGTCATTGGACAATACCGACAACTCAATTTCTTGAGGACTAGCCGTCGCGGAAAATGGAATGGTTAATTTTACTTTACCATTGAATGAAATCGGATATTTGAATTCATCTTCTTCCAAGAAATTGGCATTGAATACAGGGAATTTTGCTGTAGAAAGCGAACCTGCCTCCTCGCCCAAAGCCACCCATAATTCTTCTGAAATATGCGGTGCGTAAGGAGATAATAAAATAACTAATTCTCGTAAAACTGATTTTTTAGCACATTTCAACTGCGTTAAATCATTTACACAAATCATCAATGTGGAAACAACCGTATTGAAAGAATACCGTTCTAAATCATCTTGAACCTTTCGAATGGCAGTATGCAAGACCTTTAATTCTTCTGGTTTTGCCGCTTCATCACTAAGCTTCAATTTAAAATTAACATCATCAAAAAACAAACGCCAAACCTTTCTCAAGAAATTATGTGAACCCGAAATACTATTGGTATTCCAAGGTTTAAATTGCTCCAATGGTCCCAAAAACATTTCATACACCCGCAAGGTATCAGCCCCATATTTGGCGATTAAATCGTCTGGATTAACTACATTGAATTTAGATTTCGACATTTTCTCAACTTCCCAACCACAAATATATTTTCCATCCTTTAAAATGAATTCCGCATCCGCAGGCACATCATTTCGGCTAGATTTGAATGCTTCCACATCCAATAGGTCATTTTCGACAATATTTACATCGACGTGCAAAGCGGCCACATCATATTGATCTTTTAATCCATGAGATACAAAAGTCACCTTGGCTGCATCTTTCACTCGGTAAACAAAATTTGACCGACCTTGAATCATACCTTGATTGATCAATTTCTTAGCAAACTCCTCTTCTTTCACATAGCCCAAATCTTTCAGGAATTTGTTCCAAAAACGCGAATACAACAAATGACCTGTAGCATGTTCAGAACCTCCAATGTATAAATCGACCGCTTGCCAATATTCAATGGATTCTTTACTAGCAAAGAAATCCTTATTTTGAGCATCCATGTATCGATACCAATACCAAGAAGAACCCGCCCAACCTGGCATAGTTGACCATTCATAATCATATTTACCTTGGTACTTCCAAGACTCAGCAGCTCTTCCTAAAGGTGGCTCACCGGTTTCTGTAGGCAAATATTTATCTATTTTGGGCAATTCCAAAGGTAATTCTGATTCCTCAATTAAATAAGGCAATAATTCACCAGTAGAGGTAGGTTTGAAATATACAGGAACAGGCTCTCCCCAATAACGCTGACGAGAAAATACTGCATTACGCATTCTGAACTGAATTTTACCTTTCCCTATTCCTTTTTCTTCCAACCAAGCAACTAATTTCTGAGTCGCAGCTTTATAGCCCAAACCATTGATCATACCAGAATGAATGTAAAGTCCTTCTTTGGTATTATCTGCTTGAGAATCAATTCCAACTTGCGCATCTAAAATGGGGATAATGGGCAAATCAAAATGTTTAGCAAAATTCCAATCGCGTTGATCACCAGAAGGAACGCCCATGACCGCACCCGTTCCATATCCCGCCAATACATAGTCTGCTAAGAAAATAGGCACTTTTTCATCATTCAAAGGATTGATGACATAAGACCCTGTAAAGACACCCGAAACTTGTTTTACTTCCGATAAACGATCTAATTCGGAACGAGATTTTGCCCAATTTATGTATTCGTCGACAGCTGATTGTTGCTCAGGCCTTGTCAAATCCAAAGCCCATTCATGTTCAGGAGCTAAAACCATGAAGGAAACGCCGTAAATCGTATCCACACGAGTGGTAAATACTTTAATTTTCTTTCCTTGCAATGATGTTGGAGCCTGATCAATATCAAATTCTACTTCAGCGCCTGTCGACTTACCAATCCAATTTCTTTGTTGTTCTTTCAATGAATCTGACCAATCAATTTCATCTAAACCACGCAACAAACGATCAGCATAAGCGGTAATCCGCATGGACCATTGTCGCATTTTCTTTTGCTCAACTGGATAGCCTCCTCTTTCAGAAAGACCATCTTTGACTTCATCATTAGCTAAAACGGTTCCTAAAGCTGGGCACCAATTTACCACCGAGTCATCTAAGTAGGCCAATCTAAAACCTAACAAATAAGCATATTTTTCTTCTTCGGAATAACTGTTCCAAGTCAAAGCATCAATGCGAGGCAATTCTTCGTCACAAACTGCTTTTAAACCAACAGAACCCTTTTGAGATAATATTATTTTCAAAGAATCAATGGATTCCGCTTTATCCGCTTCTTGGTTGTACCAAGAATTAAACAATTGCATAAATATCCATTGCGTCCACTTATAATAAGAAGCATCGGATGTACGAACTTCCTTTGACCAGTCGAAAGAAAATCCCATATTTTTCAGTTGCTCAATATAGCGAGTGATATTTTGCTCAGTAGTAATAGCGGGATGTTGGCCAGTTTGAATAGCATATTGTTCAGCTGGTAAACCAAAGGAATCAAATCCCATTGGATGCAAAACTTGGTATCCTTGCAATCGTTTGTAACGTGCCACAATATCAGAGGCAATGTATCCTAGCGGGTGTCCAACATGTAGCCCTGCACCTGAAGGATAGGGAAACATATCTAACACATAATATTTGGGTTTATCCGGATTGATATTGGCTTGAAAGGTTTGATTACTTTCCCAAAACTGTTGCCATTGCTTTTCGATTTCACGAAACTGATACTCTGTACGCATGCGATTCTTCTAAATTTTTAAAAAGGATTGCAAATTACGGCTTTTTATTGAAAAAATATTTACTCTACTTTAATGATAGATTAAGTAAAGTCTATTAACTTTGTAGGTAAATATCAGAATCAACCCTTTATGTCGGCTGAATCCAACAAAGAACAGAACGAATCTAAATCGCATTTTCCAAGTGTATTTAAGGCATTAAATACGATTTGGAGCAGAGAAAGAAGCATCACAGAAGTGATTATTCACATCAGCAATGCGATTGCTTTGATGATTGTTGGACATTTATTGTTTACCTACTTTACTCCAGAAAAAATATCCGGATTATGGACAGAACTTACCCCGGACGTTTTGTATTATGTCATGGGTGGATTTATCGCGCAAATGATTGATGGTGCATTGGGGATGGCTTATGGTGTAACGGCTACAACTTTTCTATTATCGGTTGGCATAACGCCTGCGGCTGCATCGGCGAGTGTACATGCGTCTGAGGTTTTTACTTCTGGAGTTTCGGGCTACATGCACTTGAAATTTGGAAATGTGAATTCCAAATTATTCAAGACTTTGGTAATTCCAGGAATCATAGGAGCCATTTTAGGGGCTTATGTCCTTTCCAGTTTAGAGGATTATGCGGGTTATATCAAACCCATCGTATCGGTGTATACCTTAATTCTAGGCGGAATTATTATTAAAAAAGCTTTGATCAAACGTATTCAAAAGAAACCTACCAAACGTTTAGGTATTTTAGCCTTGTTTGGCGCCTATTTAGATTCCATCGGTGGTGGCGGCTGGGGGCCGATTGTTTCTTCTACCTTGATTGCATCAGGCAGACATCCTAAATACACCATTGGTTCAGTTAATTTAACCGAGTTTTTCGTTTCTCTAGCCAGCTCAATTACCTTCTTTACCGTTATCGGTTTAGGTTATTGGCAAGTTATTTTTGGTCTTATTCTTGGCGGAGTAATCGCGGCACCGATTGCAGCTAAATTGGCTAATAAAATCCCCGTTAAATCGATGATGATTTTGGTGGGATTAGTAGTCATCATTGTGTCCATCAGACAAATTGTTTTAGGTATACCGAAGTTTTTTTAATGTAATTGTCTAATCATTTCGATGGACAATTTCTAATCTATTTAATGCCTGCTGGTAAACCTCTTCCGGTCTAATGAGTTTAATTTCCATTGTTTAAATTTTAAAATACCAAGACTTTAATTATTGTTCAGAGACTGGATATTTTATCCAAAAATCTTTTAAACCTTTTTTAGAAATCAACCTCAAAATCTAAGATGTTTAAAAATAAATAAACAATTCCCAAAACGGGAACAACTTATTTGCCTCTATAAGGACTAATAAATTATTTCGATTTTGGGAATTATCTTATCAAGAAATTGATGAAAAACGGATACTATTCTAGGAGTAATTTTTGCGAGACTCGATGACCATTTTCTCCTAAAAACTCGACAAAATAGACTCCTTTATGGATAGGATTAATTTGCAAGCTTTTTGACTCATTCGCCCTTATCCTAACGTTTTCTAGAATTATTCTACCTAATAAATCAACCATTTTTAACTGCCCATTTTCATAAGTACGGACATAAAATTCACCTTGATTGGGATTAGGCCAGATTTGTATGTCTGCTTCCTTTTTTTCAAATATGGGAGAAGTTGAAGTGTTTTGAATGAGTCGAACTCCTCCTCCACCTGTCCCTATCACCAAATCTGCTTTTCCATCTTGGTTCCAATCCACCGATTGAATAGACGAATTTCTACCGACATTGCCTGATAAACCAGTAGGCATTTGTTTTTCTACTATTCGATTGTTAACCAAATCCATTTCGGCTATATGAAAAAAGCCCAATTTGTCGGTGCCAATCCATTGTTTTTTTCCGTCTCCAAATTCATCAACCAAATCAAAACTTTGTAAAGACCAGTTTTTTATATTGGTCATCGACAAAAAATCAGGGTTAATCAATTCCCATTCCAATTCTCCTAAAATATTTTCCTTGAGTTGAAAACGTTGAATTTGTCCGGTTTTAGTTAATAATAACCCATCCAATATTCCATCTTGATCCACATCTTTAAAATATGGAATTGTACCAGGATTCAGGGATTTTAAATCATAACTTTTCAGAATGGTTTGGCCTGCTAAAAGAACCTGCATTTGAGGATTGACAAAAGTTTCATAGTTGATTAACAAATCATTTTTTCCATCTGAATTCCAATCAGCTAATTGTAAACGAAGATCAGTTGCCTGTGTTTTTTCCGAAAATTTCAAAAAGTCATTGCTTCGAAATACAAAAGAAGATGAACTTTTACTCCCAACATTTTCATAGAAAAAGATAGACGCCCTCACTCCTTTTTCGCCTCTAATTCCTGAATTGCCTATCAATAAATCTAAATCTCCATCTTCATCCATATCCCAAAATACCGGACTTGCATTTTCCCCCACATCTATCATATCTTGTTGCAAAAATCCGTTCGACATTTTCGATAATTGAGTTCCATCCTTTTGAAAATAGACCAAATTTTGTTGAAAATTTTGAGTATAATTCACATTATCAGTCGTATTGGTAGAAACCAACAAATCCATATTTCCATCAAAATTCACATCCAGTGGACTAGCATAAGCGAAGGCACTTACTTGAATAGCTTGTCCGGAAGGAAAATTATACAAAGGAATAGAAAAAGAAGGGGTCAATCCAGATCCTTGGTTTTCTAAATGCACAAGATTTGAGCAAGAAATATGACCAAACAACAAACCAAATTGACCGTTTTTGTTGGTATCCCAAAGCGATACCGCATTTCCTACATGAAGAATTTTCTCTACACTTTTCAGGGATTGAGTCTGAACTGTATTACTTAGTGGTGAATTAAAAACGATATCTCGACAATCATTGTGAATAAAATTACCCCATCCTTGAACCGTCCGTTTAAAAACAAGTCCTGCTTTCGCCCCATTTTCAACACTAAAATTTTGATGTAATTCCAAGAAATGGCCGCCAGGCTCAAAGGCTAAAATATCGATGTCTCCATCCTTATCTAAATCGCCAATGGCAGGAATATCACTTGGTGCCACGTACAAATTAATTTTTCCGGAAAAACCTTCCGAATAAAGAGGATCCTGAAAAAGGGTAAATTGATTGACTTTACCTTGTCCCGTATTCCTAAATACTTTGATGCCCGCGGCTGTATAGGTAAATAAATCTTTCTTTCCATCACCATCAAAATCAATCAAATGCATCCAATTTTCCAAGAAAGGGAATGCATTTTCATAGATAGATGAATATTGGTAAGTGATGGATGAAGCCGTTATTTGTACCAAAAAAGTACTTAATTTTTGACAAGTCCGATCAAAAACCACTAAATCCTCAACACCGTCACCGTTCAAATCGATAGATTCTACTTGTGCTGAATTAAAACTACCTGAAAAAGGCATCTGTAGTGTTTTTCCATTTTGCTCGACTGGGAAATTGGGTATTTCTTTCCACTCTGCCATTTGAGAGAAAATTTTCGTTGGCAAGAGCAAGAAAAGAAGAAATACTAAAATTTTCATTCGATATTTGTGAACAATTTTGGAATAGGCATTGTAAAATTAAAATGAAGATCAACAATTCAACACTTTTATCGAAATTTTTATCCTGTACAGGAGTATCAACAGATACAAGAAAAGTTCAAAAAGGAAATCTCTTTTTTGCCTTAAAAGGGCCTAATTTCAATGCCAATCAATTAGCTGAGGAAGCAATTCAGAAAGGAGCTCAATTTGTTGTGATTGATGATGCGGAATTTGATGTATTTCCTGAAACCTTATTGGTAGAGGATAGCTTGAAAGCCTTGCAAGATTTAGCGAGTGAATACCGAAGAACACTAAAGATTCCTATTATTGGTTTAACAGGTTCCAATGGTAAAACAACTACAAAAGAATTGATTTTTTCAGTTTTGTCTCAAAAATTCCATTGTTATGCCACTATTGGCAATTTAAATAATCACATTGGTGTCCCCCTATCTATTTTAGCTATTCGACCTGAACATCAAATCGCTGTGATTGAAATGGGTGCAAATAAGCAAGGTGACATAAAAGAATTAGTCAATATCGCACAACCTACTCATGGCTTAATCACTAATATTGGGAAAGCTCATTTAGAGGGTTTTGGAGGAATAGAGGGTGTTAAAAAAGGCAAAGGTGAATTGTTCGAATATTTAGCTGAACATAATTCCACGGTTTTTATTCCTAACAATCAAAATGCCATTAGGGAAATCTTTGACAAATTCAGATTCTCGACAGTGGTGGAAGTAAATGAGGGAATACCTACTGAATTGATTGAAGCCAAACCTACTGTTGTTTATCAAACATCCACAGGCGAAAAAGTGACCAGTCATTTACCTGGCATTTATAATTTTGAAAATATTCAAATGGCTTTGACCGTTGGTCACCATTTTGGAATAAATGAGGCAGCATGCCATGAAGGCGTATCGGGCTATGCCCCAACTAACCATAGAAGTCAATTTTTAAAAATTGGAACAAATCAGGTTTTGATGGATGCCTACAATGCCAATCCATCCTCCATGGCGGCGGCAATTCAACATTTCAATGAAACGGACCATCATCCCAAAATTGTAATTTTAGGTGATATGTTCGAATTGGGAGAATCTTCTCAGGAGGAACATCAAGCCATTGGTCAACTTCTAGCCACATGTCAATTGGAAAAAATATTGTTAGTTGGCACCCATTTTCAACATGCATTGGTTCATTTACCTCAAGCATTTTATTTTCCAGATAAATTTGGCTTGCATAATTGGTTACAAGACAACCCAATTCATAACAGCTTTATATTAGTAAAGGGATCCAGAGGTATTCAATTGGAAAGCGTATTGGCTTTTTTGGAATAGGTAATAGGTAATAGGTAATTTAAAAATCTTACATCTTACATCTTACATCTTACATCTTTTTTGTATTTTTGCACTTTATTAAGAAATCGACATAAAAATCAATATGGCAAATTCATCCGGTACTTACGTACCATTCAAAGTAAAAGACATTGCATTGGCTGATTGGGGCCGCAAAGAAATTCAATTAGCCGAAGCAGAAATGCCAGGTTTAATGGCTCTTAGAGCAGAATTTGGAGCAGCACAACCCTTAAAAGGTGCAAGAATTGCAGGTTGCTTGCACATGACAATCCAAACAGCCGTTTTAATTGAAACCTTAACTGCTTTAGGTGCTGATGTAACATGGTCATCTTGTAATATTTTCTCTACTCAAGACCACGCAGCAGCAGCCATCGCAGCAGCTGGAATTCCTGTTTATGCTTGGAAAGGTATGAACGAAGAAGAATTCAACTGGTGTATTGAGCAAACTTTATTCTTTGGAGAAGAAAAACAACCTTTGAATATGATTTTGGACGATGGTGGCGATTTAACCAACATGGTTTTTGATGAGTATCCAGAATTGATCGAAGGTATTAAAGGGCTTTCTGAAGAAACCACAACCGGTGTACACCGTTTATACGAACGTATGAAAAACGGCACATTGCATTTACCCGCTATTAACGTGAATGACTCGGTTACTAAATCGAAATTTGATAACAAATATGGTTGTAAAGAATCATTAGTCGATGCGATTCGTCGTGCTACCGATTTAATGTTAGCTGGAAAAGTGGCTGTGGTAGCAGGTTATGGCGACGTTGGAAAAGGTTCAGCTGAATCGTTACGTGGGGCAGGTTGCCGAGTTTTAGTGACAGAAATTGACCCAATTTGTGCTTTACAAGCAGCAATGGACGGGTTTGAGGTTGTGCCGATGGATGAGGCCGCTTCTCGTGCCAACATTTTTGTTACAGCGACAGGTAATGTTAAAATTATCCGTGATCGCCATTTCAAAGCGATGAAAGACAAAGCGATTGTTTGTAACATTGGTCACTTTGATAATGAAATCGACATGGCATGGTTAAATGGAAACTATGGTTCTACCAAGAATCAAATCAAGCCACAGGTAGATATGTACACCATTAATGGAAAAAATGTCATTGTTTTGGCTGAAGGACGTTTGGTAAATTTAGGTTGTGCGATGGGTCACCCTTCATTTGTAATGTCAAATTCATTCTGTAATCAAACATTGGCGCAATTGGAACTTTGGGCAAATTCAGCTAATTATGAAAACAAAGTGTACATTTTGCCAAAGCATTTGGATGAAAAGGTAGCCTTTTTACATTTGGCACATATTGGCGCTAAATTAGAAAAACTAGAAAAAGAGCAAGCTGATTACATCGGTGTAAACGAAAATGGGCCGTTCAAACCTGAACATTATCGTTACTAGTCTTTATATATCTGAAATAAGATAATGACATATTTTTAAAAGCCTTGGGAATCCCCGAGGCTTTTTTTATATTTAATTTTTAATTAAAAATAAATGAAATACCTTTTAACCTTCTTGTTAATACCCGCTTTCTTTTGCTCATCCGCTCAAAAATTTACTCATGCGGATAGTTTAAGAGGAAACTTGAGTCGGGAAAGATCTAGTTTTGATGTTCAACATTATAAGCTTTCAGTTCGATTAGATATACCGAACAAATCGATACAAGGAAGCAATGAAATTAGTTTTCAAGTTGTTCAAGCAACTCCAAAAATACAAATCGATTTATTTGCGAACATGGACATTAAAGGGATTTCAGAAGCTGGAAAACCATTGAAATACCAAAGAGATGGAAATGCTATTTTCATTGAATTTGGTAAAACCTTAGCAAAAGGAGAAAACCATAAAATCTTGATTCGCTATTCTGGTCAACCAAGGGCTGCCGTTAGGCCACCTTGGGATGGCGGTTTTTCTTGGACCAAAGATCCAGAAAATAATGATTGGGTAACGGTTTCATGTGAAGGATTAGGTGCCTCTGTTTGGTGGCCTTGCAAAGACCATCCGTCTGATGAACCCGAATCCATGGATATACATATTGAAGCACCTAAAAATTTAACAGCTGTATCCAATGGCAATTTAGTTAGTCGGACAGAAAATAAAGAATCAGCTAAGAGTCATTGGAAGGTTTCTTATCCAATCAACACTTATAACGTATCTTTAAACATAGCAAACTATGCCCATTGGCAAGAAACACTAACGCAATACAATGGGAAAGATCTAAATTTAGACTACTACGTTTTAAAACCCAATTTGGACAAAGCACGAGCACATTTCCAACAATCAAGAGAAATGTTATTGATTTTTGAAAAATATTTTGGCCCATATCCTTTCCCACGTGACGGTTATGCTTTAGTAGAAACAGATTATTGGGGAATGGAACATCAAAGTGCTGTTGCTTACGGAAATCACTACAAAAACAATTCCTTTGGATTCGATTTTATCATCATACATGAATCGGCACATGAATGGTTTGGCAACTCTATTTCTTGTAAAGATCATGCGGATTTATGGATCCATGAAGCCACAGGTACATATGCAGAAGCTGTTTATTTAGAGGAAAAATCTGGAAAAGATGCTGCTCAGCGCTATTTAAATGGCCAAAAAAATAGCATCAAATATCGATTCCCAATCGTTGGACCTTATGGTGTCAATTATCAGAGTCCAGATTCAGACATGTATTTCAAAGGCACGTGGATGTTTCATACCTTAAGGAGTATTGTGAACAATGATGAATTATGGTTCAAAACAATTAAAGGATTCTGCGAAAAATTTTATCATAAAAATACCGATACCAAAGAGGTGTTGGACTACTTTGACAGCCAACTACATGCCTCTATCAAAGCCATTATGAACTTTTATTTATTCCGAACGGATTTACCTCAATTGGAATACAAAAGTGAACAAAAAGAAGGCAAATGGACATTACAATACCGTTGGGCAAATTTGGATGACAGCATAAACTTCCCTATCATTTTAAAAAATCAAAAGCAAATTACTCCGAAATCCAGTTGGCAGGAAATTATAATGGATCAAGAACCTAAAATTGATGTAGAACATTATTTAATAAATGTAGAAAAGCAATAATATTCGGCGGAATAATAAACAAAAAGCCGTATTTTTGCTCAAATTTTTAAAAAATTAGCATAATGAAATTTGGTGTAGTAGTTTTCCCAGGGTCAAATTGTGATGATGATACTGTAGGAGTGATTGAAAGTTTAGGTCATCAAGCTGTTAAGCTTTGGCACAAACAAACAAGTTTAGAAAATTGTGATTTTATCATAGTTCCAGGAGGCTTTTCCTATGGCGATTATTTGAGATCAGGAGCTATAGCTCGTTTTTCACCCATCATGGACAATGTCATTAAACATGCCAATGAGGGTGGTTATTTAATGGGTATTTGCAATGGCTTTCAAGTATTAGTAGAGGCGCATTTAGTACCTGGAGTTTTATTAAGAAATAATACTCAAAAATTTATCTCTAAAAATATTTATTTAAAGGCTGCTACCAATCACTCCTTGTTAACCCAAGAATTAGATTTAACAAAAGCCTATAAAATTCCGATTGCTCACGCAGAAGGAAGATATTTTACCGATGAGCGCACTTTGGCATCCTTAAAAGACAATGATCAAATCTTGTTTTATTATTGTGATGAAAATGGCCAAGTGAATGAAGCATCCAATCCCAATGGAAGTTTATTGAACATCGCAGGAATTTGCAACGAAGGCCGCAATGTATTTGGTATGATGCCACATCCAGAGCGTGCAGCAGATCCAGATTTAGCTAATACCGATGGTTTAGAAATCATCAAGCAATTGGTTATTTCTCATCAATTAGTTTAATTAATTTTTAACATTCAGATATTACAACAATGGATTTAGCGCAACAAACTGCAAAAACAGGCGATAAAGTAGCAGTACATTATACAGGAAAACATTCAGATGGTTCTATTTTCGATTCATCCGTAGGACGTACACCTTTAGAATTTCAATTAGGTTCAGGTATGGTCATCAAAGGATTTGATGATGGAGTAACAGGAATGAACATTGGCGACAAAAAAACCATTATTATTCCCGCTGTAGATGCTTATGGAGAACATTCTCCAGAAAATACGGTTACGATTGATCGTAATCAAATTCCTGCACATATGGAAATTGAAGTTGGTATGTCATTAAATATGCACCAAGATGGAGGTCAAGTGATTGAAGTTTTAATTACGGATTTGACAGAAACTCACGTTACTTTAGATGCAAATCACCCTTTAGCAGGAAGAGACTTAACTTTTGAATTGGAATTAGTTTCCATCAACTAATAAAATGAAAATAAATTGGCGTTCATTGGTACCTCATGCTTTGGTACTGATTGGTTTTTTGGCGATTGCATTTATTTATTGCAGTCCCGTATTACAAGGAAAAGTGTTGGTCCAACACGACGTAATGCAAGCACAAGCAGCAGCTCAAGAAAACGTTCAATTTAAAAATGAAACAGGTCAGGATGCTTGGTGGACCAATTCCATGTTTGGAGGTATGCCAAGCTACCAGATTGCAGGCTCCTACCCTAATAGCATTTCTAGTCGCTTAGGCGCCTCTATTACACCAATTTTACCCAATCCAGTTAACTTAATTTTCCTACAACTCATCGGAATGTATCTCTTTCTTTGGGCCATGGGTGTGAGTCCCTTGATTGGATTTGCAGGAGCCATCAGTTATGCTTTTGCTACCTATAATATGGTCATTATTCCAGCGGGACATACATCCAAAGTGTTAGCTTTAGCCTATGCACCCGTTGTTTTAGCCGGATTACGCTTATGTTGGGGGAACAAAAAATGGATGGGTGCGGCTATTTTTGCCTTAGGAATGTCTTTAGAATTATATGCCAATCACATTCAAATTACCTATTATTTATTTTTCATCATTGCTGCTTTCCAGATTTACACCCTGATTCAAGCTTTTCAAAACAAGGCACTAAAAAATTGGTTTGGAAGCGGACTGTTGTTGGCCTTGGGTTTAGTTCTAGCATTGGGAACCCATTCGATGCGTTTATTGAACAATTATGTTTACAGCAAAGAAACGACCAGAAGTGCGTCCGAATTAATTGAAAATAAGGCAAAGGGCGATGGATTAGACAAAAATTATGCCTTCGATTGGTCATACGGAATTGCTGAAACAGGGACCTTGTTAATCCCAAATTTCATGGGTGGAGCTTCGCAAGGTAATTTAGGAGGCGAAAAATCAGCCACTTATCAAGTCATGACGGAGGCTGGAATTCCAGGAGAACAAGCTTTAGGATTTGTTGAAAAAGCGCCAACCTATTGGGGAGAACAAAGTTTTACCGCAGGACCAGCCTATGCAGGAGCTTTGGTCATTTTTCTATTTTTATTTGCAGCATTGTATGTAAAATCCAAAGAAAAATGGTGGATTATTGCTCCTACCCTATTGTTTATAAGTTTTTCTTGGGGAAAGAACTTTGGATTCAACAGTTTTCTTTTTGATTATTTCCCAATGTTCAATAAGTTTAGAGCCATCACCATGGTTTTATCTTTCGTTCAATTTGGATTTGTTGCATTGGGTTTTTGGGGACTATTTAATTTTGTCAAAGAAAAGCCAAGCTTTCAAGAAATCAAAAGACCTTTATTTATATCCGCAGGCCTAAGCGGTGGTTTATGTTTGCTTTTCGGTTTACTACCTGATCTATTTTTAAACTTCAAAGGCTTACAAGATGGTGTTCAAATCATTCAGGATAATGCCTTAAATGATGCCATTTGGAACGCAATTCGTCAAGATAGAATTCAACTCTTTAAATCCGATGCGTTTAGAAGTTTCTTTATCATTTTATTGGCATCAGCATTCATTTGGGCAGCTTCAAGTAAGAAAATCAAAGAATCTGTTTTGGTGATTGCCTTAGTCATTATTAGTGTTTTCGATGTAACCTTCGTAGCTAAAAGATACTTTACCAATGATGCATTTATCTCCAAAAGTGCAGCAGAAGAACAAATTCAACCCACTGCTGCCGATGCTCAAATCATAGCAGACAAGAGTCAATACCGAGTATTGAACTCAGCTGTATCTTTCATGAATGATGCTACCACCAGTTATTATCATCATTCCATTGGAGGTTATCATGCTGCCAAATTGAGAAGATACCAGGAGTTAATCGAAAAAGAATTCCCGAAGAATCCTGGACAAATGAATATTTTGAATATGTTGAACACCAAATATGTGATTGGAACAGATTCAATAGGTCAATATAATGTTCAAACAAACATGCAAGCATTGGGTAATGCTTGGTTTGTAAAATCCATTAAAGTAGCTAAAACAGCAGATGAGGCTCTAGGTAATGTCGGAACATTTGACCCGAAATATACGGCCATTGTTGAACAAAAAGATTTAACCAATATTACTCAAAAATCAATCGATTCAAGTCAGGTAGGATCCATTCAATTAACAAAATACACCCTGAATCATTTAACCTATTCAAGTGATTCTAAGCAAGATGGATTTGCTGTATTTTCAGAAATTTATTACCGAGGAAATAAAGATTGGAAATCCTTTATTGATGGAAAAGAAGTGCCGCATGTAGCAACCGATTACATTCTAAGAGGCTTATCCATTCCAGCTGGAAAACATCAAATTGAATTCAAATTCGAACCTGAAACAGTTATTTTGGGTAATAAAATCGATGCGATTGCTTCCATAGGATTATTACTTTTCATGGCATTAGCCTTAGGAATCACCTACAAACAAACGAAAAATACCCTATGATATATTCCATGACAGGATTCGGAAAATCCCAAAAAGAAACGGCCGATTTTCAAATCCGTGTTGAATTAAAAAGCCTAAACTCCAAATTTACTGATCTATTTTGTCGGGTTCCTCGTTCGATTTCATCCAAAGAAATTGAAATCAGAAATTACCTTACTCAGCAATTAGAAAGAGGTAAAATTGAGTTGAATGTCAATATCCAAAAGAATTCTGAAGCCGAAGGGACTACAAATATCCTTCAAGAAGCCAAGATTGAAAGTTATTATCAAGAATTAAAACGAGTGGCCATTAATTTGGGCATTACACCCAATGAAACGGAATTATTTCGGCAAGCATTAAGTATGCCGAATGCCATGCAAGCAGAGACATCTGCTGATCTAGAACCAGATGTAGAGGCCCTATACCAAGTTATTTTTGAAGCGATTGAAGAAGCCACCAAGGAATGTAAGGAATTTCGATTACGGGAAGGAAATGTGGTAGAAAACAAATTCAAAGAATACATTGCTTCCATCAAAACTGGATTATCGGAAATTATTGAACAAGATAAAATTCGAATGCCCAATATCCGTGAAAGAATGAAAAAATCATTATTGGATCTTGGTTTGAATGAAGATTTTGATCAAAATAGATTTGAACAAGAAGTAGTTTACTACATTGAGAAATTCGACATTTCGGAAGAAAAAGTTAGACTTTCCACTCACTTAGAATATTTTCTTGAAGTTTTGAAAGAAGGTAATGGAAAAAAACTTAATTTCATGTCGCAAGAAATTGGTCGCGAAATAAATACCATAGGTTCAAAAGCCAATGATTCCACCATTCAACGATTGGTCGTTAATATGAAAGATGAATTAGAAAAAATCAAAGAACAAACGGCTAATGTGCTATAATGAAGCATTCAAAAATTACTTAACCCATAAATCAACTCAACCTTTTATCTCATGATCACAAGCATTATTTTATTCGTAGTTGCTGGAGGAATTATCCTATCCGGCTTGGTAACTGTACAACAAGGAAACATAGCGGTAATAGCCATGTTTGGGAAATTCAGAAGGATTTTACATCCCGGATTAAATTTCAAAATTCCAATTATTGAGAATGTATTTAAAACCATTTCCATCCAAAACAGATCCATTGAATTAGAATTTCAGGCCATCACAATGGATCAAGCAAATGTATATTTCAAGTCCATGCTTCTTTATTCTGTCATTAATCAAGAAGAACAAACCATCATCAACGTTGCCTATAAATTCATTGATGAGAGAAGTTTGATGCAAACAATCGTTAGAACGGTAGAAGGTTCCATTCGATCTTTTGTGGCAACAAAGAAACAAAATGAAATTTTAAGTTTAAGGAAAGAAATTGTTGAATACGTAAAAGACCAAATTGACCAAGTAATGGAAGAATGGGGTTATCATTTACAAGATTTACAATTAAATGACATCACATTTGATGAAGTAATTTTGAAATCAATGAGTCAGGTGGTGGCATCGTACAATTTAAAAGCAGCCGCGGAAAATGAAGGACAAGCCTTATTAATTACCAAAACCAAAGCAGCAGAAGCAGAAGGAAATGCCATCAAAATTTCTGCAAATGCCGAAAGAGAAGCCGCTCAATTGAGAGGTCAAGGTGTGGCATTGTTTAGACAAGAAGTGGCTAAAGGGATGTCGGATGCTGCTAGAGAAATGCAGCAAGCCAATTTAGATACATCGGTTATTTTGTTTTCTATGTGGACAGAAGCGATCAAACAATTTGGTGAACAATCGAATGGAAACGTAATTTTCTTGGATGGCTCAGCTGATAATATGCAAAGAACCATGCAACAAATGATGAGTGTGAATCAATTAGAAACGATTAGAAAAAAATCGAACAGCAAATAGTTTTTTTTAAGCAACTAAAAAAGTTCAATAATTATGAGCCAATTTCATAATTACTTGAACTTTTTTAGTTAATACAACCATGTAGTTTTGTGCTATTAATTTCAACTCTTAATACCATGATAATTACATTAGAGCAAGCGATCAAAGCTGCTAAAGAAAAAGCTGAGGATTTAAATACCAAAATGAATATTTGCATTGTTGATGCTGGTGCGAATATCCTAGCCTTTATTCGAATGGACGGTGCCTGGTTAGGTTCAGCAGACATTGCACTTAAAAAAGCAAAAACAGCTCGTTTTTTTGACATGAATACAGGTATCATTGGAAATTTATCACAACCTGGTGCTGCACTATTCAACATTGAACATTCCAACAACGGCTTAATCACCTTTCCTGGCGGTATTCCAATCAAAAACTCAGTTGGTGAAATCATCGGTGCGATTGGAGTTTCCGGCAGTACCGTAGAAAATGATCAAATCGTTGCAGAGGCTGGAGCGGCTGCTATTTATTGATATTTATTTTTACCAACCACTAATGATAAAGCACATCACGCCTTTCAACATGACAGGTATGATGTGCTTTACTTACAAGATAGCATGTTCATCTAAAAAACAAATTACTTTTTACTTGCTAAGACATCTTTTGGATAAATACCAAATTCCTTTTTAAATGCGCTACTGAAATTCGATAAATTCTCATAACCATAATCTCGAAAAATTTCAGATGGCTTTTTGTTCTCCTCCAACAATCGAAAACGCGCGTGTTGTAATCTTTTTTGCTGAAACCATTTACCTGGACTTACTTGATATTCTTTAAAAAAATGTCTCTTAAAGGTCGATAAACTCATATTGCATAAAAATGCAATTTCATTTAGATTCAAATGAGTTTTATCATTTGCCTCGATAATTTTCCGAAACGAAATATTCTCCCAGTGACTATTACAAATCAGGGAGTGGATATAAGCTACAAATCGACTTTGGTATTTATTCAACAAATAGAGCATAATCTCTTCCAACTTTAACTGTAAAATGAGGGCATAAGATTTCGAATCAATCAACAAAATGGAAGATAAACTTTGAACAAAAGAATGGATAAAATCATCATTTTCAATGACAAATAAGGCAGGACTTCGGCTTTCAACGCCACACATGGTTGGCTTTTCTAATTGATATTTGGATACAAAATCAGAAACGTGCTGAGAAGTAAAAAACAAAAGTTTACAAAAATAAATTTGATCATTTTCTAGAAGTTCTGTCATTAAACAATTCCCTGATTTAATTAAAACAGATTGTTTATTATTTACTTCAACAAAAGAATCCTCTAAATGTACCTTTTTGTTTCCCGTTTGTAAAAAACTGAACATATGAGAAGTTAAATTGACCCTACTGTTGATAGCATCTTGAGTCATTTTAAAATCATAAATATAGATGTCATTTACATCGAATGGAGATCTTAAAAAAGATTCTGGAATGTTGGCAATTGACGACATATAATTTAATTAGTAACAAGGAACTAATTCCTTTGGTTAGGTATTGAACTCGAAAATTATTAAAAACTATTTATTTAGTAATAAAACTATGGCCATTATCCCAAACAATAATCCAATCAATTGTTTACTATTTAGCTTCTCCTTAAAAAATAACCAAGCGACTAAAGCAGTTGTTGCAATTACTCCAATGTTATAAACGGGCAACACAATGGCTAAATCATTTTGATAGAAATCGAGCGCCTTTAATAAAAAATAAAAAGAGAAAAAATTTGGTAAACCTAATGGTATAGCCGCTAAAACAGATTGCTTATTGAATACAATTTCATCTTTTGCGAACTTCACGTTTAATACAACAAAAGAGGTGACAATGGAACCCACCAGCAGCATTAAGGTAAAAGGGATTGTACCTCCTACGATTTGAGATAAAGAAGCATTAAGATAACTAAAGGCAGTATTGGTAATTCCATAACCAATAAAAACGGCTATCAAGGCAAGATAAGAACCCTTGGCCGAACTTGCCTGAATCCGTGGATTAAACATATAAATAGCTCCAAATGCCAACAATAATCCAAGCGAAATTTGCCAAGTTATGGTAGCCAATTGACCCATAAAAAACAAGCCAAATAATACTGGAATGACCAATGACAAATTATTTGCCAAAGAGGTTACGGCCATACCATTTTTTTGCGTTGAAATACCAGAAAATAAAAAGGTAATCACAAAACCTATTCCCAAAGCTAGAATGCCGAGAGATGAACCTAATCCAGGCCAATTAAATGGAATCGCGTCCAATTGATGAAACCAACCTGTCAAAAAACAAACAGGATAATTCAAAAGAATAGCAACGGTTGTATTTACTTTCCATTTTTCATGTAAACGAAAATTAACTAACAACAAGACGGAAAATAATATACTTAATAGTAAATAAACCATTTCTAAGATTTTTTGACCAAATCAGATAAAATTTCAACAAATTCCATTGAATTATTTAGGCATTCAACCAATTGCCAATGTTCTCCACCCTCCTCTTCAAATAATTCTTTGTATTCTTCTCCAACCTCGATAGTCGTTTCTAAACAATCAGAGACAAAAGCAGGTGAAAATGCTAATACTTTCTTTTTCCCTTCCTTAACAAGTTTCTTAATCGTATCATCCGTGTAAGGTTGCAACCAAGGATCTCGTCCTAATCGACTTTGAAAAGCAGTACCGTAAGTTCCTTCTTTCAAACCCATTTCTTTGGCAATTAAACGAGTCGTGGCAAAACACTGTGCGCGGTAACAAGCATGATTTTTATCCGTAATTTGATCGCAACAGGAACCCAAAATACATGTACTTTTGCTCACATCGCCTTTCCGAATATGACGCTCTGGCACACCGTGATAAGAAAAAAGGTAATAATCGAAATCAACTTCTTTTTGATATTTTTGAGCTTTTTCAGCAAAAAATTGAGCGTATCCTGGATGATTGTAAAAATAATTGACAATCGAAAAACTAGGCATTGTTTGCCACGTTGACATCAACTCCATAACTCTTTCATACACAGAACCTGTTGTAGCAGAAGCATATTGTGGAAAAAATGGCAAAACAATTAATTTATGTAAATTCAACTTTTCCATCTCCTTCATAGCAGTAGCTAAATCTGGATTTTGGTAACGCATAGCAAGTTTAACTACATATTCATTGCCCAAATGTTCTTGTAAGTCTCGGCAAATATCTTCCCCATAAAATTTTAAAGGTGAACCACGGTCTTCCCACAATTCCTGATAGGTTTTTGCCGATTTTGGAGCCCGAAAAGGTGCAATGATCCCATTGACCAATAGATATCTGAATGGATACGGAATATCAATTACTCGACCATCCATCAAAAATTCACGTAAATATCTTCTAACTGAAGAAGTATCAGGACCATCTGGAGTCCCTAGATTAACTAATAAAACACCTATCATATCAATATTTCAAAGCGCAAAGATGGCTAAAAACTTAGAATTTCCACTCTTCTGGAGTAATCTTTGTTCGAGTATTTGATTCAAAACATGGAACCAAATCTTGACAAGTATTACTGGCAGGTGGACAAACAAAAATATCACCGATTAATGGAGAAATAATGGCAGATTCACTAGCTGGAATATTGGTTTTACGATCAATGTAAAAAATCTTTTTACGTACAGAAAACACATTGAATAATCCCAAAATTCGTTCAGATGGATTGGCAACTGATTTCAAATTGACACTAAAACGTGTTTCCGCAGGAACATCAAATAAACTTCCACTGGATTGCACCGCTGAAATCAGTGATTGATAAAAAATATGGGCATTTTTGGTGATTGCTCTTTGTTCTAAACGAAAATAGTAAGAAGTATATCCATTAAACGGAGCTCTAGCCACTTGTCGACCCACTACCCGTTGTCCATTGGTTAGGACATCCGAGAATACATTCAAATCCACATTACGAGTGATGTCCCAACAATTACCATTGCAGCGATAATTCCAAATTTGTTCGGTAGGTGTTCTGGGTACTTGACAATCATTGGTTCTGAAATTATAGGTCCCTCCTCCCTCACAAGTTGCACAAATGTTAATTGGCTCATAATGTGTCCAATTCCACATATAAAAATCGCCTTCTGTAGGATTGTCTTTAAAATCTAAATAAACCGTAAATCCTGCTCTCCGATAATCCACCTTAGAGTATTGATCAAACGTTTCAAATCGAGTAATCACATTTTCAATTTCAGGAACGGCATTCATTTTTTCCGGACTACTTTGATATTCTTTCCCGTTCAAGGTTTTGATGTACAACTGATAGGTTGAACCCACTTTTCCGACAAATCCGGCAGGCTGTAAATAAACGCCAGCCGTCGTACTTTCTACAAACGTTGATTTAACATTGTTTTGATCGGATACAATCACAACAGCTTTAGAAACAGGCAAAGACAATGCCGATTGTATTTTATTCGCAGAGGTGGTAAGTTTGATTTTACACAATTTAGCATCATCGGCAATATCTGCCTCGATGGTCATAAAAGAAGTAGAATCGATTTGAACAAAATTTTCAACCGGATTAATACACGCCCAAGCGAAGAATCCAACGATCAAGGTTAAAAATATATAGGTAACTATTTTTTGAGGCATTTCTATAAAAATTTAAAATTATAGGTCAATGAAATAAACGGAGAAGCGAAAACGCTTAACTCATAAGGCCTTAAACCCTGTTTAGTGGATTTAAAGAACAAGGAATATGGGTTTTGACGGCCGTATAAATTATAAACGGTAAATACCCAACTTCCTTCCCAACGTTGTTTTTTCATGCTTGGATTGGTGATTGTCCAAGAAAAATCCAAGCGATGGTAATCCCTAATTCGATCATTGTTTCGTTCTGTATATACCGGATATTTTTTATCCGCAATCTCATAACTTCCAGAAGGAGATGAAAACGGACGACCTGTATTGTATGCGAAAGTGAAAGAGAAACTGTGGTGTGTTGTTGGCTGAATATTCAACATCATATTCACCGAATGAGGTTTATCATAATTGGTAGGAAACCAATTACCTGAATTGATGGATTGATATTCTGGAAAATCACCAATCATCTGATTAAAGGCTCTTGCATAGGTATAAGAAATCCAACCCGACATTTCACCTTTCTTCTTTTGAAGCATTAATTCAACTCCATAGGCCTTACTTTTTCCGGTTATTAATTGAGTTTCTATGTTGGGATTCAATTGCAAATTGGCTCCTGAAATAAAATCCAAGGTATTTCTAGTATCTCTGTAATATGCTTCCAAAGAAACCTCAAACACATTTTCATTGATGGTTTTAAAATATCCTAAAGATAATAAATCGCTTTGTTGAGGCTTGATAAACGAATCAGCTGATTTCCAACGAGATGTTGGTAGAGGTGTGGTATTATTGGATAGTAATTGGAAAAATTGCTGCATTCGATTGTAACCAAACTTGATGGTTTGATTTTCTCCAATGGAATATTTCATTGTTACACGAGGTTCAAATCCTCCATAACTTGCCATAACCTCCCCATCTTTATAGGTCTTTTTACTAATGATGGAATTAAGCGAGGGCATTTGTCCAGCGGTGTATTCATTGACAATTCCAGCACCAATTCGCCAATATTGAGCGTACCGAATTCCAGCTTGGATAGTCAGTTTCTCATTAATTTTCCACTCATCATCGACATAAATAGCCGCTTCTCTTGATTTTTCATCAGGTAAAATAACAGTGGCCACTCTAGACAAAACACCATCATTCAAAGCTCCTGGTTTGATATAATATTGTAAAAAAGAAGCACCAAAATTCATTTTGTGTTGATCATTCGGTTGATAATCAAAACTTGCATGTAAATTTTTATAATCGATCGAACTATTTAATTCAATCGTATTGACCGTATCAGGCGCATATGTTTTTGTTTTGTACAAACTCATAGTTGCACTCAACATCATGTTTAATTTGGGCGAAAAATAATGATTCCAATGGACTGCATAATTTTGGTGCCCATAATCGAAAGAGGTCCGTTTGGCCACCACATTTTCAATACTAAACAAAGAATCCACCCGGTAAAAATCCTGACTCAAATAATTAGAAAATGAGATGGTATTTTTGGCATTGGGACGATAATACACCTTGGTGGCCACATCCATAAAATTGGCTCGGATATTTTTCAAATAATCGGGGGCAAAAAGCTTGAACAAATAATCATTGATAGAAACACGCCCTGCAACCAATACGGAAAGTTTTTCTTTAATAATAGGAATCTCGGCCATAACACGATTGGATACGACACCAATTCCACCTTGCATTTTGAATTTTTCAGTATTGGGTTCAATCATCTTAATATCCAAAACCGCTGCTGTTCGACCACCAAAACGAGAAGGAACACCCCCCTTGTATAATTCCAAATCACGAATCGCATCGGAGGCAAAAACCGAAAATAAACCAAACATATGCGTTGGATTGAAAATCGGAGTATCATCTATGTAAATTAAATTCTGATCAACATTGGAACCTCGAATATTTAAGCCATTTGAGCCTTCTCCAACGGAAGAAACACCTGGTAAAGATTGTAAACTACGGATAACATCTACCTCACCCATCATTGTGGGCAATTTTTTGATTCCTTTTAAGCTCAACACCGTTACTCCCAAGGAAGGTGTTTGAATATCTCGTTTAGTCGCAGCACTGGAGACAATAACTTCTTCCAATTGTTTGGTAACGTTGTTCAATTCTACATCCAGTTTAATATCGGATTTTTTCATCAGAACTTTTGTCCGAAATGGATTATAGCCAACATAACTTACCTTAATGACATATTCACCCTGGGGTAGAAAAATTTCATACATGCCAAGAGAATCCGTAATCCTACCCGATTTCTTAAAATCAATTGAAATATCGGCTCCTTTTAAGGGTTCCCCAGTCTGAGCATCAATGACTTTACCAGATAAGGAAGGGATTGTAAAATTTTGTGAATAGCTAATATGGGATAGTAATAATACTAAAAACACATAAAAGACTCTAGTAAAGAGTTTAATCATTAAAATATTGGTTTAGAAAAATTCAAATTACTAATAATCGAATAGACTAACTATTCAATAGCGACCAAATGGCTGAAAGTGCGACGAAAAACAAAGCGATGGGAGTTAATACTTTCCAACAAAGGAACATCAATTGATCTACTCGTAAACGAGGTAAAGTCCAACGAACCCACATCTGCAAGGCAATCAATAAATAAGCCTTCAACATTAACCAAACAAAACCAATCACCGTACCAGATAATGTTCCTGGAACTCCATTTGTCCAATCAGCCAATTTCAAAACAGAAATATTTGGCAAGGGGGAATACCAACCACCGAAAAACAAGATAACTCCCAAAATGCTAACCAAAAGCATCATTCCATATTCAGAAAGAAAAAGCAATGCCCAACGCATCCCAGAATATTCCGTGTGAAAACCTCCAACTAATTCAGATTCTGCCTCAGGAATATCAAAAGGGGCCCGATTGGCTTCGGCCAGACTAGCTATAAAAAAAATGATAAAAACAACGAAAAAGAAGGGCATACGAACAATGTTCCATGTTAGAAACCCACCAATTTGACTGACATCTACTTGTAAAAATTTAATTCCAAATAAGAAATTCGTCTCATCTGTAAATATGCCTTGTTGAAGAACGATTGTTTGCAAATTCAAACTAGAACTGAGAATCACAACGCATAAAATGCATAATCCCAAAGGTATTTCATAAGAAATCAATTGAGCCGCCGATCGAATGGCTCCTAATAGGGAATATTTGTTGTTAGATGTCCAACCCGCTAAAATAATTCCTAAGCTATCCAATGAAACAATGCCCATCAACAACATCAAACCCATTTCGGTTTCTGAACCTTGTAACCATGAACCAGAACTTAAGGGAATAACCGAAAAACCACCAAAAATAGAAATGAAAATTATCCAAGGTGCTATCAAAAAAAGTTTTTTTTGAGCCATTTTTGGCACAATATCCTCTTTTTGAAACAATTTTAATAAATCAGCAAAAACTTGCAATACCCCCCATTTGCCTACCTCCATCGGCCCCAATCGATCTTGCATAAATGCGGAAAGTTTTCTTTCTACATAAACGCCAATGATCACATTGACCGATAATAATCCAAGACAAACCAGCAGGGCTATCCACATGAATTACAATTGGTTTAAGGCTTGTATAAAATCATTTTTCAAATCCTCAATCGCTTCCAATCCTACCGCAACACGCACCAATCCGTCGGTAATGCCAACGGCCGCTCTTTCCTCTTTACTCAACTTGGAATGCGTTGTAGAAGCTGGGTGAGTCAAAATGGTTCTTGTATCTCCTAAATTGGGAGAAATGGAAACGATTTTTAATAATTGACTTAATTTTTGAACCTTTTCAAAACCTCCTTTGATATCCAAAGTTAGAATTCCACCTCCATATTTCATTTGTTTTTTAGCTAATTCGTATTGTGGATGCGAAGGTAAAAATGGATAATTCACAGCCTGAATAGCTGAATGTCCTAACAATGCTTCTGATAATGCCATCGCATTTTCAGAATGTTTTTGCATGCGAAGATCCAACAATTCCAAACTTTTAGACATGACCCAAGCATTAAAAGGCGAAAGTGAAGGACCCGTATGACGAGCAAAAAAACGTATTTCTTGAATAAACTCTTTCTTACCACAAATAACACCGCCTAAAACTCGACCTTGACCATCGATGTATTTGGTAGCGGAATGTATGACTAAATCAGCACCTAAGTCCAAAGGCGTTTGTAAAATAGGCGTAGCAAAACAGTTATCAACAGCCAAAACAATATTTTTACCTTCTTTTACTTTGGCTAAGGCTTCTAAATCAATTAATTCTAAACCTGGATTTGAGGGACTTTCACAAAAGAAAAACTTGGTATTCGGCTGAATAGCAGCTTCCCATTCGGCTATATTTTGACCGTTTACAAAGGTGCAATCAATGCCCCATTTCTTGGTAATTTTAGTTAAAATTTGAATCGCAGAACCAAATAAAGCATTGGACGCAACCACGTGATCACCACTTTGTAACAATCCAGCCATGGATGCAAAAATGGCAGCCATGCCTGTAGAAAAGGCAATTCCGTCCTCTGCATTTTCCAACATACACATTTTGGATACAAACTCATCTACATTGGGATTCATGTAGCGAGAATAGATATTTCCAGAAATTTCTTCTGCAAATATAGCTCTACCTTGTTCCGCATCTTCAAAAGTAAAACTCGAAGTTAAATACAAGGGAACAGAATGCTCTCTATTTTGAGACCTTTCGGCCTGAATGCGTATCGCTTGTGTCTGTTTGTTCATAAAGGCAATTTTAGTCCACAAAAGTAATAGATTACCAAAGAAAACCCAAGTTTATTAGGCTATTCTCAGATTTAATTGGGATTTGTTCGAAGAGATATGGATGATGAATTTTGGGTTGTGGGTTAAGAATTATGAGTTAGGCATTCAAACTTTATAATTAGAATTTTTATTGAGTATAAATTCCAAAGCTCCTTCTTTTATATTATATTTAAAAATTCCTAAATAAACATGAAAAAATACTTACTTGGCTTATTAAGCATTTTGGTTTTCAGCCCCGCTTTTTCTCAAAAGCAAAATTGGACAAATCTTTTTGATGGCAAGACCTTAACTGGTTGGAAACAATTAGGTGGTAAAGCCACTTATGAGGTCAAAGATGGTGCCATTGTTGGCACAACAGTTGAAAAAACGCCCAATTCATTTTTAGCAACAGAAAAAATGTATGGCGATTTTATCTTGGAATTAGAATTAAAAGTAGATAGCAAAATGAATTCGGGTGTTCAGTTTCGTTCGAATTCTCTATCAGACTACCAAAATGGAACAGTTCATGGATATCAATGCGAGATAGACCCTTCAGATCGAGGATGGTCTGGCGGTATTTACGACGAATCGAGAAGAGGCTGGTTGTATACCAATGAAATTCACGCAGAGGCAAAAAAAGCTTTCAAACGCGATCAATGGAACAAATACCGTATTGAGGCCATTGGAAGTATCATTCGTACTTGGATCAATGACCAACCAGTGTCTTACTTGGTAGATGACATGACCGCTTCAGGTTTTATTGCTTTGCAAGTTCATGCAATATATGCCAACATGACTCCAGGCATGCAAGTAATGTGGAAAAACATCCGTATTCAAACAGGAAAAGATATACAGGCACGACCTTTAGATGGAACTACTCCTGTTGAAAATTATACCCAAAACACCATTTCTCCACAAGAACAAGCATTAGGTTACAAATTATTATTCAATGGAAAAGATTTGAACAATTGGAGATCTGCTTTTAAGGAAACCGCTCCTCCAAGTGTTTGGACAGTTGAAGACGGCATTTTACATGTAAATTCATCAGGTGGTGCGGAGTCAACGAATGGTGGCGATATTATTTCAAGAGATACCTTCAAGGCTTTTGAATTGGATTTTGATTTCAAATTAACCGAAGGCGCCAATTCAGGTGTAAAGTATTTTGTGAATGAAACCTACAATTCTGGTAAATCAGCAATCGGTTTAGAATTCCAAGTTTTAGACGATGAAAAACATCCAGATGCGAAATTAGGAACAGAGGGAAATAGAACATTGGCTAGTTTATATGACTTAATTCCTTCCATTAAAATTGAAAAACGTTTTCAAAAGAAAATTGGCGAATGGAACAAAGGCCGTGTAATTGTTTATCCAAACAACCATGTTGAACATTGGTTAAATGGATTCAAAGTATTGGAGTATGAAAGAGGGGGTCCAGCATACCGAGTTTTAGTTGCACATTCCAAGCACAAAGTATGGCCAGGATTTGGTATGATGGAAAAAGGACCTATTTTGTTACAAGAACATGGGGATTCCGTCTTTTATAAAAATGTAAAAATCAGAGAAATCAATTAATATAAAACCTATTATAATTATGCAAAGAAGAGAATTTATTCAAAAAAGCGCCATTGCTTCTTTAGGTTCTTTGGCATTTAGTCCAAAATCATACAGCAAGATTATCGGTGCAAATGACCGAGTTCGTGTGGCTTGTGTTGGATTTTCGGATCGACATAGAGCATCACATGTACCTCCATTCAAAGCCTTGGCAAAAGGCATGAACTTTGAAATGGTCGCTTTATCTGATCTTTGGAACAGAAGAAGAGAAGAAGGAAAAGCATTTTTAGAAAAAGAATTGGGTGGAAATATCACTACCTACCGAAATAACGATGAATTGTATGCTGCCAAAGGAATAGATGCAGTATTCATTTCTACAGCCGATTTCCAACATGCTTTACATACCATAGAAGCGGTAAAAGCAGGTTGCGATACATACACGGAAAAACCATTGGCTGAAACCATGGAAGATGCTAGAGCTGTGTTAAAAGCAGTGAAAGAATCTGGGAAAGTGGTCCAAATTGGTTCTCAAAGAAGATCAGGTGCCAATTATTGGGCAGCAGATGAATTTATCAAATCAGGTAAATTTGGAGATATCAAAATGGTTGAATTACTTTGGAATGTAAATCAACCCGGAAGATGGAGAAGACCTGCATTATGCAAAGATTTGAAAGAATCTGATATCGACTGGAAACGCTTCTTGATGAATCGCCCGGCTGACACCTTTGATCCAAGAAAATACTTAGAATATCGTTTATTCTGGCCTTATTCTTCCGGAATTCCAGGCCAATGGATGTCACATCAAATCGATACTGTACACTGGTTTTCAGGCTTAGCTCATCCACGTTCTGCGGTAGCTAACGGAGGAATCTATCAATGGAACGATGGTCGTAAAAATGCCGATACATTAACGGTTGTTTTTGATTACGGTCCAGCCAACGACTTAACTAAAGGCTTCCAAGTTCAATTTACATCTCGTTTCTCTAATGGAGCCGGTGGTACCAAAGAAATTTACTACTCGAACGGTGGTGAATTGAATTTAGATACCAACATGATTTCCCCTAATGGAGGATTGAGTGAAAGAGAAGCAAAAGCAATGGGAATGCAAGCCAATTTATTACCAAGCATGAAAATTGAGGGTGCAGCTCAAGTGGCAACAGATGCGAATACAGGCGGTGATGAATTAACGTTCAGCCATATTAAAAACTGGATGGAATGTGTGCGTTCACGTAAAACTCCAAATGCTCCAATTGAAGCTGGTTACCAACATTCTATCGCAACCATCATGTCCAATGCGGCTTACCGTACTGGTCAACGTGTTACTTTCAATGAAAAAACACAAGAAGTTATGGCGGGTGATAAGGTGTTTAAATACTAGAATTTAGGTAAAAGGTAATTAGGTAATAGGTAATAGGTATTAGGTAATAGGTATTAGGTAAAAGGTACTAGGTAAGTAAGAACAATTTTTCTCTTTTCTCTTTTCTCTTTTCTCTTTTACTTTTTACCTTTTAGCTATTACCTTTTACCTCTCATATCTTTTTATTATCTTGCCAACTGATTTTTGAAACACAAAAAAATGGCAATTATTCCTACTAAAACCAAGAAAGATTTATATACCCATCTCGGGATTATCGTTGCACTTTCGTTGGTATTATTCTTTGGTTTCTTTTTTGTTTATTTACCTTGGAGCACACATCACGGTGAAACGATCAAAGTGCCTAATTTAAAGGGAATGAGCATGGAGAAAATGGAAGAATTAGTAGATGCAAACGATTTGACCTATGAAATATCAGATTGTACCTACACAGCAGATCGTCCACCATTGACCATATTATCTCAATATCCTTTACCTAATTCTTTGGTAAAATCAGGGAGAAAAATTTACATCACCATCAATTCAGAAACCCCTCCTACCATCAAAATGCCCGGTTTAGTGGGTTTATCCGTACGTAGTGCGGAACAACAATTATTAATAGCCGGATTGAAAAAAGGAATTGTGCATGAAATAAATGATCCGAGAATCAAGGAGGTAATAGACATGCAAGTAGATGGCCGTAAAATAGAGGCCGGTTCAAGTATCCCAAAAGGATCTGTCATCGATTTATTTATCGGAAACGGAACAGCCAATGTAGAAATGGAAATGCCAGATTTAATTGGAAAGCCTTTAGATGAAGTGAATATTATTTTGGCAGGCATGACATTGAAAGTAGGCAAAGTGACTTACGAAGCTAATTCAGAACAGAGTCCTGGAACAGTATTTAAACAAACATGCGCATCATGTACAGGAACCAGCATACATCCTGGTGATATCATCGATCTTTGGATAGTAGGCGGAGAAGAAAATCAATAACAATATTTACCATGGATATTACTGTAGAAGAATTAAAAGATAGAATCGAAAAAAACGAACAATTAAACTTGATTGATGTTCGAGAAGAGCATGAGTATGATGAGTTTAATATTGGTGCTACTTTAATCCCTTTGGGAGAAATAGCTGATCGTTTGGATGAAATTGAACATTTAAAAAATGAAGAAATCATCATTCATTGTCGTTCAGGCGCCCGTTCTGGTAGAGCTCAACAATACCTCGAATCTGAAGGCTTCACCAATGTACGTAACTTAATTGGGGGGATGTTGGCTTGGCAAGGGTGATTATTAGGTAATAGGTAATAGGTGATAGATAATAGGTATTCCTATTACCTACCCACCACCTTCTCAAACCGCCCCAACGCACTACTCAACTCCTTTATTTCCGTTTCAAACAAACTGAATTCACAAACTTTGGCTTTTTTCTCAATGATTTCACAAAGGTGGTGAACTTCCGCTGCCCCGAGTGTACCTGAATTTCCTTTCAAGGTATGTAATTCTGATTGGACACCTTTACAATTGTTTTGCTTGTAAGCCTGTATCGCTAATTCAATTTGAGACTTTGCTTCTGAAATAAATTCACTTAACATTTCATCTACAAAAGACTGCTCCCCACCTACGGCATCTAATAAGGAATTTAAAATTTCTTGATCGACAACCGGGATTTTCACTTCCTTTTTCACGACTATTTGTTCCTCGGCTGACTTTCCTGAAATCCATTTAGCCACTACATCAATCAATTGCTTCGCTCTGATAGGTTTCGCTAAATAATCATCCATTCCAACTGCTAAAAACCGCTCTTTATCCTCCTTCATGGCATAGGCGGTCATCGCAATGATGGGTGGCAAATATTCCAATTCCGCCTTTTTCAAAAACTGAGTGGTCTCCATCCCATCCATCCCAGGCATCTGAATATCCATCAATACCAAATCATACGTATGCGCTACCGACAATTTATCAATCGCTTCTTGTCCACTTGCGGCCGTGTCTACCAAACAACCTGCTTTGATTAAAATCTGACTCGCCACTTTACGGTTCGTCGAATTATCATCCACCAATAGAATTTCTGGCTTTAAACGATCCAACATGCCCTGAATTGCAAATTGCTTTTTCTCCTTAGAAGATGCAGCAAGTGATTGATCTCCAATGGCTAATTTCATGGTAAACCAGAAAATACTCCCCTCTCCTATTTTGGATTCAACACCAATTTCTCCTAGCATCATTTTGCAAAATTCACGGGAAATGGCAAGGCCCAAACCCGTTCCTCCATAGACTTTTTTGGTAGAATTATCCAACTGCTGAAAGGCACTAAACAACTTATTGACATTCTCATCACTAATTCCAATACCTGTATCTTTTACTTTTACCAACAATTCAACCTGATCCTGAGTAATGGAAGTGGAACTCACTTCAATATCCACTCGACCATCTTCCGTAAATTTCAATGCATTAGAGGTCAAATTGGACAATATTTGCAATAAACGGGTTTCGTCAGCCACCAAAACTCGTGGAATATCTTTAGCAATTTGATAAGAAATTTGATTTCCCTTTTGTTGGGCTACCTGTGAGAATAAGGCCATTAGACGCTCAAAAACCTCTTCAAATACCACATCCGTTGGATGAAGGGCCATTTTGCCTGCCTCAATTTTGGCTAAATCTAAAATATCATTTAAAATATGTAATAGCGTTTCTGACGACTTTTTAATCGTTTGAACATAATCCATTTGCTCTTCCTCCAAAGAAGTTTCTGCCAACAAATCAATCATTCCAATAACACCATTCATTGGCGTTCGGATTTCATGGCTCATGTTGGCTAAAAATTGTTCTTTGACTTTCAAAGAATGGACTGCCTGTTCTCTAGCTTCCACCAAATCCCTTTGATATTTTTTTAAATCAGTAATATCTCTTGCTATTCCTGAAACCTCCTCAATAGAGCCATTTTCTAAAAATATGGGATTTAAATACACTTCTAGCCACTTTTCTACCCCAGTTTTGGTAGACAATTCCAATTCGAAATGCTGCTTTTGACCTTTAAATGCTGATTTGTAATGATCTTCTAAAATCCTTCGTTGATTGCTCACCACAATCTGAAAACCCATTTTTTCTGTACTGTAATTTAACTGCGGTATTCGATTCAATTCAGTTTGCAATAATTCAGAATATTCGCAATTGAAACTGGTTAATAAAAGTCGCTTATTCACTGACCACATCAAGTGAGAACTTCCTTCAAATATGGCATTTAACCGAGCGGTTTCTCTAGCCAATGCTTCTTCAGCTTGCTTTCTGGCTATCGCTAAAGCAACTTGGCCAGAAATAAAGTCCAATAACTCCAAATCTCGATTTTCATATTTATTTGCACGTTCATAGGACTTAACCCCAATGATACCCGTCACACGGTCGCCAATCCGCAAAGGCACACAAAGCATTACTTTGGGTACAACGCCATATAAGTAGATTTTCTTTTCTTTTGCCAACTGATGAATATCGTCATCATGTAAAATCAAAGGTTTATTGGCCATGATGGCATATTCCGTCAATCCATTTCCCAATTTTCTTCTGGTAAAATGTACCCTTGAATTAAAGTATTCATCAATGTAATACGGAAAATACAAATAACTTTTTCCCGGGTCATATTGAGCAATAAAGAAGTTTTTCACATCGATAACCTCGCCCAATTCTTTGTGAATATTGCTGTATAAATCATCCAAATTGGATGAATTAATGGCCACTTGTGCAATAGAAGAGAATAATTTACTGGCTCTTTCAGCACGAACTTTTGCTGTTGAGTTATGTAAAATAAATCGAAAAGCCGTAGGAACATCTTTTTCAAAACGACAAGAAACCGAACCGCTGACGTACAAACGTCGTCCATCTTTACGCTTAAATACACCTGAATACTCATCCAATGCACCACCTTTGACCAATTGATCCAATTGCTCATTGGTTAAATGCGCAAATTCCGGATGCAGCACATCTGTCAAACGTAAATCCTTCACTTCTTCTTGGGAATAACCCATTGTGTCTGCCCAAGCTTTGTTGACAAATAAAAACCGACCGGTTGCGCCGATGATTTGAATTAAATCGGTCGTATTATCAATTAAATCTTGTAATTGAGCATTTGATTTGCTTAAGGCCTCTGATACCTTTTTACGTTCGCTGACATCCTCACCAATGATACTCAAATATTTTTGTCCATCCAGCTCACTAACAATCGTAGATGCGACTTCTACCCATTTAATTCCACCATTTTTGGTAATATAATCTCTTTCTCTTTCCTCAAATAAACCACCGTGGGCAACAGCCTTTTCAAAAGAGGCTCTGCGGTGTTCCTTTTCGCCTTCTGGCAATAAAGTGGTAAAAAAATCTTTACCATTTAGTTCATCTGGATGATAAGCAAGAAATTTATGCGTGTAGTCGTTAGCGTAGACGATTGTCCCGTCCAATGACATGATGATTCCAAAAAGTTTGAGGCTACTTAAGGTGTTGATCAAGTTTTGTTTGGTAGGACTTTCTGAATTACTTTCAAAGTCGTTAGGATGTTCATTCAAACGCTTTTTCAGCGATTCAATTTCCTTTAATAACTCCTCTTTACTTTTGTGAACCAAACTCGACATAGCTTAATTTCAAATTTTTGTTTAAATGTACAAAAAAGGGCTTAATTTTACTCCTTAAAGCCCAAAGCCCGTGCAAGTAAGAGCAAAAAAGAATTTAGGACAACATTTTTTAAATGATTTAGACGCTGCCCAGCGAATCGTCAATGGATTACAGCCCAACGGTGCTTATCAAAAAGTGTTAGAGATTGGGCCAGGTATGGGAGTTTTGACACAATATTTAGTCAAAAAAACTGATTACGAAACGCATTTAATTGAAATTGACACCGAATCGGTACGCTATTTGCGAAAAAATTATTTGGAATTTACAGGCCCTCGACTGATTGAGGGTGATTTTTTACGAACTCCTTTAGAAAACATTTTTGGGGATGAAAAATTTGCCATCGTTGGCAACTTCCCTTATTTCATTTCAACCCAAATATTTTTTCATGTCTTGGACTACAAAGATCAATGTGTGGAGGTAGTTGGAATGTTGCAAAAAGAAGTTGCGGTTCGTTTGGCTGCCAAACCGGGAAACAAAGATTACGGTATTTTAAGTGTTCTTTTACAAGCCTATTATGACATAGAATATTTATTTTCATTAGGACCCGAGGTATTCACACCACCACCAAAAGTAAATTCTGGTGTCATTCGTTTGGTCAGAAATTGGGATAAAAAATTAGCTTGTGACCCTAAAAAATTCAAGGCATTGGTTAAAATGGCTTTTAATCAAAGAAGAAAAACCCTCCGAAATGCCTTAAGAGCTTTGCAATTACCAGAGCATGAATTGTTAAATAAACGTGCCGAGCAGCTTGGAGTGGCCGAATTTACGGTTCTAACAGAACTTTGGAAAGAGCAAGGTTATGTGGGTAATTAATCGTAAATTGCGGACAAATTAAATTCCCCCTCAATCATGGAAGTAGCCAACAAACAACACCTTCCGTTTGAACTGACCAAAGAGTTCCTAGAGGAAATCCGAATTTTGATTGAATCAAAATCGGAGGAAGATTTATTACTCAAAATCGAAGATTTATTCCCTGCCGACATTTCAGCCATATTAGATGAATTGTTGGGTGAGGAAGCGAAATATTTAATTCAATTACTTGATCCGAAAATTGCAGCGGAAATCATTTCCACCTTAGATTCAGATGATCGGAAAAAATTCTTAAAAAATTTCAACTCCAAAGAAATTGCTGTTTACATCAATGTGATTGATTCAGATGATGCAGTGGATATTCTTAACGAACAACCCGTTCGAATTAGAGAAGAGGTAATTGCCTTATTAAAAGATAGAGAACAAGCTCGATTTATCATTGATTTAATGCATTATGATGAAGATTGTGCAGGCGGATTGATGCAAAAGGAGTTAATCAAAATTAATGTCAAACAAACTGTTACGGAGTGTGTAGAAGAAATTCGCCGACAAGCGGAAGATGTGGAAAAGGTGTATTCTGTTTATGTGGTGGATGATGATGGTTTATTACTAGGAACTGTATCTTTGAAAAAAATCATTTTAGCGAAAAGAGGCTCTAAGATTCAAGACGTCTACGAAGCAGATGAAATCGTTTCCGTTCAAACGTATATTCCTGGGGAAGAAGTGGCAGATTTAATGCAAAAATACGATTTAGAGGCTATTCCTGTGGTTAATATCCAAGGTCGCTTATTAGGCAGAATCACCATTGATGACGTGGTCGATTTTATTACCGAATCAGCCCAAGAAGACATTCAGGTCATGGCGGGTATTTCAGAAGACGTAGAAGAAGATGACTCCATTTGGCTATTGGTACGTTCGCGTTTACCTTGGTTAATAGGCGGAATGGTTGGGAGTTTTTTAGCTGCAAAAATCATTGATCGATTTGATTCGACCATTGCGATAATTCCTGCCATATCAGCTTTCATTCCATTGATTGGATCAACAGGAGGCAATGTAGGAATTCAGTCGTCTTCATTAATTGTACAAAGTTTAGCCGATAAAAGTGGTTTAGATACAACCTTAGGCAAAAGACTTCAAAAAGTTATCATCGTGGCATTTATCAATGCTTTGATTGCTGCTATTTTCGCTTTTGGTTGTTCCATGTTGATTGATAATGGAGCCATCATGCTCTCTATTACCGTTTCTCTTTCCCTTTTTGCGGTGGTAATGCTTGCCTCTTTGATGGGAACTTTAACACCTTTGGCATTAGATAAATTAAACATAAACCCAGCCATAGCAAGTGGCCCTTTTATCACCACAACCAACGATATATTGGGTTATGGTGTTTATTTTTTAATTGTCTATTTCCTTTTAGGCTAAGATGTTAGTGGTCATCCAAAGAGTTTCGGAAGCACAATTAAGCATTGATGGACTAATCTATTCACGCATCAATCAAGGTTTTGTTATCCTCTTAGGAATTCATGAAAGTGATGATTTGTCAGATGTGGAGTATCTAGCCAAAAAAATAATTGGTTTACGCATATTTGCAGATGAAAACGATAAAATGAATTTAGACATTTCGACCGTCGATGGGGAAATTTTATTGGTGAGTCAGTTTACTTTATTTGCTCAAACTAAAAAAGGAAACCGTCCTAGTTTCATTGAAGCAGCCAAACCAGAAAAGGCTATTCCCTTGTACGAATCAATGATACAAACTTTAACAGATCAACTGGGTAAAGGTATTCAAACAGGTAAATTTGGAGCAGATATGAAAGTCCAATTATGCAATGATGGACCTGTGACCATCATAATCGATTCTAAAAACCCTTGATATGAGCATAGAAGAAGCACAAAAGATCGTAGACAAATGGATCCAAGAAGTGGGAGTTCGTTATTTCAATGAATTAACCAATATGGCCATGTTAACTGAGGAAGTCGGCGAAGTAGCCAGAATCGTTGCTAGAAGATATGGAGAACAATCGGAAAAAGAATCGGACAAAAATAAGGACCTAGGGGATGAAATGGCGGATGTATTATTTGTTTTGATTTGTTTAGCGAATCAAACAGGAGTTAATTTGGAAGAAGCCATGATTCGAAATTTACAAAAGAAGACAGAAAGAGATTTTGATCGACATAAGAACAATCCAAAACTTACCTTATGAAAATTGCAATTTTAGACGGATTCACCTTGTTTCAACATGATATTGATTGGAATTCACTTTCCGATTCGGATGAAATTCTATATTTCGATCGAACAGATGCGAAGCATATTCCTCTAAATATATTAAATGCCGATGTACTAATCACGAATAAATTTTTGCTCAACGAGAGTAATTTAAACCTCTTTAATCAAGTAAAATTAATCGTTGTTTCTGCGACAGGATATAATTGTGTCGATGTTCAAGCATGTAAATCGAGAGGAATTCAAGTTTCCAATGTACCCAACTATGGTACCTTTTCAGTGGCCCAACATGCCTTAGCCATGTTATTAAATTGGAGTAATTTCGTTGACATACATCAAGAATCGGTCAAAAATGGCGATTGGGTAAAATCCAAGGATTGGTGTTATACCGTAAAGCCTTTGATCGAATGGCAAGGAAAAAATTTGGGCATTATTGGTATGGGGAATATTGGCAAATGTTTTGCTCAAATGGCTGCTAGCCTAGGAATGAATGTCTACTATCATCATACGAAGGATTTAGGAATCCCCAATTACCAGTACGTTTCAAAGGAGGAATTGGCAAAAATTTCTGATGTTATCAGTCTGCATTGTCCACTCAATCCAACTACAGATAAATTAATCAATAAAGATTTTTTGGCATTCATGAAACCGAATTCCATTCTAATCAATACATCTAGAGGTGGATTAATTCAATCAGAAGATTTAGCTGTTGCTGTTCAAAATAAACAAATAGCAGGAGCATTGTTGGATGTCTTAGAAGTGGAACCACCCATTGCCAATCATCCGCTTATCGGCATTGAAGGAATTCACATAACGCCTCATATCGCTTGGATTAGTTTTGAGGCAAGAAGTAGAATCTTGAAAACCATGCAAGATGTATTATATGGATTTAAAACAGGAAAAAAAATATGTGAAGTATAATTCCTTCAATACAGCCTTTAATCATAGCAAATTTAGATTGGGATAAATAAAATTTATTTATACTTTTGCGATGAAATTAACCCTAATAAAAATGAGCAATAGGCATACTAACCAGCTAATTTTCCATTATCACCTTCGTATTCTTTTTAGTTTAACCCGCAAAATGCTGTCCTAGTATCGTTAATGATAAAATGGAGTCTAGCAACCATTCAAACGGGGCGTATTCTGAAAAGCCATATGAGTAAGAACCAATTAAAATTCCAACAAAATGAAAATGTTAAAACCACTACTATTTGCTACTTTACTTTTCAGTAGCTTCATGGCAACTGCCCAAGAATTCAAAATAGTAACCATTGTAGAATCCATTGTACCGATGGGTTTAGGCCGATCAAGAATTATTGAAACTCAAGGTAAAGCGGATGTGAATGCATTAACTACCTTTAGAGAGGGCAATAAATCAAGCCAGGGAAATGTAGACCGCGATGATATCAAGGAAATGGGCGAGAATATGAAAGAAACTAAATTGTTGAATTTTTACAGTTTGGTAGGTATCAATTTTGGAAATATCGCTTCTAATGATGCAGTTATTGCAGCCAAAATCAATGAAGTCATTAAAGAAGGTTGGACAGTCGCATTTATCACGAGTGGCGTAGAATCGGATGCGGGTGATAAAGACGGAAAAGGACTTTTCATCACAAGAATTTACTTTACTAAAAAATAATCTACCTATTTAGTAACTAGGGAAAAACTCCCTAGTTACTATTTTCTTTTCTCAATTTGACTTTTCTCAATCATATGTCCCATATTTTTACCTTCTGATTGGTTAGGAACATATGGAGTCACAATGGAAATTTGATCCAATAGAGGATTTAATTTTTGAATCAAAGGATGACGAACATCAAATTCGGTTTGTCCTGAAATCTGTTTATACTCCTCTTCTGAAATATCTACATGTTGATTATTTTTATTACTAAATGAAGCCACATGGCTCAATTTATCGCCACCTAGTTTACCGCCTTCCCAACTTACCACTGTCCCACCGTGTGCCCAATTAAATCCAGAAATGGTAAAATTTTTGGTATTAATTTTTTCAACTTCCGTCAAAGTCATACCAAGTTCTAAACCAGTTTCCGTTTTCCAATCTGATTTTTCACCCATAATTGTGACGTCAATGATTTGGTCATTATGGTAAAATACCAAAACTTGATTATTGGATTTAGGATACAAAATCGTTCCGCTCAAACTATCATCTCCCATTACAATGATTGTATCAGCTATTAAGTTTTCCACTCCAAACTTATTTTTCAATCCAGGTAAATCCTTGCAATTAAGCACTTCATTTAGGTTTTTTGACGCCTGAGATGCACTTTTTTGAGAATTTTCAGAACAAGATAAAGCAATGATTGCCAACAAGGAAAGTAGTATATGTTTCATTTTAGGGGGGTATTAATGCCTAAATTTAGCTATTTCGGCACGTAAAAAAAAATTTAGAAATTTTATAAAAAGTTGCAAAATCACAATTTGAGGTAAAATTCCACACACTACTTTTGCGTATAGATATCAGCGTTACCACATGAAGATATCAACAAAATAAATACAACCACAATTTTATACAACCACAAAAATGAAAAAAGTTATTTTTACCATCCTTGGATTATCATTGTTTCAATTTGCAAATGCTCAAAAACAATATCAATTTCGAATTGGTGTTGAATTAGGTCAAGCCATCCCAACCGTAGGATCCGCAAATACCTTATTTGCCGTTGAAGCAAAATATAATCTAAAGAACAATTTAAGTGTAGGATTAAGAGAAATCCTAACCACTGGCGCTAGTACCAATTCCGCTTTCCTATTAACAAGCGATTATTATTTCCACAAATCAGGTAATAAAATTGCTCCATTCGTAGGATTAGGTGTTGGACCTTATCTTCCGGGAATCATCAAACCATCTAAAGATGCATTCCAATATGAAATTACGGACAAGGATAACACGATACGTTTAGACGGTACCGTTAGAGCAGGATTTGAATTCAGCAAATTTCGTTTTACAACTGAATACAATTTTGTTCCTTCAGCTAGCGAAAAAAATTACTTAAACGTTTCTATCGGAGTGTTCCTTGATGGAGGAAGATGGAAATAAGCCTAAACACTACTCTCAATTATTTAATACTTTGCCAAAATTTGAATTTAACAACCACTATTGATAAATAATAACCACTAAACTTCTGGCACCATGTGCTCCAATTACCAAAGATTGCTCAATATCAGCCGTTTTGGAAGGTCCAGATAAAAATAAACCAAAACCTGAACTCGCCTTTTCTATTTTCAAATAAGCCTCGTGCAAATGAGCAACTAAATTTACCGCTTTCAAATGGATCACTAAATGCTGACAAATAAAAGGGGCCACCCGATGAGGAAAATCATCATCATTTAGCCAAATAGCCCCATTCTCAGCCACACCAAACTGTCCATTGATTTCCAAAACTTCCACCTCAGCTAAACTCAATCCATCTTCAACTTTCTCAACCGATTGATAACGAAGTACCTGAGGAAATAACTTATCCAGAGCATCATTGGCTTCTTCGACAGTTTTTACCTCCAGATAATGAGCTCCTACTGTTTTTAAGGACGCTATAAACGTCTGGTACTTATCTTTCTTACTATCCAATTCATAGGTCTGAGGTAAATCTTTTTTTTCGACATTTACCTTCGCGATGGCCTGCAATATTTCTGATCTACTACTCATTTCCGATTCGATTTAACCCATTCCTGAAAACTTTGTTTCGGTACTTCCGGCATTTCTCTTTGTTTATACCAAGGATTTAAACCATTGTTGATGGCAAAAGGAAATACCTTCATGGTACTTCTCAATACCTTACCAAGAAGCTGATAAATTTTGGGATGCGCCAAAACCCAAGCCATTCCTTGCATACTTATTTTTTTGGACAAAGGAGATAAACCATCTTTCATTAAATCTTGTCTCCAAAACCAAAGTTGTTCATGAATGTTGATTTTTACTGGACAAACGTTTGAACAGCTTCCACAAAGCGTACTAGCAAAAGGTAAATCAACATTCGCTTTTTTATCAAAATTAGGTGCCAAAATTGACCCAATTGGTCCAGCAACTGGCTGATGATAACTATGTCCGCCACTCCGACGATACACCGGACAGGTATTAAAACAAGCTGCACAACGGATACATTTCAAAGAATTCCGATATTCATCTTGTGCCAATTGTCGTGTTCTACCATTATCCAATAAGACAATATGCATTTTTTGGCCCTGACGTGGCTTAGCAAAATGGCTCGAATACGTGGTAATCAATTGTCCGGTAGCACTTCTAGCCAACAATCTCAAAAACACACTTAAATCTTCTCTACGAGGAATAACCTTTTCAATTCCCATGCAAGCAATGTGTACATCTGCTAAATGTGCACCCATATCTGCATTCCCCTCATTGGTACAAACCACAAATTCACCCGTATCCGCAACGGCGAAATTAACGCCCGTAATAGCCAATTTGGATGCTAAAAACTTTTCACGCAAATGCTGACGAGCCGCTTCCGTTAAAAATTGAGGATCTTTATTGCCTTTTGGAGTTCCCAAATGTTGATGAAAAGTTTCTCCAACATCTTCTTTTTTCAAATGTATAGCAGGCAAAACAATGTGACTTGGTGCTTCATTTCTAAATTGAACAATTCGTTCTCCTAAATCAGTATCAACTACATCAATCCCATTTTTCAATAAATAATCGTTCAAATGACATTCTTCTGTCAGCATTGATTTGCTCTTCACAATGGTTTGAACCTGCTGTTCTTTTGCAATCGCTAAAACAATTTGGTTTAATTCAGCAGCATCTTTGGCCCAATGAACTTCTATACCATTGGCCTGAGCATTGGATTCGAATTGAATCAATAATTCACTTAAATTAGCTAAGGTATAATCTTTTATATCAGAGGCTTGATTTCTCAAGCGCTCCCAATCCTCTACATTTTTACTAGCAACATCTCTTTTTGAGCGAACAAACCACAATGTTTCATCATGCCAATTGGTTCTTTCCTCATCAGCAATAAATTTCTCGGAAGCCTCTGAATGACTAAGCATGTGAATTTAATATTTCAACAATGTGAATAACTTTAATAGGAGAATTTTGACGACGCAAAATACCTTCCATGTGCATTAAACAGGAGGTGTCTGTCCCTGTTATGTAATCGATTTCATTGTTAGCATGTTCCTGAATTCGGTCTTTACCCATTTTAACTGAAACAGCTTCTTCTGACACACAAAATGTTCCACCAAAACCACAGCATTCATCCGATCTTTTGGGATAAACCCATTGCATATCTTTCACCAAATCCAATAAATTAGATACTTTGGTATAGGATGGTGCATTTAATTCTGACATCGAACTTAACCCTAAACCTCTTTGTCCATGGCAACTTTGATGTAAACCAACTTTAAACGGAAAAGTTGCCTCCAAGGATGTAATTTTTAGGACATCCGATAAAAACTCACAAATTTCAAAAACTGAATTTCTGATTTTTTCGGAAGGGTGGTGCTCTTTGATATGTAAAATACAAGACCCTGACGGTCCGACGATATAATCAAAACCTTCAAAATTTTGTGAAAAATTGGTATCACAGCCTTCCGTTGTATTGGCGAAACCTGAATTTGCCATCGGTTGACCGCAACATGTTTGATTTTCAGGAATGATCACCTCACAACCCAATTTTTCCAACAATTCCAAACTCGCAATGGCGACTTGCGGATAAAATTGATCAATATAACAAGGTACAAATAAGGCTACACGCATGGTAAAAACCTTTTTAATTGAACTAAATCCGAGGGAATTTCTTTTTCATTCCAAGTGGAATGAATGGCTAATGCTGCACCTAATGCACTTGCCTGAGCCACTTCGGCACCATAAACCTCCAATCCTTCGAATGTATTAGCTAAGAAATTCATATAAATTTGATTATGACTAAATCCACCATCTACTAAAATTTTAGAAACCGGTTTTGTGTCAAATACCAATCGCAAAGAATAAATTTGTTGAACCATCAAATCTACCATTAATTGGTGATATGCCTCTTCAAAAGTCAAAAATTGCGACAAATCTCTTTGATCAAATCCTGAATTCAAGAGAAATGGCATATTGGATTTTTGTAAATCGGGCATGGTCTTTTTCAATTGTTCCTGAAAAATGGCAAGCCATTTTGAATCATATGCCACATTTCTATGTGATTTTGCGGGCAATGAATAATGTTTCGCCAAACGTTTCGTTTGAATTTCATGCTCATTACCTGCAAACAAACGCGAAGCTTTTACCGGTTTTCCATCCATTTGCATAAAACAAAGCACATCATTTTGAAGCTCCACATCCGTTAATAAGGTATCATTAAATGGATGAAGAGAAATACACCAAGTACCTGTCGACAATAAAATAAACTCTTCCTTTACTGTCTTCAAATAAGGAAACAAAGCAGAAGAAGAATCATGTAAACCGACACCAACAGGAATTTGTGCACCAGGAATGGCCATAGGAAAAGATTGTGTTCCTTCAACTAACTGTGGTAATTTTTCTGAAATTTTTTCTTGGTAGACCCAACGATGGTAATCATTTTTACTAAAATCCCATAATTGGGTATGACAACCAATCGAAGTTAATTCAGCAACATATTTTTTGGAAAATAATGAAGACAAAAAATTAGGCCAATGTAGAACCCATTTGATTTCATTCCATTTTTCAGGCTTCAAATACTTGATCGAATAAACCTGCATACCTGAATTCAAATGCCCCAACACGGGTGAAGCAGTTTCCTGAGCAACAACTGCCTCCGCACCATAAGTAGCATAATAGTTCGAAGAAAGAGATTCAGGAAATGGCTTTAGGTAATTATATAAGGGCAAATTGGCATCACCATGTTGATCTACATAAACGATACTCGCACCATATGCGGAAAAATTCAAGGCTTTTACTTCGAAATCGATTAACTGATTTACCTCCTCAAACGTTGATAAAACCCAATGGATAACGGAGGATAAATTCTCTGTTTGGAATCCATCTTCATCCATTATCTCTTCAAAATTTTCCGATTTTTCAAAAACAATTTGATAATCCTGATCCCATAAAAACACCTTTTTGTTGGTTTTACCAATATCAAATACGGCAATAACTGGAGTTTTCATGTCATCCAAATTTATGAATTATAAACCTGTAGCTTGCGTTTTTTCGCCTCTTACTTTGATTAATTCCGCCCGAATATGTTCGTTTCTGAACAAAGAAATAGGTTGTAGAGCACCCCCTAATTCCAATCTAGCTTGCGCAACCAAAGGTCTCAAATCTGTTCTAAAGGCTGTTTGCAAAATCTCCTGGCATGCTACCACATCATTTGCTTCACGAGCAGCCTCCAAAGCAGAACGATCAACCATAAGAGCTTGTGCATAAGCCAATTGAATAGCCTCCACTGATTGCAATAAGTCTTCCAATGGATCTTTGACATTATGAGAAGCATCAATCATCCAACCCAAATCCGATGCATGATTCATACCTCGAACGTCCATCCCCTCTACCAATTCATTGAAAATCAAAAATAATTGATAGGGTTTAATTGATCCAGCCGTTAAATCATCATCACCATATTTGGAATCATTGAAATGAAAACCTCCCAATTTACCTTCCATCAAAAGCAAAGCGACAATTTGTTCAATATTCGCATTCGGTAAATGATGACCTAAATCCACTAAAGTAAATGCTTTTTCGCCTAATTTATTCACCATGGAATAGGATTGACCCCAATCGCCCACGGTAGTGGAATAAAAATTAGGTTCATAGGCTTTATATTCTAAAAACAACTTCCAATCACTTGGTAACGCTGCATAAATTTCTTGTAAGCTATCAACAGTTCGCTGATAGGCTTGTCTAAAATTCAATTGCCCTGGAAAACAAGATCCATCTGATAACCAAACTGTTAATGATTTTGATCCTAATTCAATCCCTTGTTGAATGACTTCAATATTGTGTTGAATTGCTTGCTTTCTCGTAGCAAAATTAGTATGTTGTAGAGAGCCAAATTTATAAGAATGAGCCTGCTCTGCTTGATCTTGAAACGTATTTGAATTAACAGCATCAAAAGCTAAACCATGTTGCGCTGCTAAATTTCGAATTTTAGCAGGATCTTGAGGAATATCCCAAGGAATATGCAAAGAAATCGCTCCAGATGATTGATTTAAGGCATGTAAAAGTCCAACATCTTCAATTTTCTCCTCTAAATTTCTAGGCTCACCACCAGCTGAAAATCGACCAAAGCGAGTCCCTCCTGTTCCTAAGGCCCAAGAAGGAATAGCAATTTGAAAATCTTTTAATTTCTGTAGTAAATCACTTGGTACGGCAACCTCCGATTGCAAAAATGCCAACTTTCTCTCGTGAGAACCAATCAATTGACTATTATGACTACTTAGTTTATCTTGTAAATTCATGGTTTCAATGGGTAATTAACGTAAAAATCCTGCTGCCACTCCTCCATCAACATTCAAGGCATTTCCTGTTGATTTACCTAATAATCCACCAACAAAAGCAAAACAGGCATTCGCGATATCCTCAGGCAAAATGGATTCATTCAATAAAGTACGTTTGGCATAAAAGGCTGGTAACTCTTCTACTTTAATTCCATATGCTTTCGCGCGTCCTTCCGCCCAACCGCCAGCCCAAATATTGGAATCAGCAATAACAGCGTCGGGATTCACGGTATTTACACGGATATGATCAGGGCCTAATTCGGCAGCTAATAAACGAGTAAAATGAGCTTGGGCTGCTTTCGCAGAACCATAACCCACATTATTCGGGCCAGCGACAAAGGCATTTTTCGAAACAATATTGACAATATCACCGCCTAAACTTTGTTGGCGCATCACCGCTACAGCCGCCTGACTCACGATAAATTGACCTTTCACTAAAATATCGTACAATTTATCCCAATCAGACATCGTATGTTCCAATATACCTTTTGAAATACTTATACCTGCGTTATTTACGACTAAATCTACTCCGCCAAAAGCAAGTGAAGTGGCGGCAATGGCATCATGAATTGAATCAACGCTTGTTACGTCTGCAATTGTGGTAGCGACGGAATCTTTTCCAAACAAGGCAATAAACTCAGCGGAAGCCTCCTGCAGACGATCTGGATTTACATCATTTAACATGACACAAGCACCTTCCTGCGCCATTTTCTTGGCAATTGCTTTACCAATACCGCCTGCACTACCAGTTACAAAAGCGACACGGCCAGACAAAGGTTTTGGTTTTGGCATTCTTTGTAATTTAGCCTCCTCCAATAACCAATATTCAATATCAAAAGCCTCTTGACGAGGAAGTGAGGTATATTTAGAAATGGCCTCCGCCCCTCTCATCACGTTGATCGCATTCAAATAAAATTCATTTGCAACCCGAGAGGTTTGTTTGTCCTTGGCAAATGTGAACATTCCAACACCTGGATAAAGAATGACCACTGGGTTAGGGTCACGCATGGCCGGACTATTCGCTCTTTTGCAAGTCGAATGATAATCAGAATACATGGCACGATAGGCCTCAAATTCAGGCAGCAAAGCAGCTTTAATGGCATCTAAATCAGATAAATCTTGATCTGGACTTAATTTCAACACCAATGGTGAAATTTTTGTTCTTAAAAAGTGATCCGGACAAGAAGTTCCCAAAGGGGCTAAAACATCTATATCATTGGAATTAATGAATTGTAATATTCGCACATCATCCGAAAAATGTCCAATCATTTGAACATATGATGAACAAAAACCTCTTAAAATCGGAGCAATTTTAGCAGCTTGTTTTTTTCTATTTTCAGCATCTAAGCTAGTCACGCGTTGACCACCAAAAACCGGTCTATTTTTTCCTTCATTTTGAGCAATGTATTCCGCACATTTTTCAATAATGTCCAAGGTATTTAAATAACAATCATAAGATGTATCGCCCCATGTAAATAATCCATGTGAACCCAACATGATACCTTTCAGCTGAATACCTTTATCAGCCGCCTTTTGAAGGCAAGCACGAAGCTGTAAGCCTAAATCAAAGCCAGGACGTTGCCAAGGCACCCAACCAATTTGACCTTCAAATAAATCCTCTGTAATTTTTTCACCATCTGCCGCAGCTGCTATGGCAATCGCCGCATCAGGATGAAGGTGATCAATGTGTTTGAATGGCAAAAAACCATGCAAAGGTGTATCAATGGAAGGGGCTTTTGAATTTAAATCAAAAATACAATGATTGAATAATTCCACCATTTCATCCTCATGCGCTAAGCCACGATAGACCTTTTCCAAATTTTGTAAACGTTCCAAATACAAAGCCGCACATCCCGATTTTTTCAAGGTACCAATATCTCCTCCAGACCCTTTAATCCACATTACCTCGGTATCTTCTCCTGTCAAATGATCCTTATCGATGATTTTAACAGATGTATTTCCTCCACCATAATTGGTGATTCGTAAATCTGCTCCTAGTATGTTTGAACGATAGATGAACAAATCTACCTCATTGCCTTTCAAAGCGTTAGCTTTTTCATCGTCCCATAAATAGGAAACATGCTTGTAAGTTCTTGACATTGCTTCTTTTTTTTAACAAAAATAATCCACTACTAACTCCGAACAATCCTATTTTAAATAAGGACAGCCAGAAAAATCTATTTTTTACTTTTATTTGTAATTTTATTCATTTCCATGTAATCTGTCACCAAAAGACTTAAAGCCTTTACTCCTACCTGAAATTCTGATTCATCCAAATAAAAATCAGGTGTATGGTGCGCAGCAACCTCTAAAGCTGTTTTATTTTGAGGTCTGGCACCTAAAAAGAAAAAGAAACCTGGAACTTTTTCTTGAAAGAAACTAAAATCCTCTGCCCCGGTGTGAGCGGGTATTTGACGAACCTTGTCTTTTCCGTTTAAAGAAATTAAAGTGGGTAACATTTTATCAACCAACTCAGGTTGATTATAAGTAACAGGATAACCGGTTCCAATGTTAACATCAGCATTTGCTCCTGCACTTAACGCAATATTTGTTGCAATTTCTTTGATTCTTTTATGAACCAATGTTCGTTGATCTTGATCAAATGTGCGAATCGTACCAATCATTTGAACTGATTCAGGGATAATATTTTGACGAATACCTCCATGAATGGCACCTACCGTAACAATGGCTGGATCTTTGGTTATGTTCACATTTCGACTAACAATGGTTTGAAGTCCTAACACAATTTGTGAAGCAGTAACTATTGGGTCAACGCTCATCCATGGATTTGCTCCATGTGCTTGCTTTCCATTCACTTTGATATTCAATTGGTCAACACCTGCCATGGTGGCTCCAGGGCGATATTCAATAACACCCACATCCGATCCTGATGCGATATGCAAACCAAAAATGACATCTACCTTAGGATTTTCCAACACACCTTCTTTTACCATTAATTCAGCACCAGAAATAATCTTATCTCCTTTTGAATCGTAAACCCCTTCCTCAGAGGGTTGAAAAATAAATTTGACTGTACCAGCCAAATTAGCTTTTTCAGCACTTAAAATTTGTGCAACAGCCATCAAAATAGCCACATGACTATCATGGCCACAGGCATGCATGACACCCGTTTTCTGACCATTGAATTCGGTCACCACTTTTGATTTAAAAGGCAAATCACCTCGCTCGGTTACAGGTAAGCCATCCATATCCGCTCTCAAAGCCACCACTGGTCCAGGCTTTCCTCCTTTTAAAATTCCGACTACGCCTGTATAGGCAACTTTTTCTTGTACCTCAATTCCTAAACTTCTCAAATGCTTAGCGACAATCTCAGCGGTGCGAAATTCTTGATTACCCAATTCTGGATGTTCATGGAAATCGCGACGCCAAGTAATGACTTGTTCTTTCAATGCATCAGCCTTTTGAATAATCGTCGATTTTAAATTGCTTTGAGCAAAAATAGTAGTGGAGGAGAAAAGGAAAACAAACACGAGTTTGTAAATAATTGGGTATTTCATGTGAATAATTTTTTAGTAGTTTGGACAAAAAAAAGAGAAGGAAACATGTTCCTTCTCTCCATAAGAACACTCTAAATTAAGAGGAATATCCCCAATTTTTCATGATTTTCAAATCTTGTTCAACACAATCCAAAGGTTTTAAACCTTGATAGGATTCTTGTTCGATGATAAAATGCTTCGTACCTCCAACGGTATCTCCTAATTTCACCATGTCTAAAACGCTGATAATTCCTTTTCCGAGAATGGTACTTTCGTATTTTTCACCATGACCTGCAGCAGCAAGAATTTCATCTTTCACGTGCATGGAAATAAAACGACCTGGGTATTTTTTCAAAATATCGCCTGGTACTCCTCCTCCATTGATCATATTACCTATGTCCAATTGTTGAGTAACCAATTTTGGATCAGTATTTGTTAAAATCAAATCAAACAAAGTAACACCATCCAATTTTTCTGAAAATTCAAAATCGTGATTATGGTATCCAAATCGCATACCAAACTTATTGCAAAGTTCTCCCGACTTGTTGAAAATATCCATGTATCGTTTGAAATCGCTAGTTGATTTACGTATGGATGAGTCTAAAGAAGGACTAATTACGATTTCTTGACCTAAAACAGCAGCATCTTCTACGGTGTATTTCCATAAATCCGTAAAATCTTTTTTACTTTCATCCCAATGCGGTTTTCCTAAAACGGTGTGGCCACTTGGCATTGTGAATCCTAAATCATCTAAGACTTTACGGAATTCTTGTGCCGACCAGCCGTAAAATTTACGATTAACGTAATTGGCATGTTCTAAATATTTGTAACCCATTTTGGACAAGGCTTGAAGCGTTCCCAATGGATTAGCCTTCATGTCTTCACGAATCGAGTACAATTGAACCCCAACTATTTTCTTTGTTTTTGCATTTGCTAACGCTTGGAAGGCAGATGAACCTAAAGCTCCAGCTCCCAAAAACATTGCTCCTTTTTGCAAGAATGAACGTCTTGTTGATTTCATAGTAATTTGGTTTGAATAAGAAAGTAAATTTAAAATTCTTATTTAATTTTTGATACTTTTTCGATTAAAATATTAATTCTATAAATGAAATTAAGTTTTTAACTTCGCATTTCAAATGAATCTAACTTGAAAACTTGGCCCTCCTATAATTTATTGGAACTTCCGAAAGTGGTAAAAGAACTTTTAGCAATGAAGGAAAATTTACCCAAGATTTGGTTATTTCGCGGACAAATGGGAGCTGGCAAAACGACATTGATCAAAGAAATTTGTGCCCAATTAGGTGTGATACATGCTGTTCAAAGTCCCACCTTTTCCTTGGTAAATGAGTATTCAACTTCACAGAAGCAGATCATTTATCATTTCGACTTATATCGTTTAAAAAATACCCGTGAAGCCTTGGATATCGGTATTGAAGAATATTTAGATTCAGGAAATATTTGTTTCATCGAATGGCCAGAACAAGCGGAAGACCTTTGGGATATCCCTCACGCCAACTTCCAACTTTCAGCCATTGATTCAGAACATCGAAAATTAGTTGTAGAATGTCAGACATCCATTTAAATCCTTTTCAAGAATTATTATCGCAACAAGGTTTAGCTCCTTTGGAGGCGATGTCGTGGACCAAACAAAATGCCGCTAGCATCCGAATTGGAATTCCCATGGAAAACTCGGTGCATGAAAATCGAATTGCCTTAAGTCCGGAGGCTGTCAAATTATTGGTTTTAAACGGCCATGAAATAATCATCGAATCAAATGCAGGGGTTCGAGCAGGGTTTAGTGATTCGGACTATATGTTAGCTGGAGGAACGGTAACAAATGACCCTTTGCAAATTTGGGAAAGTGTGCTAGTTATTAAAATTGCTGCACCTACTTTATTAGAATTAGAGTTTTGTAAGCCAGAAATTTGTCTAATTTCTTGCGCCAACTATCAAGCCCTAAATGCTAAACTTATTGACAAGATCAATCAAAAGAGAATCATGGCTATTGGTTTGGAATATGTGGAAGATAATGGAGGTGGTTTGCCTTTTGTGCGGATGATGGCAGAAATTGCCGGACAATTAATTTTACCGATTGCAAGTCATATTCTTAGTTCACAACAAATTGCTGGAACATTATTAGGCAATGTGACGGGTGTTCCACCTATTAATATGGTGTTGTTAGGTTCTGGCCAAGTTGTTGAACAGGTTTCCAAAGCTGCTTGGCATGCAGGAATACAAGTACAAGTGTTTGACAAGGACATTTATAAATTGCAACGACTGAAACAAAATTTGGGATTCCCACTGATAACCCAAGTAATTGATTCTGAGAACTTAGCGAATGCGCTTCAAAATGCGCAAGTGATTGTTGGGGCCTTGCGTTCTGAAAATGGGATTACTCCATGTATCGTTACAGAAGAAATGGTCAGCAATTTAAAACCAGGCACCTTAATTATGGATGTCTGCATTGATCAAGGCGGATGTTTTGAAACGTCAGAAACCACCCAATTGAGCAATCCAACCTACAGTAAATACGATGTTATTCATTATTGTGTACCGAATATTGCCTCTAAGGTTGGAAAAACATCTAGTTTAGCTATTAGCAATTTATTGACCTCCTTTGTGCTGAAAGCTGGTAAAACAGGAGGAATTGATGAAATGTTGTGGCAGGGTAAATCCTTTATGAAAGGTATCTATTGTTACAAAGGACATGTTACTCAAAAAAACATCGGAAGGTTGTTCCAAAAACCAGTAAAAGACATTCAATTATTATTACTAAGTAAAGGTTAACATTATGATCGAAGATTATCAAGCCATATCCAATGCCCCAAATTCGCCAGATTTGAATGGAAAATATTTGGGATTAATTTCAAGTGATTTTGCGATTGTGGCAGAACCTCTAAAGGAAGCATCTTACCAAATCAAAAAAAGAGGATTTTCTGATTTCCCTATTTTTGTTACGTCCCAAAGGGTCATTGAAATAGGTCAAAAATTGATTGGCGTTGGTGAATTGAATGAAAACAAATGGAATTATCATGCATCCATGCTAGAAGAATTCGTTCAAAGAAATCTCATTTCACAAGAAAATATTGAGCTTTTCATCCAAAATTACAAAGATATTGAGGAGTTTTGTTGCTTATTCGTGGTGGATGGACAATTCACCAATTTTGTATTTATACCATTTCCAGAGGAGTAAAATTTAATATTTGAACAAGAGTTAAGAATTAATCACCTTTTATTCAAAGGATGAAAATCTTGCACAATTTGACTTAAATAGGCTCGATCTAAATGGGTATAAATTTCTGTGGTTAGAATGGATTCATGACCTAGCATTTCTTGAACTGCCCGCAAATCTGCCCCACCTTCTATCAAATGAGTCGCAAAGGAATGCCGGAAGGTATGTGGACTGATGGATTTGTGAATACCCGCTTTTGCAGCTAAATCTTTGCAAATCAAAAATACCATAACTCTACTCAAGGCGCCTCCTCGACGATTCAAGAACACAACATTCATTGCTTGTTTTTTAACCGAAATGCTCGACCGGACGGTTTCAACATACAATTTCAAATAGTAAAATGCATCCTTACCAGCAGGCACCAAGCGCTCTTTATCGCCTTTTCCACGTACCTTCAAAAAACCAATATCTTCATAAATATCGGTCAATTTTAAATTAATCAATTCCGAAACTCGCATTCCAGCGCCATATAGCATTTCCAACATAGCTCTATTGCGCAATCCCTCATTACTGTGTAAATCGTTCTGATCCAATAAACTCACTATTTCATCATACGACAAGGTATCTGGTAATTTACGAGCCTTTTGTGGACTTTTCAAATGAACAGTAGGATCTGATTTGACCAAATCTTCAAAAACCAAATATTGAAAAAAACTTCGGATTCCGGATAAACACCGTGCTTGCGTACTAGCTTCAATACCTAGGCTATGTAAATCCTTCAAAAAAGCCATCAAATGTAGTTCTTGGACATCTGACAAGGCTAATGCTTTCCAATCGGATTGATCTATGTAATTGGCAAATTTATGAATATCCCTCAGGTAAGCCTCTAATGAATGGGGAGATAAACCACGTTCAATTTTTAAATAATTACCAAAAGATTGGATTTCTTTATCCCACATGCATTTTTTGAAAACAAACATGTAAATTTAAGGGAATTACGTATTTTTACACTGTAAGTGAAGAGATAAGTATTGATCTAAAATTAATTTATCATGAGTAAGAAGAAAATCATCATCCTAAATGGCCCAAATTTAAACCTTTTAGGCACTAGAGAACCTGAAATTTACGGTCATCAAACCTTCGAACAATACTTATCAATTTTACAAAATACATTTCAAAATGAATTAGAAATTACGTATTTCCAATCGAATGAAGAAGGTCAATTAATCAATAAATTACACGAAGTTGGTTTCTCCATGGATGGAATTATCATCAATGCTGGTGCCTACACTCATACTTCCATTGCCATTGCGGATGCCATTTCAGCCATCACTAGTCCGGTGATTGAAGTACATATTTCAAATGTACATGCCCGTGAAAGTTTCCGTTCACACAGTTTTTTGAGTCCAAAATGCCAAGGAATTATCGTAGGATTTGGCTTAAAAAGTTATGAATTAGCTTTACAGTCTTTCCTATAATACATGTTATCCTTTTATCCTGGCCCTTCCAAAGTTTACCCTCAAAGCTTGAATTTTATTCACGAGGCTTATGATCAAGGAATTGTCAGCATCAATCATCGAAGTGAACGATTTGAGATATTGCTCAAAGAAACACTCGAATCACTCCATGAAAAATGGAACATTCCTGCTGATTACACCATTTATTTCATTTCCTCGGCTACTGAAGCCTGGGAGATTGTGGCTCAATCATTAATCAAGTCCAAATCCATGCATCTTTATAATGGGGCTTTTGGTAAAAAATGGGCCTATTATACCAAACAAATCAATTCAAATGCACTAGAAATGGCTTTTGAAGTGGAGGAAAGTTTGAGCGATTTCATGCTTAGATCGCCCAATGAAATATTAGAAAACGTGGACACTCTTTGTTTGGTACAAAGTGAAACTTCCAACGGTACTGGACAAAAAATAAGACGAAAAGATTTCACAGATAATGACGATTTAATCATCGCCGTAGATGCCACTTCTTCCATGGGTGGAATAGAGTTAGATTGGTCAGAAGCGGATGTTTGGCTTGCCTCTGTGCAAAAATGTATGGGTATTCCGGCAGGATTGGGAATCATCATATGTTCCCCTTTGGCTTTAAAAAGAGCTGAATTATTAGGCAAAAAAGACCATTACAATTCCATTTTATTGATGGAAGAAAATCGAAAATTATACCAAACTCATTATACTCCAAATGTTCTTGGCATCTATTTATTAAGCCGTTTAAGTCAAACCTTACCCAACATCACCGAAATTGCGAAACAAACAAATGCAAAAATGCAGGTTTGGGAAAATTTCTGGAAAAATGAACAAAAATTTCAATTTGATTTTTTGGTTAAAAATCCGACACTTCGCTTGCCAACTGTTTTGGCTTTAAGCGGAACAAGCAATAAAATTGAAGAAATACAAGAAATTTGTAAGCACCACCAAATCGAATTAGGAAAAGGATACGGAGAATGGAAAAACAGTTCCATCCGCATTGCCAATTTTCCTAGTCACACCTTTGAAGATATCGAATTACTTATCCACCTCTTAAAACAAGCACCATGAACTTCGATTTAAAAGAAATTCTTTCATCGTCTTTAATTCTATTTTCAGTAATTGATATTTTGGGTTCTATCCCCATTATCATCGACTTACGTAAAAAAAATGGTGATATTCATCCAGAACAGGCTACCCTTGTATCCGGATTGATTATGATTGGCTTCTTTTTTGCTGGAAAGTTTATTTTAAAATTATTGGGAGTAGACATCAACTCCTTCGCCGTGGCAGGTGCCATTATTTTGTTCTTAATTGGTTTAGAAATGACCTTAGGTCGAAATATTTTTAAATCGGAAGAAATAGAAGGAGGTTCGCATTCCATTGTACCCTTAGCATTTCCCATCATTGCAGGTGCAGGGACCATGACCACCTTGATTTCACTGAAATCACAATTTGAGGAAGAAAACATCATTATCAGTATCTTCATCAATTTGGTATTTATTTACCTCGTGTTAAAATCCAGTACTTGGATTGAGAAAAAACTTGGAAATGCTGGCGCACAAATACTTAGAAAGGTATTCGGAGTCATTCTAATCGCCATAGCCATCAAAATTTTCAAAACGAGATTATTATAAGCATGGCAAAAAAACAGAAATATTATGTGATTTGGTCAGGCCATCAAACGGGTGTTTTTGATTCTTGGAAAGAAGCTGAAAAACTCATAAAAGGATTTCAAGGAGCCCAGTACAAATCATTTGATTCCCAAAAAGAAGCAGAAGAAGCCTTTAAAAAAAATTATTGGGCGAGTATTCAGCCGAAACAAGTCAAAATAAAAACTAGCTCAAATACAAGACCCATCATTCCAAGTTTATCGGTAGATGCTGCATGCTCAGGCAACCCCGGAATATTGGAATATCAAGGAGTTAATACCGAAACAAAAGAAGTCTTATTTGCACAAGGTCCATTCCCTCAAGGAACTGTAAATTTGGGAGAATTTCTGGCCTTGGTACATGGATTGGCCTATTTAAAGAAACAAAATTATGCCATTCCTATTTATTCAGATTCACGGACAGCCATTGCTTGGGTGAAAAAAAAAGCTATAAAAACCACTTTAGAACGCAATTCGGTCAATGCTGATTTATTTAGTCGGGTCGATAAAGCTTTGGATTGGTTACACAGTAACTCGTTTAGTACGCCCATTTTAAAATGGGAAACAGAAGATTGGGGCGAAAACCCGGCGGATTATGGCAGAAAATAGATCTATTTTTCAGTTCAAAAAATTCCAATTATCCCATGGAAATCCGGGTTTGAAGATTAGTACGGAGGCTTGCTTATTCGGAGCCATAGCGAGTGATTATGCCAATGGAACAATTCTAGACATTGGTACTGGCTGTGGATTATTAGCATGTATGTTGGCTCAAAAGGCTGAGCATTCAAAGATCAAAGCCATTGAAATCCATCCTGATGTTGCAATTCTTGCCAAAGAAAATATTCAAAATAGCCCTTTTTCGAACCAAATCAATGTGATCAATATTGACTTAAAGGAATTTCAACATGATACCTTATTTGATTTCATCATTTGCAATCCTCCTTTTTTCAGTAATCATTTGGCATCCCAAAATGAAAGTAAACAGATCGCCATTCATGATGATTTATTGTCAACGGAGCAATTAGCCGATGCCATTAAAAAACATTTGAACGAAATGGGAAAAGCCATGGTCCTTTATCCACCTTTAAATATGCATCATTTTGAATTTTATTTAAACAATAAAAATCTACATATTAATCACATAATCAACATACATCCCAAGCCAAATAGCCCGATTTTGAGACAAATAGCTCTCATTTCAAGTTCTCAAACTGAAAAAACTATGGAAAAATGGGAGATAAAAAATGAGCAAAATGAATATTCAGAAAAATTTAAAACAGTCCTTCAACCTTACTATTTGATTTTCCCTTAAGAAATAACCGCAGGTTTTTGTATTTTTGTTTGTTTGACAATCCAATCTATGTTGCAAATTTCAATTATTGTTCCTTTATACAACGAAGCAGAATCGCTTCCAGAACTTTGTGCATGGATCGACAAGGTGATGAAAGAAAATCAATTCAGCTATGAAATGATTTTCATCAATGATGGTTCAAAGGACGATTCATGGGAAGTATTGCAACGTTTAAAATCAACCTATCAAGAACTCAAGGCCTTATCTTTTGCTAGAAATTACGGCAAATCAGCTGCCTTGCACGAGGGATTTTTATTGGCTCAAGGGTCTGTGGTTATCACCATGGATGCGGATTTACAAGACTCGCCCGATGAAATACCAAGTTTATATAAAATGATTGTGGAAGATGGCTATGACTTGGTTTCAGGTTGGAAACAAAAAAGGTTTGATCCCATATCCAAAACCATCCCAACCAAACTTTATAATGCCGCAACACGTAAACTTTCTGGTGTTTATTTACATGATTTCAATTGTGGATTAAAAGCCTATAAATTGAAAGTGGTAAAAACATTGAAATTATATGGGGAAATGCATCGATATATTCCCGTTCAAGCGAAATGGAATGGATTTACCAAAATTGGAGAGAAAGTTGTGCAACATCAATCGCGAAAATATGGTGTAACCAAATTCGGATTAGAACGATTCTTATATGGTTTCTTGGATTTATTATCAATCACTTTTGTTCAAACATTTGGTAAAAGACCGATGCACCTTTTTGGTAGTTTAGGTATATTATCTTTTTTTTCAGGAAGTATCATTACACTTTGGTTAATTATTGAGAAATTATACAATATTTCTCAACATTTAAAGTATCGTAATGTGACGGATAATCCGCTATTTTATTTAGCCTTGGTCGCGATTATCTTAGGCGTTCAATTATTTCTAGCAGGTTTTATTGGCGAGTTATTAGTGACCAATTCTGATAAAACCACTCAATATCAAATCAAGGAAGACATATCCTAATTATGAGTAAAAAAGATGTAAGCTGGTTAAGTCGTTCAGAACTATTAATCGGCTCTGAAGGTATTCAAACATTGCAAAATGCTCACGTTTTAGTGGTTGGATTAGGCGGAGTTGGCTCCTTTGCAGCGGAATTTATCGCTCGAGCAGGTGTAGGAAAAATGACCATTGTGGATGGTGATGTGGTAGACCCTAGTAATCGAAATAGGCAATTACCTGCCCTAGCGACCAATCATGGAATGGCTAAGGTTAAAATCATGTACGAACGATTGATGGCCATTAACCCAGAATTGGAATTAATTGCTCATGAGACTTTTTTGAGTCCTGAGGCAGCCAAAGATATTTTGGAAGCCACTCCATATGATTATGTAATGGATTGCATTGATTCGGTTACACCCAAATTGACCTTGTTGAAAACCGCCTTTGATTTGAATTTGAAAATCGTCAGTTCCATGGGTGCTGGTGGAAAAATGGATCCAACTAAAATAAGAACAGCAGATTTATTTGATACAAGAGAATGCTATCTAGCCTCATTGGTTAGAAAAAGGATACGTAAATTAGGTGTCAAAAAAGGCATCAAAGCTGTTTTTTCTCTAGAGAAAGTCAAAGATGAGTCTTTGATTTTAACTGACGGTTCCAATTTCAAGAAATCTGCTTACGGGACTATTTCGTATTTGCCCGCAGCATTTGGTGGTGCTTGTGCTTCGATCGTCATCCGTGATTTACTCAATGAACCTATTCCGATGGAAAAAAGGCCGAAAGCCTTTGCGAAAATGGAAAAAAGAAATCCCAATAAATAATGATTCAAATCGGAGTAATAAATATTTCAGACAGAGCAAGTGCTGGGATTTACGAAGACATTCCAGGTAAAGCTGTGGTCGAAATATTAAAAGAATATTTAGTCAACGAATTTGAAGTCATTTATGCAGTAATTCCAGATATTCAAGAGCAGATTGAAGATACTTTATGCAAAATGGCAGATTTAGATAATTGCTGTCTTATTGTAACAACAGGAGGAACAGGACCGGACCCTAAAGATGTTACTCCAGAAGCGACTGAAGCAGTTTGTCATAAAATGATGCCAGGATTTGGTGAATTAATGCGTTCTGTCAGTTTAAAATACGTCCCTACAGCTATTTTAAGTCGCCAAACTGCTGGAATCAGAGGCCGATCGCTAATCATTAATTTACCCGGAAAACCCAGCGCGATAAGACAATGTTTAGAGGCTGTTTTCCCTGCGGTTCCTTATTGCATTGATTTAATTGGAGGTCCATTTTTGGTTAATAACGAAGAAAATATTCAAATTTTTCGACCTAAAAAATAGAAAGAGAGGGAATAGGTAAAAGGTAATAGGTAATAGGTAATAGGTAATAGGTAAAAAGTAATAGGTAATAGGTAATAGGTAAGTTAGAACCATTTTTTTCTCTTTTCTCTTTTCTCTTTTCTCTTTTCTCTTTTACCTATTACCTTTTACCTATTACCTTATTACCTCTCTTTTCTTTTCCCAAAGTTTCCCATCCAATAATTTTATCAAACAACTGAACTTGTAAAGTCTTAAATTGCAGGGGGTAAGGGGGCCCATTTCCCCATAAAAATTGGCCATTAAATTCACTAATAGAAAACTGATATTTTAAATCAATAACTCGATTTTTTTTGTGCCAGTTTAAGCATCTATGCATCGAAAGATTAATAAACCATGCTTAGAGGCCTTTTACCTATTAATGCGAATAAAGGGTTAAAGTGTGATTGGATTAAAATCTACCAGTTCATTATTTTTTGTATATTTGAAAAACCAAAAAACTACTAAACATATTTTCAAATGACCAATTCTCAAATCACATTAGCTTCTCGCGAAAAACTTTCAGGCAATTGGCTACCAGCCATTTTATCATTTTTAATTATTGCTATTTTATTAAATCTTCATTATCTAAGTTCGGAAACATTAAGTACCCCCATTACATTACCATCCTTTTTCCCATACAGTGATACCATTAATGTTTCTAGTAAACTAAGTTTTAACTATGCCAATATTGTTACTTTCATTCTTGGAGGTGCCTTATCATTTGGAGGAGCAGTATTTAGCCTTTTTTTAGTTCGAGGAGAAAAAACAGATATAGAATTAATATTTTCTGGCTTTAAAGATTTAAATCGATTTTTTGTTTTTTTAGCTAGTAATATTTTAATCCTAATTTTTACAATTGCTTGGACACTCCTACTTATCATTCCAGGAATTATAGCGGCACTTTCCTATTCAATGACCTATTATATTTTGGTGGATAATCCTGAAATGAGTTCCTTGGAGGCAATCAATCAAAGTAAATTGATGATGAAAGGTCACAAATGGCAATTATTCAAACTATGGTTACGCTTTATCGGTTTAGGATGTTTATGTGTTCTAACTATCGGTATTGGCTTTTTATGGCTGATTCCATATGCTAATATTTGTTCCGCTCAATTTTACGATAGTCTTTTGGAAGACTAATGATGTTGGAGGTAATAGGCAATAGGCAATAGGTAATAGGTAAAAGGTAATAGGTAAAACCTTACCTGTTACCAATTACCTATTTTCATGATTAATCAAGAGATGATACATCTCCTTAGTCAAGGGACCTCTGGTTCCATTATGAATAATTTTGGCGTCAATTTGAGTAATAGGAACAACTCGTTTGGTACTACCCGTAGTAAATACCTCATCCGCATTTTTGAAATCTTCTAATGAAAAATCACCTAGCTTAACTGTGTATTTTGATTGAATCAAATGCAAGATGTGTTTACGTGTAATACCTTGTAGAATATGCGATTCCGGTGTATAAAAAACACCATTTTTCACAAAAAACAAGTTACTTCTTGAAGATTCAGACACCCCATTTTCTTTGCTAACATAAATTACATCATCAAAACCTTTGGATTTCAGTTCCGACCAATTTCGTAGAGCAAAGGCATAATTTAAGGATTTAATATCTGCCATTTCTCTCTGAAATTCGAAACTCTTTAATTTCATCCCTCTTTCTGGATCAGCAAAAGTGAAAACTTGGGGAATTACCCAAAGATTAGATAATCCAATTGGATCAAAACCATTTAAACTATCTCCTGCCGTCAATATCATCTTTACTCCCAAGCATTCATCTGTGCTTTTTTGAGCCAATTCCCAAATCAATGCAGACAATTCCTCTTTGGAATAAAGAATTGGAATATTCATTTTTTGGGCAGAACTGAGGAACCTGTCCAAATGATCAGAAAGAAATACAGGCTTTCCAGACATGATTCGAAAGAAATCGAAAATGCCAAACCCTCGTAAAAAACCCAAATCCTTTATTCCGAAAGTCGCTTCTTCTGGCTTCAACCAAACGCCATTTTTATATATTGGATAATCCATTTTCTTGTAATTTTTGATAAATGGTAATCACTTCCTTCGCCTCCTGTACATCATGAACTCGTAAAATATTGGCCCCTTTCATTAAGGCGGTCATATGCAATGCCGACGTAGCATTCAATGAATCCAAAGCTGAAATTTGTAATAATTTGGTAATCATAGTTTTCCTAGAAACACCGACTAAAATAGGTACTCCTAAAAATTTAAACTGATCCAACTGAGCCATCAATTGATAATTTTGGTCTAAAGATTTAGAAAAACCAAAACCTGGATCAACCCATATATCTTTTAACCCTTTGTTTCTCAAAAATTGAATTTTTTCCAACAAAACACGTAACACATCTTCGACGATATTCGAATATGCTGGAATTTGGTGTACCGCAGCAAAAGCACCCACACTATGGGTCAAAATATAAGGAACTTGATTTAGACATATCCAATCAAAAATCCCTTCATCCATGTTTCCGTTACCAATATCATTAAAAATATGTGCACCTACTTTTAACGACTCCTGAGCCACTTTCAGTCGATATGTATCTACCGATAAAACCGTATCAGGAAAAGCAATGGAAATAGCTTCAATAATGGGTACCACACGATCAATCTCTTCCTGAATAGATACTGGGACAGCATCTGGTCTTGTGGAATGCCCACCTATATCCAAAATACTTGCGCCTTGTTCAATCATCTCCGCAGCTTGTTGCAGTGCGAAATCAATAGAATCAACTCGACTATGCGTAAAAAAAGAATCGGGTGTTGCATTTAGAATCCCCATAATACGAGGATTATCAAAAGTCATTATTCGATTGTTGATTCGAATTGTTTGAAAAGAAGGAAAAAGAGAATCCAAATCAAATGAAATTTAGAATTTTAGGATAATTTGAATATTTTTGTAGTCTGAAAAAATATAAGCTTTGTAATTTAATCCAGTATTTATGAATAGGGACTTACAGCCTTCCCAAACCGAAATCGAATATCGACAAGTAATTTCATTCTGCAAAGCCTTGTTTGATAAAAAAAATAAAGATTACGGAACATCCTGGAGAATTTTACGATTACCAAGCCTAACAGACCAGATTTTCATCAAGGCACAACGCATTAGGAGTATTCAAGAAAAAGGCCAACAAAAAATCCAAGACGGTATTGAAGGAGAATTCATCGGAATCATCAATTATTGCATCATTGCTTTGATTCAACTATCCTTGGAAAATTCAGATCAAATGGAGTTTAGTCATGAAGAAATTAGTGCCTTTTATGATGAACAAGTCAATCATACCTTAGAATTATTAAGAAATAAAAACCACGATTACGGCGAAGCTTGGAGAGACATGCGTGTAGCTAGTATGACAGATTTAATTCTAATGAAAATTTTCAGAACCAAACAAATTGAAGATAATTTAGGAGTCACATTGGTTTCAGAAGGTGTTGATGCGAACTATCAAGACATGCTCAATTATGCCGTATTTTGTTTAATTAAATTGAAAGAAGTACAAATACAATCGGCTCAACAATAATTCATTATGAAAAATACGATTAGTAAAATTGCGAAAGTCGTTCTTATTGGAATTTTTCTTTTTTCTGGATTAATCAAATTAAATGATCCCATTGGGACACAGTTGAAATTAGAGGAATATTTTGACGTTTTTTCAGTAGACTTTCCGAGTATGGAAGGATTTTGGAAATTTTGGATACCTTATGCATTACCGCTTTCCATAATTTTAAGCAGCTTAGAAGTTATCTTGGTCGTTGCACTTTGGGTGAATTATAAAAGCAAACAAATACTTTGGAGTATTTTAGCCCTTTTGATTTTCTTTAGTTTTCTCACTTTTTATTCCGCTTATTACAACAAGGTAACGGATTGCGGTTGCTTTGGCGAAACCATCAAATTGACCCCTTGGACTTCATTTGGGAAGGACATTGTCTTAATTTTCCTAACATTTTTAACCAGCTTAGGAATTTCATCCAAGTCAAATAATTCATCCATTAAATGGGTGCTATTATCAACCATTTTAAGTGTTGGCTTGGGAATTTATAGTTATTTTTATTTGCCAATCAATGATGGATTAGCTTACGCGGTTGGAGAAAACATTCCTCAAAACATGAAATTCAGAGAGGAGTTGAAATTTAAATACTTATATAATATTCAGGGCAAGGAGGTTGAATTAACCGAAATGCCTATTGACACGAATGCTAAATTTATTTCGATGGAGGCCATCAATGAAAAAGAAGCTAGGCCTTTGATAACGGATTATAAAATTTGGATTGAAAACGATACCATTGATTATACGAAAGAAAGTTTCAAAGGGAACAAATTAATGGTCATCATGCCCAATATACACCATTCAAAACTGGATGCATTGAAAGAAATTGGTCAATTGGCCAAAGAATTAGAAACAAAAGGAATTACTACATGGTTAGTAAGTGCAGCAGCTAGCCAAGAAATCAACGAATTAAGGCATGAATACCAATTGGCTTTTCCCGCATTATCCGCTGATACAAAGGTTTTAAAAACAATGATTCGCTCCAATCCAGGACTTTGGTTAATCAGTAATGGAACGGTAAAAGGAAAATGGTCTGCCTACCAACTTCCAAATGCGAATGATATTCAACAAAGTTTAAATACAACAGTGCAAGAATGAAAAATATTTATTTAATAGGAATGCCGTCCTCAGGTAAAAGTACGCTAGGAAAAGAATTAGCCAAAAATTTACCCGGCTATACTTTTACGGATATGGACAAATTGATTGAAACAAGAGAACAAAAAACTATTTCAGAAATATTTTCAAATCAAGGAGAAGCTCATTTTAGAGAATTGGAACGTAAAACCTTGAGAGGTTTTCATGCAGATCAATCCATGGTCATTGCAACTGGTGGTGGTGTTCCATGTTTCCATGACAATATCGATTACATCAAACAACATGGCATTAGTATTTTCCTTAATGTAGAACTTGATGATTTAGCTAAAAGATTATATAAAGTACAAGGTAACAATCGTCCCTTATTGGATAAATCACAAAGCGAAGAAGTGGTGATTGCATCCATTAAAAAAACGTATGAAGAACGACTTCCCTTCTATAAGCAAGCAGACATTCAAGTAGATGGAGAAATAAGTGTTAATCAATTATTGTGGTTATTGGAAGCATATTGATTAATTATGGGTTATGAATTATGAGGTATGAAATTGAAAATATACTACTCAATAAAATAACATTCATAATTCATAATCCATAATGCATATTAAAAATACACCCCTGTAGAAACCATTAATTGCATATTGGTAATTTTCAAACTTGCAGAACCATAATCTGCCATATTAGCCAATGTGTAAGGAGTATAGGCTTCATTGTTTGTTCGATAAATCGCCGCAAAATCAAGATAAAATTCAGCAGTTTTATAACCTATTCCACCTGAAAATTGGTTAACAGTTCGGTCGATAGGATCATAGGTGCTTGCAAAACTATTCGCATATTGAGCATAACCTCCACGAAGACTTACCTGAGGTAATACTTTAAATTCTGCACCGATCTTTACATTTAATGCCGATTGAAAATATTTATTGATCAAACTTGAATTTTTATCTTTGAAATTTTGATTTTGAGCTAAGGTTAATTCAGCTGTTCCAACTGACATTCCTGGAAAATTAACGTATTCCAAATCAAGACTTAAAAATCCCTTTTTCCCGATGAAATAAGCGAAACCTCCTGATAATTTCAAAGGCGTTTTTAATTGGTAAGAAAAATCATTGGGAGTTAAAAAAATGGGATCAACTTGGTAACGAATAACAGGTTTATTATTAAGATCGTACGTTGGAATTCCTATGACATCGGGTGCCAAATTGCCTTCTAAACGCTCATTCATGATATCAAAATACATAGGAGTTTGGATAGACAAGGCTACTCTCATCGCAGAAGATAATTTATAAATAGCTCCAAATGTAGCCGAAATACCTGACCCTGAAGTGCCTAATTTTTCTTGATAATTCAAACCTCTCACATATTTGGCACCTACATACTCCTCTGTTAAACTAGTGGTAGAGCTCGAATTGATTTTCCCAAAATGCAAACTAGCACCTATATAAAGCTTGTTCAAATAATTGGCTCCATACGAAAAATCCCATTGTGTTAAGGCTCCTTCATTTTTCGCTATTCCAATTTGCTTAGTTGGCAAATTAGGCTCAAATCGAGAAAAGGGCTTTCCTCCATTGGCGCTCGGATTAATCAAAAATGCCTGATAGGCAACTCCTTCTGGAGTATCAGCTGTATTGGATTTACTATCAAATTCATTATCCAAGCTAGCGCCGGTAGCATTTTTGGCATTTGCCGCTTCGATAAAACTATCTAAGATGGAACTCCTGTTATTCGTTCCAGCATAGGATAGAGGTTGATTAAATAATACTTGTCTGCTATATCCGATTCCAAAAGCACCGTTCCAATCTTTACGATCACTTTGATCTCCAGCTACAACTAATCCAAAATTGGGTAAGTGAAATAAACTATTATCGCTAGATGATGATTGTGACAAATATGTACTTGTGGTACTTGCTGTTTGTAATCCGATGCTTATGCCTAATTCCGAACGAGAATAAAAACCCAAACCTGCTGGATTACCAGCAATGGAACTTAAATCAGCCCCTAAAACACTATATGAGCCTCCCAAGCCCTGCATTCTAGATGTCCCAGTGGCATAACTTGTTGAAAAGTTTTTAGCCAAATTAGGATAAGAATATATTTGTCCAAATCCCATTTGGACAAAACCCATTAGTAATAATGGGATGATGAAGATTTTTTTCATGATATGATCAAATTTATCGTGGTCCTCTAGATGATCCTCCCCCACTGCTACTTCCCCCTCCGTAACTACCGCCTCCTCCACTACTACTTCCACTCGATGATTGGTTGGAAGGCGTGTAGTTAAAGTTGGTTTGCTGAGAGCTTCTTTGTGTTTCTGCTGGACGGGTATATTCTGAATTCGAATTTCTTCTCACCGGTGCCGCATATGACTCGCTTGAATTAGATGAATTTCTTGGTTGATTTACTATCACATCTGTTGAAGAACTTTTGTTTTGACGAGTTTGATTAGTTCCTTGAGAATTATACTGATTACTCGACTGTCGTGGACTCGCATTATTGTTATTCTCATTATAGCGATTTGAATATCGTTCTTCACGAGCACCCACATTTCTTCTTTTGGCAGGTTCAACTTGATTATTATTGTAACCATTGTTATACCCTTGATTATATCCATAGTTATAAGCATTGTAATTGCTGTAATAACCTGCGCCGAATGCACTGTAATAGTTGAATGGATTATACATCCCACCAAAACCATAACCGACATAAGAAGAATAGACCATCCGATTCATCAAGAATGGATCATAAAAGGCACTCATGTATCCTAAACCGAAGGAATTAAATCCACCCATATAACCAAAATTGGAATATGGACTGTAAAAACCACCGTAATAAGGATCATAATAGGAATTCAATGGTGAAGACCAACGATTTCCAAAAGTTAAACCAAAGGAAAGGAAAGGATTTGAATACCAATTATTCCAAGGTGAAGTAAAAACACCGCTTGAAAATCCATCTGAAAAACCTTGATTGTAATTATTTTGATAAACACTTCTCGAATTCAAAAACGTTGACTGTGTTTGATCGGCTAAGCCTTCCTCTTCTTCAATGATGGTAGACTCATCATCTAAATTTACGTAATCCTCTTTTTTAACTCGCTTATTTGTAGACGACGTTCTAACTGGATTGTCGTACAAATCATCATACACCGCTTTCGATGTTGAAGAATCAGGCGTCACTTGAATGGTAATACAGCCTTGAAAAATCGAGAAACTCAATAAGGCCAAGAGAAGATAAAATGTACTTTTCATAGTGATTAAGGGTTTAAATGAATAATTACTAAGTTGAATAATGTATCTTTGCATTCCCTGTATTTTTTGATTTTAAAATCAGTACAAATAAAACGAAATATTGTCTATTAAATTACGATATACCTAAAATATTTATGAGTAAATCACTTCCAACCCGATCAGAAAATTATTCAGAATGGTACAATGAATTGGTAAAACGTGCAGACCTTGCAGAAAGTTCCGCCGTTCGTGGTTGTATGATCATTAAACCTTATGGTTATTCTATATGGGAAAAGATGCAAAGAGCCTTAGATGACATGTTCAAAGAAACCGGTCACTCGAATGCCTATTTCCCATTATTTATTCCAAAATCCTATTTATCCAAAGAAGCTTCACACGTCGAAGGTTTTGCCAAAGAATGTGCTGTTGTAACTCATTATCGACTAAAAAACGATCCTAATGGCGGTGGTGTCATCGTCGATCCTGATGCGAAATTAGAAGAAGAATTAATAGTTCGACCTACCTCTGAAACCGTAATTTGGTCTACTTATAAAAACTGGATTCAATCATACCGCAATCTTCCTTTGCTAATCAATCAATGGGCGAATGTGGTTCGTTGGGAAATGCGTACACGTTTATTTTTAAGGACCGCGGAATTCCTTTGGCAAGAAGGCCACACGGCACATGCCACAAAGGAAGAGGCTATTGCAGAAACAGAACAAATGTTGGAAGTATATGCCACATTTGCAGAGGAATTCATGGCAATGCCGGTTTTAAAAGGCAGAAAAACAGCGAATGAACGCTTTGCTGGTGCAGAAGACACCTATTGCATTGAAGCAATGATGCAAGATGGAAAGGCTTTGCAAGCAGGAACCTCCCATTTTTTAGGTCAAAATTTTGCCAAAGCATTTGATGTAAAATTCTTGAACAAGGAAAACCAACAAGAATATGTTTGGGGTACCTCATGGGGTGTTTCTACTCGACTAATGGGAGCATTAATCATGGCTCATTCAGATGATCAAGGTTTGGTTCTACCTCCAAAATTAGCTCCTATCCAAGTGGTCATTGTGCCGATTTACAAAGGAGAGGAACAATTGAATAACATCAAAGCAAAAGTAGATCCTTTGGTAAAAACCTTGAAAAAATATGGTGTATCGGTAAAATTCGATACGGCTGATAACCAAAGTCCAGGTTTCAAATTTGCTGAATACGAATTAAAAGGGGTTCCTATTCGTTTGGCTATTGGTAATCGCGATATTGAAAACGGCACCATCGAAATGGCTAGACGCGATACCAGAGAAAAAACAAGTTTACCGTTTGAAGGAATTGATCAAATTGTACTAGATACACTAGAAGATATTCAAACGAATATTTACAATAAAGCTTACCAATTCAGAAAAGAAAATACCCATGAAGTGAATTCTTGGGAAGAATTTCAAACCAAAATTGAAGAAGGCGGATTTCTTTCTGCCCATTGGGATGGTAGTTCTGAAACGGAAGAAAAAATCAAAGAATTAACCAAAGCAACGATACGCTGCATTCCTTTGGACGCCAAAGAAGAACCAGGAAAATGTATCTTAACAGGCAATCCATCTAGCAAAAGAGTAGTTTTTGCAAGAGCGTATTGAGGTAATAGGTAAAAGGTAATAGGTAAAAGGTAATAGGTAATAGGTAATAGGTAATAGTTAAAAGGTAATAGGTATTAGGTAATAGGTTTCTTATATTATTTGGCACCTTGGAGGCCTTTTAAATTTTAGAAATATTATTTAACACAAGGTTCACTGAGTTAATTAAATGAAAATCTTTGTGTCCCTCCCTTGTCTTAAAAAAATCACTTATTTTACCACAAAGACTCAAAGTTGCCTATTACCTTTTACCTATTAATGCGAATTAAGGGTTAAAAACTAAAATTCAGGATCTTTTCCAATAATTGTTGCTAAATCAAATTTAATTACATTTTTCCTGGCCAAAAATGCAATTTTCTGGCTAATTCATTTTATATGGCATTTCTTTTTTTGAAAAAAAAAGAAACAAAAAAACTTATTAGTCGCAAGTTAATCCAAGACGAATCAGCAAGCTGACCGATTTTCACTACGCTTTCGGCTATTTTCTTTGACCCTGACGCACATCGCCCATGCGCATTGTCAAAGCACCGCCTACCGCTACGTTCAAATCTTTCGTCGGATTAACCGCAAATTCATTTATATGTCCTAAAAAAGAATATATAGAGTCCACCGATCTGAGTCGAAGCTAAAAGCGGTAATTAAGAGATTAATAATTGGAAATTTCAATCCTTAATTTGCATTAATAGGTAATAGGTAATATTGCTAATTAAGAGTTAAAATCCTTTTGAAGAAATATGGTATCTCTGGTAGACGGATGGCATAATTTTTGTGTCTGTTGTTTTAAACTATTCATTTTTAAGGAGAGAAAAGAGAAGAAGAGAGAAAAGTAACCTATTACCTTTTACCTATTAATGCGAATTAAGGGTTAAAAACTAAAATTCAGGATCTTTTCCAATAATTGTTGCTAAATCAAATTTAATTACATTTTTCCTGGCCAACAATGCAATTTTCTGGCTAATTCATTTTCTAAGGCATTTCTTTTTTTGAAAAAAAAGAAACAAAAAAACTTATTAGTCGCAAGTTAATCCAAGACGAATCAGCAAGCTGACCGATTTTCACTACGCTTTCGGCTATTTTCTTTGACCCTGACGCACATCGCCCATGCTCATTGTCAAAGCTCCGCCTACCGCTTCGCTCAAATCTTTCGTCGGATTAACCGCAAATTCATTTATAAGACCAAAAAAAAATAGCGTCCACCGATTTCGGTTATAAGACTTGACGAATTAATGAAGCTAAAAGCGGTAATTAAGAGATTAATAATTTGAAATTTCAACCCTTAATTCGCATTATTACCTTTTACCTATTACCTATTATCTATTACATCCAATCATAATTTCTTCAATTCCTCTATCACCCGATCAATTTCTTCTTCGTTATTGTATTTCGAAAAGGAAAAACGAACTGCTGCGCCTTGGGCAGTGGGATTAATCCCCGACAAAACATGTGAACCAATAGAAGTTCCACTAGAACAAGCACTTCCCCCAGAAGCTGAAATTTTGGCGATATCCAATTTAAACAATAGCATATCACCATCATTGATGGATGGAAAACGCACATTTAAAACCGTATATAAACTATTTTCTACCTCACCAGATCGGCCATTGAACTCAATACCTGGAAATTCAGCTTGCAATCTTTGGATAAAATACGACTTCAATCCTTTGATATACGTTTGATGTTCTTCCATTTCTTCATAAGCAATGCTCAAGGCTTTGGCAATTCCGACCATACCATAGACATTTTCCGTTCCACCTCTTTGATTGCGTTCTTGTGCGCCACCATGCATTAAAGGGTGAAATTTAACACCAGCTTTGGCATACAAAAATCCAATTCCTTTGGGTCCATGAAATTTATGCGCTGCACCTACCATAAAATCAACGGGTAATGTTTGTACATCATGCACATAATGTCCCATGGTTTGAACCGTATCTGAATGAAATAAGGCACCATATTCTTGACATAATTGACCTACAGCATGCAAGTCCAATAAATTACCGACTTCGTTGTTACCATGCATCAAACTTACCAAGGCATCGGGACTTTCTTTCAGTAATTCTTCTAAATGATTTAAATCAACATCACCCATCGAATTAACTTGAACCATTTTAACTTGTACCAAACCTAAATGAGCCCAAGATTCTGCCGTATGCAATACCGCATGATGTTCCAAAGGTGAAGTAATTATGGTTTTTCTACCTCCATATAGGACGGCGGATTGTATGACAGTATTATCAGCCTCCGTACCTCCAGAGGTGAAAAATATCTCAGCAGGGGAAGCATTCAGTAAATGAGCAATGGTCTTTCTAGCTTTTTCCACAGCCACTTTTGCTTTCCTTCCATGAGAATGGATAGAAGAAGGGTTGGCGGTAAAATCGTCAAAATAAGGTTTCATTTCCTCCCATACAAGTGGATCAATTGGAGTAGTGGCCGCATTATCTAGATAAATCGGTAGGTTGTTGTTTGATGAAGTAGACATATAAATTTATAAATTGGCAATTTTCTTAATTGCCTGAATAATTTGTTGTGCGTAATCATTGGCTTCTTGCTCAGTAGGAGCTTCTGCATAAATTCGAATAATGGGTTCTGTATTCGATTTTCTTAAATGTAACCAGCTATTGGGAAAATCGATTTTAACACCATCAATTGTATTAACAGGGAATTGCTTGTAATCCTCTGCGATGGTAGCGAGAATTAAATCTACATTCAATGCAGGTGATAATTCGATTTTGTTTTTCGACATCACATATGGAGGATAAGAGGCTCTCAATTCAGATATCTTGATTCCTTTATTGGCTAAATGAGTCAAAAACAAACCTATTCCCACCAAAGCATCTCGGCCATAATGTGATTCTGGAAAAATCACTCCGCCGTTTCCTTCTCCACCAATAATAGCATTTTGAGCCTTCATTTGTGTGACCACATTCACCTCTCCTACCGCTGCGGCAAAATATTCTCCACCATGTGATAAAGTAACATCTCTCAAGGCTCGGGTTGAAGAAAGATTCGAAACAGTATTTCCTTTTTGCTTGGACAATACATAATCGGCAACGGCTACTAGGGTATATTCTTCTCCAAAAGGAGTACCATCTTCATTGATAAAACATAATCGATCGACATCTGGATCAACGACAATACCTAAATCATAATTTCCAGATTTCATTTTTGAAATCATTTCAGTAAGATTTTCTGGCAAAGGTTCTGGATTGTGAGCAAAATGTCCATCGGCTTCTCCAAATATGACATCGACATTTTTGAGTCCTAAAGCATGTAATAATTTCGGAACGACAATGCCCCCTGTTGAATTCACTGCATCAACGAGAACCCTAAACTGAGCCTGTTGAATTACCGATGCATCTACCCAAGGCAAATCCAATACATGTTGAATATGTTGGTCTAAAAACGTGTCATCCTGGGTATATTGTCCCAAAGAAAGTACATCCGCAAAATCAAAATCATTTTCCTCCGCCAACTGTAACATCGCCTTTCCGTCTGCATCGGATATAAACTCGCCTTTATCGTTTAAAAGCTTTAAAGCATTCCATTGTGCAGGATTATGACTTGCCGTTATGATAATTCCTCCAGCTGCACGAGTCCAAGGCACTGCTAATTCGACTGTTGGAGTGGTTGACAATCCGATATCCAATACATTCAACCCTAATCCGATTAAGGTATTTGACACTAAAGAAGAAACCATGGAGCCTGAAATTCGAGCATCACGACCAATGACAATAGTATTTGAACTAGGTTGTGTATTTTTCAACCACGTTCCATAGGCAGCTGCAAAGGTTACCACATCAATTGGACTTAAACCTTCACCAGGTTTACCGCCAATTGTACCACGAATTCCAGAAATAGATTTTATTAAAGCCAATGGAAAAAAATTAAATTTGAATGAGAACTAAAATGTAAATTTACTAAAAAGGGCTATATTTTTTGTTTAGTTCAGACAATTTGGCCAAATTTATCTAATTAAACCTATTCAACCTATGCAACAAGAAATTCAACATGTCTTGATTTCAATGGCTATTGGCTTTCCCATCTGTTTGAAGAGGATATTTGAGTTAAAAAAAGCAAAACTTCCCATTCACGGATGAAAAATATCGAATTGAGTCATTTATTGGAAAGTATCAAATCTATAAAAATTGCTGTGATTGGTGATTTTGCCGTCGATTTTTATTTTCAAAAACAACTAGTTACAGGTGAAATTTCGATTGAAACGAATAAAGAAGTTTTTTGGGCAAAAGAACCTAAATCATCTTTGGGTGGAGCAGGTAATGTCTGTAAAAATCTTGCCAATCTAGGCATTCAGGCGCATGCTTTTGGAATCATTGGAAATGACCTTTTCGGTAGAGAAATGTACCATTTGTGTCAAAAAAGCGGTATCAATAGTCAATATTTACGACAACACGATCACATCGATACAGCTACCTATTCCAAACCTATGTTTGAAGGAGTAGAATTAAATCGTATCGATTTTGGTACGCAACAAAAAGATATAGAAACTGAAAAAAACATATTGATTGAAGCATTGATTCAGCAATTAAGGGCATTTGATTTTGTGATTATTAATGAACAATTTCTCTATCCTTTGCTTACCCAAAAGGAATTGATCCAATTACAGAAAGGACTACTACAAAAAAACATTCCAGCCATTGCTGATTTGCGGAGCTTGGGAAAAAGCGCCAACGATGTTATTCTGAAAGTAAATGAGCATGAATTCATATCGTTATTTTCATTAGACAAGTCGATTTTACAAGATCCAAAACAACTTGAAATAGAGGTAAAAAGATGCCTTCCAAATAGATCAAAAGGCATTTTATTGACGCTAGGAGAACAAGGTTTACTATATGCTGACCATGAAAATTTTCATTGGCAAAAAAGTTTACCCTTACATGGGCCGATTGACACCGTTGGTGCTGGCGATATGGTTGTGGCAGCCTTTACCGCAGCAAGAGCAACTGGAGCAAGCATTCCATTGTCTTGTGATTTTGCCACCATTTGCGCCAATATAAGTATACATAAAATTGGAGAAACGGGATCAGCGAGTCCCGAAGAAATAATTTATCTAAACCTTGAAAACAATGAATAAATTACACTTAGAAAATTTACAACAAGAGATCAAAAATTACACAGAAAATCATTTGATTCCTTTCTGGACAAAACGAACCGTAGATAAAACGTATGGTGGGTTTTTGACACATTTTAATGAGTTTGGAGAAGATTCGGGAGAAGATGAAAAATCATTGATTGCACAAACACGCTCCGTATTTAGTTACTCGCAAGCATACCGCCATGGGTTTGGTGGACCGGTCATGAAAGAGATGGCAGAACATGGCGTAAGGTTTTTATTGGATAACATGTGGGACGAAGAAAATGGTGGTTTTTATTGGATGATGAATCGAAAGGGAGAAGCTACTAATCGTCAAAAAATAGGATATGGCCATAGTTTTGCGATTTATTCCTTAAGTGAATATACCTTAGCCACCGGTGATCCTGTGGGTTTAGAATATGCAGAAAAAGTATTTGATTTATTGCAAAAGTATGCGGTAGATACAAACTATGGAGGATATTGGGAGTTTTTCTCCGACAAATGGGAATTAATGGGCGAAGGTTCTCCAGGGGGTGATCGTAAAACATTGGATGTTCACATGCATTTGATGGAAGCATTCACCACGCTTTATGAAGCTAGTGGTAAAGAACTACACCGCAGAAAATTAAAAGAATCCATCGATATTTTAATTAGCAAAGTCATGCATCCCGAATATGGTACAGGAGTGCCTCAATTTTGGGCAAATTGGGATGTCGCTCCCCAAATTAAATTTGATATAGTTTGGGGCTGGGATCGTTTTGCTGAAGGTGGACAAAAAGCCTCTGCCATCGACAATACATCTTATGGACATAATTCAGAATTCGGATGGTTGTTGATGCATGCATTGAAAGTGGGAGGATTTAATGTGAATGATTACATGGGCTCCTTGAAAAAAGCTTTTTACCACTCCATGGAAAACGGCATCGATTGGGAATATGGTGGCGTTTACGTGGAAGGATCGCATGAGGGCGAAGTGTACGATAAAGAAAAAGAGTTTTGGCAACAAGCAGAGATGTTAATTGGTATGCTAGATGCCTATTTGTTGACAAAAGATGAAAAATTTGTCGAAGCTCATGAGCAAGTTCATCGATTTGTTTTCGATAAAATGATTAATTACAAAACAGGAGAATGGTGGCCATTAATGACGAGAGAAGGCGAACCTATTTGGCGACACATGTCTCATTCTTGGAAAATCAATTACCATAATTTACGTTCCATGATTTTAAGTTATGAAAAATTAGGAACAATTATCAGTCAATTGTAAAACGGAAAAAATTATGAAAAAGCTTGTCTCAATTTTACTTTTTACCAGCATTTGTTTTTCAAGTTTTGCTCAGAGTAAACAAGAAAAACAAAGCTTTTTATTGAAAACCTTAGAAGCGTATTTTGGAAAAACGCGGTCATCGAGTGAGGAGGCAAGAAAAATGGCGGGTAAGAAAGTTGATGAAAATGAGGCCATAAGAAACTTTCTAATCAAAAACGATAGTCTTTATATCTATTTTTTCGACCCATTAGACTTAATTTCTAAAGGTGCATATCGAGATACGACCATCATTCCCATTGTGGATATAGAACGTTTTGAAATATTGAAAGGAAAAAGCCCAGATGGTCAATTAGGTATCGGATTATCGTTTATAAAAAGACAAATAAAAGCCCAAAATAAAAAATTAAATAATCAGACAGCTGCCATTGAAACCATTAAGCAACAAGAATTAGCAAATGTTAATTCAGGTAATTTAAGTCAAAAATTGATAGGTCAAAGTTCTGGTGTCACGGTAGGTGGTGATAATTCTCCGGGAGCCACCGCCATGGTAAGAATTAGAGGATTTGGTTCCATCAATTCCAATAGTCCACTCTATGTGGTAGATGATGTACCCGTGAGTGCCAATAACATCAATGCGATTAATCCCAACGACATAGAATCCGTGAATATTTTAAAAGATGCCTCCGCAACTGCCATTTATGGAGTAAGAGGAGGAAATGGAGTAGTGGTCATTAAAACAAAGAAAGGAGGTGAAAGTAAAGCGAGTATTTTAGAGGATATAAGTGGAGATATTTCCTTGCCTTACACACTTTGGATTTGGGGGAAAACGGCTAAAGATTTCCAAAAGGCTAATTTAACTAATCAATTACAAAAATTTGTTGAATAAAAAGGTAACTCAAATTTAAAAAATGATTTAAAACTTCAAACCACCTTCTTTGACAAAAAGTCGAATTCTGAAGAATAAAAATCCAAACATAAAGCCCAGAATTAAACCCAAACCGGTAAATATCATTTTACTTTTTTGAGTTGGTCTAATGGGTGAGAAAGGATATTCCAATATAGTGAATAGGGTTTTGGAAGAAGAACTCATAAACCGAAGTGTTTCCAAATTCTTTTGTGCTTCGCCATAGGCAATCATTAACATATTTTCCTTCACAGAACTACTTTTGGCGTCTACTCGGTCTTTTTGTAAAATAACTCCCAAGGCTTGGTCACTTATTTCAGCCGATTCCATTTGCGTTTGATACAACAATGAACGCAGACTATCCACTTTACGTTCAATCACAGTTAAGTTCTTGGATGAATTGGTATTATTTTCTGAATTATAAAACACTACAAGCGTCTCATACATCCGCAAGGTAAAATTGATTGACAATTCTTCATTCAAGGAATCAAAACTTAAATTAATGATACCACTTTTTTTATCAAAAGAAGGTTTCAATAAACTAGTTGATGGATTTGAAATTTGATTTAATATAATCTTAAGTACTTTTTTTTGTTGAAAATTTAAATTATCTAAATTATTAAACGATTTAAATTGAACACTTTCTAACTGATTCACAGAAGAATCCTTACTTTCTTTCCATTTTGTTCGATAATCATAAATCTGGATAAAATGATTAATAAATAAATCATTTTTTTTGTTAATCTGAGTTTGTGAAAATAAGACCTTAACGATTAAGGATTGGGATTTAATCAATTCCATCGTTCTTTCCAATGGACTTCCCGAAGGATTTGAACCTCCTCCTAATAAACTCGAAAGATTAGAAATAGACGCAAATGTTCCATTATCTGATTTGATGGAAAAAGACAAATCGGCTCTATAGATGGATTTTGAAGATCTAGCATAGAAGTAACCAATTCCACCTAAAAGTAGAGAAAAGACTACAATATGAAATTTATAAGTAAATAAAAGATTTATACTTTTTTTTAATTCTGCTATCAAATCAATTTCTTTTTCCACGTTTAATTATTTAATATATGCTTGAATCAATGCAAGAGCTGTAAATATGCTAATTATCTTTGTGGATAATTTTTCCCAATCAAATGGCTTGTCATTAATTGCCTTTGGATCTTTCGGTACTTTCATTTTCAAAGTAATTTGGTCGCCTGGATTCAATTGAGGATATTTTCGAATGAAAAAAGATTTATAGGTTTTGGAGACTTTACCTGATTTAGATATAACTGAAACAGAATTTTTGTCTGCCGCATCCTCAAATCCCCCTGCATAATTATTAATATACCACTTGGCCGACCTTTTACCTTGGTAGGTAATGATTAAATTATTTTGAAGTTCATTTAATAATTTAGTACCCAATAAATTAATACGCACCGTATTATTAATTAATCCAACTGTAATTTCATCGTTTACCCTTAAAATTGGGTCCTTTGATAATTCGCCAGCATGATTAAGCGCATCTAAGGCAGTAAATACGATGTTTCCTTCATTTTTACGGTTCAAAACAATGTTATCAATATCTGAAAAATTGGTAAATCCACCTGCATCATTGATTAAGTCTGAAAAGAAATACTTGTCTTTTTTAAGTAAATAGGGACCTGGAAATTTCACTTCTCCATTTATGGTCACTAAATCTTGAAATCTTGAATTTTGGATTTTCCGTACTATCACAATATCAAACGGTTGCAAGGTGAAATTTGAAAGATTAGTAACTTCATATTGATCATTTAATTGTAGTTTAATGGCCTCTCTTTCCAAAACATTTCCATTAAATACCACACGGAATACATCTATATTTTGCAAATCCGCCACTAAAGTTTTCCCCTTGGCTAAATAGAATAAATCTTTTAAGGTTATGGAATTATCAAACCTAGAAGCATAATCAGTGTTTACCTCTCCCAGTATTCTAATGCCCTTTTCAAATTCAAAATCCGACTTATTCAGAACCAATAATTCGTCACCTGGTAATAAAGGAAAATTGTTATTGGCATTTAAATCAACTGGGATATAGGTAGTTTTTTTAGGTGTAAGTGGATTATTTCGAAATATGTAAGCCAAATTAGAAGCAATACTTTTTAATCCTCCAGCCAATTCCAATGCATTGTCCAGTGGAATAGAATCATCAAAACGGAAATTTTTAGAAAAAGGACTCCGAACTTCTCCAGAAACGGAAATTTTAAAAGCATCGGTAATAAGTGATTTATCAAAAACTAACACTTCATCACCTTTGACCAATGGCACATCATTGTTGGTAGAAAGCAATGCTTTCAAATCAACAGGAATGGTCTTTTTCGTACTATCAAAATTATCCCGATAAATAAAAGCATACAATAAATTGGTCTCAGGTAAAAATTTTGCTTTTGCTATCAATAATTTAAGTGATTTGTTTGATTCAAAGTCATATTTTCCAGGATAAATGAAAGCCCCACTGGCAATGACAAAATCCTTAGATGGAGCATTTATCTTTTTAAATCGTATGATATCACCTTGATTGATAGAAACAGATTTGTTTTTATTTGTCAATTCCTCCATGGAATATTCCAATAAAATACTTTGGTTATTTTCAATACGCTCTACTTGTACAAATTCCGTCAAAGCGTTCGGTTGTAAACCACCCGAAAATTTGATCAATTCAGAAATACCTTCTCCCGATTTTAATTCAAAACGTAATTCTCGATTAACAGCACCCTCTAGTTTAACAATCTTATCCGATAGCGGCACGTAAATCACATCGTTATTTTGAAGAAAAAAATTGAATTGCTTGGATGGATTTTCCAAGAAATCATACAAGTCGAAAAGAATCTTTTGTCCATTACGTATCAACTCAATCTTTCTAACACTACCATATAAATTGGGACCACCGGCGATCCCAAGAGCATTAACAATCGTATTTAAACCCGATATATTATAAATACCTGATTTAACAACTTCCCCAAAAATATTCACATTGATTTGACGAGCCGATTGAATCGTAACCGCAAATTGTCCAGCATTAAATAAATAATAGGAAGAAAAACGATTCTGTAAATATTCTTTAGCTTGTTTAAGGGTCAAACCTTTTAAAAACAACTTTGGCATTGAAGTCGGCTGAATAAATCCTTCTGCATTCAATTCAAATAATAAATCTGCCTGAGATTTACCAAAAATCAACACGTTGATCTTATCGCCTGGTCCTAAAATGTAGTTATTGGGTGGACTTACATCTTTTAGATTGATATAATTGGCCAATTGATTTTTTTCGAACAAATCATGACCATATATACCACTTGATATAGTTTCAACTATAGGAGTAGCCAATTCAGGGGTAGCCACGAATTTTGGTACCATATTGGAAGGAATCGGATTACCTGGAATGACTGATGAACTTTTATTTAAAGAATCAATTCTATTTCCGTTCTTGACATTAGGAATAGAATCCAAAGATTTTAATTTTTTACTAGCTTCTAATTCATTAACCACATTTTGAATTAAAGACTTATTTTGAAGAATGTAAGAATACTGTGTATTGTTCACATCGTAACCCTTGGCTTTTAATGCAGTGGCGAATTCCTCTTCACTAATTCCTCTAGATACTAGATAATTTTTAGCAGAATTGATATTACCATAACTAATTGTTTGAGCGTTGGATACCATAGTAACCAAAGACAATAGGCAATAAAATAAAAATGTGTACCGAGAAAGTTTCATTTATTTGAGAATTTTATCAAGAAGATAATCGAGTGTTTGCCAAAAGGAATTGCTCACATATTCTTGACAAGCAAAAATCTTTTCCTTAAAAGAAGGCATAAATCTCATGTTTGAAAATATTAAAGTAGAACAAGTAGGCAACAGATTACAAATAGACAGCTAATTGATTCAATACACAATAAAATACATGTATATTGGGTGAATATCACATACTAAATCGACTGGAATGCTGCAGTAATTTATCGTAAGCATGCTTAGAAATTTGATAATTAACAAATCGGCGATCCTCAGATGAAGTCACTCGAACAATGGCATTTTTGATATTGTACTGTTCCAATAAGTATTTATTCACACCACGAATGAATTTGGATCTCAGTTGCCTTTGCGTTTCATATGACTTCTTTTCAATTTTAATTATCTCATTTATTGTCAAGGTCGTACACGTATAATCTGATCCATTAAGAACAAAAATTTGCAACAACTCATCTAAATGTTTGGGTTTACGTGTCTTGGATTCTCCACTGGTAAAAAACTTATACATCCATTTAAAGGCAAAAATGAGTAGAACAAGAATCAATAAATTGGCAAGCACAAACGTTGTATCGAACTGGAAATCGCCAAAACTAGAATCAAAAAAAACGTCAGAAGAAACTTTCGCAAAATCAAAACGTTGAAATTGACCATGCTCTTCATCGAGCAGATAAAGTATATTCAATTCTTTAATCAGAAAATAATTCAACTTTCCATCCACACAATATTGAATTTTCTGATTGAGAAATTCATCCTTTTGAAAATTTTCCGGAAATTTAACTTGGCCTAAGCGATAAAATTGACGAGGTTTTGTTTCAATTGACAATTCGCCGTTTTCGAGATTTATTATTTTTTTTGATTTCGAATTGGCATCTAGCCAAACTAGGTTATCACATTTTACTTCAGATAGGCACAAAAATATAAATGTGAATAAATGTGTTAAAATTAATTTAGAGTAGAACATATAGATTTATAATATAGAAAAGAACATGTTCCCAATATTATATATTCTATTTTAGTATTACACATTAAATGTAAAATATTACGTGAATTTCACATATTTATTTTGCTTTTGTTAACAAAAACCGAATTAATTCTCATTTCAGAATTTTTGTCTAACATCTTTCCCACGCAAAAAGATTTTTTTGATGCTCTTTAAATGATCAATTGCAAGCAATGGATTCTTGTTCAACAGCAAGAAACTGGCCTCTCTACCTACCTGAATACTACCCCATTCTTGGGATTCATTAAAAAATAAGGATGAATTAAATGTGGCTGATTTCAATATCGTATATTTCGATATCCCTATACTTTCCCAAATTTTCATTTCAGCGAACATCCCATTTTGACCACCTAAATCACTACCTACCAATAATCGGCATGATTCTTTATCCAAGGCCTTCAAGACCTTAACTAAATGGGAATGATAGGAGGTGTCTTTGGGCAATTCAGTGATGAAGTAATTCAAGGTAGGACAGTTGTATATTTCCTTCGACAAGGATACCACTCGATCCAAATTGCCAACCTTATCTTGTGGAATATAACCACCCAAATGTTCTATACTCTTGAATTTCGATTTCAAAACTAATTCCATGGACAGATTCCCTGGAAAATGTCCAGCAACAATGATTTCATGCTTATCTGCCATTTTCATGACATTCAAAAATGTTTCTTCGTTCGCAACACTAAATAATTTGATAAATCGATACCCTTGCTTATTTATGCTGAGCATTAAACTATCCAATTGATTTACCGAAAAACGATCTTTGCGTGTAATAATATAGCTCGTAAAGATTTTTGGAAATTCACTGTTGACTTTCGCTTGATGAATAGACAAATACTTCATGGGATCTTCCTCTGCATTCATAGAACGTACATGGGTGACTCCTGCTGATAAACTAAGCTTTAATACGGAGTCCAGTTGAGTGTTAATGGGCAAATGAACATGCATATCTGCCAATCCTGGCATTAAAAATAATCCTTTTGCATCTACAATTTGTGTTGTTTTAGATTTTTTAATCCTTGAAAATGGAGCTATTTGAACAATTTTTCCGCCACTTATGCGAACACTTTCTCCTTCTATCGTACCATCCATGTGCATCGGAAGAATGGTTGCATCTTTAATGATGATATCTTGAGCAAAAACGAATTGGGAGATAACAATACCTAGGAAAATGAAAAGTCCTTTTTGCATAATTAGTGATAGGTTAAATATTAATGTACTAATCAAAAAAAACGCCTCTAAAAAGAGGCGTTTTAACATCTGATGACCTACTAGGATTCGAACCTAGAAAATCAGAACCAAAAACTGATGTGTTACCTTTACACCATAGGTCAGTACCAAATCGAATGCAAAAATAAGACCTTGAAGTTAAATTATCAAATATAGTCCTAAAAAAATTGAATTATTTTAATCAATGAATCTTCAATGCCTCATTATCAGGCGAATAAATTGCATTTTATTTTTCCATTATTGAAGTTCCATCGAGGATACAACTGCTTCTGAATGAATTTTACGAACCAATCCTTGTAAAACTTTACCTGGACCACATTCGATAAATTCGCTCGCTCCTGCCGCTACCATCGCTTCAATCGATTGTGTCCATTTAACTGCTCCTGTTAATTGTGCGATTAAATTAGCTTTTATTTCAGAAGGATCCATGGAAGCCTTAGCATTGACATTTTGAAAAATTGGACAAATCGGCTGACGAATCTCAGTTGCTTCGATAGCAGCAGCTAATTCAATCCGAGCCGGTTCCATGAATGGTGAGTGAAATGCACCGCCCACAGGCAAAGGTAAGACCCTTTTTGCACCAGCTTCTTTCAATAAAACACCTGCCTCCTCAATTCCTGATATACTTCCTGAAATTACTACTTGTCCCGGACAATTATAATTGGCAGCAACTACTTTTTGATCAAATTTGGCACAAATTTCTTCAATTTGAGCATCCGCCAATCCTAAAACAGCTGCCATAGTGCTAGGTTCTATTTCACAAGCTTTTTGCATAGCCAAGGCTCTTTGGTAGACTAATTTCAAACCGTCTTGCCAATTTAAGCCCCCCGCAGCAACCAAAGCTGAAAATTCACCCAAAGAGTGTCCTGCAACCATACCCGGTTCAAAATTCTTCCCCAATTTCGCGACCAACACAGAATGCAAATAAATGGCGGGTTGAGTCACTTTTGTTTGTTTCAACTCCTCATCTGTTCCTTCAAACATGATTTTAGACAAAGAAAATCCCAAAATTTGATCAGCTTCATCAACAATGCTTTTGGCCAAAGAAAAGTTCTCGTAAAGATCTTTTGCCATGCCTGAAAATTGAGAACCCTGACCAGGAAATATATATGCTTTCATTTTTTTGAATTTAAATTAAACCACAAAGATAAATTAATTAGACTAAATAATCTCTCAACTAGTCGATTGAACAAGCTTTTCCCCATAAATAACGGTTTCTTGCAACAAGGTCATAAGCTTTATCCAACCAATTCGTAGGTAACAAAAACAAGACACGAATGGGTTGAACATACCATTTGGCATACCGCATCAAATAAGAAATGGCTGTCGATTTTATATAAACCTCTCCCTCCTCCAACACTTTAATGCTATCTTCCTTCCACAACAGATGTGGAAATTCTTTTTCCCATTGTTGTGTTCGCTCTGCACCTTGAACCTGAATGTCCAAAGGTCGATTAATTATTTTCACCAAAAGCTTAGATGAAAACCGACAAAATTGACAGTCGCCATCAATCACTATTTGTATAGGTTTCATCGTACCAATTCCACCCAACCTTTGATGGATTTAGATTGACTGGCAGGATCGGTGATATCAAAAGTGACATCACAAGTGTAAAAATAGGTAGATGCTGCCATTTCATTGCCATTCATATCTTTTCCATTCCAACCGAATCCTTTTAAATCTCCTGAATAATCATAAATCAATTGCCCATAACGATCTACAATTTTACAACTGACATTGGTAACAAACCGAGGACAACGTAAAGCCTGCCAAACGTCGTTTTTATTATCTCCGTTCGGACTAAAAATATTTGGCAAATCAAAAAATGGACAATTTTCCACACACAATATCTCACTTTTCGGACTTTCCTTTCCTGCTTTATTTATGGCAGTGACATAATAACAAGCCCTAAATCCATCTGCTTTCACATGTGCTTTTTTCAATTCAGCTACTTGACCAACCAAACTGAAAGGTCCATTACTTGTCTTGGCATAATAAATTTTATACGAAACTAAATTAGGATCACAATCGCCAGAAACATTTGGCACCCAAGATAGATTATTGGTATAGCTAGAAAAATCACAATTTAAGGAACCGTTTAAGACTTCGCAATCAGGAGCAAATAGGGTTAACTTCGGTGCGCATGGATTTAACACAACAGGTGGAGTACCTCCCCCGCCATTATCGGTACCCCCACCGCTTCCACTTCCACCACCATCTGATCCGCCTGAGCCATTGGAATTACTTAGTAATTTATAACACAAAATGGGAGAAGCATTCACCAATTTCATCACTGGAAACCCATCACCATAAGACCCTAATGTTTCTACATAATAGCAATAATTGGTGTCTTTTTTAATGGTATAATCAAACTTGCCATCCAAGGTAAAATTATCAATTCCTGTATCTTTATATAGATAGGTACTTGGCCCTGCTACCGACACATCCGCTATTTGATTAAACTTACCAGAACCTATGGGATATTCGCGATAAACCCGGTGAATTTGAAAATCATTTGACCATGGCACATCACTTAACCAAGATAAAGAAATTGCATTAGATGCTGCTTGTCCAATTAAATAAATGGTACTTGCTGGATTAGGAGTATCCAATAATTTAAATTGATTGTTTTGTGTAAAATAAAAGTCCACTTTGTAACGGTAAATCTTACTCATGGTATTGGCCGTTTTATCTACAAAACTGGTGTCATTCCTCGCAGGATTAATTTTCGCAGGAATAAAATCACCCACTTGAACAAAATCTTCACTGACAACCCCTTCCGCGCGCAAAACACGATAACGATAAGGCCCAGGATATAAAATTGTATCTAATTTGATGGGCCTGGTCCAACGTACCAAAATTTCTCCTCCAGTACTAGCCGTTTTTTGAACAGAAACATTCGTCATTAAGGGAGAAGAAGTAGGAATAAAAATACAAGAAGAATTTGATAAAGGACTCACATCACCTGCTCCTTTGGAATTGGTAAATTCCACCATAGCAACATAGACATAATTGGTATTTTTTGAAAAGGGTAAATTATTATTCAAATCTTCAAATTGAGTAGCTGACACATCCACACGGCCAATTTCGGTGAAACCAAATATTGTCATGCCCGTCTCACAAGATTTATTTTCAATTTGAACACAAGGCCCTTGCTTTCGGTAAATAACAATTTTCGCATTAGGAAGCGCACAGGTATAGGCATCCCATTTGATGGAAATGGCACTTTTCCCCAAGGAAATACTTGCTCGAACATTCTTAACCGCTGGAGCAATTACTTTAATCTTCCAAATTTTACTATCAATTAACTTATCAATGTAAACCGCTGGAGGCAAATCCGTCACCTTGAAAAATACGTCATAAGGCTCTTTTCGAATATGTACACAAGATGTTTGCCAAGCGAAAGTGCCTGAGGCTGGACTTGCTTGTGCTGGTTTTGATACAAATGAAGCATAGGCAGGTTTTATGGCATAAACTGTATCAATTTGGTACACATTTCCAGTACTAGTGATGGTCAATGGATCCAAACGGCCGGTTTTAGAAGCGATATCAACAGCCGTTATCGTGGCCGTCACTTGGGTTCCTGCTTGTACACAGACATCCGCTGGCACTGTAATTTTGGGACCTTTGTTATCCAAATCTTTGACCTCGATCTGCATATCTCTAACCGTTTCCGAAATTTTGATTCCATTTCTCCATTCTTCCACAATAAAGGCACAATTGTACTTTCCAATTTCTTGAGGTGAATCCCAAATCAAATCGCCTGTCCTAGAATTAATAGTAAAGGAAGAAACCAAACTTACATTACTAACAGCAAAATTAGGTTGTACAAATCCCGCCGCCATTTCTCCCCTGCCTAAAGCCGTACAAGATTGCGCATCTCCCGTTTTGGAAACGGAAAGTCGGTAAGCTAAACTATCCCCTTCCGCATCTACGGCATTGGCATTGTGAATAAACGGTTGACCCACTACCGCAGTTAAATCTACAGCAGGATTTAATAAAAGAGGTGTTGAATTTTGTCCCAAACCAGAATTAATGGAAAAAGTAGTTTCTACATAAAAAGGTACATTGACCGATCGATCGATATTTCGCACATTTTCATTCCGATTAGGTATGGCTACGGAAACTTTATAGGATAGTGCTGGTGCTGGATAGGTATATTGAACTTTATAAATATTCTTCATGGTTCCGTTTCCAATGGCTATCGGAGTTCCGCAACAACGAGGGGCTTTGACAATTTCGGATCCATCTCCAAAACAAAAATTTACATCTATTTGATCTCTATTGGCAGGATTGTCCTCTGTGTAAGTGGTCAGTGTGAATTCAAAGGTTAAGGTTTTATCTGAAATACGCTTGACTGTAATTTCACCTCCTTTTAAGTGAGTTGCCTGACTAGTAAAAGTAACTAGACAAAATAGCAAAGAAAGTAAGAGAGCGGCGGAAAAATTCTTTAGAAGCGGCATAAAACATTTTAGTATTTCTGAAAGTTAATAATCAAATGAAGAAAAAATCAAAAAAAACGGATTTTTTATTCGATTAATTTGATTGACAGCTGTTTCGATTGTAGTTTTGGTACCAAAATTTCAAAGACAAAAGAACAATTGTCATTCGAATAATTAATTTTAACTATTATAAATATACATTCTCTATGGCTTGGTTAGCAAAATCACTTAACTCATCCCTTGGAAAAAAGCTTCTCATGGCAATTACAGGCCTATTTTTAGTGAGCTTTTTACTTATCCATTGCGGATTAAATGCAACAATCTTTTTTAATGATGGTGGCGTCACTTTCAATGAAGGTGCCGAGTTCATGGGAACCAATCCTTTGATCAGAACCATGGAAATTGTGTTGTTTGTTGGATTAATTTACCACATTTTTGACGGCCTTAGTTTATGGTTAGATAATAAAAAGAAACGTCCAGTGGCCTATGCAGTGATTGACGGCAAAGCAAACAGTACTTGGTATTCTCGTTCGATGGGTCTTTTAGGAACTTTATTATTGTTGTTTTTAATTATTCACTTAAAACATTTTTGGTATTTTTCTCGCTTAACTGATGGTTTAGAGTCAAAAACCTTGTACAACGAAATGCAATTGGTATTTGAAAGTCCGATCGTAGTAGCCATTTATGTTTTAGGTTGTATTTCTTTAGGATATCACTTATTACATGGTTTCCAAAGTGCCTTCCAAACTTTAGGTTGGAACCACCCAAAATACACACCAAGCATTAAAATGATTGGAGCGGTTTATGCCATTGTCATCTCCATTGTTTTTGCAGCGATGCCAATTGCTTTACATTTTCACTTGATTAAATAATTCCTCAGCCGATACGATTGATATGACAAAGTTAGATTCAAAAATTCCTGAAGGCTCTTTAGCTGAAAAATGGACCAAATATCGTTCAAGTGTTTCATTGGTAAACCCTGCGAACAAACGTAATTTAGAAATAGTCGTAGTAGGTTCAGGATTAGCAGGTGCTTCGGCAGCTGCATCTTTAGCCGAATTAGGATATAAAGTAAAAGTATTTTGCTTCCAAGATTCTCCTCGCCGTGCACACTCGATTGCCGCGCAAGGAGGTATCAATGCTGCCAAAAACTACCAAAATGATGGCGACTCCGTTCATCGTTTATTTTATGATACTATCAAAGGTGGTGATTACCGAGCAAGAGAGGCGAACGTACATCGATTGGCGGAAGTTTCAAGCGGAATTATTGACCAATGCGTAGCGCAAGGTGTACCTTTTGCTCGTGAATATGGTGGATTACTTTCCAACCGTTCATTTGGTGGTACGCAAGTACAACGTACATTTTATGCTGCTGGACAAACCGGACAACAATTATTATTAGGTGCGTATTCAGCCTTACAACGCCAAGTGGGTATGGGTAATGTTGAATTATTTACTCGCCACGAAATGTTAGACGTCGTTGTTATTGACGGAAAAGCACGTGGTATCATTGCAAGAGATTTGGTAAGTGGTCAATTAGAACGTCATTTCGGACATGCGGTACTTCTTTGTACAGGTGGATACGGAAACGTTTTCTATTTATCGACCAACGCCATGGGATCCAACGTTACGGCAGCTTGGAAAGCGCATAAAAAAGGAGCCTATTTTGCGAACCCTTGTTATACACAAATTCACCCAACTTGTATCCCCGTTTCTGGAGACCACCAATCGAAATTGACATTAATGTCTGAATCATTGAGAAATGATGGTCGTATTTGGGTACCTAAAAAAGAAAACGATACGCGTAAGGCCAATTTAATTCCAGAAGACGAGCGTGATTATTACCTAGAGCGTCGTTACCCTGCTTTTGGTAACTTAGTTCCTCGTGATATTGCCTCAAGAGCTGCTAAAGAAAGATGTGATGCTGGATTTGGAGTAGGAACTTCCAAAATGGCTGTTTATTTGGATTATGCTGCTGCGATTATTCGTTATGGAAAAGGAGAAGCCAATAAGAGAAATATGCACAATCCTTCGGATGAAGAAATTCAATTGATGGGTAAAGAAGTGGTTAAAGAAAAGTATGGCAACTTATTTGATATGTATAAGCAAATCACTGGAGAAGATCCTTATGAAGTGCCTATGCGTATTTATCCAGCTGTTCATTACACCATGGGTGGACTTTGGGTTGATTACAACTTAATGACATCTATTCCAGGATTATATGCATTAGGAGAAGCGAACTTCTCTGATCACGGTGCAAACAGATTAGGAGCATCAGCCTTGATGCAAGGTTTAGCGGATGGCTATTTTGTAATTCCATATACCATTGGTGCTTATTTAGCATCGGAAATTCGTACCAAATCGATTCCAACTGATTCAGCAGATTTCGTTGCGGCAGAAAAAGCTGTTAGTGATAAAATCAATCAATTGATGAATATCAAAGGAAAGAAACCTGTTGATTACTTCCACAAAAAATTAGGTTTAATCATGTGGGATAAATGTGGAATGGCTCGCAGTGAACAAGGATTAAAAGAAGCTATCGCTGATATTCAGGCCTTGAGAAAAGAGTTTTGGAGTGATGTTCGAATTCCTGGTGAAATAGATAATTTCAATCCAGAATTAGAAAAAGCAGGCCGCGTAGCAGATTTCTTAGAATTAGGTGAATTGATGTGTATCGATGCACTAAATAGAAATGAGAGTTGCGGTGGTCACTTCCGTGAAGAATACCAAACGGAAGAAGGTGAGGCATTACGTGATGATGAAAAATATGCATACGTGGCAGCCTGGGAATACGAAGGTGAATCTAAATTCAACTTACACAAGGAAGAATTGAAATTCGATAATATTAAAATAGCTCAAAGATCTTATAAATAATTCGATAAAATGGAAGGAAATTTAAACCTTACGCTTAAAATTTGGAGACAAAAAAATGCCAATACAGCTGGGAAGTTTGAAACTTACCAAGTTAGTGGCATTTCCGAAGATATGTCATTTTTAGAAATGATTGACGTATTAAATAATCGTTTAATCGAAGAAGGAGATGATCCAGTAGCTTTTGATCACGATTGTAGAGAAGGTATTTGCGGAATGTGTTCGATGTACATCAATGGTCGTCCTCATGGGCCAAACAAAGGTGTAACAACTTGCCAATTGCACATGCGTAGTTTTTCAAATGGTGAAACAATTACCATTGAACCTTGGAGAGCAGGTGCATTTCCTGTAATTAAGGATTTAGCGGTAAATCGTTCGGCATTTGATCGAATTATTGCAGCAGGAGGATTCGTTTCGGTGAATACAGGAAACGCACAAGATGCCAATAATTTACCTATTCCGAAAGATGATGCAGATGAAGCATTTGCTGCAGCAGCTTGTATCGGATGTGGTGCCTGTGTAGCTGCCTGTAAAAATGCATCTGCCATGTTGTTTACTTCAGCCAAAATTTCTCAATTAGCTTTATTGCCTCAAGGGCAAGTAGAAAGAAGCAAAAGAGCATTGGCTATGGTAGCTCAAATGGACGAAGAAGGTTTCGGTGCTTGTTCCAATACAGGTGCTTGCGAAGCAGAATGTCCAAAAGGCATTTCTCTTGAAAATATCGCTCGTATGAATCGTGAGTTTTTCTCCGCGACGCTAACAGCTAAATAATAAAATGAGCCCCTGGCTTCTACAGGGGCTTTCTCTATCACCTTGTTTTTAGAACCTACACATTCCAAATCGGCTCAACATAGCAACTCACAAGGTTGGATAGAAGTGATTTGCGGTTCCATGTTTTCAGGAAAAACAGAAGAACTCATTCGCCGTTTAAAAAGAGCCAAAATAGCTCAATTGCAAGTAGAAATTTTCAAACCAGCATCCGATATCCGCTACCATAATGAAGATATCGTTTCACACAATCAAAATTCCATTCGCTCCACTCCTGTTTTAAGCTCCAGTGAAATTGTGCTCTTGGCTGGCGATTGTGATGTGGTTGGATTGGATGAAGCACAATTTTTTGATGATCATATTGTGGAAGTTTGTAATACCTTGGCCAATCAAGGAAAACGCGTAATTGTGGCAGGCTTGGACATGGATTTCAAAGGTCTACCCTTCGGAGCAATGCCGCAATTAATGGCTATTGCAGAATATGTAACGAAGGTTCATGCAGTTTGCGTTCAATGTGGCGGTGTAGCTAATTACTCCTATCGAACAGTCAATCAACAACAGACCGTTTTATTAGGTGAGACGGATTCCTACCAAGCCAGATGCAGAACTTGTTTCCATAAATCTTCCCTATAATGCCCAAAGATCTTAGCTACAAAAAGGTTTTTCAAAAAATAAAAGCCAAAAAGCCCAAAGATTTAGATCAACAATTTGAAAAAGCACATGATGAGGTTTTTGAAAACTTTGATTGTCTAACTTGTGCCAATTGCTGTAAAACCACTAGTCCAATGTGGAATGAAACAGATATTCAACGCGTTGCCAAACTTTTCAAAATGAAGGTTTCGCAATTTCTTGATCAGTATTTAATCAAAGATGCCGACGGAGATTGGGTCTATCCATCAAGTCCTTGCCCTTTTTTATCGGAGGATAACACCTGTCAAATTTACGAACATCGCCCAAAAGCGTGCAGAGAATATCCACATACCAATCGCAAAAACATGCTGGGTATCATGGGGCTTACCGCCAAAAATGTATTGATTTGTCCAGCCGTTGCTCAAATAATGGATAAATTGGAGAGAAAGTATTGAGGTAAGGTAATAGGTAATAGGTAAAAGGTAATAGGTATTAGGTAAAAGGTAATAGGTATTAGGTAAAAGGTAATAGGTAATAGGTATTAGGTATTAGGTAATATGTAATAGGTAAGTTAGAACAATTTCTCTTTTCTCTTTTCTCTTTTCTCTTTTCTCTTTTACCTATTACCTTATTACCTTTCTTTTCTTTTCTAAAATCCAACCAATAATTTTATCAAACAACTGAACTAGTAAAGTTTTAAATTGCAGGGGGTAAGGGGCCCCATTTCCCCTTAAAAATTGGTCATCATAATAGCTAATTGAAAACTGATATTTTTAATAAGTAACTCGATTTTTTCGTGCTACTATAGAACTTTCATACTTCGACAAGCTCAGTAACCGAAATCAGCGAACGTTATTTATTTTTAGTTCTTATCAATGAACTTATGGTTAATCCGACGAAAGAAAAGAAATAAATTATGAATTATGAGTTATGAATTTTAAAAAACGCTCATAATTCATACTTCATAATTAAATTGATTCGTCTTGGATTAACTGGCAGTAAATAAGTTTTTTTGTTTATTTTTTTTAAAAAAAGAAATACCCTGGAAAATAAATTAACCAATTAAATGCAATGCTATATGGAATGTTTAGATAATAATGAACATTTTAACTATTAATTCGCATTATTAGGTAATAGGTAAAAGAAAAAGGTAAGAGGTAATAGGTAATAGAAAATGGCTCGGGCTTTCGAAGCCAGAGGATGAAAAAGGTTATAGGTATATCTTATGTGAAAAACATTGTGCTCCAAATTAAAAACAAATCTATCACATCACCCGATAAAATTATTTTTAACACATTGGGTACAAAATTTGAATATAAAGCGAAATTTCGTGAAATTCGCATTCCAAAAATTAATCAAAAAGCATGGCAGTAACAGAAGAATATTTAGGGATAGATGTGGGTGGTACGGGAGTCAAAATGGGAATCGTTCATCCAGATACAGGACAAATAAATAATTTTCAAAGTTACGACACCGCAACTTGGAGAGAATCCAATCATTTTTTAGAAAGATTAGCAGATGCCATTGCCTTGCAATTGTATCAACACAAATCCGTTAAGAAGGTGGGAATAGGTTTACCAGGTATTTTAACCAAAAACCGTAGAACCTTGATTGAAATTACGGCCATTCCTGAAATTGATGGAGCCAATATGATTGACATGTTGGAAAAACGATTTCCTGAACACCAATTTTTCATGGAAAATGATGCGAATGCAGCAGCATTAGGGGAATTCTATTTTTCTCCAGAAAAAGCAATCATGCCAGAAGATTTTATCTTTATCACTTTAGGAACAGGTGTTGGTGGTGCTGCGGTAATCGATAGAAAGATATTTTTAGGTGGAGATGGCAATGCCATGGAACCAGGCCATGTACCTTCTAGAAATGAGAAAGTATTGGAAAGAAATGTTGGTAAAAAAGAATTGCTTCAATTGGCCACAGCCATGCGAGCTGCATACAAAGGTGTAACATTATTAGCTTCAGATGGAACGATTTCAACAACCGCATTGGTGGTTGCTGCGGAAGAAGGTGATGAATTGGCTTTAGCGATTTGGAAAGAAGTAGGAGAAATGTTGGGCGACATGCTGGTTAGTTTGATTCGTATCCTAGACATCAAAAATATTTTTATAGGTGGAGGCCTTTCAGCTTCCTTTGATTTTATTTTACCAAGCGTAGAAGAGCGCCTGAATTATTGGTTAACCCCTGCTTATCTTGAAAAATTAAACATTAAAAAAGCTTTATTGGGAAATGATGCCGGACTTTTAGGCGCCGCTTCCCTTTGTTTTTAAGTCGAATTGGAACGGTAGAGCGAAGAAATTTCAATAATTTACCCGAATTACTAAGTATTTTACTAAATAATAATTTTAAAGTGCAATTTGAATTAAAATTTGTTTGACAATCTAAGTTTTAATTTTAATCTTTGCATCGTTTTTGAACCCCAAAATTTTTATAAAATGGCAGATATTGCAGAAAAAGTAAAAAGCATCATCGTTGAAAAATTAGGAGTAGAGGCATCTGAAGTTACTCCAGAGGCATCTTTCACTAACGATTTAGGAGCTGACTCATTAGACACTGTTGAGTTAATCATGGAATTTGAGAAAGAATTCAACGTATCGATCCCTGATGACCAAGCTGAAAACATCCAAACTGTAGGCCAAGCCATCACCTACTTGGAAGAGAACGCAAAGTAATCTAAACACGATAAAAATAATGTCAATTGGTAAATGGTCAAACTGGAAAAATTATCTCCAGCATGTTTCCCTTACGAATTGACATTTTTTATTGAATTAAGCTTAAAAATTAATACATAAAAAATGGAGTTAAAACGAGTAGTAGTGACAGGCCTTGGTGCCCTAACACCTATCGGAAATACAGTAAGTGAATTTTGGCAAGGATTATCAACAGGACAAAGTGGCTGTGGACCCATTACCAAATTCGATGCTGAAAAATTCAGAACTCGATTTGCCTGTGAACTTAAAAACTTCAAAGTAGAAGACTTCATTCATCCAAAAGAAGCCCGCAAAATGGACCCATTCACCCAATATGCTGTTGTAGCATCGGATGAAGCCATTGCAGATGCAGGTTTTGATATGGAAACAATCAATAAAAATAAAGTTGGCGTTATTTGGGGATCTGGTATCGGTGGTTTAAAAACCTTCGAAGACGAAATGATTTATTTTGGTAAAGGCGATGGCACTCCCAAAATCAATCCATTTTTTATCCCAAAAATGATTGCTGATTCTAGTTCGGGTCAAATTTCAATCCGAAATGGTTTCCGAGGACCTAACTACGTAACCGTATCAGCTTGTTCCTCTGCGAATAATGCCATTATTGACGCATTCAATTACATTCGTACAGGTAGAATCCATGTGTGTATCACGGGTGGTTCTGAAGCTCCTGTGACAATTGCCTCTGTCGGTGGTTTTACTGCCATGCACGCGATGTCAACTAGAAATGATGATCCAGCTACTGCCTCTAGACCATACGATGCAGATCGTGATGGATTCGTAGTGGGAGAAGGCGCTGGTGCCATTGTATTAGAAGAATATGAACACGCTAAAGCCCGTGGAGCAAAAATCTACGCAGAATTAATTGGTGGTGGATTTTCATCAGATGCTCACCATATTACGGCTCCTCATCCAGAAGGTTATGGTGCATTACTTTCCATGATGGATGCATTGGAAGATGCTCAAATCAAACCGGAAGATGTCGATTACATCAATACCCATGGAACTTCCACTCCTATCGGAGATCCTCAAGAATTAAAAGCGATTGTTGATTGCTTCGGTGATCATGCTTACCAAGTGAGTATTTCGTCTACCAAATCCATGACAGGCCATTTATTGGGCGGTGCAGGTGCTGTAGAAGCCATTGCATCCATCTTGGCTATTCAACATCAATTCGTTCCTCCAACCATCAACTGTAAAAATGTTGATCCGGAAATTGATCCAAAATTAGATTTAACCTTAAACGAAGGAAAATCTCGCAAAATTGATATCGCTTTAAGCAATGGTTTTGGATTTGGAGGCCACAATGCAACCGTCATTTTTAGAAAAATATAGTTTATGATATCTTCTCTTCTACAGGGGCTAGGCCTTGTGCAACTAGATGAAAGAGAGAAGTTTCTGAAAAAATCCGTTAAGCATTTAATCGGAGAAAATCCCTCCAATTTACAATTATACCGATTAGCCTTTCTTCATTCATCGGCTTCCAAAGATAGTATTGCCAAATCCTATAAAGAATCCAATGAACGCTTAGAATTTCTTGGCGATTCCGTTTTGGGAATGATCACCGCAACCTATTTATTCAAAAAATTCCCATTCAAAGACGAAGGATTTCTAACCGAAATTAGATCTAGAATGGTATCAAGAGAATCTTTGAATGTGTTGGGCCGTAAAATTGGCTTAGACCGAATCATTGAACACGAAAATCAAAGAAAAACATCCCTATCCCGCTCATCCATGTACGGAGACGCGCTAGAAGCGTTTGTCGGAGCCGTTTATTTGGACAAAGGTTTTGCTTTCACCCAAAAATTCATCGTCAAGAAAATTTTGACTCAGTACTTTGATTTAGAAACAGTGGTTCAAAACAACCCGAATTTCAAATCAATTTTAATAGAATGGGGCCAAAAAGAAGGCAAAAAAGTGCATTTTGCCTTGGAAGAAGAAGGCGTTCATCACAACAAAGAATTTACAGCCATTGTTAGTCTAGACGACGAGAAAATCGCAGAAGGCAAAGGTTATTCCAAAAAGAAAGCAGAACAAACCGCAGCGATGAAGGCTTGCGAAGTGCTACATCTAAAATAATTTCCTCATGAAAGCTCCTAATATTTTCCTTCATTATTGGTCCACAACAGATTCAGTAATGACATTTCAAGATATTTTAGGTCTCGATGTATCTCCCCAAATTTTAAATTCTATCCAACAAGAAATTCAGCATCAACTGAATTCCGAAAAATTACCTGAATTATTTCCTTGCTTCAATTGGGAGAATGATCGCTTCATCGAAAAGTGGGAAGCCATTTCCAACACCTTGCTCCTCCAAGTTCAATTACCCAATGTTGTTTGGGAAAATTGGATAGAAGATTTACAAACTGAATTGGGAATAGAAGAAAGCCAGCCCGAAACCATATCATTTAATCCTTTTGATGACCCAGTTTTTGGCTCATTTGAATTAAATAATCTAGATAATCCCTTGCTATCTGCAGAAGTTTATTTTGAGAAACGTGAGGAGTTGGAAGAGATGGAAGAGAGAAGAGAGAAGAGAGAAGAGAGAAAAGAGGAAAGAGAAGTGTTAGAAGAGAGAAGTGAGAAGAAAGAAGAGAGAAAAGAGGAAAGAGAAGAGTTGGAAGAGAGAAGAGAGGAAAGTGAAGAGAGAAGAGAAGAAAGAGAAGAGTTGGAAGAGAGAAGAGAGGAGAATGAAGAGAGAAATGAGATTATAAATGAAGTGCCGACGGTGAAAAATGTGTTGGAACAATTGCAAGGGAGTCCTGAAGAGAAGTTTTTTGAGACCATTTCGGTAACGGATTCTTCGTTGATTAAAATGGTAGAAAGCAAAATGACGGAGCAATTATCCGAGACCATCAGTATCAATCAAAAAATACAATTTATCCTGCAACTCTTCCAAGGTGATGCAGAATCATTCAATACCTTGATTAGCTACATTGACCAAGAAGCAGATGCCTCCAATTGGCAAGAAGAGTTGAATAAAAAATACAAAAACTACCAAACAGCAGAAAATCAAAATGCTTGGAAAGAGCTTTACACCTTGATCCAACGGAAATTCAATTAGTTGATTTTCTTTATCAAATAACTTTTCAAGAGCCTCCTCAGATATCAGTAATTTCAAGAAAAAAATACCTTGAAATCACTGATATCTATTGTTTCCTTCCTATGTTGCTGTCAAACTTGCTTGGCACAAGATCATTCCGAAGAGGAAGAAAAACTTTCGAGTTTCAACTACTACTACCAAAATCCGATCAACATCAACACTGCCACGGAAGCCGAATGGAATAGTTTAGCCATTTTAAATCAACAACAAATAGACGATTTTTTCCAACATCGAAATCAGTTGAAGGAATTTTTATCCATTTATGAGTTACAAGTAATCCCCTCTTTCGATATTACCACCTTACAAAAAATCAAACCTTTTATTCAATGTTTACCCCTAAAAAACAGATTGCTGGCATCGAATCAATCTAGTAATAAATTACTCTTCCGAACGGATGTCACTTTGGAACAAAAAAAGGGATTTAGTCCACCCGACACCCGAAGTAAAGTGCGATACCTAGGCAATCCATTTGGTCAACTCATGCGTTATCGAGGAAAACTAAATGGGCAAGTGAAATATGGGTTTTTAAGTCAAAAAGATGCAGGAGAAATCAATTACACCGATTTTTACAGCGCATTTCTGGAAATTAAACCGAATAAATTCGTAGAAAAAATCATTCTTGGCGACTATCTTAATCAATGGGGACAAGGTTTAATCGAGTCGGGAGGATTTTCTTTGGGGAAAAGCTATGAAAGTATCAAGGCGACTCAGCGGTTTCATTTGGGAGGCATTCCTTATAGTTCCGCGGGGGAAAATGGGTTTTATAGGGGTATTCATACAACTTGGCGACTTTCAAAATCCATTCAATTTCAACATTATTATTCTTCCCGAAAAATAGATGCGAGCATCAGTAAAGATTCATTGGGAAATGCCATTTACAAAACCTTGGATGCAGATGGTTACCACAGAACCGAATCCGAAATAGGTAAAAAGGAGAATTTAGGAGAAGAAAGTCAAGGTGGCAGTTTACAATTCCTATCTTTAAAAAAAGCCCTTTCCCTGCAATTGAACTACAACGAAACGACCTATTCATTACCGAAATTACCATCGAGTTTAGATTATAAAAAATGGGAATGGAGCGGGCAAAATCTACAAAACAGTTCACTGAGTATGCAATTTCCTTGGCGAAATGTCCAAATGATGGGTGAAATTGCCTTGACCTGGCCAAAATCTATCTCTTTGATCCAAGGAGCCGCCTTTTCATTGTCCAAAAAAGTTGATTTCTCCTATGTAGCCAGAATGTATTCCCCCAGTTTTTATAGTCCCAAATCACAAGCCTTTGGAGAAGGCAGCGGCACAGCGAATGAATATGGTTTGTTCATCGGAAATCAGCTTCAACTCAACAAAAGAAGTAAATTGTCCTCTTATTTGGATGTATTCACCTTTCCGAGAATCAAATATCAATTAAGCAAAGAAAATAGTTGGGGATGGGAATTACTGAGCAGATATCATTGGGAAAGGCGAAACAAGTTGCGATTTTTCTCACAAATCAAATGGACCTCCAAAGAATCCGATGCACCCAAACCAAACAACAAGATTGTTCGAAATCAGCAAATTCAATTGAGTTTGGATGTTCAGAAAATAATCAGCAAATCATTTCATTTGCACAGCAGATGGATGCTTCATTACCTAGGTTCTGAGCTTTCATCTGAATTGGGCTTGTTATTGATTCAGGATGTTTCCTATCAAGTAAAACAATGGGAATTCAATACAAGGATGGCCTATTTTAATAGTCCTAGCTATGATACAAGACTTTACGCCTATGAAATGGGGGTACCCTTTGCCTTTAGTTTGCCGGCACATGCAGGGAAAGGAATTAGATACATATTTGTAATTGAAAATCACCTTCATGCCAAGATTAGTCTAGCTTTCAAAGTAAGTCGAAGCACCTATTTTGACCGGGAAGAAATTGGCTCTAGTTATGATCTCATCAACGGCAATCATAAAACAGATGTATTGGCACAGGTGGTCTTTGGTTTTTAGGGGGTGTTATAAGAATTCCTACCTATTCAAGCATGAAAGTTAGAAGGAAAATAAAACAACTAGAATTTAATAGTTTGGTAATTTTGGAGAACATCTTTGAAGTGGTTAGAAACAAAAAAATAATACTTGTTCAAATTAAAAAAACTCAAAATCCTCACACCTCCCCTACACTCCTTAAAAAAATACGCATTTCAATTTTCCCTTTGATACCTACTTGAGCCATGATGTCTTGGCGGTGGCGTTTGACAGTAGAAACAGAAATAAACAGAAGTTCCGCGATTTGCTTGTTGCTTAAACCTTTGGCAGAAAGTTCTAATACTTTCAACTGTTGATTCGTAATGGTGGCGGGTAATTTAACGGACATTATAGAAGTAGAAAGGTATATATCATTTGGTGTATTTCATCTAGGTTAGGTGGTAATAAAATTCTTATCAGCAAATCTATCTGTTTCAAACTAAATTCTCAAATGAAATAATTAAAATAATTTCAATCGCTTCCATCCTTCTGACATTTGTTCATCATAGCTATTCATTTTTCTACCAAAATCTGTATTTTTACATCTTAATCAAATTTCATTTTGGCCAAAAAATTAGCAGATGGGCAAGAACCTTTAAAAAAAGGTGAAACCCCACTTTCCCGACAGTTTAATCAAATTAAAGCGAAATATCCAGGTGCTATTTTGCTCTTTCGTGTTGGCGATTTTTACGAAACTTTTGGCGAAGATGCGGTTAAAGCATCCAAGATTTTAGGTATTGTTCTAACCAGACGAAACAATGGAAATGCGGATGATCAATTGGCTGGTTTTCCTCATCATTCCTTGGATACCTATTTGCCCAAATTGGTTCGCGCTGGCCAACGCGTAGCTATTTGTGATCAATTGGAAGATCCTGCAGCAGCCAAAGGAATTGTGAAAAGAGGTGTCACCGAATTAGTTACCCCCGGTGTCTCTTTCAATGACCAAGTTCTCGACCATAAAAGAAATAATTACGTAGCAGCCATTTCCTTCCAAGAAGGTAATCAGGCCGTATTTGGAATTGCTCTTTTGGATATTTCCACAGGAGAATATATGTGCTCACAAGGTCCTTTGGCCTATATTCAAAAATTAATTCAAAGTTTCCTTCCCGCTGAAATTCTTTACCCCAAGCGTTTCCGAAATGCCTATTTGGATTATTTTGGCGACCAATACCATTCCTTTTCATTGGAAGAATGGATTTTTACTTTGGATTTCACCTACCCTTTGTTAAAACAACATTTTAAGACCCAAAACCTCAAAGGATTCGGAATCGAAGAAATGCCCCAAGGGATCATTGCTGCCGGAGTCATCTTGCATTATTTGGCAGAAACCGAACACAAACAAGTTAGCCATATCTCCTCCATTCAACGAATTGAAGAAGATAAATACGTGTGGTTGGATCGTTTCACCATCCGAAATCTGGAATTAATCCACTCGACACAAGATGGAGGTGTTCCCTTGATTTCCCTCATGGACCACACCATTACGCCCATGGGTGCGCGTTTACTTCGCAAATGGATGGTTTTACCCTTGAAGGATATACGTACCATATTGGAACGACAAGAAGGGGTTGCCAGTTTATTGGAAAATAGAGATGTGTTGGATGTATTGATTTCCTATTTAAAACCCATTGGCGATTTAGAAAGATTGATTTCCAAAGTGGCGGCAGGTAGAATCAACCCAAGGGAATTATTGCAATTGAAACGTGCTTTGCAACAAATTCCAGCCATCAAAGAATTATTATTTGCTCAAACCGCTTCTGGCTTAAAAAAATGGGCCGACCAACTCAATCCCTGCCAGGTTTTGGTGGAAAAAATTGAATTAGCCCTCAGAGAAGACCCTCCGATCCTATCGCATCAAGGCGGCATCATCAAAACGGGATATTTGGCGGAATTGGATGAATTACATTTATTGTCTTCTAATGGCAAAGACTATTTAGCTGCTTTGCAAAAACGAGAAATTGAACGGACTGGGATTAGTTCGTTGAAAGTCGCATACAACAAAGTTTTTGGCTATTATTTAGAGGTGACCAATGCGCACAAAGACCGCGTTCCGGCTGAATGGATCAGGAAACAAACCTTGGTCAACGCAGAAAGATACATCACCGAAGAATTAAAAATTTACGAAGAAAAAATCCTCAGTGCGGAGGATAAAATTTCAGCCATCGAATTTGGCATTTTTCAAGAATTGGTCAGAGAAGCTTTGGAATACATTGAGCACATTCAACTCAATGCTATCGGAATCGCCACCTTGGATGTATTGACAAGTTTTGCCATTGTAGCACACAAAAATAATTATACCCGCCCCATTTTACACGAAGGAGATAGCCTCAATATTGTGGCAGGTAGACATCCCGTAATTGAAAAGCAATTAGCCGTTGGGGAAGAATATATTCCAAACGATGTGTTCCTCGACAATGAGAGTCAACAAATCATGATGATAACCGGCCCCAACATGGCAGGTAAATCGGCATTGTTGAGACAAACGGCGCTGATTGTATTAATGGCTCAAATGGGCTCTTTCGTTCCTGCATCCTCAGCGGAATTGGGTATTGTCGATAAGGTATTTACCCGGGTAGGTGCCTCGGATAATTTATCCAAAGGCGAATCAACCTTTATGGTAGAAATGACAGAAACGGCGGCGATATTAAATAATTTATCAGATCGATCTTTGGTCTTGTTGGATGAAATTGGAAGAGGAACTTCTACCTACGATGGGGTTTCCATGGCTTGGGCCATTGCGGAGCATATCCATAATCATCCCAAATTCAGAGCCAAAACTTTATTTGCGACGCATTACCATGAATTAAATGAATTAACCGAAGATTTTCCAAGAATCAAAAACTTCCATGTTTCTGTCAAAGAAATGGCCAATAAAATCATTTTCCTTAGAAAATTAGTTCCTGGAGGTTCGGCACATAGTTTTGGTATTCATGTGGCACAAATGGCAGGAATGCCAACATCATTGGTGTTAAGAGCGCATGAAATTTTACAAAACCTAGAAAAAGATCATGTTTTGGAAGGTAATGTAGAGAAATTGAAGGAAATGCCTAAAGCCAATTATCAGTTGAATTTATTTGGTGCAGAAATTCCAGCTGGATTACAAGAGGTGAATGATATGTTGGAAAAATTGGATGTAAATACGCTTTCTCCGATCGAAGCCTTGTTGAAATTAAACGAGTTGAAGAAGAAAATCATCAGCATCTAAATGCGCTGGGAATTTTTCTCTGAAGTCGGATAAATCCGTTTTTGAAATCGTATACGTAGCTATCTGGTGGGTATTTCCCAAATCCAACAATGCTTCGCCTTTGAAAGAGACTAAGGCAGAATCGCCTTGGTAATTCAAATCATTTCCATCAGTCCCCACCCGATTAACGCCTGCCACATAGGCTAAATTTTCTATGGCACGGGCTTTCAACAAAGTCGACCATGCGAGTGCTCTAGGAGCAGGCCAATTGGCTGAATAAATAGCCAAATCATATTGTAAACGAGTATTTCTTGACCAAACCGGGAAACGTAAATCGTAGCAAACGAACAAAGAAATATTCCAGCCAAGGTAAGAAAGAACACAATGTGAGTGACCACCCGTATAGAACTCTTGTTCATTTCCCATTCGGAAAAGATGTTTTTTATCGTAATAAGCTACTTTACCCTCTGGGTAAACAGCCACCATCCGATTAAAATACTGTTGATTTTCCTTGATTTTCATGGAACCTATAAGCATCGCTTGTAAGCGATTGGCCATGATTTTCATCCATGCAAGACTTGGTCCATTCCAAATTTCGGCTCCATGGTCATTCATACTAAAACCAGTGGTAAACATCTCAGGTAGGATGATCAAATCAGTTTGACCTTGCAGATGTTGTAATTGCTCTTCGAATTGAGCACAATTTGCTGCGGGTGACTCCCACAGCAAATGGCTTTGTACCAAAGTAACCCGCAAATTGTCATTGAGGGCATTCATGGCTATTATTGGGATATATAAGAATAATAAATCTTCAACTTGGTCTTACCCGCATTGATGGGTAAGAAACGAGCATTTTCACTCACAATAGCAGAGCCTGTGGCGCTGATACTTGTAATTTGAGGAGTGATCAACATTCCATTGTTTGCGATACGGCCCGATAAAATATTTTGAATAACAGAAGTTACGTTAAACTTGAAGTTTTTCGTATTGCTATCAAAAGTGGCGGATTGAGCACCTGAACCACCTTCAGCGGTGTAATACAATAAACCGTATGAATTACGAAGTGTTCGGTTGCTTGAATTGGTTTCTACCAATGACAGTTGACCAAGGGTTTCATTGTAATTGATATTATCAGCCGGTTCAATGATCAATTCAGCTTTATTAACAGCCACATTTTTATTTCCTTTTAAATTATTCAAATAAGGAAATTCAATTTTGGTTGCAATACCTGTACCCGCTTGAACATAAGTAATAAAATTACTACTGGAGGCTGGTACGCTATCTCCTACCTTTTTCAAATTGGATAAATTACCAGAACGTGTTACATCGAATCGATTGAAGCGAGCTTGAAGTTCAGGAGTTAATGCATTAGATAAACTAAAATAGTAGTAGGCCTTGTATTTCAAGGTATCACCAGGATTATGGAAATACATCGACATTCTAGAATAGGCGGATGAAAAGCCTAGTAAAGAAGAGGCATCCTCTGATGAAGTTTTAAAATAGAGTCCTTTCAAATAATTTCTAAATCCAGTACCGCCTGATGCAATGGTTTTATCCTCGTATTTGGAAAGTAATTCTTTTCCAAAAGCAGGACTCAAACGGAAAGTCAGGGTATCGTATTTCAATGAATCACCATTGGTCGAGATCGCCTTGATTGGTTTAGGAATAAACGAATAGGTCGCAAGAGGAGTTGGATTATAGCTGATGGAAGAATTATTGAAATAATTCTTGCTTAGGCTTAAACTATCCGTCAAACGGTAAACTGAAATAGTATGTTTTTTAGTTAAATCTCCTTGGTAGGCTTTATACACCAATTCCATTCGAATGGAATCAAATACCGAAGTTGACTTAGCAAACAAAGTATCAGCATTGGAAATTTGGGTATAAAAACTCGATTCCACACGCCCAAAATCCGGATGATAGATGGAGCCTAAAGTAAAAGTATTGGTTCCACTGGTATAGATGGAATCAATTTGAACGGTAGACGATTTTATGGTTAACGTATCGGTATAATTTAAACCTACTTCAACCGAAAACAAATCGGAGCCAATTTCTTTTGGGGCATCACACGAAACTAAAAACAGGGAAAGTATTCCCACCCATTTAATTACCGGCCAATTCAATGTAAGCTTTTTCGAAGAAATCGAGATCATTTTCGGCAATATTTTGGAAGGTTTTATTCTGAAATTCATCAATAATGGGTTGAATACGGGCATTTTCCGCATTTTGTAAGGATACTACTTTATCTGCATATTCTGCTCCAATTTTAATAAAAGCATAATAATCGGCTGAATCTAAACTACTTAGTTGAGCGTCTTCAATTTCTCCAATTTTCACTTTTTCTACTAATTCGTCTTTATCAAACGAAAAATCGAATTCGGAATTGTGTGGAGAAAAAATAGTTTTTGAATCTTTGTAAATGGGGTGGTTTCTGTAATAAGTCGATATGTACAATGGAACTAAACTAGCCATCCAATCATTGCAATGAATGATATCTGGGGACCAACCTAATTTAATGACTGTCTCTAAAGCACCTTTACAGAAAAATATGGCTCTGTCGTGATTATCGGGATAAAAACCTCCTTCTTTATCATTCAACACATATTTTCGTTGGAAATAATCTTCGTTATCAATGAAATAAACCTGCAATTTGGCTGCTGGGATACTTGCTACTTTGATGGTCAATGGTTTTTCTTCCTCTCCCATCGGAATGGTAATACCCGAAAGACGAACCACCTCGTGCAAGCGATTTTTACGCTCATTGATAGAACCAAAACGAGGAACCAATATGCGAATTTCCATTCCACGCTCTTGCATGGCAGTTGGCAGGTTACGAACAAAGTCTGCGATTTTGGAAGTGTTAAGAAAGGGATCAACCTCACTTGAAACGTAAAGAATACGTAATTTGGACATTCTTAAATTATTTAGGGGAAATATTATCCCAAAAAAACTTTGCAAAAATATAAAAAAATAATGGAATTTCAGCAATAAATATCCACTAATACTCTTTATTTTGCTGATTGATTATTTCAAATGCCCCAAACTACATGATTAAATCCACCATTAAATACCTAGTTTCTACTCTATTAGCCCTAGGACTACTTTATTGGGCTTTTTCCAAAAGCAATTTACAGTGGGCTGACATTTACCTAACCTTTCAAAAAGCAAATTACAATTGGGTCTTTGTTGCCATTGTCATCTCTTTATTTTCTCATTTGCTCCGATCCATGCGATGGGAACAGTTGTTGGGCGCCATTGATTACGAACCCAAAACGATTCGTACTTTTTCAGCGGTCATGATTGGATATTTTGCCAATTTCATTGTACCTAGAATGGGGGAAGTTTCACGTTGTGGATCACTTCAAAAAACAGCCGATATTCCCTTTGAAAAATCTTTTGGAACGGTTATTACGGAACGTATTGTCGATTTACTTGGTTTAGCAGTCATTGTTGGATTGAATTTTTTAATCGAATGGGAACCCTTGCAAAAATTCATTTTTCCAAATTGGCAAATGCCCTCCAATGTACTCTTAATTGGTTTGGGAATTTTGACACTAATAACCTTATTCATTCTTGTTAAATTCAAAAAATCCATCTTCCAAATTTGGACCAATTTTACTTCAAACAATAAAATTGGACAATTATTAGCGGGTTGGGTAGCAGGGATTTACAGCATTCGTTTTGTCAAAAGTCCGATGAAATTTGTACTATTGACTGTCTTAATTTGGATAGCGTATTTTGCCAACACCTATACTTTGTTGTTAGCATTTCCAGAAACAGAAAGTTTAAGTCTATCAGCGGGTTTAACTGTTTTGGTGATGGGAACATTTGGAATGGCAACACCCACGCAAGGCGGCATTGGTGCCTATCATACCTTGGTAGCTTCCGCGCTCTTATTCTATCAAATACCTTTGAAAAATGGTGCGGCATTGGCTACTTTTTTTCATGGAACTCAAATGATCACCATTTTGTTTTTCGGTGGTATTAGCTTTATTTTAACCTTATTTCTTCCAAAAATAGATGCAAAAAAGACCCGCAACGGAGAATAAAATTGTTTCCCTAGCTGCAGCCATTAGCCTTCGAGCGAATTGGAAAACGCAAAACGAATCGGTTGTTTTTACCAATGGATGTTTTGATATACTGCATTTAGGGCACATTGATTATTTAGAAAAATCAAGTCAAAAAGGCGATCATTTAATTGTAGCTGTCAATACAGACCGATCTGTTAGTGCTTTAAAAGGGCCCAGCAGACCCGTCAATCATGCTTATGCCAGAGCTCGACTCATCGCAGCCTTGGAGTTTGTTTCCATGGTTATTATTTTTGATGAGGATACGCCTTTGGACTTAATCAAACAACTATTGCCTGATATTTTAGTCAAAGGAAATGATTATTCCATTGCAACGATCGTCGGGTCTAAAGAGGTATTAGAAAATGGTGGTCAAGTAGAAACCATTGAATTAGTACCTAATTTTTCAACAACTGGAATTATCGAAAAACTTAAAAATTAAATACAATGAGCGGAATTTATTTATTAACTATTTTATTTGGTGTGATAGGAATGGCTATTTCTTGGCGCTTAAAATCTAAATTTCAAGAATATTCTCAAACCCCATTAGCGAGCAATCTTTCTGGTAAAGAAATAGCCGAAAAAATGCTTAGAGATAATGGCATTTATGATGTAAAGGTCATTTCAGTGGAAGGTCAATTGACAGATCATTACAATCCTACAGACAAGACTGTTAATTTAAGTGCGGATGTGTACCATGGTCGAAATGCTGCATCAGCTGCGGTTGCTGCCCATGAATGTGGACACGCGGTTCAACATGCCAGCGCATATGCCTTTTTACAATTCCGTAGCTCCATGGTACCCATGTTGAACATTGCCAATGGATTTATGCCTATTTTATTGATGGTCGGAATGATGATTTTGTATTCCACAGGAAATTCGATGATTTTAGCCATAGGAGTTGCACTGTTTGCCTTAGCCACCTTGTTTAGTTTCGTTACCTTACCGGTAGAATTTGATGCATCAAATCGTGCCTTGGCTTGGATCAAAGAAAATGGCATCGTGACAAGTAGCGAATATGAAATGTCGAAAGACGCTCTTTGGTGGGCAGCTATGACCTATGTTGTCGCAGCACTTGGAATGCTTGCACAGCTCTTGTATTATTTGAATTTATTGGGCGGTAGACGGAGTAATGACTAATGGAGGAGAGAAGAGAGAAAAAAAATGCAGAATTATAGGTATTAGGTAATAGGTAAAAGGTAATAGGTAATAGGAGTTCCTCTGTTCTTTTCCCGTTTTCTCTTTTCTCTTTTCCCGTTTTCTCTTTTCTCTTTTCCTTTTACCTAACAAAAAATGCGTACCTTTGCGGGTCGAGTCATTTTGACCGATTACATTTAATGCTATTGCATGTCATTTGAAAATTTAAAATTAATAGAGCCCATTCTTAAGGCTTTAGATTCAGAAGGTTACACAACCCCCACTCCCATTCAAGCCAAATCAATTCCCATTGTTTTAGATCGAAGAGATTTATTAGGTTGTGCACAAACAGGAACAGGAAAAACCGCAGCTTTTGCGATTCCAATTATACAGTTACTTTGTCAAAATAAAAATAACATTCCAGGCAAAAGGGTCATCAGAGCATTGATTCTGACTCCTACCAGGGAATTGGCCATTCAAATTGCTGAAAGCTTTGAGAATTATGGAAAATTCACGCCTTTAAAGTATAAAGTGATTTTTGGAGGTGTTAGTCAATTCAGCCAAGTAGAGGCTCTACGCCATGGAGTGGATGTATTAATTGCGACTCCTGGTAGATTATTGGATTTGATGGGCCAAAATATTATCAGCCTCAAACACATTGAATATTTCGTTTTGGATGAAGCGGATCGTATGTTGGATATGGGATTTGTACATGATGTTAAAAAAATCATCATGAAACTTCCTCCGGTTAGGCAATCGCTATTTTTCTCTGCGACCATGCCACCTGCCATTGTGGAACTTTCCAATACCATTTTAAGAAATCCATTAAAAGTAGAAGTTACCCCTGTATCCAGTACAGCAAACACCATCAAACAAGTGGTCTATTTTGTTGATAAGGAGAACAAGAAAGCATTATTATTGGATATCTTAAAAGATGCAGCCATCGAAAGAGTATTGGTTTTTACCCGTACCAAACACGGTGCCGATAAAGTGGTAAAAGATTTAATCAAGGCAAATATCAGCGCTTTGGCCATTCATGGGAACAAATCCCAAAATGCCCGACAAACAGCTTTGAACAATTTCAAAAATAAAATCACACGGGTGTTGGTTGCCACAGACATCGCAGCAAGAGGCATCGATATTGATGAATTAAGCCATGTAATCAATTATGAACTTCCCAACATACCGGAATCATACGTTCACCGTATAGGCAGAACAGGTAGAGCCGGAGCAAGTGGTATTGCCATCGCTTTTTGTGATGCAGAAGAGAAAGAATATTTAAGAGATATTCAAAAATTGATTGGGAAGTTGGTACCTATCATCGATAATCATCCATATCCTTTAATGAACCACACGGTGGTTAAAAAAGCGGCAAAACCACAAAGACCAGCCAGAAATCAAGCTAGTCCTGGACCTAGAGATACTAATCAAAGAACAAACCCTAATGCACCCAAATCGGATGCAGGAAAACCCAAAAAATACAGTTGGAAGAAGAATACTTATTGAGGTAAAAGGTAATGGGTAATAGGTAATAGGTAATAGGTAAAAGGTAATAGGTAAAAGGTAATAGGTAATAGGTAATAGGTAATAGGTCAGACACTAATAACTAAAAACGAATAACTAACAATAAAAAACTCCGTGCTCATTGTGATAATTAACACAAAGGACACGGAGTTTTAATTATTTGCTCTTTTCTTCTCTTCCTAATTATTTCTTTTTAGGAGCAGCAGCAGGGCTAGCAGCTGGAGCAGCGGCAGGAGTAGCAGCAACTGGAGGCTTAGGAGTAATTCCCATTTTCTTTAACACTAAGTCAGACATATTAGCATCTGTTGGGTAGTGTAACAAAATAGGTGCTGTTCCCATACCTGCATCGTAATTAAATACATAAGTAAATGCATTTTCATTAGCAACTGCGTGCATATTTTCTTCAATTTTCTTCAATAAAGGTTGCAATAATTGTGCTTGTTTCTTTTGTAATGAAGATTGAGAATTTTGTTGAAATTCTTGAATAGAAGTTTGCAAGTTTTGCAATTCTTTTTCTTTGTCTTGTTTGATGACGTCAGAAGTATTGGCTGGCAATTTTTCGAATACAGCTAATTTATCTTGAAAGTCTTTTACTTTTCCTTGATAAAGGGTTTCATATTGCTTTTGAGTATTTTTAAGATCTTCCTCCACTTGTTTAGCTTCTGGCATTTGACTTAAAATGTAATCAGCATTAATAAATCCGATTTTAATTTGAGCTTTTAATGGCATAGTTGCCAACCCAAATACAAGGCTCATAGCCAATAAAAATTTGTTTTTCATACGATTGTTAAAATTAATTATTTGTTTTCTTTTCTGGTTTACTATTTTCATTTGCTTTATCCACAATATTGGGATCTAGCTCAATTCCTAATTCTTCTAAAATATAATCCGAATAATCATGCACCGGATTGGTATAAATCATGGCTAAGCCATCACTACCTTTGTCGAAGAGAAAATCCAAACGTTTTTGGCGAACTACTTTCTCCACAGCTTTTGATATTTCATCCAAAATGGGCTTCATGGCAGCTTGCTTAGCCTTGAACAAATCGCCATCCGTTCCGAATATCTTATTTTGAAACGACTTTGCCTCTTGATCTTTCACTTTAATTTGCAACAACCTTTGTTGGCGCAAATCTTCAGTTAACAACACCTCTTCCAACTTAAATTCTTTTTCTAACTTTCGAACTTCATCGTTTTTGCTAGAAATTTCGGCAATCCATTGTTTGGTCAAATCATCTAATTTCGTCTGAACTTTTTGGTAATCAGGCATCTTAGATGTAATAAACTCGGTATCAATGTATCCAAATTTTTGTCCAAAGGAACTTTGTCCAAAGAACATAAGCATCAAAATTAAGAAAAAAAACGACTTTTTCATGCTATTATCCAATTTTCATTAACGAATTTGTTGCCCAATGGAAAAGGTAAATGCTTGACGCCCAAAATCTGTGTCACCAGGTCTAGGTTTATCAAATCCAAATCCATAATCGATACCGATCATACCAAAGGCTGGCATGAAAATTCTAGCTCCAAATCCGGCAGATTTATATAAATTAAAAGGGTTATAATCCGTTAAAGTAGAGAAGTTATTTCCTCCCTCAGCAAATCCCAATACGAAAATCGTCGCTGATGGATTCAAAGAAACAGGATAACGCAACTCCATAACAAATTTGTTGTAGGCCACTCCACCATTACCATAGGTACCAGACGGTCCAATCACACGGTCCTTATAACCTCTTAAACCAACGATATCTCTGTTGAAAGAAAATCCTTGCACCATACCTGATCCACCTAAATCAAAACGTTCGAAACGGGTGGTTTCTCTGCCGCCATAGGAACCTAAAAATCCTAAATGAGCTCTTGTGTGCAAGACAAATTTACCAACCAATGGACTGAACCAACTCGCATCAAACATCCATTTGTGATACTCAATTAAAGTACCTTTTTCATTACCACCCAACAAGGAATAGGGAGGTGTTAAAGAAGCCGTTAATGAGAAACTAGATCCTGAACGCGCAAAGGTTGGATTATCAATACTATTTCTAGAGAAATTGGTCATAAAGGTAACTGAAGTAGAAACCCCTTGTGGATATGCCCAGGTATAATAACGATCCACATCATACGATGCAAATGACAATGAATTACTCAATGAAAAATAATCATCTGGCCATTTCAATCTTTTTCCAAGGCTAAACGTCACACTGTTGACATTAAAGTGGGCACTCAACAAGGAATCTGGGACAGAATAAGCTCCTCCACCATAACCACCATATCCACCGTAACCGCCATAGCCACCATATCCTCCATATCCACCATAGCCTCCGCCATATCCGCCACCATAACCACTTCCGTAATTATTGTAACCCGTATTTTGGAATTGATATGGATACGAAATACTTCTATTAAAGGCGATTGAAAAGGAATTAGGCTTTTTACCACCCAACCAAGGTTCTGTAAATGTCAAACTGTAATTTTGATAAGCAGCACCATTGGCTTGAAAACGAATAGCTAATTTTTGGCCATCACCAGCAGGCAAAGGGCGCCAAGCAGACATTTTGGTTAAGTTCTTGGCTGAAAAGTTGTTAAAAACAACCCCTAAAGTACCTACAAATCCAATGTAACCTCCCCATCCACCAGATAATTCGATCTGATCCGAAGGCTTTTCTTCCACATTGTATTCGATATCCACTGTACCGTCTGCTTTGGGAGTCGGTTTAGGTTCAATTTTTTCAGGGTTAAAATAGCCAATTTGTGATAATTCACGTACGGTACGAATAATGGCTGATTTATTGAATTTCTGTCCAGGTAAGGTACGAATTTCACGCATAACCACATGGTCAGATGTTTTGGTATTCCCATTCAGGATAATCTTATTGATGGTAGCTTGTTTTCCTTCACTAATACGAATGGTTAAATCAATGGAATCGCCAACTATAGCTGTTTCCACGGGCTCCGCATTGTAATACAAATAACCATTGTCCATGTACACCGAGCTCAAATCCTCACCCGGGTTCCCTCCCATTTTCTTATCCAATTCTTCCGTATTGTACACATCTCCTTTTCTAACACCCAATACTTCGGATAGAACAGAATCTGGATAAATGTAATTTCCTTCAAAATTAATGGAACGGTAAAAATACTTTTTACCCTGAACCAATTTGATGTATAAATTGATGGATTCCGTATTGAACTTACTAACAGAATCAGATTGGATTTGAAAATCGCGAAAACCTAATTTGTTCATTGCGGCCAATAATTTTTCCTTGTCTTCATCCCACTTCTTAGGAACAAATTTCGAAGGCTTAAAAATTCGGCCAAAGCGCTGTTGTTTTGTATTTTTGATTTTACGAAGTATCAAAGAACGTTGTGATTCTTCAATTCCATCCAAGGTAATATGGTGAACTTTAACTTTTTCACCTTTGTCTACCGTTACTTGCAAAACCGCATTATTACCACGAATCGAGTCGGTTTTAACCACTGATTTGGTAGTCACATTCAAACGACCTTTTTCTTGATAAAATTTACGAATCGCTAATTCTAGATTTTTACGAAGGGTTTCTGTAATGATTTTACCTTTGTAAGATTTGATTTTCTCATTGATGGTTTCTTGCTCCCCTTTGCGTATTCCTTTGTACAAAATGGAATACAGTCGAGGACGTTCTTTCAAAGAAATATCTAACCAAATTTTTGTCCCCTCCGTTTTGGATGCCGAAATGCTCACATCATCTAAAATCCCTTGATCCATAATTTTACGAATCGCAGAAGCAATCGCATCCCCAGGTACTTTGATTTTATCGCCAATTTGTAAACCCGAAATACTAATCATCGAGTTACCATCATAAAATTGAGATCCAGAAACAGTTATTCCTGCTATTTCATATTCTTGCGGAGTGGCATAAGAAAATTCGGATGTTGCTGTACTAGGTGTTGTCGAAAACAAACGACCTCCTATGGATTGAGCAGTTGAATGAAATCCCTGAAATAGGGAGAAAACAACTAACAACAAAAACAATACAATTTTACTATTCAATTTAATCATTTGATACATGAAATCTCTTTTTTTCATTTAAAGCCTTAGCCCTCACTCTTAACCTGCTCACTTGTTCTTCCAAAACGTCTTTCACGCATTTGAAAATCCAATATGGCTTGATGTAAATGTTCTTTTCTAAAGTCTGGCCAAAATAATTCTTCAAAAATATACAATTCTGAATACGCTAATTGCCATAACATAAAATTACTTATACGGTGATCACCACCAGTCCGAATCATCAAATCTGGATCTGGCATGCCAGCAGTCGATAGATGATCCGCTAAAATTTGATCCGTAATATTTTCGGTCTTTAATGCTCCCAGCTGAACTTTTTCAGCAATGATTTTACTTGCATTCACTAAATCCCATTTTCCCGAATAAGACAAAGCCAAAACCAAGGTTAAACCTGTATTATCCGCTGTTTTTTCGATAGCCGATTGCAATTCATTGGCTGATTTTCCCGGTAAAGTTGTCAAATCCCCAATCGCTTTTAAACGGACCTTGTTCTTCATCATGGTCGGTAATTCATCTTGAATGGTACTAACCAACAATGCCATCAAGGCACTCACTTCAGCTTTTGGACGATTCCAATTTTCTGTAGAAAAGGCATACAAGGTTAAATACTTAACTCCCAATTCACCACATCCTTCAATCGTTTCACGAACCGCCTTTATCGCATTTCGATGTCCAAAAATCCGATCTGTAAAACCTTTTTGTTTCGCCCAACGACCATTTCCATCCATGATAACGGCGATATGTGCAGGAAGATTGTTTAGGTCAATAGATTCTTTCACTTGGGCAATCAAATTTATTCTTTTAGTTAATTGGCAAAGGTAGTTATTTCCAATTCCTATTCAAAGGAATTTAGTTTTGATATTCACTTGGACAATAAATTCTCTGTAAACTAAATGTCACCGAAACAGAGGTATGTAAATATTGATCCGTAAAGCTAGGGGTCAAATTAGATCGATCAGCTCCTGTAGTAATCCATCCATCCAGTCTATCCGTCAAGGTTTTTCGGGTTCCTCCCTCCCATTTGATAGACCAAAGGTTATTTAATTGATATTTAATTCCCACTCCAAAAGGTATGGCAAAGGAAATAAAAGAGCCATTCATTACATTGGGATGTTGCGAATTTGGTGGCGCTGAAGGGCGTGGATCTTTGACGGAGTTTTGCGGATTGGCAAAAAATGAACTAAATCCACCATAGATGTAAGGCGTCCAATTCTTGATTTTTCGATTTTTCTGATAATCCATAAAATTATAATCGACCAACAATCCTAATTCCACCAAACTAGAACGAAATGCCCCAGAATTACCTGCCAAACCGGCATTTGACCAACCATTGTTTAGCGAATTACCTTGTAATCCACTGATCATTAATGTCGCACGGTAATTAAAAGCCTGGGTTTCTTGATAAGCAATTTCCAAATCCAAACTAGGCAACACTTGTTTAGCTTGGGGTATATTGGGTAAAAGTGACCAATCTTGCATATCTCCTTTGAACAAGGTGGCTCCCGCCCCAAAAGACCATTGCCAACGTTGAGCAATAGCGTTTGTAGATATTAGCAGTAAAAGAAAAAGGAGACAATTTTTCAAGACAAAAATATGAGTTAGCGTGGCAAAGGAGGACACTCCATTTTATTCTTAATATGAAAAATCAGCTGAATTTGAGCCGTAAAATATTGATCAACTCCCGTAGATTCAGATAAGATGTTGGCAGGAATAAATGTTCCAATCGCCGGAAGCGCTGTTAACGTATTCGCTGCATACAATTCATTTCTTGAAGCGGTAGACCCAGGTGCTTTATTGTAATTCAAGCTTCGATTCAAAAAGGGAGAACCCGTGGTGGTAATACCTTTTCGAATATCCGATACATCATCTAGGTAATCGGTAAATGCCATTCGGTAAGTCACTTCAAAACCAAGATCCATGTTTTTACTAATTCTCTTTCGAACACCGAATCCAACAGGGATAGAAATAGCTAAAGCATTGTAATCAACACTTTCGTTTTTTTTGTCTCGTAAACTCACCCAATCTTGTTGAACAGGTTTTGTAGGATCAGTCACATCTACCGCATCTCTGGCTTCTGGACTATGCAAAATACCCGCGACTCCCAAGGTAAAATATGGAGCTATATTGGGTCTTTTATCAATATTTTCATGATTGCTCAAAATTTCCCATACACCCGACAATGAAATTTCTTTGAGATCATTTCTAAAATGAAGGTTTCGTTCAAAATTGGCATCGAATAAATTTCCGGTAGAAGAATAATTGAAATAATTATCGTCTCCAGCTATTCGGATATAGGAAATACTGCCTTTTGCAGAGAATTTCCGTGAAAAATGGCGAGTATATTGAAAACCTGCATTCCAACGTGCTGCAGGTACCGCTAAGGTGGTAAATGAAGATATAGGTACAATTTCGCCTAAATAATGAGCTGACCCTGCACCGAAAGAAACGGATGAATATGCCTTGAAGGGAGCTAAAACTTGAGCTTTTTTTCCTTTTTGACCTAAAAACCAAAATTGTGATTTGGAAGGAAATGCAAGGAATAAAAATAATACTAAAGTACTTAACGCTAATTTTTTCATTGGAAAGGTTAATTGATCTACCAACGTAACATTTCGCAAAATGTTGCATGGATTTTAGGGAACGAATATACTAAAATCTAATCATTTATAAAATCCATAAGCCCTGTAAAAACAAATCCATTGTTTAACTCAAGGAAGAAAAGAGGAGAGAGAAGAGAGGAGAGAGAAGAGAGAGGAGAGAAGAAAGAAAAGAGAAAAGAAAAGAGAAAAGAAAAGAGAAAAGAGCGAAAAATTGCTCTTACTTAACACCTATTACCTATTACCTTTTACCTATTAATGCGAATTAAGGGTTGAAATTTCAAATTATTAATCTCTTAATTACCGCTTTTAGCTTCATTAATTCGTCAAGTCCTATAACCGAGATCGGTGGACGCTATTTTTTTTTGGTCTTATAAATGAATTTGCGGTTAATCCGACGAAAGATTTGAGCGAAGCGGTAGGCGGAGCTTTGACAATGAGCATGGGCGATGTGCGTCAGGGTCAAAGAAAATAGCCGAAAGCGTAGTGAAAATCGGTCAGCTTGCTGATTCGTCTTGGATTAACTTGCGACTAATAAGTTTTTTTGTTTCTTTTTTTTTCAAAAAAAGAAATGCCATATAAAATGAATTAGCCAGAAAATTGCATTTTTGGCCAGGAAAAATGTAATTAAATTTGATTTAGCAACAATTATTGGAAAAGATCCTGAATTTTAGTTTTTAACCCTTAATTCGCATTATTACCTTTTACCTATTACCTTATACAATTACCTAATACCTATTACCTCGGAAAAAAATTTAATCAGAAGTTTTAACACATCATTCGAAGTAAGAATAAAGGAGTAATGGAAAATCTGGTTAAAACGCTCCCCAAAAATTCATCTGACTATATTCAAGAACTTGATATTGTATGGCCGACAAGGGCTCTGGAAACAAAATGAATTCTGGGATATTACCCGTGAAGCCATTTTCACCGGAGGCATCCAAGGAACCAGTTGTTATTCCTATTCCAAAAGTAGAGCCTGCGGACCAGGATTGCGATGTTACATTTAAGTTACTACTTCCCCTATCAATGCCACTTACTCGAACGATTTTGCTGTTGGTATTACGAATAATACTGTATTGTTTAGTCAAATTAAATCCAACTGTGGCATCATTGAGAAAACTTCTATTCAAGTCCGCAATAGAACCTAAATCTGTATACATATTATTATCCGCTGGCCAATTCATATGTGCTGCCCATCGTTTACTAGTCGGTGTATCTGAATATCCGAACGAATTATTGGTTGATACACTTGCCAAAATTTTAGCAACCAACATCACACTTCCTTTTAATCCATTTCCCAATAAGACAAGTAAAGTTTGATTCACGGTTACGTTGTGCTTTTGAGTTCCAGTAAACACCAAGGAAGGGTATTGATTCGTCGATCCGACTACCCCCATGGAATACACTGGTTGCCTAGATGTAACTGTCTGAACGCCATTGTATCCATTAATACTTTGGTCATACCAGATCGTAACATAAAGGGTATTAGCACTACGGAATGAAGCTAAGGTAGTGGTGGCATTTAGGGCAAAACCAGATGTACCTACTACGGCAATTTTCACGACACTATTGTCTGAAACTACATTATTGGCATCAAAAGATATGTCCGCTTGCGCATTATCTGCCGAGCGTCTAACTCGGAGAGCATAACCCGAATAATTATTTCTCAATTTTCTGGAGCTAAAGGCAAAAGAAGGTTTTTGAGTAATGATATCGATGGGAAATTGTTTATTTACACTATAGCGATGCATCGGTAATGCTTGGGCAGCTGTTTCCCTTGAAGCGATTAAAAGGCTAAAAGAAAACAATAAATAACAAACACTTTTTTTCATAACATCCAATTATTGTACATCTCCACTTAAGACAGCTGAACCTGCCGCTCTAATTTCTAAACCTGCCTTTGCCCATTGACCGGATGTTTTGGTGGCAGAATATCGATTATTAATCGTCATACCCGTTCCGCCCGTGAAAGTAACTTGGCCTGCTCCTGCTTGTGTAACACTGACTTGAAATCCTACAGGCAAGGTATTGGGCACCGTCAACGTAACGGCTGTTGCTGAGGTAAAATCCAGCACCCGACCATTATCTGCCACTGTCAAGGTATAGCTCGTTCCAGACTGGGTATTAATTGTTCCCACATTGATGGGGGTCCAGGAAGTATTTGCTAAATTATAATAGTAAAACATGTCCACATCAGTATCATAAACCAAAAGGGATTCAACATTGGAAGAAACCGTAATGGCTGTTCTTTGAGCAGTGGTCATTCTAGGTACCAATATTCCACTGGTAGTGCTAGGAACATCTAAGGCCGCCGCCGGGGAGATGGTATTGATTCCAACTAAACCAAGACTATCAGCAAAAAGACGAATTTTACCAATACCATTGGCCAAGGCTACAATTTGACTACGATAAGCGGCACCGATGTTTAAAGAGGAGGTCGTTCCGCCAATGATGGTATTATTGTTTCCAGAAATCAAATTAGAATTCCCAATGGATATATTTCCTCCTCCAGATGTGATTGTTAGACCTGCATTGGCACCTACTAGCACATTATTGGAGCCTGTCGTTACGACTTCACCTGCTCGATAACCTAAAAAAGTATTACCGGCTCCTCCCACATTGTTTTTTCCTGTGTTAAATCCCAAAGCCGTATTATTGGCTCCCGTAGTTAAATCTAGTGAATAAGCACCTACTGCTACATTGTTACCTGAAGTAGTATTATCTGATAAGGCTTCTGTTCCAATGGCCACATTCTGATTACCTGTCGTAATATTCAAACCGCTGTTATATCCAACAGCCGTATTATTATTGGCGGTTGTTTGATTTTTCAAAGCATAAGTTCCTATACCTACATTGTAACTGCCGGAGCTGAGCAATGCCAGTGCCTGTGTTCCAATGCCAACATTACTAATTCCTACACTTTGGCTAAACAAAGTTTGGAAGCCTACTGCGACAGAATTCGTGCCTGTTGTATTATTTGCCAAAGCACTAAAACCAAGACGAGTATTTGTTGTAGAACTACCACCTCCCTTTCCAACATCGACGCCATTGATTTTTTTATCAACACCACCTAATTCTTGAGCAGCTATATTGTTCACAATTCCGGAAGCAGTGGCACTTACGGATGCTAGGTTTTTTGTAGCATTGGAAAAGGATAATCTTCGTAAAATTCCATCTGAATTGGAAGTAATCAAACTGTCGGTAGCTGCACCGCTGAGAAGGGTATCTATTTCAACTTGACCAGCGATATGTAAACGCTGGCTAGGACTGCTTGTTCCGATGCCCAATTTACCAGTCACTAAATCTGCATGATAAACGAGGGCATTGGTAGTGAAATTTCTCAATTGCAATTTACTATCACCAGCTAAAAATTTGGCATAAGCGCCCGTAGCGTTTCCCAAACCAAAGGAAGCATAATTGGTGCTTGTGGTGGAACTGATGAATCTTGCAGCATCCGCTACATCTGAATATACTTCTAATTTGGCGATGGGGGCATTGGTTCCAATCCCTACTTTCCCACTGACTGCCAATCCTTGGGTTGGAACAACAGTCGTATTGGAATAGGAACCAAAACCTGCACTGGTGGATCCAATTATTCCGCTTCGATAAAGATTACCTGTTTTGGAAGAACCGGCATCGGTGGTGGTACCAACCAAATAAAAGTTACTTCCTGATACGATTGAAGATGGCACCCATTTTCCTAATACAGAATCGTACAAAAGGGCTTGACCGGCACTTGGAACAGTTGAATCTATGGGTGTCCCTTGTATACCTACGACGGTTGGAGAAGAGGCCGTTCCGTTAAGATCACCGGATAATTGGACATATCCTTTTGAACTTGTACTAGCATCTGAATTGACCGAAACCTCTTGTCCTGAACGATCCACAACCTTGGTTTGTGAAAAGAGTGGAAAAAGACCTAAAAAAAGAAAAATTATTAGAAAAAGGCGATTAGCTATTTTTAGCATCTTTGATTATTTTTTTATTAGCAGTCTAGAAAATAAAATTTTCTATGTTGAAACACCCGGTAAAAATATAAAAAAAAGAGATACTAAAAGTAAAAACCTAGAATTATTCTATTTCAACCACACAAAAGTCCGAAGAGCCCTACCAGCAGATGGCCAATGTGAAGCACTCGGCGTTCCGTTTGTAAATATTGCTCCAGAAGCTGTAACGCCAGTCATAGGATCAATATTATTGTCCAAGCCAGCTAAAACCCAATAAGCACCACTCACATCCCATTGATCTGCGGCAGTAAGTGTAGGGCCTGTAGAAAAGGCAAAAACACCATAATCGGCGTTATCATCAAAAGGAGCAACCGACGAGGACTTACCCCTTAAATAAAAATGGGTTAAGGCTGTTCCGGCGATACCAGATGTAGTAACCGTTGCATTGGAGGCTGACTGACTATAAGAAGCATTCGCGGTATTTAATGCACTCATGGTGGTTGAAGCAGGAAAAGTGGCAATCGCAGAACTTGTAAAAGAAGTACCCGCATTGGTAAAGCGGATATTGTCAAAACTGAAGGCTGTATTTGTTTGGGTCCAAATACTGGATAATCTAGCTCCTCCAGTCGTGGTTGGCAATACGGGTGCTGTGGCTGCTTCTGTGAACATGGCAGATGTTGTTGTATTTCGAATGGCCACCAATGTCCAGCCCCCTCCATTGGTCGTCATATCGCAATAACAATTGAATGGAGCTAATGAACCTGTCCCATCCACATCAATGGTATAGGTTCCTGAGGTAGCTGCACTATTGGCCGCTAATATTGCTTTACAAGACAATGGATAATTTACTTTAACAGGCACCATATAAGGGGTACCCACCATTTGGGCTTGTGATTTAAAAGTCACCAGAAAGCAAATAATCGAAATTAAAACAAAACTACTTTTATAAAATTTCACTATAAATTAATTTAATATTTACTAAATCATTACCAAGATTTTGTGGTGGATGCAACTACCTGCAGTCCTATGGCATAGGGATGGTTAGTACCTGAGATACCCGCACAACTATTATTACCATACCTACATCCAACGGAGGCAATTGGATAGGTTGAATACAAAACTCCAGAGCTATTAATATGTCCTACATAGGTGTTGGTTCCAGAATGGGTCGTAGGCTTTTTAACGGTAAAATACCGAGTCACATAGGCGGTCCATCCGACTGGTGTTGATATATTGGTCAAACAATTCTGAGCAGTTGAGGGCGAAGCAGAAGCGGTAATACGAATATGTCCAGTTACGGTATTGTATGTTTGATAGGCAACCGCGATAATATACGAATTGGGACTTAATAGATCCACAGTCCCTGGGGATGCATTATTCACCCCCCCCGTGGTTCCAAAAGCAATATGTGCACCTGCCATCGATCCCATATAACCTTTTTTAGTAGCTCCTGTCACATTGGCTAAGATTGCATTGTATTCAGCAAGTGTAATTGGAACCAAAGTACTACTTGCCGCAGCGTCATAAGCGGAACAAGAAGTACAACCAGCAACTGCCAGCGCAGATCGAATTCTATCCGAATTTACCATGGGAAGATAAGGTGTTCCTACCACTTGTGCCTTTAGAGTACATGATTGAATAAACAACAACAAAAAGATTAATAAGCGCTCCATGTTCTCATTTGATTATTCTCAGCATTCTGAATATCGGCCAAATTGGTCACTACATTCTTAAATAAAATCGCTTCTCCAATAAAGCCATTATGACCAGCAGAAACCGCTTGACCTGTATTTCCTAAACCAAAACTAGTGTGACCCGAATCATAATAATCCGTTTTACCACCACCATTTAATTTTTGCACACCACTTACTCGAACCAGTTTAGTAACAAGGTTACGTTGAAAGGAATATTGTTTCCATACACCATTGCTGGTTGAGTTTGAGAATGCTCTAACTCCTGCACAACATATCTCTCCTGCGTCAAAATATAAATTACCATCTGACCAATTCAGATGCGCTGACCACCTGCCTGTATTAGCATAGCCAAAACAAATGGGAGTAACTCCTACCGAAGGAGTGGCGACTAAGAAGAAAGAGCCATTGACTCCTAAAGTTGCCCCATTGGCTGATAATAAGACATTAGAAGCATAGGGGCAATACAAATTTTCCACTCCAGTATATTTCAAATAAAATAAGCCATTTTGACTCCCTGCCACCTGTGGCTGAGCTGCAGCGGTATTTTGAATGGCATTACGAGCATTTCCGCTTTGGTCATACCAAATAGACACCCTTATTTGCGGAGCACCTGTGGCAAAAGTCGTCCAGGTCATTTGTTGACCAGACGTATAGGTGCTTGTACCCACTACTGCCACGGTACAAATAGAATTTCCACTTGTTTTTCCAGTATCATCAAATGCCACATCTACTTGCGCATTGTTATCCGTCCGTCTGGCGCGGTAACAAAATCCAGTGTACGCGCTTTTCACTTTACGGAAACTGTACATAAAACTGATATTACTAGAAGCGACATTCTCCAAATAATCGGTATGAGGTGGGAAATATCCCCACATTTGTCCTTGAGCAACCATTGGAACGACGAGCAATAATAAGATCCATTTTCTCATATTAGAAACCTGTTGCCATGTAATAATAAACGTTAGTACCCATCACCAAAAAAGTATACAATGTATGCTTACCAGCAGTAGTGGCGCCATTGTTGATGGATTTGATAGTGAAACCTGAGGCTGTAAAACTCGCTGTTCCAGATGTAGCACCCTGAACAGCTAAGGTATACGTTCCACCATCTTTCATATTGGTTATGGTAAATGCCCCCGCACTTGCTGTAGTATATGCTAAATTACTTTTTGAAAAATCAATGGTGGTGGCAGCCGCTGCATTGAAGGCAGTCGTGTTGGTGGAAGCACCATTGACTTCTAAGGTAGAACCTGGTGCAGTAGTACCAATACCCACATTCCCTCCTGCAGAGTTTAATACCAAAGGTAAAGTTGTGGTGGCGGCCTTATTGTGCGATTGGATATAAGCACCGAAAGGAGATCCCACGAGGGTACCCATATCCAAGGAATGATTGGTGGGCCCATCTATTCTAAAGGTGGCATTGGTTTGATCCGTACCTAAAGGTGATACAGCATTGTTCGATCCTTGAACTACTAATTTATTCAGAGGAGTTTGTTTATTGACCCCGACATTTCCTGTTTGTGATTGAATGGTCATCCGAGATACCTGAGTATTATCATTGCTGGCATTCCCGGTGGTAAATTCTAAATTTTGTTGATCTTGATTTTTTGCAGCTGGAATTACTGAACGAATAGTTGTAAACCAAGAATTTGATGTACCTAAATTAATTTGGCCTGTGGTAGTTTGTGCTACGGGTCCATTGGCCGCTGGATAATAAAGTCCAAGTACAGCAGCACTACTAGGTTCATACACGGTCAATCGATTGGAAGGTGAAATGGTATTGATACCCACCAAGCCAAGGCTATCCGCATATACCCGAACAGAACCAGCACCATTACCAAGGGCAACAATATTACTCTTGTTACTTGCTCCGATGTTTAGAGAAGAAGTAGTACCACCGATGATGGTGTTATTGCTACCGCTCACTAAATTGGAATTACCCATAGAGATATTTCCACTACCTGTTGTAATATTAAATCCACCGGATGAGCCTACCAACACATTGTTTGAACCGGTAGACACGTTCTCCCCTGCTCGGTAACCTAAAATCGTATTTCCTGCCCCAGAGGTATTATTTTTACCCGAATTGTAACCTAAGGCCGTATTATTCCCTCCTGTAGTTAAATCTAGAGAATAAGCACCTACGGCGACATTGTTAGCTGAAGTTAAATTATCTGACAAAGCCTCAACACCAATCGCCACGTTCTGACCACCTGTTGTAATATTTACACCACTGTTATACCCTAAAGCAGTATTGTTACTGGAGGTGGTTTGATTTTTTAACGAATATGTTCCTATTCCCACATTATTCCCTCCAGTGCTAAGAAAGGCGAGCGCCTGAGTTCCCATACCGACATTATTAGACCCAGTTGTTTGATTAAATAATGTTTGAAAACCTATCCCCACTGAATTTACACCCGTCGTGTTATTTGCTAAAGCACTAAAACCAACCCTTGTATTGGATGAAAAATTACCTCCACCTTTTCCGATATCCACACCGTTGATTTTTTTATCAACTCCTCCTAATTCTTGAGCAGCTGTGTTGTTCACAATCCCTGAAGCGGTGGCACTTACTACCGCAAAATTTTTGGTAGCATTGGAAAAAGATAATCTACGTAAAAGACCATCTGAATTGGAGGTTACTAAACTGTCGGTAGCAGCCCCACTTCTTAAGGTATCTATTTCTACTTGTCCATTAATATGTAATCTTTGACTTGGACTTGTAGTACCTATTCCAATTCTACCAGTTGCATTTTTAAATTGCAAACCACTAGTTATACTCGTACTAAAAAGCGCAAAATCACGGTTTTTAGTGTCCAAATTATTTTGATTATTGTATGCGCCGATTTCTAAATAAGTACCAAAGTTGGAAGATGTTCCCATTTTTAATTTAGGACCTACCACATCGGTAGGATCCATGGTAAAAGCATTTGTTGTAGAGGAACTGATGGCTTGTAAATAACCATTATCAATGGTTGCACTTCCTGTACGGTGGATAGCAGTTGTTTTGTCACCTCCAGCATCAGTGGTTGTGCCGGTGGTATACCAGGCAGTATTTTTAATATCTGAAATTAATTGCTCACTGATTTGACCAGTCGTGGGGTGTTTAACCAACACTCCTGTAGCTACTGTTGTATTGGGCACAGATTGTATTCTGGCACTTCCAAGTACATCTAAATTGTAAGCTGGCGTCGTGGTAGAAATCCCAACATACCCATTCGCTTGCCATGTCATGATATTAGAGGTGGTGGTTGATCCACCGTCATTCATGGCCAAATCCATTCTTGTATTTGCAACACCACCTGTTGAGTAAGAACCCAAGTTAAATTGAGCTATATTATCCCATTTAACACCGCTGTTGGTAGGTCTAGATAATCGTAATACTTGAGCATCAGCATTAACTGTGTTTGTTGCAACAAGAGAACTAACATGCAAGTTAGTAGAAGGTATAGAAGTACCAATTCCCAGTCTATTGTTTGTTTGATCCCAAAAGAAAGAGGAAGATTGAGCTAAATTACCCGTTGTGCCACCATAAGTTACTTGGCCATTACTCAAACCTGAAATAGAGGAACCCGTTAAAGAAGCTATACCTACATCTCCTGTAGAATTAAGCCCTAAAATACCTGAGAAAATAGATGTACCAGCTGTTGTGTTTGTTAAATTGGTAAAACGTAAACCGGAAGACCCAGCTGTACCGGAACTAATTTCCAATTTAGTATTGGGCGAAATTGTACCTATACCTATTTTACTTAAATTCTGATACATCACACTGTTACCGAGGGAATTGGTTCCAGTAAAAAGGGGGACATAATTGGCTGTCCCTACAATGGACGTTTTTTTCAAATAAGGACTTAACATAGATGAGGTATCTGTCAAAGTACCCCTTTGATCGACATATTTTGCTTGAGCAAAAACGTTCAAAGATGCAGTCAATAAAACAAAGCAAACAAAAATAATTTTTTTCATTCTTTTTTTATTATTAGTACACATAATCAATTGTGATACGGTCGCCAGCTACTAAAGCTTGACTTGCGTTATTGGCTGCCGTATAGGTAACCGTTGTTCCTGATACGGAGAAACTAGTTTTTGGTAAACGAATACCATTTCTAAACATAGCTACTCTACCCATCGGAGTGTTACTGATGGTAAAACTAGTTTGACCTACAGTAGCAGTAAATTCATCTGTTTCCAATTGCATACTTGCCGGAACCCAGTTGGTTCCATCAAATTTCAACAATTGGTTGCTGGTAGGTGCAGTTGTACTCACAGAAGTACCTTGAATTTTCACCACTGAAGGAGATGCAGCGGTTCCACCCAAATCTCCCGCTAATTGAATTTTACCTTTCACAGAAGAAGTAGCATCAGCTATGGTGGCTGCAGCAACGGCTGACGTCACAAAAGCCGTTGTCGCAAGGTTGGTGGTATTATCTCCTGCTGCTTGAGTTGGCGCTGTTGGTGTCCCTGTCAATGCTGGTGATGCCAAAGGAGCGTAAGCAACTGCATCAACACTACCATCTGCTTTTAGAAATTGAGAAGCGGTTCCACCTGATTTGATGAATTTATCCGCTTTTGCATTACCTGAAATTTCTAATTTCTCTGTTGGAGTGGTCCAGTTAATACCAATATTTCCATTGTTTAAAATGGTTAATCGCTCCTGAGAAGCACCGCTTGTGGTTGAATAGAATCTAATATTACCCGTATTATTCAAACTATTTTTCAACAAGAAATCGGTTGTATTGGAAGCGAATTGTCCGATATATGCTCCATTGGATACCCAATCGATTCGTGGTGCATTCGAACTGGTATTAATTTCCATTCCATACCCGGTTCCTGCAGCACCAGCAGTATTTCGAACGCTAATTCCACCAACGACATCCACATTGTTTTGTGGAGTTGTAGTTCCCACCCCTATTTTTTTGTTGGTATAAATATCAACTGTTTTATCACTCAATACATCGGTGGTGGTTCCTGTTTTGTAAAAAGGAGTTCCCGAAGCCGCAGCAACAAATGCTGTTGTAGCAATTTGAGTAGTACTTGTACCTGCTGCAGCTGTTGGTGCTGTTGGAGTACCTGTTAAGGCAGGAGATGCCAATGGCGCTTTGGTTGATACATAATTTTCAACTGCTGAAACACTTGGATATTTAGTTGCTGAGGTAGCATCCGTTGTCATGTTTGTTGACAAGTTTGCTGTTGTCTGAGCGCCTGTTACATCGGCTACTGGGATAGTTGAACTAGCCGTCATAGCTGTTGTTCCTGTTCCTTTTACATAACCTGTTAAGCTTGTTGCTCCAGTTCCCCCTTTGGCTACTGTAACGGTTTCACCAATTTTTGCATTGGTAATTGCCGCATCTGCTACATCAGCTGTAGAAATTGTTCCGTCCAATACTTTTGCACTAGTTACTGCATCACCTGCTAAATCAGCAGCAGCGATGGTTCCGTCTAAAATCTTCGCACTGGTAATGGCATTGGCAGCCACGGTTGGTAAAGCAGCTGTTCCTGATAAATCGCCAGCTAATTGAATCTTTCCTTTGACTAAACTGGTAGCATCAGCAATAGTAGCTGCAGCTACAGCTGTGGTGACAAAAGCTGTGGTAGCAATGTTCGTAGAATTATCATTTACCGCAGGAGTTGGTGCTGTTGGAGTACCTGTTAAGGCAGGAGATGCCAATGGCGCTTTGGTTGATACATAATTTTCAACTGCTGAAACACTTGGATATTTAGTTGCTGAGGTAGCATCTGTTGTCATATTTGTCGACAAGTTTGATGTCGTCTGTGCTCCTGTTACATCGGCTACTGGGATAGTTGAACTAGCCGTCATAGCTGTTGTTCCTGTTCCTTTTACATAACCTGTTAAGCTTGTTGCGCCAGTTCCCCCTTTGGCTACTGTAACGGTTTCACCAATTTTTGCATTAGTAATTGCCGCATCTGCCACATCAGCTGTAGCAATTGTTCCGTCCAATACTTTTGCACTAGTTACTGCATCACCTGCTAAATCAGCAGCAGCGATGGTTCCGTCTAAAATCTTGGCACTTGTAATGGCATTGGCAGCCACAGTTGGTAAAGCAGCTGTTCCTGATAAATCGCCTGCTAATTGAATCTTTCCTTTCACAGCTGTAGTTGCATCTACGGTTGCATTGGCTGTAACATAGTTTTCAACCGCTGAAACACTTGGGTATTTAGTGGCTGATCCGGCATCAGTTGTCATGCTTGTCGACAAGTTTGCCGTTGTCTGCGCTCCTGTTACATCGGCTACTGGGATAGTTGAACTAGCCGTCATAGCCGTTGTTCCTGTTCCTTTTACATAACCTGTTAAGCTTGTTGCTCCAGTTCCCCCTTTGGCTACTGTAACGGTTTCACCAATTTTTGCATTAGTAATTGCCGCATCTGCTACATCAGCTGTAGCAATTGTTCCATCTAAAATTTTCGCAGTGGTTACTGCATCACCTGCTAAATCAGCAGCAGCGATGGTTCCGTCTAAAATCTTGGCACTTGTAATGGCATTGGCAGCCACAGTTGGTAAAGCAGCTGTTCCTGATAAATCACCAGCTAATTGAATCTTTCCTTTCACAGCTGTAGTTGCATCTACGGTTGCATTGGCTGTAACATAGTTTTCAACCGCTGAAACACTTGGGTATTTAGTGGCTGATCCGGCATCAGTTGACATGCTTGTCGACAAGTTTGATGTCGTCTGTGCTCCTGTTACATCGGCTACTGGGATGGTTGAACTAGCCGTCATAGCTGTTGTTCCTGTTCCTTTTACATAACCAGTTAAGGTTGTTGCGCCAGTTCCCCCTTTGGCTACTGTAACGGTTTCACCAATTTTTGCATTAGTAATTGCCGCATCAGCCACATCAGCTGTAGCAATTGTTCCGTCCAATACTTTTGCACTAGTTACTGCATCACCTGCTAAATCAGCAGCAGCGATGGTTCCGTCTAAAATCTTGGCACTTGTAATGGCATTGGCAGCCACGGTTGGTAAAGCAGCTGTTCCTGATAAATCACCAGCTAATTGAATCTTTCCTTTCACTGCTGTAGTTGCATCTACTGTTGCATTGGCAGTAACATAGGTTTCAACTGCTGAAACACTTGGATATTTAGTTGCTGAGGTAGCATCTGTTGTCATATTTGTCGACAAGTTTGATGTCGTCTGTGCTCCTGTTACATCGGCTACTGGGATAGTTGAACTAGCCGTCATAGCTGTTGTTCCTGTTCCTTTTACATAACCTGTTAAGCTTGTTGCTCCAGTTCCCCCTTTGGCTACTGTAACGGTTTCACCAATTTTTGCATTAGTAATTGCCGCATCTGCTACATCAGCTGTAGCAATTGTTCCGTCCAATACTTTTGCACTAGTTACTGCATCACCTGCTAAATCAGCAGCAGCGATGGTTCCGTCTAAAATCTTGGCACTTGTAATGGCATTGGCAGCCACAGTTGGTAAAGCAGCTGTTCCTGATAAATCACCAGCTAATTGAATCTTTCCTTTCACAGCTGTAGTTGCATCTACGGTTGCATTGGCTGTAACATAGTTTTCAACCGCTGAAACACTTGGGTATTTAGTGGCTGATCCGGCATCAGTTGTCATGCTTGTCGACAAGTTTGATGTCGTCTGTGCTCCTGTTACATCGGCTACTGGGATGGTTGAACTAGCGGTCATAGCCGTTGTTCCTGTTCCTTTTACATAACCTGTTAAGGTTGTTGCGCCAGTTCCCCCTTTGGCTACTGTAACGGTTTCACCAATTTTTGCATTAGTAATTGCCGCATCTGCTACATCAGCTGTAGCAATTGTTCCGTCCAATACTTTTGCACTAGTTACTGCATCACCTGCTAAATCAGCAGCAGCGATGGTTCCGTCTAAAATCTTGGCACTTGTAATGGCATTGGCAGCCACAGTTGGTAAAGCAGCTGTTCCTGATAAATCACCAGCTAATTGAATCTTTCCTTTCACAGCTGTAGTTGCATCTACGGTTGCATTGGCTGTAACATAGTTTTCAACCGCTGAAACACTTGGGTATTTAGTGGCTGATCCGGCATCAGTTGACATGCTTGTCGACAAGTTTGATGTCGTCTGTGCTCCTGTTACATCGGCTACTGGGATGGTTGAACTAGCGGTCATAGCCGTTGTTCCTGTTCCTTTTACATAACCAGTTAAGGTTGTTGCGCCAGTTCCCCCTTTGGCTACTGTAACGGTTTCACCAATTTTTGCATTAGTAATTGCCGCATCTGCCACATCAGCTGTAGCAATTGTTCCGTCCAATACTTTTGCACTAGTTACTGCATCACCTGCTAAATCAGCAGCAGCGATGGTTCCGTCTAAAATCTTGGCACTTGTAATGGCATTGGCAGCCACAGTTGGTAAAGCAGCTGTTCCTGATAAATCGCCAGCTAATTGAATCTTTCCTTTCACAGCTGTGGTTGCATCTACGGTTACATTGGCTGTAACATAGGTTTCAACCGCTGAAACACTTGGGTATTTAGTGGCTGAACCGGCATCAGTTGTCATGCTTGTCGACAAGTTTGCCGTTGTCTGCGCTCCTGTTACATCGGCCACTGGGATAGTTGAACTAGCCGTCATAGCCGTTGTTCCTGTTCCTTTTACATAACCTGTTAAGGTTGTTGCGCCAGTACCACCATTGGCAACAGTAATCGTTTCACCAATTTTTGCATTGGTTACAGACAAATCTGCTAAATCAGCAGTTACGATAGTTGCATCTGCGATGTCATCACTAGTAACTCCATCATGAGCAATGTCAGCAGTTACAATGGTTGCATCAGCAATTTTAGCTGAGGTGATGGCATTGGCTGCAACTTCGGGTAAAGCCGCCGTTCCAGTTAAGTCGCCGGCTAATTGAATTTTACCTTTTACGGAAGATGTTGCATCTGGAGTAGCGGCAGATACTTTATTATCTACATAGGTTTTAACAGCTAATTGGCTTGGATAATTGGTATCATTGGAAGAAGCAAAAGTTCCATCAATGGATTTATTGGCTGTGGTTTCCGCACCAGTTACATCTGCGACAGGTATGGTAGAAGATGCAGTTAAAGGTGAAGTTCCATTTCCTTTAACATATCCATTCAAGGACGTAGCACCCGTACCACCATTGGCTACGGCAATAGTTGTACCATTCCAAGTACCTGTTGTAATTGTTCCTAGGGTATTAATGGATGATTGACCTACATAAGAAGTTGAGATATCAATGGTAGGAACGGTAGAAGCATTGGTTACACTAATTCGATTGGCTGTTCCGGTAACTGTGGTCACGGTACCTCCTGTAGAATTCAATGTATTTCCGCTTATGGATAAGCCGGTACCTAATGAAATTTCAGCTGTTGCAGTTCCACCTGAAGAAGCGGAACCTAATAATAAACTTTGGGCTGATAGATTTTGAATTTTCGACAAGGTTACGGCCCCGTTGCTGATGCTTGTTGTAGCTGAACCAGCGGAAGTAGTTACATCTCCCGTTAATGCTGGCAAAGTTGAAACTGGAATGGTTGTTAATGCCTCCACATTACCTGTTCCGGTTGTTGAACGACCAAGTACTACACCAGAAGAAACTGTTTGTATTTTAGCGAACGTCACCTTATTGCTTCCAATTTCTGGAGCAGTTGCTGTTCCAGCCAAATCACCAGCTAGTTGAATTTTACCTGTTGCTGAAGAAGTTGCATCCGGAGTAGCTGCAGTAATTTGAGCATCCACATAGGCTTTGTTGGCGGCATCTGTTGCATTGGTTGGAGTATCTGTTAAAGTGATTTTCTTTCCTGTTGGGAATGTCAAATTACCTGCCATTGTACTACCTGCTAACTGAACATATCGAGCATCGGTTGCTGATAAATTCGACGTTACTTCTTGCCAGTTGGAACCATCGTAAATAAATGTACGGCCATTATCATTGGCATTTGTTTCGCCAGAAAGGACATAAATATCACCATTCGAAGGACTTGTTACAACACTTGTTCTATTGGATAAAAGTCCGGTATAAACGGTACCAAAAGGTACAGTTACTTCACCATTGGCATTAGGAGTTGCACCATTTACTTTTCTAACCGCACCCACCACATCAGCAGCAGGAATGGCACTCACTGTCGTAAAATTAGCACCCGTAGAAGCTTGTTTAACATAGCCGGAAGTTGAGGACATATTGGCTCCTGATCCACCTTGGGCAACAGGAACGATTGCATTTCCTGAAATGGTTCCATTTAATACAGGAGACCCGATGGTAGGAGTTGTTAGTGATCCCGAAGTACTCAAAACAACATTGCCTGTTCCTGTTACAGGAATTTCTTGAGGAGTGGTTGTGGCACCGGTTGTATTACCTAGAATGGTATTATTCGAAATATTAGGTAATGAAGTTAAATAAGGTATGGCATTGGGTTCAGTAAATTTATTACCCACATACGTTTTAACTGCCTTTTGAGTTGGATAAAAATCATTGCTTGGTGAACTACCACCCATATCTGTGTCAATTGATTTATTTGAAAGATCCTCTTTCAAGTTTAATGCTGTTTGGGTAGATGATCCTACTGCATTATTAACTTGATTTTCCACGAAGGTTTTTACAGCTAATTGAGTTGGATAATTAGTATCATTTGCATTTACGCCATCCATATCGGTGGCAGTAGATTTATTTACCACAGCCTCAGCTCCCAAATTGGTTAATGCTCCTGTTGCAGTTGTTGCCCCTGTACCCCCATTTTCAATAGCAATGGCTCCTGAAATTTTAGCAGTGGTAATGGTTGCATCAGCGATATCTTCATTGACAATGGATGCATCTAAGATTTTAGCACTGTTTACAGCGCCATCAGCTATTTTAGATGTAATCACTGATGATGATGCTAATTTTGCTGTTGTTACATTGGCATCAATTATTTTATCCGTAGAAATTGAATTATCGCTTAAGTCAGCTGTCACAATCGTTCCATTAACAATTTTAGCTGTGGTAATGGCATTATCAGCAATTTTAGCTTCTGTTACATTGGCATCTAAGATTTTGGATGTAATCACCGAATTAGATGCTAAGTCACTTGCTACGACTTCTCCATCTGCTATTTTATCAGAAGTCACTGCATTAGCGGCAAGTTTAGCATTGGAAATACCGGCATCCTTCACTTTTAATTCACTTGCCGTTGTACCTAAGCCTTCAATCGTTGTTTGATCCGCGACTACACCTAAATCATTTTTATCTAACCAGGCTACTTGTCCAGTACCATCCGTGATTAATAAAGTATTATTAGCCCCAGGAGCAATTTTAGCTGTAGTTACATTGGCATTCGCAATCTTGGCTGTTGTAATATTGGCATCAGCGATCTTAGTTGTGGTAACAGCAGCATCCGCTAATTTGGCGGTTACGATTCCTAAATCTTTTACTTTGAAAGGATTGGTGTTGGTTCCTGTTCCTTCAATGGTGCTCAAATCAGCAATTCCACCAAAATCATCTTTATTGATCCATGCAACAGCACCCGTATTATCGGTAATTAAAACTGTATTATTAGCACCAGGAGCTATTTTCGAAGTTGTGATGGCAGAATTAGCTACTTTAGCTGTAGTTACATTGGCATCGGCAATCTTGGAAGTTGTTACATTAGCATCTGCAATTTTAGCAGTAGTCACATTCGAATCAGCAATTTTAGCGGTTGTTACGTTCGAATCTGCAATTTTAGCAGTGGTTACATTTGCATCTTTAATATCAGCCGTTTGAACTTCTCCATCTTTAATTTTATCGGTTGTAATAACATCAGCAGCCAATTTAGCATTGGTCACATTTAAATCGGCAATTTTGGTTGTAATTACAGCTGCATCGTTAATTTTAGCTGTGGTTACATTGGCATCGGAAATTTTAGCAGTCGTTACATTCGCATCGGCGATTTTAGCGGTTGTTACATTCGCATCCGCAATTTTAGCGGTGGTCACATTGGCATCTTTGATATCTTCTGTCTGAACTTCACCATCTTTAATTTTATCAGTCGTAATCGCGTCGGCTTCTAATTTCGCATTAGTTACATTTAAGTCGGCAATTTTAGCAGTAGTTACATTCGCGTCCGCGATCTTCGCAGTAGTAACGTTGGAATCAGCAATTTTAGCTGTGGTCACGTTTGCATCCGCAATTTTAACAGTAGTTACCGCTGCGTCATTGATTTTGGCCGTTACGATACCTAAATCTTTTACTTTGAAAGGACTAGCAGTAGTACCAGCTCCTTCGATGGTCGACATATCAGCCACTGCGCCAAAAGAATTTTTATCTAACCATTGAACAGCTCCATTGACATCTGTCACTAAAACTGTGCTATTGGAACCAGCCGCTATTTTGGCGGTTGTAATAGCTGAATTAGCTACTTTAGCGGTTGTTACATTCGCATCTGCCATTTTAGCGGTGGTCACATTCGCATCTTTGATATCTGCTGTCTGAACCTCACCATCTTTAATTTTATCAGTCGTAATCGCGTCGGCTTCTAATTTAGCATTGGTTACATTTAAGTCGGCAATTTTCGTGGTAGTTACATTGGCATCCGCAATTTTTGCTGTGGTAACATTACCATCAGCAATTTTAGCAGTGGTTACGTTAGCATCAGCGATTTTAACTGTTGTAACCGCTGCATCTTTAATCTTAGCGGTTACGATTCCTAGATCTTTTACTTTGAAAGGACTAGCAGTTGTACCAGCTCCTTCAATGGTCGACATATCAGCCACTGCGCCAAAAGATGTGTTATCAATCCAGGCTACTTGACCAGAATTGTCAGTCACTAAAACTTTATTATTACCACCTGAAGCAATTTTAGCGGTTGTAACATTCGCATCAGCGATTTTAGCTGTCGTTACATTGGAATCTGCAATTTTAGCAGTGGTTACATTGGAATCTGCAATTTTAGCTGTCGTTACATTCGCATCTTTGATATCAGCAGTTTGAACTTCTCCATCTTTGATTTTATCCGTGGTGATTGCATCTGCTTCCAATTTGGCATTGGTCACATTTAAGTCGGCAATTTTCGCTGTGGTTACATTCGCATCTGCAATTTTAGCGGTTGTTACGTTGGCGTCAGCGATTTTAGCTGTGGTTACGTTTGAATCGGCAATTTTAGCAGTCGTTACATTCGCATCTTTTATATCAGCCGTTTGCACTTCTCCGTCTTTGATTTTATCTGTTGTGATCGCATCGGCTGCTAATTTTGCATTGGTCACGTTTAGGTCGGCAATTTTGGTTGTAATTACCGCTGCATCGTTAATTTTAGCGGTTGTTACATTCGCATCCGCAATTTTAGCAGTCGTTACATTGGCATCAGCAATTTTAGCAGTGGTAACGTTGGAATCCGCGATTTTAGCAGTTGTTACATTCGCATCTTTGATGTCAGCGGTTTGCACTTCTCCGTCTTTGATTTTATCTGTTGTGATCGCATCGGCCGCTAATTTTGCATTGGTCACGTTTAGGTCGGCAATTTTGGTTGTAATTACCGCTGCATCGTTAATTTTAGCGGTTGTTACATTCGCATCCGCAATTTTAGCAGTCGTTACATTGGCATCAGCAATTTT
>NZ_JBPXKA010000004.1:190706-199003 GCF_054558485.1 Aquirufa sp. ROCK2-A2
TTAGCAGTGGTAACGTTGGAATCCGCAATTTTTGCTGTCGTTACATTCGCATCTTTGATGTCTGCCGTTTGAACTTCACCGTCTTTGATTTTATCTGTGGTAATAGCATCTGCTTCCAATTTAGCATTGGTTACATTTAAATCAGCTATTTTAATGGTAGTCACTGCTGCATCTGCGATTTTTGCAGTAATAATTCCTAAATCTTTTACTTTGAAAGGACTTGCTGTTGTACCAGCACCTTCGATGGTCGACATATCAGCCACTGCGCCGAAAGAATTTTTATCTAACCATTGAACGGCTCCATTCGCATCGGTCACTAAAACTGTACTATTGGAACCAGCCGCAATTTTATCCGTAGTGATTGCCGAGTTAGCTACTTTAGCAGTTGTCACATTCAAATCTGCTATTTTAGCCGTCGTTACGTTTGAATCGGCAATTTTAGCAGTCGTTACGTTGGCATCTTTGATATCAGCGGTTTGGACTTCACCATCTTTGATTTTATCCGTTGTGATTGCATCTGTTTCCAATTTGGCATTGGTTACATTTAAATCGGCTATTTTGGCTGTCGTAACATTGGCATCTAAGATTTTAGCTGTGGTAACATTTGAATCAGCGATTTTAGCTGTTGTTACATTGGCATCTTTGATATCTGCTGTTTGAACTTCTCCGTCTTTGATTTTATCTGTGGTAATAGCATCAGCTTCCAATTTAGCATTGGTTACATTTAAGTCTGCAATTTTAGCTGTTGTAACATTGGCATCTAAGATTTTAGCTGTGGTAACATTCGAATCCGCGATTTTAGCTGTTGTTACATTGGCATCTTTGATGTCAGAGGTTTGAACTTCTCCGTCTTTGATTTTATCTGTTGTAATAGCATCAGCTTCCAATTTGGCATTGGTTACATTTAAGTCGGCAATTTTAATGGTGGTCACTGCTGCATCTGCGATTTTTGCAGTTATGATTCCAAGATCTTTTACTTTGAATGGACTATCCGTTGTTCCCGCACCTTCAATGGTCGTCATGTCAGCAACAGCTCCAAATGATGCATTATCCAACCAGGCTACTACACCTGCATTATCGGTTACTAAAACCTTATTATTTCCACCTGGCGCGATTTTTGATGGCGTTACATTAGCATCTGCAATTTTAGCCGTAGTTACATTGGCATCTTTGATATCTGCTGTTTGAACTTCACCATCTTTGATTTTATCTGTGGTGATCGCATCTGCTTCCAATTTCGCATTGGTCACATTTAAATCTGCAATTTTAGCGGTTGTTACATTGGCATCAGCGATTTTAGCTGTTGTTACATTGGAATCCGCAATTTTAGCAGTAGTTACATTGGCATCTTTAATATCTGACGTTTGAACTTCTCCGTCTTTGATTTTATCTGTGGTGATCGCATCTGCTTCCAATTTCGCATTGGTCACATTTAAGTCCGCGATTTTAGCGGTTGTTACATTCGCATCAGCGATTTTAGCTGTCGTTACATTTGAATCCGCAATTTTAACTGTTGTTACATTGGCATCTGCAATCTTAGCAGTGGTAACGTTTGCATCTTTAATATCCGCTGTTTGAACTTCCCCATCTTTGATTTTATCTGTGGTAATCGCATCTGCTTCCAATTTCGCATTGGTCACATTTAAATCAGCAATTTTAGCAGTAGTGACGTTCGCATCTTTGATATCCGCTGTTTGAACTTCCCCATCTTTGATTTTATCTGTGGTAATCGCATCTGCTTCCAATTTCGCATTGGTCACATTTAAATCAGCAATTTTAGCAGTAGTGACGTTCGCATCTTTGATATCAGCAGTTTGAACTTCTCCATCTTTGATTTTATCTGTGGTAATCGCATCTGCTTCCAATTTCGCATTGGTCACATTTAAATCAGCAATTTTAATGGTAGTAACTGCTGCATCAGCGATTTTTGCAGTGATGATACCTAAATCTTTTACTTTAAACGGACTTGCAGTAGTTCCTTCTCCTTCAATGGATGCCATATCGGCTACAGAACCCAAATCATTTTTATCGATCCAAGCAACTGCCCCGGTATTATCAGTAACTAATACATTGTTATTGGCTCCAGGAGCAATTTTTGTGGTCGTAACTGCTAAATCAGCAATTTTACTTGTTGTAATATTGGAATCTGCGATTTTTGAAGTGGTCACATTGGCATCCAAGATATCCGAAGTTTGAACTTCTCCATCTTTGATTTTATCAGTTGTAATCGCATCCACTTCCAATTTAGCATTGGTTACATTTAGGTCCGCAATTTTAGCGGTGGTAATATTGGCATCTGCAATTTTAGCGGTGGTCACATTGGAATCCGCAATCTTGATGGTGGTAACAGCAGCGTCATTAATTTTGGCTGTTATGATTCCCAAATCTTTTACTTTGAATGGACTTGCAGTTGTACCAGCGCCTTCAATGCTTGTCATATCTGCAATTGCACCAAAAGAGTTTTTATCTAACCATTGAACAGCACCAGTTCCATCAGTTACTAAAACTGTATTATTTGAACCAGCTGCTATTTTTTCTGTGGTAACTGCTGCTTGATCAATTTTAGCAGTAGTTACATTTAAGTCAGTAATTTTTGATGTTACGATGGCATTGTCGGCCACATCAATGGTTGCAATGGTACCATTTTCAATTTTGTCAGACGTAACCGCACTTTGAGCCAATTTTGCATTGGTCACAGCTAAATCGGCTATATCATCTGTCTGAACAGCACCATCAACAATTTTGGCTGTGGTTACAGAGTTGTCTGCTAATTTATCGGTATTAACTGCTCCTGAAGTAATGATGGGTGCGCTAGCTGTAGTACCAGAACCAGATAAATCGCCACCCAATTTAATTTTACCTAATAAATTGGTTGTTGCTTCTGGAGTAGCACCTGAAACCGTGGCATCCACATAAGTTTTTACAGCTAATTGCGATGGATATTTCACATCATCTGCTGCGTTTCCACCTAAATCCGTGGCTGTCGATTTATTATTAATTGTTTCTGCATCCACTACATCCGATACTGGAATTGTTGCAGAAGTCGTAAATGGATTTGTTCCGTCAGCCTTCAAATATCCTGCTGGCAAGGTAGTTACTCCTGTTCCCCCATTGGCAACTCCAATGGTTGAGCCATTCCATGTACCGGTGGTTATGGTCCCTACCGTATTAATAGATGTTTGTCCAGCATAATTAGAGGCAATATCGATAGATGGTGTTGTAGCATTATTGGTCACTACTACTCGATCCGTTGTACCGCTAACATTGGTAACTGTTCCAATGGTGGAGTTTAACACCCCATTATCCATAGTCAATCCAGTACCTAATGTAATTTCGCCCACCTGAGTACCTCCTGTGGATCCAGTACCTAATAATTTACTTTGTCCAGATAAATTTTGAATTTTATTAAACGTAACTGCTTGATCTGAAATAGTTGTATTCGCTGTACCTTGAGCAGTAGTAACATCACCTGTCAAGGCTGGTAAAGTTGAAACAGGCAAAGTACTCAATGCTTGAATACTTCCTGTCCCAGAAGCACTTCTACCCAAAACGACATTGGAAGAAACATCCTGGATTTTAGCAAAACTAATCACTTTATCAGCCACAACAGGATTGGTGGCTGTACCAGTTAAATCGCCTGCCAGTTGAATTTTACCTGTTGCAAGTGTGGTTGCATCAGGAGTAGCATTGGAAATTTTGGAATCAACATAATCTTTGTTGGTAAGGTCCGTATTATTTACTGGAGCATCTGCCATAGTAGCCTTAGTTCCTGTAGGAAATATCAAATTACCTAACATGGTGCTTCCTGCTAATTGAACATAACGAGCATCTAAAGATGCCTGATTAGGTGTTACCTCATTCCAAGCACCACTTGCACCACCTGTAGAGATAAAGGTTCTTCCGTTGTTACTCGCGTTGGCTCCTGTTTCTCCAGAAATAACAAAAATATCTCCATTGTTTGTTGTTGCCACATCTGGACGATTAACAAATAAACCGGTTGTAACTTTACCAAAGGCAATGGCCACATTTCCTGTTGCAGGATCAGGCAAATTGCCGTTCACTGTATGAACAGCACCTGTAATATCCTGCCATGGAATTGATGAAACGGTTGATAAGGAAGTAGCTCCACCTTTTACATAACCGCTAGGTAATACGGTTGTTCCTGTTCCACCGTTTGCAATAGGTACAACCGCGGAACCAGAAATGGTACCGTTTAATACTGGACTTGTGATAGTTGGCGTATTGATATTTGCATTGGTACTCATGACCACGTTTCCCGTTCCTGTAACAGGAATTTCTTCTGGCGTGGTGGTGCCTCCAGTCATATTTCCCAAAACTCGATTGGTAGCAATATTCGGTAAACCAGTTAAATTATTTATCGCATTTACACCGCTAAATTTGGTGTCCACATAGGATTTAACTGCATTTTGAGTAGGATATGACGTGTTGCTAACACCTAAATTGACGTTGGAATCTTTATTGGCTAAATCCTCTTTTAAATTTAATGCAGATTGAGTTGATGAACCAACTGCATTATTAGTATGACTATCGACATAAGTCTTAACCGCCAATTGAGATGGATAAAACGTATCACTGGCTGAAGTGCTACCTAAATCCGTAGCGGTAGATAAGTTAGAAGCTTTTTGAGCATCCACCACATCAGCAACTGGGATAGTAGAACTAGCAGTCATAGCCGCTGCGCCGTTTCCAAAAACATAACCGGAAAGGGTCCCTGCAGCACCTGTACCACCATTTACTGGATTGACTACACCATTCACATTTTCGGCTTTACCTGAAATATCACCAGATACTTTAGATCCACTTACGGAAGTAATTTTAGCATCTGTTACAGCAAGATTTTGAATTTTATCCGTTTCAACGCTGTTGCTTGCTAATTTTGTAGAGGTTACGGAAGCATTATCAAGGTTAATTGTTTTTACTTCAGAATTTCCAATTTTAGAACTTGTAACTGCACCACTTGCCAATTTTTCGGTAGAAACAGCTGCATTTTCAATTTTAGCAGTGGTAACTGAGGCATCAGCCAATTTAGCCGTTGTAATTGCTGTATTAGCAATTTTATTCGTAGAAATTGCTGCATCGGAAATAACGGGTGCCGATGCAGATGTACCCACCCCATTTAAATCTCCACCTAATTGAATTTTACCCTTCGAACTAGTGGTTGCATCTGGGATTGCTGCTGCTGCAAATTGATTATCTACATAATTTTTAACAGCATTTTGGGTAGGAAAAAATACGGTACTTGTGCCCAAATTAACATCATTGGACTTATTTACAGTTGGCTCAGCCCCCAAATTACTTAAAGCAGCTGGAGCAGTTGTTGCACCCGTACCACCATTCGCAATTGAAATGGTTTCGCCAATTTTAGCATTATTGATGGAGCCATTGGCTATTTTAGCATTGGTAACCGCTGCATCATTTATTTTATTGGTTGTAATGGCATTATCCGAGATTACAGGCGCAGAAGCGCTAGTTCCAAGCCCATTCAAATCGCCTCCTAATTGTATTTTACCTTTGGAAGTGGTAGTTGCATCTGGAATTGCGGCATTCGCAAATTGTGTATCTACATAAGATTTCACAGCTGCTTGAGTGGGGTATAAATCATTACTAGTTCCCAAATTGGCATTACTCGATTTATTCGTTAATGCTTCTTTCAATGCCAAACCTGGAACGGTTGGAGCATCAGCTGTACCAGCCAAATCACCTGCCAACTTCACTTTACCTTTTGTAGTAGCATTTGCATCAACAACTCCAGCTGCCAAGGCCGACTGCACAAAAGCAGTGGTTGCAATTGCATTGGTATTATTGTTCAATGGTTGAGTGGCAGCTTGGGTTGCACCCGGAAGAACAGGTGTTCCTGTAAATGTAGGAGAATCTATGTTAGCCTTTAAATCTAAATTAGCCTGAAAAGCTAATCCTGTAACAGAAGCATCTACATAATCTTTGATACCTTTTACGGTAGGATATTTAGTTTGAGAACTTGCATTTCCAACAATATCGGAGGTTTTATTAGCCCATTCTTCTTTATTGCCCAAAGCTGGAACCGTTGGAAAATCAGCAGTACCTGCAAGATCCCCTGCTAAGCGCACTTTACCTTTTGCTAAGGTAGTTGCATCCGGAGCACCTGTTGCAATCGCATCTTGAATTGTCACATCGACATAATTCTTAACGGCTTTCTGAGTTGGATATAAAACATCGCTTGGATTGTCCGAACCCAAATTAACATCTGGTGATTTATGCGACAATACTTCATAGGTATTACCTAAACCCCAAATTTGTCCTTGAAGATTATTGGTCGTATTGGTTAAATTAGTATTGACATTATTCAGATTGGCATTGGTTTGATTAATCTGATTTTGTTGATTGTTGAAATTTTGGGTGATTTGATTTTGCTGATCCGTCAAACTTTGGTTAATGGTCGTAATTTGACTAGAATTCCCTGCAATTTTGGAAGATAAATCCGTATTAACCGAATCAATTTTAGAAGTTAAACCTGTATTTACCGTTTCGATTTTGGAATTTAAACTCGTATTTACTGAATCGATTTTGGAATTTAAATTTGTAGCAGTTTGTTGTAAATTGGAAATATTAATATCATGTTGATCAACCCTAAGTTTTAAGGAATCAATTCTGTTATTCACATTCAGGTTTACTTGATTGATTTTTGTTTCATTAGCAAAAAGCTTTCCATCCTGTTCAATATTCTTTAATTTGATGGAATCGATATCGATTTCATTGGTGCTTACTCTTTTATCTAAGTCGATTATACTTTGATTAACTATCGCAAATTTGTCTAAGGTCTCTTGTTTATTATTCGCAATGTCTATACTATTGGTTTCAATCTTTTTACGCAATGGATCCAAATCTTTATCTACCAAATAACCCACATCGTTCCCAAAGAAAGACAAGTCCTTAGGAGCTCCTACTACATTTTTATAATCAACTGATCCTGCATAAAAAGCATAAGGAGTGTAATTGAAATTTTGAATACTCACTTGTTTGAACGATGAGCAGTTATCAAAGCTGACAGAAACTTGTAAACTTTTCAAGTTGGCATCCCAAATAATACTATCAAAGTTATTAAAGCGAGTACTCAATGATGTTTTTACACCTGTCCCAATGATTAAGTTCACCAAACCAAATTCATCAGTCTTGGTCTTTTGAATTTCCTCATATTCAATTGTGGCTCCATTCAAAATGCCAAACTTGATACAAACATCAGAATTCGCTAATGGTTGTCCCGTGATGGCTACACCTGGGATATCAATTGCTTTGGGATCAATGATCACAGCTTGATAATTCATTCCTTTCTTTTGAGCAAAAGTTGCCAAAGAAATAAAAAGTAAAATGATGGTTAAGTGTAATTTATTCATTGTGTGATTAATCTTTATTGGTACAAGTGATTGAATTAGATGTTTGGTTATTTAGTAATTTTAAAATTTAAGCCAAAGGCAAAAGTATTTGAGACTAAATCCAAACTTCCTGTGGATGCTTTAGAACTGACCAAGGTTTGCTGATTTTGATACTTGACAAAAAAAGAAACATTGGGATTTACTTTTTTAATTATTTCCAAGGAGTATCCTCCAAAAAATTTAAATGATGAAAATTGATCGTTGTTGCTCAAATCATAATAATTAGATCCAAGCATCTGAATACCTTGTAACATTTTTTGACCGTTGAACTCTAATTTAGTTCCCACTTGAAAACCTTTCCCTAAACTAAACTCGGGACCAAAACCTAGCGCAAGACCGATGTGATCTGTCTTATAATCAAATGCGATATTTTGAATTCCACCCATAGAATTATATTGATTGTAAACTACTCCTATATCATAATGCAAAATGCTAAGAATCTTCGCAAGACTTTGATGTTGTTTGTAATAAGCTCCTTTTTCACTTCCTGAGGAAATCAATTCCAATGTATCCACCAACGCACTTCTTCTGCGCATATTCATATGAAGTCCAGAACCAGGTTTTAAAAAATCAACGGACACTCCTTGAGAATTAACTAAATTATATTTCGTCAAATTGGAACCCATGACAAATTGATAATCCTGTGCCGACAAATTAATGGTAAACAAACCTACCAGTAAAGTCAATTTCAAAAGCATACAAGTAAAATTCTTCATCTATATTTATTTCTTAATAAATTACTTATTCATTAATTCTTTTTCTTTGGCAAATTCATCTACTCGCTTTTTGGGCTTGATCGTAAACTTGATGGCAAACTCATGGGTTTGATTCGATACCTTTGAGATTTGCGAAATCGGGTTCTCATAG
>NZ_JBPXKA010000004.1:199100-205845 GCF_054558485.1 Aquirufa sp. ROCK2-A2
TAAGTTCAAAAGACCTGCTCGGATCCCTCCACTCATCGTCCATTTCTGATCCAATCGGATGTGATAAGCAAAGTCTGTGGCTATATTCGTTACCGTCATGGGTCCCGCTTGATCTTGGTAGGCAATCATACCTACTCCTTTGTTGTATTTCCATTTCACATTAGCCGTTACTCCTAAGGTTTTAGGTGCTCCGTCTAAACCAATCCATTGCTGGCGATTGGATACAATAATCTCGCTGTTTTCCGTGCTGCCAGATTGTACAGGACTTATGTACTGTGGATTCAGCTTATACAAGGAATACATCGCCTCTATTTGGGAATAGGAAGCATGTGATAGGAAAATAAAAGCAATTAAAAAGGTAATTGAGAAGTAGCGTTTGCCGTTTTTTAGAATATTCAAATTCACTGAACAGCTTTTAATGAAGCATAAAGTAAAATTCATTTTTAGGTGGTTAAAGCATTAGCAGTTTTGAGAGTATTTTCAGTTTAAAAAGATGTCATTTTGAAATTTCTTCCAAAATGACATCTTGCATAGGTTATTTTTCTAAACGATTAATGTAAACATAGGCGCCTATGGTTGGACGGGTACCTTTAAAATCGATGATGTAATAATAGGTTCCATCTGGTAATAATCCATCCGCAGACAATAAGTCAAAGGCTTTGGTCGTTTCTCCTGCCCAATTATTCTTATAATTATCCGACTCATAAACCACATTTCCCCATCTGTTTAAAATCGTAATTCGATTATTGTTATTACTTAAGATTCCTGGTATAATCAATCGATCATTTTTACCATCACCATTCGGAGATATCCCTTTTGGTAAAAATACCGTACATTGATCCGAATCTAATCGATTAGGAATTCCATCTTTGTCACAATCAACTAAATTACCATAATCAACATCATCCTCTAACTTATCCGGTATACCATCGCCATCTGAATCAATATCTTGGAAATCAGGCTGGCCATCTTTATCTGTATCGGATGGTTTCTTGCAATCAGTGCCCGCTTCAATGTTATCACTGAAACTGTCATTGTCTGAATCTAAATCCAAGTAATCTTGCGTTCCATCTTTATCCGTATCCACAGGTTTGGTGCAATCTTTGCCCGCTTCAACTGAATCAGGGATGCAATCATTGTCCGAATCAGAATCTCTGAAGTTATAAATACCATCTCCATCACTGTCGATTGGCTTGTTGCATTTTGGACCTACCTCTATGTAATCAGGTATACAATCATCATCTGAATCAGCATCGATATAGTCTGGGAAAGTATCTTTGTCTGTATCCACTGGATTTAAACAATTACCCTCTGATTCAATAGCATCCAAAATACAATCGTTATCCGAATCCGTATCTCTGTAATTCGGCAAACCATCTTTGTCTGAATCAAGAGGAATATTACAATCAGATCCTACTTCGATCGAATCCTTGATGCAGTCATTATCAGAATCCGTATCCTTGTAATCCGCTATGCCATCGCCGTCTGTATCCACAGGTTTAGCACAATCAGCTCCTACTTCTAATACATCTTTGATGCAGTCATTGTCTGAATCCGTATCCTTGTAATCCGCTATGCCATCTCCGTCTGTATCCACAGGTTTTGTGCAATCAGTTCCTACTTCCAATACATCTTTGATGCAGTCATTGTCTGAATCTGTATCCAAGTAATCCGCAATGCCATCACCGTCCGTATCCACAGGTTTTGTGCAATCAGCTCCTACTTCCATTGAATCTTTGATGCAGTCATTATCCGAATCCGTATCCAAGAAATCCGCTATGCCATCACCGTCTGTATCCACAGGTTTTGTGCAATCAGTTCCTACTTCCAATACATCTTTGATGCAGTCATTGTCTGAATCTGTATCCAAGTAATCTGCAATGCCATCGCCGTCTGTATCCACTGGTTTTGTGCAATCTGCGCCTACTTCTAATACATCTTTGATGCAGTCATTGTCTGAATCCGTATCCTTGTAATCCGCTATGCCATCGCCGTCTGTATCCACTGGTTTTGTGCAATCTGCTCCTACTTCCATTGAATCTTTGATGCAGTCATTGTCTGAATCTGTATCCAAGTAATCCGCAATGCCATCACCGTCAGTATCCACTGGTTTTGTGCAATCAGCGCCTACTTCCATTGAATCTTTGATGCAGTCATTGTCTGAATCCGTATCCAAGTAATCCGCAATGCCATCTCCGTCTGTATCTACAGGTTTTGTGCAATCAGCTCCTACTTCCAATACATCTTTGATGCAGTCATTGTCTGAATCTGTATCCTTGTAATCCGCTATGCCATCACCATCCGTATCCACAGGTTTAGCACAATCTGCCCCTACTTCTAATACATCTTTGATGCAGTCATTATCTGAATCCGTATCCAAGTAATCCGCAATGCCATCGCCGTCTGTATCTACTGGTTTTGTGCAATCAGCGCCTACTTCCATTGAATCTTTGATGCAGTCATTGTCTGAATCTGTATCCTTGTAATCCGCAATACCATCTCCGTCTGTATCCACAGGTTTTGTGCAATCAGCTCCTACTTCTAATACATCTTTGATGCAGTCATTATCTGAATCTGTATCCTTGTAATCCGCAATGCCATCACCATCTGTATCTATTGGTTTGTTACAATCAGCGCCAACTTCGATGGAATCTTTGATACAGTCATTATCAGAATCCGTATCCTTGTAATCCGCAATGCCATCGCCGTCTGTATCTACTGGTTTTGTGCAATCAGCGCCTACTTCCATTGAATCTTTGATACAGTCATTATCTGAATCCGTATCCATAAAATCTGGAACTCCATCACCGTCAGTATCCACAGGTTTTGTGCAATCCGCGCCTACTTCGATGGAATCTTTGATGCAGTCATTGTCTGAATCCGTATCCTTGAAATCTGCGATGCCATCGCCGTCTGTATCCACAGGTTTAGCACAATCTGCTCCTACTTCGATCGAATCTTTGATGCAGTCATTGTCTGAATCCGTATCCTTGTAATCCGCAATGCCATCACCGTCTGTATCCACAGGTTTTGTGCAATCTGATCCGATTTCAATTAAATCACTGATGCAGTCATTGTCTGAATCTGTATCCTTGTAATCTGCAATGCCATCTCCGTCCGTATCCACAGGTTTTGTGCAATCTGCTCCTACTTCGATCGAATCTTTGATGCAGTCATTGTCTGAATCCGTATCCTTGTAATCCGCAATGCCATCACCGTCTGTATCCACTGGTTTTGTGCAATCTGCTCCTACTTCTAATACATCCTTGATGCAGTCATTATCCGAATCCGTATCCTTGTAATCTGCAATGCCATCGCCGTCTGTATCCACTGGTTTTGTGCAATCTGCTCCAATTTCAATTAAATCACTGATGCAGTCATTGTCTGAATCTGTATCCTTGTAATCTGCAATGCCATCGCCGTCTGTATCCTCAGGTTTTGTGCAATCAGCGCCTACCTCGATCGAATCCTTGATGCAGTCATTGTCTGAATCCGTATCCTTGTAATCCGCGATGCCATCGCCGTCTGTATCTACAGGTTTTGTGCAATCTGATCCGATTTCAATTAAATCACTGATGCAGTCATTATCTGAATCCGTATCTAAGTAATCAGGAATATGATCAGCATCAGAATCAACTGGATGAGTACAATTACCCGCTTCTACTAAATCAGGAATACAGTCATTATCTGAATCAACATCTCGGTAATTAGGAATAAAGTCGCCATCTGAATCTAGGGTCGATTCAATTGTATCTGACAGACAATCATTGTCTGAATCTGTATCCAAGAAATCATATAAACCGTCATGATCGGTATCTGGCATTTCCACCGGAACACCGCCTTTAGCCGTTTCCAAGAAATCAGCTAAACCATTTGGATTAATTTTATCATCGATAAATAGGCCATTTTTATCTACGCGGCCATCATAATTCTCATCCGTTGAAGGTCTAAATAATCGAATTGCCTCGGTTGCATCTTGAATTCCATCCGCATCACTATCCAAGTCAAGGTAATTTGGTGTACCATCATGATCTACATCCATTACCGTTTCTTTGGAATCAAGTATTCCGTCATTATCTGAATCTAAATCCAAGTAATCTGCACTATTGTCTTTATCACTATCTCTATTTTGCTCTACTCGGTCAAGGATATTATCTCCGTCTGAATCTTGATCCAAATAATTAGGTACTCCATCCCCATCAAAATCTTGACAAGTTTGAATCGCATTGAAACATTCCATGTTGTTGGATATTCCATCATTGTCACAATCTGCCTCTTTAAAGAACTCGTATTGTGGACTATTTGGCGCAGGAATAACATTATTGATTCCTCCCACACAGAAATTCAATGGGTCAATATCTGTACCATTGGGCGATCCATCACCATCACAATCTAAAGCTGACCAACTAGCACTATGAGCAAGTGTAATATGCGCTGGCACATATTTACATCCATCATATGGATCCGTACCATCCAAAATTTCTTGGTTATTGCTCACCCCATCTCCATCAAAATCTTGATTAACCTCTATACTTAGAACCTCAAAATCACTTTGACATGCCGTGGTATTGACAGCAGCCACTTTAATTTGACCACTAGCAGAACCTACTTGCACTCTAATGCTATCAACACTTGAGCTACCCGTCCAAGAATTTGGCAATATCCAATGGTAAGAGCTTGCTCCTACTACCGGACTTATGCGATAGGTATGATTGGAATTAGGACTAACCAGAACTTCTCCAGAAATAGCGCCTGGTTTTCCAACAGATGCATTGACAATCACCGTAAAGGCTGTTCTTGCACTTTCCATGTTCTCCAATGTCTGACTCACATAATAATGGAAGGTTCCTGAACTATCTGTCGATGGACTTGGAGCCACGCTACTGGCTGTTCCGCCCGTTGCAACGCTGTACCAATTCAATGTCGCTCCGCTCACCGCTTCTGCCTGAAGTGGCGCAGATGCTGCTCCAACGCAGTAGCTAACACTATCTCCTGCTATACCCGGTAGTGGCGCTGGCAAGGTAGAATGCATGCCTAAAGGAACTAAATATGAATTAGAGAAAAAGTCGGTATTAATCACTAAACCACTTTGAATAACAGCCTTTTTAGGAGCTGACTCCCAATAAGCAGGACACCAAGGTGTATAATCAGTCGTATCAGAATTGTCATCTAAAACTAATCTATAGGTTCCATCTTCAAATGCTTTTGAAATACTAAAGTTTTGATAGCTTATTGGACTGACATAAATCACATGATTCAATGAATCCAATACCTTAACAAACATCGCATCTGTATTTGGAAGACCAGCTTGATCATCTATTGGGAAATTCTCTTTACCATTGTTATTATGATCGTTAAAAATATACCCATCCCATTGCAATACGACTGGTTCGCAATGACTATAGAATTTACTTGAATATTTATCTAAGTCAGTTGCTGTTACATTACCCAAATATTCCCCAACAACCAAATTATTAATTGTTCCGCTGTATTGTAATTGTACAATTTCATAACTCGAGTACGATTTTACTGAATTAAATGAATTGGTATTACTAATCGAGACAATTTTATGATCATCAAACCCATCGGTTAATACATATTTCTCAGATTTTCCATTAGGTAATGCTGCTGCATTATCCATCGACCACGTACTATTAAAATCACAGTAATTGAATACTACAAATCTATAATTTGGTGTATTGGAACAATTTGGACTAAGCTCAGATAAAGAACTACCTACGTTCAATCCCGTTATAACAACCTCAGGACGATACACCAATGCGTGGATTCTATATTCACCAGATCCAATATTTTCAAAATTAGGTATAGAATCATTGATGGCTTTAATCTTTCCATCTGCTTGGTTAACCAACACATAATGAACTTGGCTACCTGCAGTATAACCAATATGAGATAGATAATCAACCGTCGCTGGTTCATAATTGAAACCTACCATAGGTGAAGAGGTTATTAACTGACCCGCTGATTCCACACAACATGTAACCATGTGTACTTGTAGGGAATCCGCCTTTTCACTATAACATCCATCCGTGGTTTTAGACCATAAATACACGTTTGATGTGCTTGCATAAGTGCTTGGGTTCGTAATCTGACTCACTCGTGTTGAGTTTGTTCCCGTCCACCACTCATAGCTAATTCCACTTTGCGAAGATGGCTCAGCCTGAGTTAAATCAACCGTACTTACATTGCAATTATTGATTAAAGAATCCAATGTCGCTACAGGTGTCGCTGGAATACCCGCATTTGCTACTACCGTCAACTGACTCGTGGAAGAGCTGATACATCCATCTACATTTTTAACTCGTAGCGTGTAGCTACCTGGATTTACGTTGTTAAAAGTAACTGCCGATTGATAATTCGTTGAATCAATGCTGTAGCTATAATTAGATCCCAATGGAGCCGTTACTTGAATCGTGGCGGTCGAATCTGCGCAAGTAGGTTGAAGAGTTACACTTGCTACTGGAGCTGCTGGACTTGCATGAACAATCACCGTAAAGGCTGTTCTTGCACTTTCCATGTTCCCCAACGTCTGACTCACGTAATAATGGAAGGTTCCTGAACTATCTGTCGATGGACTTGGAGCCACGCTACTGGCTGTTCCGCCCGTTGCATCGCTGTACCAATTCAATGTCGCTCCGCTTACCGCTTCTGCCTGAAGTGGCGCAGATGCTGCTCCAACGCAGTAGCTAATACTATCTCCTGCTATGCCTGGTAGTGGCGCAGG
>NZ_JBPXKA010000005.1:0-13017 GCF_054558485.1 Aquirufa sp. ROCK2-A2
CTAATAACTAAACACTAATACCTATTACCTTTTACCTATTACCTATCAATGCAATTTTCTGGCTAATTCTTTTTCCATGGTATTTCTTTTTTTTAGAAAAAAAGAAACAAAAAAACTTAAAATCTCCTAGTTAATCCAAGACGAATCCGCAAGCGGCACGATTTTCACTACGCTTTCGGCTATTTTTTTTGACCCTGACGCACATCGCCCATGCGCATTGTCAAAGCTCCGCCTACCGCTTCGCTCAAATCTTTCGTCGGATTAACCGCAAATTCATTTATAAGTCAAAAAAATAAATAAATAGTGTTTACTGAGCTCGTTTACAGAGCCTGTTGAAGGATGGAGGCCAAAAGCGGTAATTAAGAGATTAATAATTGGAAATTTCAACCCTTAATTCGCATTATTACCTAACACCTAACACCTATTACCTATTACCTATTACCTATTACCTATTACCTAATACCTATTACCTAATACCTATTACCTAACACCTATTACCTAACACCTATTACCTATTACCTAATACCTAATACCTCTCCCTTTTGCACTGTTCCGTTTTGAAAATTGGAATCCCAAAATGAAATGGTTTTCAACAATTTGTCCACAAATGCAAATTTTTTTTCCACAAATGGATCGTTTTTTCCCACAAAAACCACACATTTTATCCACATTTTGGCCTTTTTAGTTCCATTTTCTAAAACGGAACTCATACGTAATCCTTTTTTTTCTTGGAAATAAAGCGCCTTAGTAAGTTTGTGCACTTAATTCCGAAAAGGCATTTGCGAAAATGAATTTTCAGAATGTGTTTAAATAAAATTATATCATCCACGCAAACATTTTAATCATCCACTGATGGGGTGTTTGCAATTATTATCAAGCCATGGGCAAATTATTTTTACCTGCATCTACCTTTTCAAAAAGCACGACTTTTGTAAAATGGTTTAAGAATTTAATGCTAGTTCTTTTTACTAGTATTTCATTTTTGAGTTTTGGGCAAGTACCCAATTACCGTTTTTCATCTGCAACCTCCACCTATGTCGATATAAGCGGCGGAACCTCCCTCATTGCTGGGGGTAATGTGGCTCTAGCTGCTGCAACTTTAAAGTCAGCGGTAACTCCCATAGGTTTTACCTTTAATTATAATGGTGTCGATTATACCCAATTTTCTGCAGCTGCCACAGGGCAATTACAGTTTGGGGCCGCACAAGTGGGTGTCAATGATAATACCAATATATTAATTCCTCCAGCACCTTTTGTCTGTGCGGCATGGGATAATTTTACCGTTGGTACGGTTGCCTCTGGTGGGGGGGTGTCGTATCAACTTTCTGGTTCAGCACCAAATCAGGTTTTAACTGTTCAATGGAAAGTAACCAAAACAGCTAATACCGCTGCAGGATATAATTTCCAAGTGAAGTTATATGAAGGTACTAATAAAATTGAATTACTTATTGGTTCAGGTCCTGTGGCTGCGATTACATCTGCTACAGGTTTAAATAACTCGGCGAGTGAACACATGTGGGTGTACACATCCAATGAAACCTTGTTCACTAGCATGAACTTAATGAATACGGCTTGGCCAACTGCTGGAAGCAAATATATTTTTACACCGATCACATTCACTTCAGCGACTGGGTCATTAGTAGCAACCAATGCCAACTTCTGGGTAAAAGCAGATCAACCGGTTTTATTTAATAGAACGTTTTTAAATGTACCTGCCGCGAATAGAACGGCTTCTTCTGTTTACACCAATTTAGCTGCATACAATGCAGCTCAATCTGTATTAAGTGCTAATGGTTGGTTGCCTTCTCAGGCTACATGGCAAGCAGATCCTCCGGTAGATTTTATTACCCTAGACTTGGGTTCGTCACAAACCGTTGCTGGTATAGGTACCCTGGGTAGAGCTTCACCAGTACAAACTCCAACAAGTTTTACGGTAAAGGTTTCTTCTGATAATGTCAATTGGACAAACTTAGGATTGTTCCTCCGTAACGAGAATAATACAGTGTTGCAATATTCTGATTTTGAGGCACCTGTTACTACCCGTTACGTGCGTGTTTACCCTACAGATTATGTGACAGCTAAGGCGATGCGTTTGGATGTTTACACCAAAACGGCAAATACAACACCTTCCGCGAATAATACTGCTGTGGATTTTTGGGAAGATCTATCAGGAAACGATTGGGATGCCATGAGTGGTGGCGGATTAGCACGTCCGGGTTATTTTACCAACCAATTCAACTTTAACCCTGCGATAGATTTTCCTGCCGCTGCAAATACAGTTGAGAATCCAGACCTTTTTTATAGAGCGAAGTTCAAAGTTAGTGCTACTACGAAGGGTGGTATACCAACCATTGACGTAGCAACTGCAGCGTCAAGCCATACATCTATTGTAGGGCCTCAAGAAGTTGCGGAACTTATAACATATCAAAACCTACCTACTGCTCTTGAGCAAAATGTGATCAAAACGTATCTAGCTACTAAATATGGTATTACTTTAACCAATGATTACATTGCAGCGGATGAAACCACTAAAGTATATGACCGAACTGCCAATGCAGGTTATGTGTCTAATATATTTGGTATTGGCCGTGCAGATAGTCAAGGATTACACCAACGCCAATCTCATTCCGTTAATAATGATGCTTTGGTTACCATTGGTAATAACAATAAAATAGATAACACTAATGGTAATTCAGCGAGTGCCGGAAACAACATTGGAGCTGATAATTCTTACCTATTAATTGGTGACAATGGAGGTGATTTAACTTGGACTGCTGGAGCATGTACCCCAACGGGTAGTGAAGGTGTTTTAAAACGTATTTGGAAAGTACAAGAAACCGGAACAATTGGTTCGGTGAAAGTACAATTTGATACGCAAGCAACTTCAGGATCTACTGCTTGGTTACCTTTAGGTAATGACCCAACTCAAAAAGTGTACTTAGTCATTTCTAGCGATGCCGTATTTACGGATGCTGGAGATACACGCGTTTTAATGACACTTGATGCGACAAGTAATACTTATTCTGCCAATGTGGATTTAAGCACTGGACAATATTTTACGGTTGTGGCAGGTATAGCTAGTCCAGGTGGGGTTATTTCAGGTTTACAACAATGGTTAAGAGCCGACAATGCTGCTTTAGGATTATCCAATGGAGCAACAATGAGCAACTGGCCAGAATCTTATTTAGGCAGAACAATGAATAAAAATTCAGGTTCTCCAAAATATCAAGAAAATATAATAAACTTTAACCCAGTTGTATATTTTGATGGAGCGAGTTCTTTTGCAAAAAGTTTGAAGAACGCTATTTATGCATTTTCTGGGTCATTTACCTCAGGTGAAGCCTTTGGTATGATTAAACCGATTCAAGATGCTTTAGCCCATTCTTTCCCTTGGGATTATGGTTCAGGATCCCGTGGAGTACATTATCCATTTAGTAGTGGAATCATCTATGATGGTTTTGGCACGACAGATCGTCTAGGTTTTAATGCTGCTACAGCTGCAATTTCTGAGGCAAAGGTTGGTCTGACTACCTTAACAAATCCATATAAGCCTTATGAGTGGACTTTGTATAACCATTTTAGTGAAACGAATAACTGGGGAATCAACGCAAATTCCTTGCCATTCGCACGAAGTACCTCTAACGTTACCGGTTTCACATTGGTAACAGAAGGTGTTTCAATAGGAGAAGATGGCACCAATTACTTTAAAGGTTACCTGCCAGAGGTATTTGTGTACAACAGAGTATTATCTGTCACCGAACGCCACCAAGTAAATACCTACATGGCGATTAAATATGGTCAAACTTTGGCGCATAATTATAGAGGGCCAGATGGTACCATCTTATTTAATGAAACAACTGATGCGACCTACTTTAAAAATGTAATTGGTCTTGCACGCTCTGATTGTCAGGGCTTACACCAACGTCAATCGAAATCCATTAATACCTCTGGTGCGATAACCATTGGTAATAACAATATCATTAATAACACATTAGGTAACTCTTCTGCGGCAGGTAACGATATTGCAACCAATGAATCTTACTTAATCATTGGTGATAACAATGGCGATTTAAAATTAAATTATACTTCATCAGTAAATAAATACTTCTTTAATAGAATTTGGAAATTGAATGAAACAGGAACAGTAGGTTCTGTTAAAATTTCTATTCCAGCGTATACCAATTCTGCAGCCACTACTTTACCAAATTACTATACCAGCTTCTTCCCAAATAACAAAGTGTATTTGGCCATGGATGATGATGGTAACTTCCAAAACGGAGGTACTACTTATGTAGAAGCCGTAGCAGTAGGATCAGGCGTAACAGCGGCGTATGAAGTTAATGCCGACTTGACTAATGCAAAACCTTATTTGGCATTTGCGGTAGACAAAGACATGACAGACTCAGATAACGACGGTGTAGTTAATCCAGATGATATTGACGATGATAACGACGGTATTTTAGACTTAACGGAAGTTGGAACTTGTACCTATCCAGAGAATTTCTTAGAAGATATTACCTATGCAGGTTTAGTAACGGTAAATACTTCTGGAAGCACCATAACTACGGTAGGTCAAACGACTAATACGTGGAGAAGTTCGTATTCGAATCAAGCATTTAAATTACCTATCCATTTAGAATATACCACAACGGGAACCACCAATGGATTTATTGGAGTTATTCCAGTAGGGAATGCACAAACAACCACCAATTGGAATGATGGAGGGTATAAAATTTTACACGATAACACCAATCAAATTAAGGGCTACATGCCTAAGCAGTATAATTTCACCAGAGCGTATACGGCAGGTCAGAAAATGGAAATCGACATTACAGCATCAGGTATAGTTACTGTAAAACAAGCGGGTGTAGTTATTCGTAAATTCAAAGGAAAAGTAGCCGACTATAAATTGGCATTCTCTAATTATACCACTACTGCTTCTAGAGTATTTAGCAATGTTAAATTTACTTCTTATGCTCCAAATGGGGTGTGTACTGAGTTAGATACGGATGGTGATGGAATTTTCAATCGCTTGGATTTGGATTCTGATGGAGATGGATGTAATGATGCCATTGAAGGGGGTGCTTCAACCTCAGCTTCAACTTCGGTACCGTTTACTACTGTAGGAACTAATGGTTTAGCTAATTCATTGGAAGATCCATCAGATAGCGGATACATTACCTATGATGATGATCAATACAACAACTTTGCTTTAGACAATACTGTTAATGCTTGTGATGATCATGATAATGACGGGGTATTTGATTACATTGATATTGATGATGATAATGATGGGGTAATAGACCTTGATGAGCAAACTAGCTGTACATCTCCAGCGGAAGTATTAGAAGATTTAACCTTTGCAGGGAATTCTACTGTTGGTGCTTATGATACTGAAATGAGTGTCTCAGCTACAACAGGTGCACCTAATCAAGGCTCATGGACTTCAAGTTATTCTAATCAGGAATTTAACTTACCAATTCACTTAGAATTTACAACGGATCGAGATAATATTCCGGGTATGATAGGTTTAGCACCAACTAAAAATTCGGCCAATGTTGCGATTACTAAAATTGTTGCTGATTGGATTGATACCTATAGTTATAAATATTACTTCAATGAAACTGCACCTCAATCGTATTTAGCGAAAATGCCATCATCGTCTTGGAACGTTTCAGCGACAGCATTTTTAGCTACGAATAAATTTGAGATTGATATCAATGAAAGTGGTGTGTTAACCGCAACCGTAAATGGTGTGATGGTACATCGTATTCAAGCACCAAAATCTACTTATTGGTTGACCTTAAGTGGTAAGGGAGCATTTGAAAAATTATTCCACAACGTTAAATTAACGTCGAAAAGTGCGGCTACCGTTTGTGCGGATATGGATACTGATGGCGATGGTATTGTCAATCGTTTTGATTTAGATTCTGATGGCGACGGTTGTAATGATGCAGTGGAAGCAAGCGTGGGTAATGTGTCTACAACAGTTCCTTTATCTGGTGCTGTGGGAGCCAATGGTTTAGTAGATGCGCAAGAAACGGTACTAGATAATGGTATTGTTACCTATAATTCTACCTATGCTACCTATGCTTTAAGTGATATTCAAAATGTATGTTTGGATTCTGACGGAGACAATGTGGGTAATTTACGTGACCTAGATGATGATAATGACGGTGTGCCAGATGCCATTGAAATGAATTGCTCAGCTCCATTGTTTGTTCATAAATCGACGGATCCTACATTAAAGAAATTAACAGGAACTATATTAAAAGAGACAGGTAATATTGATTACGAAATCTTGATGTCAGGACCAAGTGTCACTAATCCTGGTGTTTTTGATGGAGGTAATGGTATTCACTTCCAAGTAAGTGGTATTACATCAAACGCAGATATTGCGTTCAACTTAACATCGAATGGAGCGGAAAACAGTTCAACTCCAATACCTCCAAAAGTTCAAACAGTTGACTTTGGACCTAGCGTACCTGTCAATACAGCATCAGCTGCAGTGAACGAAGCTAGCAATATTGTCTTGTATTGGCCAGGTGCTTATGCTGTGGTATATGACCCATACAATCAATTGAGTTCTCATAACACAGGAGATGCTATTCAAAGTGGGGATATGATCGTTCAAAATGTATCGATTACGAATGCTCAAATTAAGGCTGGCCAAACTTGGAAAGTAAAGATGTACATGCATACCAATTCGGATGTGTACAACATCAGAGCTTCTATTTTTGGAGATGTTGCCCTTGGTGCTGATGCTTATGGATTCAATATCAATGCTTGTTCATTATTTGATACGGATGCAGATGGTATCCAAAATCATTTGGATACAGATTCAGATGGTGATGGCTGTCTAGATTCATTTGAATCTGGCGCAGGCACTAATCCAGCTCAAGCTACCGTGGCGGGTCCATTTGGCGACAATGGTTTTGCCAATTCTTTGGAAAACACAGATGATTTTGACGCAACAATTAGCAATGCTTTCAAATCTACTATTGCCTATAATCAAGCGATTTCTACCATCATTAATTCTTGTGTGGATTCAGATGGAGATGGTGTGAAAGATCACATGGATATCGATAATGACAATGATGGTATTTTAGATTCAGAAGAAAATACTTGTGGAACGGCTTATTTTGCGATTCCTAGTTTAACAACGGGAGCCACGGCTTTCCAACAAACATTGACAGGAACAGCAACGAATAACAATGCTACTGTCGATTATGAAATTAATTTAGTAGGAGTAAACACAGTTTATACAAGTCCAGGTTCTTTAGAAACTTCATTTGATAACTCTAAAGGCGGTTTACATTATGCCTTTACCGATAATGACAACGTATATTCTCAAACATATAAGTTGACTCCTTCGTACCCAACTTTAATGAAGAAGGTACAGTTTGGGGTAAAAGTACCTGCTAACCAAATTGCAAGTACGAACCAAGCACAAAGCATTACTTTGACTTGGAGTCCAGATGTTAAGGCAGTGGTGTATGACCCAGATAATCAATTATCTACTCATGCTACGGGTGATGTTATTACTTCAGGTACTGTCATTACTACCAGTGGTGATTTTACCAATGCAACGGCAACTTGGAGAATCGATTTCTTAACCAATGCTTTGGGTAGTGAATTCTTCCTACAAACTTCTCATAAATCCACTAGCGCTGCCAATGTAGGAGTAGAAGGTTATGGATTGTCTGCTGATGTATGTTTTGTAGACGATAGCGATGGTGATGGAATTACGGATTATTTGGATACGGATTCTGACGACGATGGTTGTGGGGATGCTTTTGAAGCTAGTACAACAACTGTTCAAGGAGGAGCTAATCAAACTTTAGCAGGTCCATATGGTGCCAACGGTTTAGCAGATTCGATTGAAACGAATGATACTCAAGATGCGGGTACAACGTATCAGTCTACTTCTTATATGGCCTATTCAACTGTAAGTGCTTGTGCGGATACAGACAATGATGGTGTACCAGACAGAGATGATATTGATGATGATAATGACGGCATTTTAGATGCGGTAGAATATTCATGTGGTGTTGGTAAATTTGTTAGAAGTTATGTGATTTCTACCGGATTAGGTATGGGTTACGGAGGTACATTTAATAATGGTAGCGCAAAAGGTACAGGTACTATGTCGTTTACAGATTTGTCTACTGTCGCTGTTATTTCAGATGTAACAGATGCTTCTAATTACAAAGTAAACGATGCGAATACTACTTATAAATATAAAGCTAGTTTAGCGCCAACCAATGGCTTGATTTCTCAAGTGGCATTTGGACCAAATTTACCTGGAAACACAGCTAATGCAGCCATTGTGAACGGACAACAATCCATTACGGTTAGTTGGAACTTCCCAATCGGTGGTGTGGTGTATGACCCAGACGATCAATTAAGTACACATACAGACGGTCAAGGTATTAACCCTGGCGATGTTATTACGACAAGAACGAATTTAGCGGTTAGTGCATCTACATGGAAAGTAGTGATTCCGTTCAATTATTTGAACAAGCAAGTGGATTTCACAGCACAATATGTGGGTACAGCCAATTTAGGTGACGAGTCGTTTGGTATCATGTTAAATGTATGTAACAAGGTTACCGATTTTGATGGAGATAAAAAAGGCAATGCGGTTGATTTAGATTCGGATGGAGATGGATGTTTTGACTTAGTGGAATCCAATAGTGGATACTATACCACTTTGACTCAGTCAACAATTCTTGGACCGTTTGGTGTAAATGGATATGCAGCAGTTGCTGAATTGAATGATACGAAATTATCAGCAGCCAATTATGTTCCTTCTGGTAATTATTTAGATAAAGGTATCAGAGGATGTTTGGATACAGACGGTGATAATGTACCGGATGTGAACGACATAGACGATGATAACGATGGTATTTTAGATCAGACCGAGTGTCCTGTTTCTCCTCCTGTAACCAAATTTGGTTTTGTAACCATTCCAGGTACAGCAGGTAAACAAATGTTTATTACCAATGCTGCTACAAATCAGAATATAGGTAAAGTAACCATTGCTACTATTAAAAACATGGGAGCTTCTGATTTAAGAGGAAATACTAATGATTATAGTGTTAGTGGTTTTTGGCAAGATGGAGCATCTACTAATGGTGCCGATCGTGTGATGACCATTAAATTTGAACCCGTAGCGCCTTATACCGCTTTAGACTTAAAAGTATTAGCCAATGAAGGAGGTAATGGGGGTTGGTGGTTCCATCCAAGAAGTTTACGTGTAGATGGTGGAATTGCAGGGAATGGGGTTATTAAAGCCATTCCACAACGCTATTATTTAAGAGAAAAATACACCGTAGGTCAAACGATTACGCCAAGTATGCGAATGACTACTGCTTTTGGAGGTGCACTTGGGCCATCTAGCAATAAAGTATTTATTCAAGTACAGTACAATGCTGTAGCTACTACAGCCACGCCATTAGTATTGAAATATACATGGAATGCCTTAGCAGGTACGGTTGCAAATGAAAACTTTGGATTCCAATTATTGGAAATCAATCCAAGTTTAACTGTTGGAAAATGTGATTATGACAATGATGGTATCAATGATGATTTAGATAGTGATTCAGATAATGATGGCTGTCCAGATACAAAGGAAGCTGTTCATGGTAAACCATACGCAGGTAATTTGAATTATATCAAAGGGCCTTATGGTTTGAATGGATTATCTGCATTGGTAGAAACAAATGATACATTTGGTGCTACTTATAGTACTAATTCTTGGTTGCCTAAAGTAACGAATTCTCCTAAAAAGGATTATGTTAATGAATTAGTAAGAACGAGATGTTTAATTCCATTCATTGTTCCTGCAGGACCAACAACATTCTGTAATCCAGGTTCAGTGGTATTGAATCTTGATATGAATGGTGGTACAACTCCAGTAGCTTACCAATGGTATAAAGATGGTGTAGCCATTTCTAATGCTACTTCAAATACTTATACGGCTACATCTACGGGTGATTATACAGTATTGTTATCTTATTCTGATAATACAACTGAATTAACGGATCCACAATCTGTAACGACGTCGGCTCCTCCAACACAGCCAACAGTGACGGCTAGTCCAGGTACAACCGTTTGTTTGGGTGGAACTTCTACTTTAACAAGTAGTTATTCAACACGCAACCAATGGTATTACAATGGTACAGCTATTGCTGGTGCAACGGCTGTTACTTATGAGGCGAAAACTTCCGGTAACTTTACGGTAGAATACACGGATTCATTAGGTTGTAAGAGTCAATCTGCAATCAATGTAGTCGTTGTAGATACGAAACCTGTGAAACCTACGGTAACGCTTACTCAGCCTACATGTTCTGTTGCAACGGGTGAAATTGCAATTTCTGCTCCAACAGGTACAGGATTTACATATAGCATTGATGGAACCAACTTTACCAATACTTCAGGAATCTTTGCTGCGGTAGCCACAGGTACATATAATGTAAGTGTTAAAAATGCAAGTGGATGTAAAGGCGATTCATTGGTGGTGACTATTTTGGCACAACCAGTTCCTCCGACTTCCGCTACGATAACGGCTGCTCCAGGAGCTTCAATTTGCTCTGGAAAAGCAACTACCTTAACATCGAGTGTAAATACGGGTAATCAATGGTACAAAGATGGTGCATTGATTCCAGGGGCAACTTCTGCCACTTATACAGTGGCATTCCCGGGTTCTTATACGGTAGAGGTGACTAATGCGGATGGATGTGCAAGCATGAGTGCAGCAACTGTGGTTACAGTTAGTTCTCAACCGACAGCAACCGTTGCTCAGTCGATGGTACTAGGCACCTCTAATTGTGGTACTAGTTCTCCAATCTTATTAACAGCTTCTACAGACGCTGCTAATCCAACTTATGCATGGTATAAAGACGGAGTGTTATTAACAGGCATTACGACTTCTACCTATACAGCAGTTCAAACAGGTAGTTATGCAGTAGAAATAACCAATGGTTCAGGTTGTTCTACATTATCTGCTCCTTCCAATGTGACAACAGGTCCTTCAGCATCGTCTGGATCTCCTGCTTCTATTTGTGTGGGTCAGAACTTTACCTTTACTGCAACAACCACTGGATTTACTTCTCCAAGTTTTGCTTGGGAATACAGTACAGATGGTTCTACTAACTGGGCAACTCCTTCTACAGGTGTTACAAATACAGTAAATTACCTTGCTACAACAGCTGGTTACTACCGAGTGGTGGTTTCAGAAGGATCGCAAGTGATTACTTCTTGTCCAACTAGTTTAAAAGTTAATACAATTCCTGTTGTTTCGATAGCAGCAGATCCAAGTGGTGCTTTATGTGCTGGTCAAACAACCACCATTGCTCCGACGGGTCCGATTGCCACTGAATTCCCAGCGTCTATTGTTTCATACCAATGGTTGAATGGTTCTACAGAAATATTCGGAGCAACAACAAATACATATACAACAGGTTTAAGTGGTGACTATTCTTTACAAGTGAGAGATAGCAATGGTTGTCAAGCTACTACTTCTGCTGTTACGGTTGTAGTCAATAGTACACCTTCTACTCCTGTTACAACAGTAGAGCAACCAACTTGTTCGGTATCTACAGGTACAATTACAGTTACTTCACCAATAGGGACTGGTTATACTTATAGTATCAATGGCGGTACATATCAGTCAAGTGTAGTATTTAGTAATCTTGACCCAGGTACCTATACTATTTCAGTAACAAGTCCAGATGGTTGTGTAGGATTAAGTTCAACACAAACAATAAATGCGCAACCTAGTACATTGACCATCTTGGGTTCAATTACTGGAAATGCCTTCCCATTGGCTGGTACAACTGAAACTTATTCATTCCCAGCAGTGACTGGTGCGGTTTCTTACATTTGGACGTTGCCATCTGGTTGGTCAGGTAGTTCTAATACAAATACTATATTAGCAACGACTGGTATTTATGGAGGTAATATTGCCGTTCAAGCTGTTAATTCGGATGGTTGCGAAAGTAATTCAATTAGGTTAAATGTGAATATAACGGTTACACAACCGGTGGTAACTTCACCTAATTATTGTGTAGGTGATGTTGCGAGTCCATTAACCGCTACGGGATCTAATGGTGCTACATTGAATTGGTATACTGTTCCAACAGGAGGTTCTGCGAGTCCAACACCGCCAACTCCTTCTACAACAACAGCAGGAACGACCTTATATTATGTGTCGCAAACATTAAATGGCACACAATCGGCTAGATCAGTTATTACCGTTACTGTAAGTGATGTTCCTGCTCAACCAGGTGTCATTACAGGAAACAATTCGGTAACTGGTGGTGCAACAGAAACTTATTCAGTTGCGGCGGTTTCAGGAGCCACTTCATATACTTGGACTTTCCCTAATGGATGGTCTGGTACTTCAACAACAAATACGATTACTGTATTGGTTGGAAACAATGTGGCAGGTACCATTTCCGTAACGGCAAATGCCAACGGTTGTAGCAGTGCTCCTTCTGTGTTAACATTGGTTGCTCCGAATAATCCAGATACAGATGGTGATGGTATCCCAGATTCAATTGAAAAGGGATCTGGACTTACACCTCTTGATACAGATGGTGATGGTACACCAGATTACTTAGACTTAGATTCTGATGGTGATGGTATCCCAGATTCCATCGAAGATTCAGGATGTACTGGTACTGCACCATGTACACCAACAGATACAGATGGTGATGGTATTCCAAACTACTTAGACTTAGATTCTGACGGTGATGGTATCCCAGATTCGATCGAAGATTCGGGCTGTACAGGCACTGCACCTTGTACACCAACAGATACGGATGGTGATGGTACACCAAATTACTTAGATACAGATTCAGATGGCGATGGTATTCCAGATGCAATCGAAGATGCGGGATGTACAGGTACTGCACCATGTACACCAACAGATACGGATGGCGATGGTACACCAAACTATTTAGACTTAGATTCTGACGGTGATGGTATCCCAGATTCAATTGAGAAAGGTTC
>NZ_JBPXKA010000005.1:13110-40951 GCF_054558485.1 Aquirufa sp. ROCK2-A2
CTGCACCATGTACACCAACAGATACGGATGGCGATGGTACACCAAACTATTTAGACTTAGATTCTGACGGTGATGGTATCCCAGATTCAATTGAGAAAGGTTCTAACGGAGCTACTCCAGTTGATACAGACGGAGATGGTACACCAGATTACTTAGATACAGATTCAGATGGCGATGGTATTCCAGATGCAATCGAAGATGCGGGATGTACAGGTACTGCACCATGTACACCAACAGATACAGATGGCGATGGTACACCAAACTATTTAGACTTAGATTCTGATGGTGATGGTATCCCAGATTCAATTGAGAAAGGTTCTAACGGAGCTACTCCAGTTGATACAGATGGTGATGGTACACCAGATTATTTAGATACAGATTCGGATGGCGATGGTATTCCAGATGCAATCGAAGATGCGGGATGTACAGGTACTGCACCATGTACACCAACAGATACAGATGGCGATGGTACTCCAAACTATTTAGACTTAGATTCTGATGGTGATGGTATCCCAGATTCAATTGAGAAAGGTTCTAATGGAGCTACTCCAGTTGATACAGATGGTGATGGTACACCAGATTATTTAGATACAGATTCGGATGGTGATGGTATTCCAGATTCTATCGAAGATGCGGGTTGTACAGGTACTGCACCATGTACACCAACAGATACAGATGGCGATGGTACTCCAAACTATTTAGACTTAGATTCTGATGGTGATGGTATCCCAGATTCAATTGAGAAAGGTTCTAATGGAGCTACTCCAGTTGATACAGATGGTGATGGTACACCAGATTACTTAGATACAGATTCTGACGGAGACGGTATTCCAGATTCTATCGAAGATGCGGGTTGTACAGGTACTGCACCATGTACACCAACAGATACAGATGGCGATGGTACACCAAACTATTTAGACTTAGATTCGGATGGTGATGGTATTCCAGATGCTATCGAAGATGCGGGTTGTACAGGTACTGCACCTTGTACACCAACAGATACCGATGGTGATGGTACTCCTAACTATTTAGATTTAGATTCGGATGGTGATGGTATCCCAGATTCAGTAGAAAAAGGTCCATCAGGCAATGCTCCAATCGACACAGATGGAGATGGTACGCCAGATTATTTGGATTTAGATTCAGATAATGATGGTATCCCAGACGCGATTGAGGCGATTCCTTCAGGTGTTACCCCAGGTAGTCCAGTGCCTACTCCGATCGATACAGACGGAGATGGTACCCCAGATTACAGAGACCTAGACTCTGATGGTGATGGTATCCCAGATGCTGTAGAGAAAGGTCCAAATGGTGCAACTCCAGTAGATACGGATGGCGATGGAACGCCAGATTATAGAGATTTGGATTCTGACGGCGACGGAATTTCGGATGCTAACGAAAAAGGTTCTAATGGAGCAACTCCAGTAGATACTGATGGCGACGGTACTCCAGATTATTTAGATTTAGATTCGGATGGCGATGGCGTGACGGATGCTCAAGAGGTAATTGATGGTACAAATCCATTAGATCCTTGTTCATTCCAGTCTAATCACCAAACTTTGACTCCAAGTGCTGCATGGGCAGCTGCGGATTGCGATGGTGATGGTCAATCTAACGGAACAGAAATTACGAATGGAACAGATCCGAATATTAAATGTTCGAATACGATTCCATTCCCAACACCAACGGTGACAAGTTCAGGCTCGAATGTATGTTCAGGAACACCAGTTACCTTGACATCGAGTGCAGCGAGCGCTTACCAATGGTACAGAAATGGTAGCTTAATTTCTGGTGCAAATGCACAAACTTACACGACCTATTTAGCCGGTTCTTACACGGTAATCGTGAAGAATTCATTAGGATGTGAAAGTGCAGCAAGCACACCAGAGGTTGTTAGCGTATCGCCTCCTCCTACAGCGACAATCGCTCAAGGTTCAGTATTGGCAATGGGTAACTCATGTAATAGTACTCCAATTAAATTGGAAGTTTCTACTGATGCAGTAGCAGGTGCTACCTACCAATGGATGAAAGATGGAGTGGATATTCCAAATGCGACCAATGCGGTGTACAATGCAACTTCAGCAGGTATTTATGTAGTTAAAGTGACCAATAGTGCTTGTACGACTGAATCAGCTGCAACGAAGATATTGCCACCAGCAAATGCTCAATCTTCAGTAAGTCCTACTGTTTGTGCGGGTAATGTTGTAACACTACAAGCAGATCCTACTGGATATACGGCTCCTACTTATCAGTGGGAAATGAATACCGGTGCAGGATGGGTGAATGTACCAAGCAATGGTACGTCAGTAACTTACGGTGCAACTGTTAGTGGAGATTACCGTGTGAATATTACGGATCTGGGGGTAACTTCTACCTCTTGTCCAATAACGGTAACGGTAAATGCTTTACCAATAGTTAATGTAGCGGTTGCTCCTTCTAACATTGTTTGTGCTGGAACAACAAGTACGATTACTGCGACGCCTTCAGGAGCATCACCATTTACCTATAAGTGGAGAACAGGTGGTATTGAAATGAGCTCACAAACAGCAAGTACATTCGCAACTACCACATCAGGAACATTTGATGTGAAAGTAACGGATGCGAATGGTTGTGAAGCGATTAGTTCAACAACTACAATCACGGTTAATGCATTGCCTGCTCCAGTAGCAGCAAGTGTTACATCTCAACCGACTTGTTCAGTGGCAACAGGAACGATCACCGTTTCTTCTCCAATTGAAACAGGTATGACTTACAGTATTGACGGAACAACGTTCACCAATACTTCAGGAGTCTTTACAGGTGTGGCAGCAGGTACTTATACCGTATATGCGAAAAATTCAAGTGGCTGTGTGGGAGTTACTGCTACAGTAACAGTGAACGCACAACCAGTAACGCCTGCTCAACCAGGAGTGATTAGTGGATCTAACAGCGTCTTACCATTGTCTACACAAACGTATTCAATTACAGCTGTAACAGGAGCTACATCATATACTTGGACATTGCCAAATGGATGGACAGGAAATTCTACGACTTCAAGTATTACTGCTCTTGTCAATACCAACGGTGGTACAGTTTCAGTAGTAGCAAATGCAGGAGCTTGTATTTCTAGTCCACAATCATTGGTTGTTAGTATCAATACATCTCAAGATACAGATGGTGACGGTGTACCTGATAGTCAAGAAATTTTGGATGGTACCAGCAGCAACAATCCTTGTGATTTTGTACCGGGTAGTGTAACCTTAGCCAAAGGTGGCGCTTGGAACACTGCAGATTGTGATGGCGATGGAACTCCAAATGGAAGTGATACTGCACCAAATGATCCTTGTATTCATGGCCTAATCAGCACACCAAATACATCAAATGCGATTTGGGCTGCTGCAGATTGTGATCAAGATGGTCAAACAAATGGTTCTGAAATTTTAAATGGTACAGACCCTAACAATCCTTGTTCTTACACTACTGCACCTACTCCAAGTAGTGCTGTATGGGCAACTTGGTCAGTGTTAGACTGTGACGGTGATGGAACTTCTAACGGTGCTGATACACAACCATTGAATCCATGTGTTCATGCTCAAGGTAGTACGCCAAATACATCAAATGCGATTTGGGTTGCTGCAGATTGTGATCAAGATGGTCAAACAAATGGTTCAGAAACCTTAAATGGCACAGATCCAAATAACCCTTGTTCGTACACTACCGCACCTACTCCAAGTAGTGCTGTATGGGCAACATGGTCATTGTTGGATTGTGATAATGATGGCTTAACAAATGGTGAGGAAATTACAGGTATAGATGATTCATCTACTCCTTCCAATCCAAATAACCAAACATCTGACTTTACAAGTCCAGATACAGATGGAGACGGGGTGTCAGATGCTCAAGAAGCAATTGATGGAACAGATCCAAATGATGCTTGTTCGTTTAGATTAGCAAGTCAGACTTTAACCCCAAACAATGCATGGAAATCAGCGGATTGCGATGGCGACGGATTAACGAACCAAGAAGAGAAAACAGGTATCAATGATCCTGCTACTCCTGCGAATCCAAATGGAGCGATTACAGATCCATTGAATCAAGATTCGGATGGTGATGGTGTTACGGATGCTCAAGAAGCAATTGATGGAACGAATCCAAATAACGCTTGTTCATTCGTATTGGCTAGTCAAACCTTGACCCCAAGCAATGCATGGAAATCAGCGGATTGCGATAACGACGGCTTAAACAACCAAGAAGAGAAAACAGGTATCAATGATCCTGCTACTCCAGCAAATCCAAATGGAGCGATTACAGATCCATTGAATGCTGATACGGATGGTGACGGAGTGTCAGATGCTCAAGAGGCAATTGATGGAACGAATCCAAATAATCCTTGTTCATTCGTATTGGCTAGTCAAACTTTGACCCCAAGCAATGTATGGAAATCAGCGGATTGCGATAACGATGGATTAAATAACCAAGAAGAGAAAACAGGTATCAATGATCCTGCTACTCCAGCAAATCCAAATGGAGCGATTACAGATCCATTGAAACCAGATACAGATGGTGACGGAGTATCAGATGCACAAGAGGCAATTGATGGAACGAATCCAAATGATCCTTGTTCGTTGGTATTGGCAAGTCAGACTTTGACCCCAAGCAATGCATGGAAATCAGCGGATTGTGATGGCGATGGCTTGAATAACCAAGAAGAGAAAACAGGTGTCGATGATCCTAATACTCCTTCGAATCCAAATGGAGCGATTACAGATCCATTGAATCAAGATTCGGATGGTGATGGCGTAAGCGATAGACAAGAAGCAATTGATGGAACCAATCCAAATGATCAATGTTCATTCGTATTGGCTAGTCAAACCTTGACACCAAGCAATGCATGGAAATCAGCGGATTGCGATGGTGATGGATTAACGAACCAGGAAGAGAAAACAGGTATCAATGATCCTGCTACTCCAGCAAATCCAAATGGAGCGATTACTGATCCATTGAAACAAGATTCGGATGGTGATGGTGTTACGGATGCTCAAGAAGCAATTGATGGCACGAATCCAAATAACGCTTGTTCATTCGTATTGGCTAGTCAAACTTTGACCCCAAGCAATGCATGGAAATCAGCGGATTGCGATGGCGATGGCTTGAATAACCAAGAAGAGAAAACAGGTGTCGATGATCCTAATACTCCAGTGAATCCAAATGGTGTCATCACTGACCCATTGAATGGAGATACGGATGGTGATGGAGTAAGCGATAGACAAGAGGCAATCGATGGAACGGATCCAACTGACCCTTGTTCATTCATTACGGCTAGTATTACTGGAACTCCAAATGCAGCTTGGTTAGCGGCAGATTGTGATGGTGACGGTGTGACGAATGGTAAAGAAATGATGGATGGAACGGATCCAAACGATGGTTGTGATTATGTTACGGCTAGTCAAACGGTTACGACAAGCGCTGCTTGGAGATTGTTAGACTGTGACGGTGACGGTAATCCAAACGGAACAGATCCAGAGCCAATGAATTTCTGTGTGGGTGGTACAGGAGCTATTCCTGCTCAAGGAACAGCTGCTTACGCTGCTTACATAAATGCAGATTGTGATAGTGATGGAATTCCGAATAACATGGAGTGTTTCGGAGCTATTTCAACTTGTCAAGATTTTGATGGCGACGGAATTCCAAATTACATGGATACTGATTCAGATGGCGACGGCATTTCAGATGCAACAGAGAAAAACATCGATACAGATAAAGACGGTGATGCGAATTACTTAGATCTAGATTCTGATAATGATGGTATCTCTGATAAGTGTGAAGGCGTAACCGATACAGATGGAGATGGTACACCTAATTACTTGGATTTAGATTCAGATAACGATGGCATCCTAGATGCTTGGGAAACGGTTGCTGTTTACAAATGGCATGATGATGCGAATTTCGATGGTACATTGAATGAGCATGCAGACGCAAATGCAAACGGATGGGCAGATATTGCTGAAAATCGTACAGCAGATGTGTGTGGCGCGGATACAGATGGAGATGGTATACCTGATCGTTTAGATATTGATTCAGATAACGATTGTATCCCAGATTCAGTTGAATTCACTGCTGATCCTGATAAAGATAACCGTCCAAGCTACCGTGACACGGATGCGGATGGTGATGGTATCCCTGATAATGTAGAAGCGGGATCAAATTGTTCGAAACCAGTAGATACAGATGGCGATGGAACACCAGATTATTTAGACTTAGATTCAGATAATGACGGTATCCCAGATTCAGTGGAAGCAGGTAAAAATCCAGCTAGTCCAGTAGATACAGACGGTGATGGTACTCCAGATTTCAGAGACCTAGATTCGGATAATGATGGTATCCCAGATTCTTTAGAGAAAGGACCAAACGGAGCTACACCGGTAGATACGGATGGAGACGGAATCCCAGATTACCAAGATCTAGATTCAGATAATGACGGTATCCCAGACTCAGTAGAGAAAGGACCAAATGGAGCTACACCAGTAGATACAGATGGAGACGGAACACCAGATTACCAAGATTTAGATTCAGATAATGATGGTATCCCTGACTCAGTAGAGAAAGGACCAAATGGAGCTACACCAGTAGATACAGATGGAGACGGAACGCCAGATTATTTAGACTTAGATTCGGATAATGATGGTATCCCAGACTCAGTAGAGAAAGGACCAAATGGAGCTACACCAGTAGATACAGACGGTGATGGTACACCAGATTACCGTGATTTAGATTCGGATAATGATGGTATCCCAGATACAGTGGAAGCAGGTAAGAACCCAGCGACACCAGTAGATACGGATGGTGATGGAACACCAGATTACCAAGATATAGATTCTGATAATGACGGTATCCCAGATTCAGTGGAAAAAGGACCAAATGGAGCAACACCAGTAGATACAGATGGAGACGGAACGCCAGATTACCAAGATTTAGATTCTGATAATGACGGTATCCCAGACTCAGTAGAGAAAGGACCAAATGGATCTACACCAGTAGATACAGATGGAGACGGAACGCCAGATTATTTAGACTTAGATTCTGATAATGATGGTATCCCAGACTCGGTAGAGAAAGGACCAAATGGAGCTACACCAGTAGATACAGATGGAGATGGTACACCAGATTACCGTGATTTAGATTCGGATAATGATGGTATCCCAGATACAGTAGAAGCTGGTAAGAACCCAGCGACACCAGTAGATACGGATGGCGATGGTACTCCAGATTTCCAAGATATAGATTCTGATAATGACGGTATCCCAGATTCAGTGGAAAAAGGACCAAATGGAGCTACACCAGTAGATACGGATGGAGACGGAACGCCAGATTATTTAGACTTAGATTCGGATAATGACGGTATCCCAGATGCTGTTGAGAAAGGACCAAATGGAGCTACACCAGTAGATACAGATGGCGACGGAACGCCAGATTACCGTGATTTAGATTCGGATAATGATGGTATCCCAGATACAGTGGAAGCAGGTAAGAATCCAGCAACACCAGTAGATACAGATGGCGACGGAACTCCTGATTTCCAAGATCTAGATTCGGATAATGATGGTATTCCAGATGCAGTGGAAGCAGGTAAGAACCCAGCGACACCAGTAGATACGGATGGCGATGGAACACCAGATTACCAAGATTTAGATTCTGATAATGACGGTATCCCAGATTCAGTGGAAAAAGGACCAAATGGAGCTACACCAGTAGATACAGATGGCGACGGAACACCAGATTATTTAGACTTAGATTCGGATAATGATGGTATCCCAGACTCTGTAGAGAAAGGACCAAATGGAGCTACACCAGTAGATACAGATGGAGACGGAACGCCAGATTACCGTGATTTAGATTCGGATAATGATGGTATCCCAGATACAGTGGAAGCAGGTAAGAACCCAGCGACACCAGTAGATACGGATGGCGACGGAACTCCAGATTTCCAAGATCTAGACTCTGATAATGATGGTATCCCAGATTCAGTAGAGAAAGGACCAAATGGTGCTACACCTGTTGATACGGACAAAGATGGTATCCCAGATTACCAAGATTTAGATTCGGATAATGATGGTATCCCTGATGCTGTGGAGAAAGGTCCAAATGGAGCTACACCAGTAGATACAGATGGCGACGGAACGCCAGATTATTTAGACTTAGATTCTGATAATGATGGTATCCCTGATGCTGTGGAGAAAGGACCAAATGGAGCTACACCAGTAGATACAGATGGAGACGGAACGCCAGATTACCGTGATTTAGATTCGGATAATGATGGTATCCCAGATTCAGTAGAGAAAGGACCAAATGGTGCGACTCCAGTAGACACGGATAAAGATGGTATCCCAGATTACCAAGATTTAGATTCGGATAATGACGGTATCCCAGATTCAGTAGAAAAAGGACCAAATGGTGCTAAGCCAGTTGATACGGATGGAGATGGTATCCCAGATTACTTAGATTTAGATTCGGATAATGACGGTATCCCAGATGCTGTGGAGAAAGGACCAAATGGAGCTACACCAGTAGATACAGATGGAGACGGCACGCCAGATTACCGCGATTTAGATTCGGATAATGATGGTATCCCAGATGCTTTCGAAGCAGGAGCTAACCCAGCTAAACCGGTTGATACGGATGGTGACGGTATCCCAGATTACCGCGATTTAGATTCGGATAATGATGGTATCCCAGACGCGATTGAAGCAGGTAAAAATCCTTCAGTTCCAGTAGATACGGATAAGGATGGTATTCCAGACTTCCGTGACTTAGATTCGGATAATGATGGTATCCCTGATGCAATTGAGAAAGGACCAAATGGTAACAACCCAGTGGATACAGATGGTGATGGCACTCCAGACTTTAGAGATCTAGATGCTGATAATGATGGAATTACAGATACTATCGAAAAAGGAAAAGACGGAAATAATCCAGTTGACACTGATAAAGATGGTATTCCTGATTACCGCGATGTGGATTCTGATGGAGATAAGGTTCCAGATAAGTTAGAAGATGATCTAAACTATGGAGCAATGGAAGACTGCGACAAGGATGGTATTCCAAACCGATTGGATCCTGACACTTGTGAGACATTTATTCCTCAAGGTATTTCTCCTAATGGTGATGGTGTAAATGATAAGTTGATCATTCCGGGTATCATGGGTTATAAAAACCGAATTACGATTTACAACAGATGGGGTAACGTCGTATTTGAAACCGAGAACTACCAAAACGATTGGGGTGGTGAAACGAACAAAGCTTACGAATTAGTAGCAGAAGACGGAAAACTACCTGATGGAACGTACTACTATATTGTAGACTTCTTAGGAGTAAAACCAACGGTAGGTACATACGTGTACATCAATCGTCAAGTGAAATAAATCATTGGAAATGCGTGGTGTTCGCACCACGCATTCAACCAAAGTGTTCAGTCTTTTAGAATTATATAAAGTTTTAAATCATATCATCATGAAAAAGATGTTAACAACATTGAGAGTAGAAAAGGCGAGTACCAGGAATTGGGGTCGATTGACCCCAATCTCCCTTGTTCTAGCTGTTTCGCTATTTTTTATTAGCTTGAAAGCTACTGCTCAAATTGAAACCATGTACAGTTTATATCGTTTCAATCCACAAATATTAACCCCTGTTCAAGCAGGTAGCACGACCAACAGTGAATTGATTTTGATGTATCGAAATCAATGGGTAGGTATCGAAGGTGCTCCAAGAAACTTGGGATTTTCAGGTAATTTTAAATGGGGCCAAAAGAAAGGTTTAGGTTTAACAGCGGTAGTAGATGAAGCAGGTCCTGTTAGATCGACCATTTTTAGTGGCGATTTTGCCTACCACATTAAGTTGAATGAAAATTGGAATTTGGATGGTGGTATCCGTATGGGTATGGCCAACATTGCCTTAAATTTCTCTCAAATTCGTTTAGTAAGTGCCAATGACAATTTATTCGCCGGTGATCGTTCTACAGGTATTCAACCTAACTTAGGATACGGTATTCGTTTTGCGAAAAAAGACGATGGCTTTTTCTTTAGCTTTTCACAACCAAGGGTATTGAAATATGATTTCGGTACTTATTCAGGAGCTTTTAGAGACGTTGCTTATTACTATGCAATGGCTGGTACTAAAATCGCTTTAGGTGGTAAAGTAGAAACTTCCAATGGATTACGTTCTAGAGTTACTTTATATCCAAGTGTTTTATTCCGTGTTGCGGCTGACGTACCTTTATCGTATGACCTTAACTTAACAGCTAATTTAAAAGGTAAATTGGATCTTGGTTTAAGCTACCGTAGAGAAGATTCATACGGTCTACGTTTAGGGGTTCAGGCAACCAAGAAAATCTATTTAGGATATGTATTTGAATTACCAATTTCTGAAATTCGTAAAGCAAGTTCTCAAACACATGAAATGGCCATCCGATTCTTTATTTTCGATAAAAAGAAAGAATTGAAGCGTGATGAATTGAAAGTGGAGGAATACGATAAACGTGCGACGGATTTTGGACCATATGTGAAAAAAGAACAAGCGAGTTCAACTGTTGAAACAGTTAAAGAACAAGTGGCTCCTGCTCCACAAGTGATTCAAGAAGTGAAATCAGAAGCGAAACCGGAAGTGAAGGCGGAAACAAAAGCTGAGGCAATTAAAACAACAGTTGAATCCAATCAGAAATTTGTTGATCCGAAACCAAATACCAGTTCAACGACAACCGTAAGTACAACCTCTACTGAATCGGAAGAAACAGAAACTTCTGAAGAAGATGAATACGAATACGTAACTGTTACAAAAACGAAGACAATTAGAAGTCGTGCTAAAGTGGTTAAAAAACCAACCATCACCACCGTTTCTAAAACAGCAGGTAAAGCGGCCGTTGCTGCTAAAACTGTTACGACAACTCGTAATGTAAAAACAACAGGTGTGAGTACGTCTAAAACGACAACTTCTGCCGCTTCTACTTCGGCTAAGCCAAAACCAAAACCGAAGCCAAAACCGAAGCCAAAACCAAAAGCAGACGCATCTACGGAGAAGTCAGGTACTGACGCTGCCAACAACAGTGGTTCTGGATCTGGTTCTGCGCCAGCAGCATCTACCAACTCGGCTCCAGCAGCTAAACCTGCAGCCCCTTCTGATCCAAATACAAGGATTGTGAAGAAGTCGACAAATGGTAATGTTACCGAAGTTGTGAAAGAAACAATCGGAGGTACTGCTGAAAGAGCTGCTAAAACATCCGTAAGCAAGCGTAAGCAAAAAGATGGTTCAGAAGTAACAGTTTATACAACTACTGAAGTCATCAAAAAGAAAAAAGTGAAGAAAACAGAATAGTTTTTTACACGTAAAGTATGTTCTAAAAGGTTAAGTATGGGCAGTTCTTCATACTTAACCTTTTTTGCTTATTAATAGGATTTTTTTAGTTGAATAAACTAGAATGTTCTCTCTCTAATGATATCATTGATTATGCGAAGTTTGCATCTCCAATTAAAGTCCATTTATTGGTTTGTCAGCTCTTTGAAAAACTCAATTTCAAAAGCAGTTAATTATTCCTGCCTTGCCTTTTTGTGCTTATTTTTCAGTACACATTTGGCGAATGCTCAGCTTTCTAATTTCAAATTTTCTACTTCTTTATCGTCTTTTACAGAAATCACAGGAGGTTCCACTTTACTATCTGGCGCATCGGCAATTGGTGCGGTTTCTTCTGTCACAAGCATTGGATTTACCTTCAAATATCAAGGGATTAATTACACGCAGTTTTCCGTAAATGCGGCTGGATTGTTAAAATTAGGTGGAACGGCTGTCACAACAGAAAATGCAAACAATGCCAACTCCGTTACCAATACTCCTAAAATTTACGCTTGGTGGGACGGTACTTATACGGGGTCGGTGGCTTCTGGGGGTGGTGTTTCTTATTTGTTGAGCGGCTCAGCACCTAATCGAGAGTTAACTGTACAATGGAAGGTTGCTTATGCCTCCAATGCCGCAACAAGCGCCAAATATCAAATTAAATTATACGAAGGATCCAATAAAATCGAATTTTTATATGGCTCCGCACCAACATCTACGCTGAGTTCTTCCGTTGGTTTAGGTGGATTGTCCGTTCTTGAATTGTTGACAATTTCCACGGCAGCAGACATCGCATCTACTTATGCTTCGATAGATAATAATACGGTTTGGCCAGGGGTAAATAAAGTGTACACTTTGACACCTAATGCAAGTCCTGCGCTTAAACCTTCTTCTTCCTTTGCGGATCCTTTGTTTTGGATTAAAGCAGATGGGAACAATAAAAATGTGGCTTATACTATTAAAAATATTAGCGCCGCCAATCGTTTATCTTCCAGCGATTGGGCTTCCAACTGGACGGTCGCGACATCACTTTTATCCTCAACAGCCACCGGCTGGATTTCCAGTGCAGCGGATGGAGGAAATAATTCCGTAGCTCCCAAAGGATGGATTCGTTTGGATTTGGGTTCGGTCCAAAGCATCGATGGTGTAGTTACCTTAGGGGCTGTCGGTGGTACAGGTTTTGTGATTGATTATACGGTTCAAGTCTCTAACGATAATGTTACCTGGACAAATCTTGGGAGATTTGATGGAAATTCGGACAATGTTACCCTCAAATATTCTGATTTTGAGGCGCCCGTTAGTTGCCGGTATGTTCGAATATATCCAGGCGCTTTTGGACTCTCCTACCGAGCCATGCGGGTGGATGTTTATACCAAAACCTCTACTGCAGTGAGTGATAACTCGAAAATATCTCAATTGACGGATCAAAGTTCCCATGCAAATCATGCTCAGCAAGCAGATTTAGATAATCAGGCGACTTATCAAACGAATCAATTGAATTTTAATCCCGCTATTAACTCCATCAATACAGGAAATACCACAACCGGCACTTGGTATGATTTTGCGGATATATCTTCGATTCGTCAAGCATATTGGGTCGTGCAAGATGTTACTCCGACTGGGGGAAATTATAATCACTTATTGTATGCCTCCTCTGGAAGAGGTTTTCATGGTGGGGTAACTGGCCAATTAAATTACTTTAATGTAGGGACTTGGAAAAAAAATGCGGCATCTGCCACCACCACTTCAAGCTATGATTTTGGTCCCATTGGAACAGGAAAGCCCAATTTAATTGCTAGCCAATTCTCCACCTTAACTTCTCCAGCAGATGCATTGACATTGGGTTTTCAAACTGGGCAATCCCGATTTTGGAATGGCCCTATTGGTGAAATAATTTTGTTTAATAACCTACCTACCAGTACACAAAGTGCTGAAATTGAAACTTATTTGGCCCTTAAATATGGTATTTCAAAAAGTGAAAATTATATTGTAGGAACTACTCCAGATGGCAATACGGCCGCGACAACTCTTTTTGCCACCTCCGCAAATTCCCCACACAACCAAAATATTTTTGGTATCGGAAGATACGATTCCTGGGGTTTACACCAACGCCAAGCTAAATCGGCGAGTACGTTTGATTTCTTTTGGATTGGAAACAACAATTTAATTAATACCTCTTTGGGAAATGATTCTTCGGTGGGAAATGATTTGTCGACAGACAATTCCTTTTTAGTAACAGGAGATGATAATGGATCCATTGCGTGGACTCGAACGGCCTCGAATGTAAACAAACGTTTGTTAGGAAGAACCTGGTTGTTCAAAGAAACAGGCTCGATTGGTTCTGTGAAAGTTAGTTTTGCAAGTAACAGTTTTGAGTCGCCCCTACGTTTGCCAGGGATCAATCAAGGAATAATAACTCTTCTTGTTTCGGCCAATACCGATTTTAACGATGGGTTGGATCGGAGCATTGATTTAACGTATAATTCAGTCAATAAACGTTGGGAAGGTAATGTAGATTTCGCATCTGGTGAAAACTATTTTACCCTCACGGCTCCTACTGTTTCATCGCCTGGATGCGTGGTGGGTGCTAGTGGCTGGTGGACATCTGATAATTTGGATTTGTCGGATGGTAGTACTGTATCTTATTTCTCAGATATGGTGGCGGCCAATCATTTTATTCAAACCTCCTCAACGGCGAAACCTACCTTCAAGAAAAATGTATTAAACTTTAATCCTTCGTTGATGTATGATGGTACCAGCGATTGGATGGATGTTTCCACAGCGACGATCACAGGAGCAAAATCCGTTTTTACCTTACAAGAAGACCAAAAATTAACCTCTGATTACAACCATGTATTGTATGGAGGTAAAGGAGGAACGGGTGTAACTGCGCCCTATTTCCACGCGGGTACATCAACCTTGCATTGGGCTTCCGCCGGAATGACTAATGATGCAGGCGGCGGATGGCGCTTGAATGGTGCGACGGCTACCGATGCGAGTCCATGGAGAAAAGCCACGGCAACCGTGCCTTCCATGCCCGATTTGGCTGTTTGGAACAGTACAAAAGGCGCTCAATTGGGAACAATTAGCTATCAAGCTGGTTTTCCTGGACGTTTTTGGCAAGGTCCCATTCCTGAGATATTGTATTTCAATTCCAAATTATCCAATTCCGATTTGAATAAGGTCGAATCTTATTTTGCCCTTAAATATGGAATTACTTTAGGTACGGCTGCTTCCAATGATGCCACATTTACCATGGGGAATGGAAGCACTGTTTGGAGTGGCTCAAGCAATACCGGTTACAACAATAATATTTTTGGTATTGGACGAGACGATTGCCAGAACCTGCATCAACGCCAATCGAAGTCCGAAAATAATACGGGAATTTTGGCCATTGGTAATAATAATATCATTGATTGGACAAATGGCAATACATCGACGAGTGGTAATGATATTGCCAATAATCAAAGTTATTTAATCGTAGGAGACAATGGATTAACTCCTCGTTTTGGTGCTATAGGCGCTCCAGTAGGACAATATGCCATTTTGAATAAAGTATGGAAAGCTCAAGAAACAGGGACTATTGGTTCTGTCAAATTGAGTTTTGCCTCAGGAAAAGCCGGAACAAAGGCTTTTATTCCTAATGCCATTAGCACAGAAGTAAAATTGTATTTGGTCGTCAGTAATAATACCAATTTTGCCGATGGCGATCCTTTGGTGGCCATGACTTTTGATGGCAAATATTGGAACGTAAATGCCGACTTAGTCAATGGGCAATATTTTACCGTGGCGAAAGATTTAGATGGCCCCGGTTGTGTAGATGCAGGTCCGCTTTTGTGGTACAAGGCAGATCAACCAGGAGCAAATCCAACGACCATTTGGGAAGACCAAGCTGGAAGTGTCGGAGATTTAACCGCCCCGAATAATGTTACCTTTACTGATCCCAACACCGCTTCTCAAGAGTTAAATTTTAATCCATCTTATAGCTTTAATGGGACCAACCAATATTTTGCCAATACCAATTTTAATATTGCCAATCAAAGCTATGAGAAATTTGTCGTAGTTAATCCAACGGCTGGGACCACCTATCCCAACATCTTTGGTTTTGGGACCAATGCCGCTTCTTCCAATTTTACAACTTCATTTTTTACCACCAATAAACCGGCATTGGCGATCGCTTCGACGCAAGTAAATATCATTGGAGCAAGTGCTTCTCAAGGCCAGTGGCAGCTTATGAATGGCGGTCGAGACCTGAGTCTAAGGGCCAATAATAGTAACATAACCTCCTATTATTCCAACACCAAAACTACGGGACTTGGAAATGTGACCATTACACCCGCCTTAGATTACATTGTTATGGGAGGAGTGCGGTCCAACGCAAGCAACGTGAGTCTTTTCAATGGCCAAATTGCAGAGGTCTTGTATTATGATCAGGCTTTATCGACGTCTCAAAAAAATAAAATTAGAACCTATTTGGCCATCAAATATGGAATGACCTTAGACCATGATTATAGCGCAGGATTGAATAATACCGTTGTTTGGAGCATAGCTAATAATACAGGATACAACAATAATATTTTCGGTATTGGCCGAGAGGATTGTCAATTCCTACATCAACGACAATCGAAATCCGTGAATACAACGGGATTATTGATTATTGGAAACAACTCTATTATTGCGCCTAGTAATCGTTCTGGGAATAACAATGATTTGGCCTCCGATCAATCGTTTTTGATGGTAGGCGATGATAATGGGGAATTGAGCATCAATTCAAATTTAGTGGGTGATAAATACCTCTTTAATCGTACTTGGAAAATAAACGAAACGGGAAATGTCGGATTTGTTAAAATATCCTTGCCCGCTTATGGAAATACTTCATTTCCGACGACGCTTCCTGCTTTTGAAAATTCTCCTTATTTCGAAAATAATACCTTGTATTTATTGATGGATGATGATGGCAATTTCGCCAATGGAGGAACTTCTTCTTTCATTTTTGCCGAGGAAGGTACAGGCGCATCTCGAGTATTTAATGTCAACGCTGATCTTAGCAATGATAAACCATTTTTGAAAATAGGATTAATCAAAAATACCACAGATACAGACGGGGATGGAGTTATTGATTCAAGCGATATCGATGATGATAATGACGGAGTGCTCGATGCAGAAGAGTGTAGTACGCTTGGCGCTTATAAAGTGTACACCTATAATCGAGCAAACGACCAATTGGTTTCCAGCAATGTTCCAATTGTGATCACAGGAAAATCAACGGTGAATTATACTTTGGATCAAAAAACCAATGGTATATCACCTAATAATTTTAGTTACGATGGAGTGAGTAATTGGAAATTAATGGCTTCCAATGTGTATCCGGATGTGAATAATCGAATCAAGGTGGAAATCAAACCAACTACCGGGACCAATGGATCTTATGTATTTGTGGATGCGATGTTGGTGACCAATGGAACAGATACCTATGTCATCGATAATGCCAATACGAGTAATACCAAATTTATTCTGACAGGTTCTAATTGGGAATATCAAAGCGCTCCAAGTTCCTATAGTGATGTTTCTGAAACGGACAATACATTCGTCAGAGCAGCAAGTTTTGCCTTGAATAATTCAGCCTCCTATATTTTCTCCTTGCCATTTACTTCTTGTGTGGATACCGATGGAGATGGAATGTTGAATGCCTTAGATACGGATTCAGATGGCGACGGATGTAATGATGGGATCGAATCAAGAGCAGTATTGGTCAATACGACTGTTCCATTAACCGGCGATTTTGGTGCCAATGGATTATTGAATAGTTTGGAAACTTCTTCCGAAAACGGTGTCGTTAATTATGTCAGTAAATATTCCGAAACAGCTCTTGACGCAAGTATTTCTACTTGTTTGGATACGGATTCAGACGGTGTTGCTGATTATTTTGATATAGATGATGATAATGATGGTATTTTGGATGATACAGAATGTCCGACTTATGCCACATTGTACGGCGTTTGCAAAGTTAATCGCCCTGATAACTTAATTCTTAACGGTAATTTTACAGCAGGGAATGCCAACTGGACCTCACAATATTCCATTGGAGCAGTGGGAACAGGCTCTATTTGGGGGCCAAGCAATAGTCCATGTTCTGGTGGATCAAGATGGGGAAGTAGCGTAGATCAATGGGTTCCCAATACGTTAAATTATGACCTTTTGGCTCAAAATGTTATTGTAGAGCCCAATACCGATTATGAATTTGGTTTTTATGCGGCATACCAAAATCCTCCCACCAATTATGGATTTTATATCGATGGAGTGCAAATTGGAAGAACGGGTAATATAACAAATACCTGGACACTTTATTCATGGAAATTTAATTCAGGGAATCGTACAACTATCAAAATTTCTATTCGGAGTTTGTCCAATACTTCAGGTGGCGATGATTCTGCCATTGATGATATTTATTTGGTTCCATCCAGAGATAAGGGGCCCAACTGTGATTCGGATGGCGATGGCCTAACAAATAATGTGGATTTAGATTCTGATGGAGACGGATGTGGTGATGCCATAGAATCCAATGTGCCAAGTATCATCGTGGCGAACAAAGTTAGCGGACCTTTTGGGCTGAATGGTTTTGCGGATGGATTAGAAACTCTTGTAGAATCAGGAACTCCAAATTTCACAGCCGCCTATTCGTATGCCAAAGATGCTTCCAGCATTTTATGTCTTGATACAGACGGGGATGGCGTGTCGGATTTCTTTGATTTGGATGATGATAATGATGGAGTCCTTGATACCGTTGAACAAACAATCATACAGGCAGTTGCCAATGGCAACTTCGACTTGAATTCTGCCTGGACAAATGCAGGAAATGTAAGTATATATACGAGTCGATTGGTTTATAACGGCAGTGATTTAACTCCCAATGGTATTTCTAGACAATTGATTAAAGTTGCCGCCAATACGCCTCACAATGCAACTTTTAAGGTAGGCTTAATTGGTGCAAATGCTGCATTTACATCTGGAATAAAAGTGGAAATAATCGGGGCTAATAATACCGTTTTAGGCACCACGACGATTACCAAATCATCGGGTTCAAACATAACATCACATACGCTTACTTTTACGCCAACTTCTTCCTTCATTACCTTGAAATTTACGGATGTTTCCACAGGGACCATCTCGCAAGACATATTTATAGATGATGTAAGTGTTTTATCTACCATTTTGCCAGATACGGATACAGATGGCACCCCCGATTATTTGGATTTGGATTCGGATAATGACGGTTGTAGTGATGCTATTGAAGCAGGAACTGCAACGATAAGTACAAGTTCACAAGGGGTCGTGGCTGCACCTTATGGATTTAATGGTTTTGCTAATTCACTAGAAAGCTCTTCTGAAAGTGGTGATTTTTATTCCATCTATTCGTATCAAATTGCTATTCAAGCGAATTTGAATGCTTGTATCGATTCGGATAATGATGGGGTAGGAGATTTAAGGGATTTGGATGATGACAATGACGGCGTTTTGGATACAGATGAGCAAGCTTCATGTAGCTATGAAGAGGTTGACAAGTCCGTTCTAACATTTATAGGAAATGGGACCATCAGTATTTCTGGAAATTCCTTGACAGGAAACAATGGCAATGTTTGGGCTTCTAAATACAGTACACAAACATTTAAGCTGCCCATTCACCTCGAATTTACCTCTCCAAATACCACTGGTATTGAAATGATTGGATTGCTTCCTATTGCTGCTACCAAAACAGTATCCAATTGGACGGATGGCGCTTACAAGTTTTATTTGAATGGGGCTAATGTTTATGGATACATGCCTAAAGCATGGAATTTTAGCAAAACCTATGCGGCAAATGCCAAATTTGAATTAGATATTTCTTCGGATGGGGTCGTTGTCGCGAAAGTAAATGGTGTTCAAGTACGTAGATTCAAAGGTATTATTTCTGATTACCAGCTTGTCGTCAGTTCATATGCGACCAAACAAATCGATAACTTAATCATTACCTCCAACACACCTGCTGCTGTTTGTGCTGATGTAGATTCGGACAATGACGGAACGCCGAACCGATTGGATATCGACTCGGATGGAGATGGATGTAATGATGCCGTGGAGGCAGGAAATGCTTCAAAAACAGCCACCATTCCATATAACAGCCCAATGGGGGCCAATGGATTGGTCAATTCATTAGAAAGCTCATCCGAATCGGGCCTGGTTAATTACGACAATAATTATGAATTCTTTGCCAAAGATGCTAGCCGCATTGCTTGCTTGGACAATGATAATGACAATGTTTTAGACTATATCGACATTGATGATGACAATGATGGCGTCTTGGATACAGATGAGCAAGTATCATGTGTTTATCCAAACATCATCTTGGATGATTTGACTTTCGCAGGTAATGCAACGGTTGGTGCATTTGATAATCAAATTTCCACTTTTGCAACTTCAGGTGCTGGCAATGTTGGCGGATGGACCTCTTCATATTCGAATCAAACATTCAAATTACCTATTCACCTGGAATTTAATGCCGACGTTTCTGCCGTGGAGGGAATGATTGGTTTGATTCCAACGACAGAACCAACGAAAGTCAATGATTATACGGACAATGGTTTTAAATATTATTTTACCTCCTCTACCTTATATGGTCGTATGCCCACTAACTGGAATATTCCAGCCACGACCATTACGGCGAACCAATTAATTGAAATTGATATTGACGAAAATGGCATATTGACCGCTAAAGTCAATGGCGTATTGAAGCATCGAATTTTGTCTGGAAAATCCTTGTACAAATTGGTGCTATCAGGAAAAGGGTCTACGGAAAAAATATTTAGTAATGTAAAATTAACAGCTTGGGATAACGCTTCGGTTTGTTCGGAATTAGATACAGATGGAGATGGAGTAGTTAATCGAATTGATATCGATTCTGACGGAGATGGGTGCAATGATGCCGTGGAGGCAGGCGCCGCAACAGCTGGAACAACTGTTCCTTTGGAGGGTAATGTCGGCGCAAATGGTCTAGTTAATACCAAAGAAACCCTTGCCGATAATGGGGTCATTTCCTATGTTTCCAATTACGCATTTTACGCCTTAAACAATCAAGATATTGCTTGTTCAGATGCTGATGGAGATGGAATAGGTGATATCATTGATATTGATAAGGATAATGACGGACTTGCGGATTACATCGAACAAAATTGTTCAACGCCTCAATTTATCAATCAAGTGTCTAATGCAAGCAGCAAAGTGTTGAGCGGACTATTGTTGAAAGAAAGTGATAAAATCAATTATTCGGTGACGATGTCTGGTCCGGGAGTAACCTACGCCGCAACGGATTATGATGGTGGCAATGGAATTCATTTTATCGTCAATGATGGCAATAAAAACCTGATCAATTTAAAATTAAGTCTGAGTGCATCCGCTGGAGAACAAAACATCAATCAAATTCCTCCAAGTATACGCTCGGTCGATTTTGGTCCAAATGTGCCATTTAACTCGCCAGCCAAAGCAGTCCCTGTGACCCAAAATCCACAAAACATTATTCTTTCGTGGCCTGGAGCGTACGGTGTAGTCTATGATCCAAACAATCAGCTAAGTTCCCACAATACCGGCGATATTGTCCGAAACGGAGAAATGATCGTACAAAATCTGAGTTTGGTACACGGGAATGTGTCAACCAATCCAACTTGGAAAGTAACCCTTTTCATGAGTACGAATGCTACTTCCTATGAGCTTAACGCGAGTATTTTTGGAGATGCTGCTTTATCGACGGAAGCATACGGATTTAAAATTAATGCTTGTTCTACCTTGGACGACGATTTGGATGGAATTACCAATGAATTTGATTTAGATTCCGATGGAGATGCTTGTTCGGATGCGTTTGAAGCGGGAGTTAGTAATGCCACTGCGTCTACACAAAGCTTATCGGGAAATGTAGGGACAAATGGATTGATGAATAATTTGGAAGTAGATGATTCCCGTAGCACTAAAGTAAACTTCACGCCTTCTTATTACTTAGCAAATTCTTCCTCTTTGAATAAATGTTTGGATTCAGATTCAGACGGTATTAAAGATATCGATGACATTGATGACGATAATGATGGCGTTTTAGATGCAGAGGAATTAGCCTGTGGATCGGCAGAATTCAACTTTCCAAGTTTAAGCACCGCCACCAACATTCAGACATTGACAGGAAGGTTAGTGAAAGGAAATGCGAGTGCCAATTACGAAATGAATTTGGTAGGAGTAGGGACAGTTTATACAACCGGAAATGCAGGAACCTTAACCTCCTCTTTTGATATTTCTAGAAACGGAGGCTTGCATTATACCCTAACGGACAATGATAATGTGTTTGGACAAACCTTCTTATTGAATCCAGCAACTCCATCTTTGATTAAGAAAATAAGTTTTGGGGTAAATATCAATTCCACAGGAACAAATGCCACGAATACCAATGAGGCAACAAGTATTGAATTGAACTGGAATCCTGATTTGCCAGCGATTATTTATGATCCGAACGATCAATTATCTAATTATGCAACAGGAGATGTTATTTATCCAGGCGCCACTATTACCACTCGTGCGGCTTACACTTTTGCGGCCTCTACTTGGCGAGTAGATTTTAATACCAGATCATTGAACGAGGCCTTTTTCCTACAAACGAATCATAAGGCAACTACCTCTACCAACGTGGTGTTGGAATCCTATGGAATCGGTGTTGAATTATGCAGTTTGGAAGATACCGATGATGATGGAATAGCCAATTATTTGGATTTAGATTCGGATGGAGATAACTGTTCGGATGCCTATGAATCGGGAGCCACCAATACAATAGGAGGCGCTAATCAAAGGGTTTCAGGTCCTTTTGGTGACAACGGTTTTGCCAATAATTTAGAAAAAACAAATACGGATGCCCAAACGGAAGGGATTAATTACACCAGTGCATATTACCTAGCTAATTCGATTGTTAGTGCTTGCGCGGATACGGATAATGATAATATTCCGGATAAAGTAGACATTGATGATGACAATGATGGTATTTTGGATACAGCCGAATACGCTTGTACTTTATCTACCTATGTAAATAATTACACGATTTCGGCAGGATCAGGCATGGGATTTGGCGGATCTTATAATTCAGGTTCAAACAAAGGCTCTCTTTTAACAACATTTACGGATCTAAGTTCGGTTAGCAGCGTAGTTTCCGATAAAACGGCAGCTTACTATTTGATCAATGATGCGAATACATCCTATAAATCAAAATTCTCTTTATCTCCGACCAATGGGACTTTTTCAAGTGTCTCATGGGGGCCCAATATCAACGGGAATACCGTTTCCCAAGCGGTTGTCAATGGCGCACAATCAATCAAATTGACATGGAATATTCCAGCGGGTGCTGTGGTTTATGATCCCAATGACCAACTAAGTTCACATACCGATGGACAAGGAATTAATCCTGGAGATATCATCACGACTCGAGCCAATTATGCCGTAAGTGCGAGTACTTGGAAAGTGGTGATGGTCTTACCTTTCTTAAATGCTGAATTCATTATCAATACCGAACATACAGGAACAGCCAATTTAGGAGAAGAGTTTTTCGGTTTGGCCGTAGATGTTTGTATCAAGAAAACGGACGGAGACGGTGATGGAAAGGGTAATGCGGTGGATACGGATTCGGATGGGGATGGATGTTTTGATGCTGTGGAATCGCAAAGCGGTAAGCAGCTAAATTTGACAAGTGAAACGATTTTAGGGCCATATGGTTCCAATGGATTATCGAGTTTAGTTGAAATAAACGACAATTTTACGACGGGAATTAACTATGTATTATCGAATCAATTTTTGGATAAATCTACTTTGGGTTGTACCGATACAGATAGTGATGGTATTCCGGATGTTTTGGATATTGATGATGACAATGATGGTTTATTGGATCAAGTAGAATGTCCAGTGGAACCAGCCGTCAATGGTTTTGTATTTGAAAATACAGCCAGCAATATCATTTTAATCAAGAATAAACAAAATGGCCTGATTGTTGGGAAAGCAACGACCATCGCAGTCAGTAATCTTTCTAAAGCGGAATCCTTGATTGGCAATAATTTAGATTACAGTGTATCCGGTTTCCTTGCTGATGGTGCCAATACCAATGCGGCCAATCGTGTCATGAAGTTGAAAATTGAACCAGTTGCACCTTACAATTCATTGGACTTGAAATTATTAATCAATGAAGGAGGCAATGGCTCTTGGTGGTTCCACCCAAGAAAATTAAAAATCAACGGAGGAATTGCCGGCAATGGAATTATCAAAGCCATACCTCAGAAATATTATTTGCGCGAAGCTTACCGAGTAGGGGATGTAATTACTCCTACAAGTACCATTACCACCGCTTTTACCAGTCCGTTGGGCCCAGATGTCAACAAAGTATTCATTCAAATTCAATACAATGCATTGGCCACCATCCTGCAGCCTTTGGAAATTACATACACGTGGAATGCCCTAGCAGGAACTTTCGCCAATGAAAATTTCGGTTTTCAATTGATGGAAATTGTGCCAAGTCAACGAATTGGAAAATGCGATACGGATGGAGATGGCACCACAGACGATAAAGATTTTGATTCAGATGGGGATGGCTGTGCGGATGTTTGGGAAGCGGGCCATCAAAAAGCCAAAGTTACGGTAAATGGTAATTCCCAAATCGTTGGGCCTTTTGGTACCAATGGTTTTTCTTCTTTGCTTGAAAACAATGACACTTATGCGGCGGCAAGTAACTTTAGTCCTTCTGCCACACAAAATAATAAACCTGATTACATCAATTCTGGGTACAGAGACGCTTGTCTCTTACCATCAGTCATTGCACAAAGTGCTACTACGTTCTGTAAGCCAGATTCTGTTCAATTACAAGTTGGACTTAACGGCTTAGCAACTCCTTTGACGTATCAGTGGTATAAAAATGGAATCATTATTTCAGACGCAAATGCATCCACGTATTATGCCCATGAAACAGGAGCTTATTCATGTAAATTAAGTTACTCAGGGGGAATTAGTAAGGAATCAGCATCCATGGATGTAGTTGCCAATGATTTACCTACAAAGCCAAGTATTTCTGGATTTACACAAGTACAATGTAGCGGAAATACGGTAAGTTTAGAGTCAAGTTATAGCTATGGAAATCAATGGTATAAAAATGCGGCCATTCTCGCTTCCGAAACCAATCGACAATTAAACGTACAACTTTCAGGTATCTATTCAGTTGTTCATACCGACTCCTCAACTCATTGCGCAAGCAGAGATTCCATCAATGTAGTTTTTAAATTACCACAATCCGCCCCAGTAGTAAGTATTACCCAGCCGACTTGTACTTCTAGTACTGGTATTATTTCTATTAGCCCTGGTGTAAATTCCGACGAGTATAGCATCAATGGAACTACTTATCAAAGTTCTCCTATTTTTACAAATGTCGCCTCTGGCACTTATTCCGTAACGGTGAAATCAGCTGATGGATGCATTTCCTTGTCGAGATCCGCCATGGTAGATAATCAACCAGACATCCCACCTGTTGCCACCATTTCGGCAAATCCAGGCTTAAGCATTTGTGCGGGGAATCCCATCACCTTAACATCAAGCGCGTCTATTGGTAATCAATGGTACAAAGATGGGAGCATTATCGCTGGTGCAACAAGTTCTACACTTCCGGTGAATAGCGCTGGTTCATACACTGTTCTTGTTACGAACGCTGTTGGATGTTCCAGTACAAGTCTAGCTTCAACAGTGACAATCAATGCCATTCCAACAGCTACGCTTTCGCAAGGTTCAGGAATGAATTATAGCAATTGTTCTACGACAGGCCCAAGCGTTACCTTAACGGCTAATTCAGATGCAACAAATCCAACATACATTTGGTATAAAGATAATGTTGTGATTTCGGGGGTTTCTTCATCCACCTATACGGCTACCGATTTGGGATTATATTCCGTTAAAATCACCGATGCATCAAGTGGATGTTTTGAGACGAGTAGTCAGACAAAAGTAACTTCCGCACCAGCCTTGCAGCCTCCTGGGCCTGCGAGTATTTGTGCCGATCAATCATATACCTTTACTGCCAATGCCGTAGGATTTACCAATCCGACCTATGCGTGGGAAGTAAGTACAAACGGCGGAAATTCTTACAATCCAGTTTCTGGAACCAATAATTTAGCAAGCTATGTCGCTTCTAGTAATGGATTATACCGTGTTTTGGTAACAGATGTCAATCAATCGCTACGTTCTTGTTCCACTGAACTTAAAACCTTTGCTTTGCCATCTGTCAGCATACAATCGAATCCAGGTTTGAATATCTGCGCAGGATCAACGGCAACTTTAACCGCCAACGCTCTTGCCAATGAAGCGTCAACGACCATTTCAAGCTATCAATGGACGGACTCCTCCATCGACTTATTTGGAAAAACGACAAATACTTTAACGTCCACTACCTCTGGAAATTTTTCAGTAAATGTCATCGATAGTAATGGTTGTGAAGCCTTTAGCACAAATTCAAATGTGGTGGTGAATGCATTACCTAGTCAAGCAAGGGCTAGTATTACTCAACCAACTTGTTCCCTATCAACGGGTACCTTAACAGTAATAAGTCCTACCGGGTCCAATTATCAGTATAGTCTAGATGGCACAAATTTCCAATCTTCCACCATCTTTAGTGGATTGAATGCAGGTAATTATGTTATCTATACCAAAGATGAAAATGCGTGTACCAGTCAATCTGGAACTATCGTTGTACAAACACAACCTCAAACGGTTTCCTTAACTGGGACGATCAGTGGAAATGCGAATCCGCTCGCAAACGCTATTGAAATTTACAGTGTTGCTGCCGTGACAGGAGCCGTAAATTACCAATGGACCTTACCAAGCGGTTGGATAGGATATTCCAACACAAATTCAATAACGGTCACAACCGCTGTAGGAGGAACACAAATCCTTGTTAGAGCAGAATCTTCGGATGGCTGTTTGAGTGCCCCTTTAAGCTTGCAAGTTGGTTCTATTGTGCCTGTTCCAAGTCTTACGGGTAATACACTGACGTATTGCCAAGATGCTTCTGCAAATTCTTTGACTGCGACAGCCATGACAGACGCTACTTTGAATTGGTATTTAGTGGCATCAGGTGGTACGGCAAGTGCAACAGCGCCAACAATCTCTACATCTCAGCCTGGAACCTTTACGTATTGGGTATCTCAAACTTTCAATGGATTAGAATCTGAGCGCGATTCACTAACGATAACGGTAATTGCCAAACCAAATCGTCCAATGTTGACGCTTGTTCAACCTACTTGCTCCATTGCCACGGGAACCATTACGATCACATCTACAGGTACCAATACCGATACTTATAGCAGCAATGCAAACATATATCAAAGTTCAAATGTGTTTTCAAATGTAGCAAGTGGTAGCTACGCAGTAAGAATTAAAAATGCCAATGGATGTTTGAGCGATACGACAAATGTTGTTATTGGTGCTCAACCCACTTCCCCATCAACTCCAATTGTCACCATTACTCAACCAACATGCAACGTTTCCACAGGAACGATTACAATTGCAGCCTCAAGCGTAAACACGGATGAATACAGCCTTGATGGCACGAATTATCAAAGTAGTCCTGCGTTTACAGGAATAACTGCGGGTACATATACTGCACGTATTCGCAATGCCAATGGATGTTTGAGCGATACGACAAATGTTGTTATTGGTGCTCAACCCACTTCCCCATCAACTCCAATTGTCACCATTACTCAACCAACATGCAACGTTTCCACAGGAACGATTACGGTGGCAGCCTCTGGCATCAACACGGATCAATACAGCCTTGATGGCACGAATTATCAATCAGGAAGAGTCTTCACACAGGTGAACCCAGGTATTTATAGCATTACCATTAAATCAATAACTGGATGCGTAAGCACAGCGACGACGGATACGGTAGATGCTCAACCAAATACTCCAGCGACTCCAATTGTCACCATCACTCAACCAACATGCAACGTTTCCACAGGAACGATTACGGTGGCAGCCTCTGGCATCAACACGGATCAATACAGCCTTGATGGTACGAATTATCAATCAGGAAGAGTCTTCACGCAGGTGAACCCTGGTATTTATAACATTACCATTAAATCAATAACTGGATGCGTAAGCACAGCCACGACGGATACGGTAGATGCTCAACCAAACACTCCAGCGACTCCAATTGTCACCATTACTCAACCAACATGCAACGTTTCCACAGGAACGATTACGGTGGCAGCCTCAGGAGTAAACATGGATCAATACAGCCTTGATGGCACGAATTATCAATCAGGAAGAGTCTTCACGCAAGTGAACCCAGGTATTTATAGCATTACCATTAAATCGCAAGCTGGATGCGTAAGCACAGCAACGACGGATACGGTAAATGCTCAACCAAACACTCCAGCGACTCCTATTGTCACCA
>NZ_JBPXKA010000005.1:41048-180449 GCF_054558485.1 Aquirufa sp. ROCK2-A2
CCATTAGCAATGCAACATCGAGTAGCTATAGCGCAAGTCAAGCTGGCAATTACAGTGTCTTGATTAGCGAAAACGGATGTAGCCACGAATCGAGCATCACCAAAATATTACCACCAGCGAATATCAATGTAGGAGTTAGTCCAACGGTATGCGAAGGTACGCAGGTTAATTTATCTGCTTCAACCAATGGATTCAGCAATTCGGCGACTTACCAATGGCAAAAAGATATAGGTTCGGGCTATATCAACCTAAGTACCAATGCTACCTCAGTCAATTATTTGGCTAGTCAAACAGGTGCTTATCGGGTAGTAGTAACGGATGGATTAGTAAGTTCGACATCATGTCCAATAAATGTGACCGTCAATAGTCTACCAAGTGTAAGCATAAGCAGTTTGCCAATTTCATCGGTAACATGTGCCGGCTCAACAGTCGTTTTAACATCATCTGCCTCTGGCAATGGGCCATTGACTTACCAATGGAAAGAATCAGGTATCGCGATAGCTAGCGCCACACAGTCGAGTTATAGCTCTGGAGTAAGTGGAAGTTTTGAGTTATTGGTAAGAGATGCAAACGGTTGTCAGACCACAAGTGCAAGTCAATCGGTTACGATTAACCCTTTACCAATTACTCCTCAGTTGGAGAGCGTCATTCAACCAACTTGTAGTGTTGCTACGGGAACCATTACTCTTGTGAATACAGGCATCAACACGGATGAATACAGCCTTGATGGTACGAATTATCAAAGTAGTCCTGCGTTTACAGGAATAACTGCGGGTACATATACTGCACGTATTCGCAATGCCAATGGATGTATCAGTGCCGCGCTTAAGGTGGTAGTCAATGCACAACCCATTACACCATCCAACTTATCCATCATTAGTGGACCTACAATTGTAGCAAGTGGTAGTGTGTTGACTTATCAAGTAAACCCTGATAATGATGCATCATATTATATTTGGACATTGCCAAATGGCACTTGGTCAGGTAGCTCTCTTTCGAATAGTATTCAAGCAACAGTGGGAACTAATTTATATGGAACCATTACCGTTCGTGCGGTTTCATCTTCCGGCTGCTCGACTGCAACATCATCGTTGGTGGTTGGATATCCAGAGGTGCCAAATGTGAATGGGGGCTCATTTATTTCGGGTGAACCATCCAATCCAAGGGATATTTCAGGAACAGTGAATGCCGCGGCAAATGGCTTAGAAATAGTTTATTGCGATTCAAATGGACTTAATTGTTCAACGACCGCGCCTACTATTTCTACCACTCCAGGTATTTATGTGTACTGCGTTAAGTTACGTGATCCAAATAGTGGTTTTGAGTCGAGCCCTTGCCAATTAGATACAATTACCATTTTGCCTTCAAAACCTTTGGTTAATCCAGTGACGTATTGCCAAAATGCGACAGCCCTTGCATTAACAGCCACAGCTAATCATGGAGGAACCCTAAAATGGTACACCTTGCCAGTTGGAGGAACATCAAGTAATTCGGCTCCAATTCCTGCTACAGCCAACCAAGGGAATGTTAATTATTATGTTAGTGAAGTGGTCAATGGATTAGAATCTGCTCGTGAACGACTATCCGTAACCATCCATCCTCAACCAGCACAGGCCGTTGTTTCAGTTATCCAACCTACTTGTAACCTTGCAACTGGCAGAATTGAAATTTTGAGTCCAACAGCAAACGATTTAACCTACAGCATGGATGGTACGAATTATCAATCAAGCCCTGTATTTGGTTCGGCAAGTGCTGGTGTTTATCAAATTCTAGTCAAAAATACTTCCGCTTGTTTAAGTTTAGCGAATACCATTACAATCAATGCTCAACCATCAACTCCTTCAGCCGCAACAATCACGATGCAGCCGAATTCAGGCCAAGTTTGTGCGGGAAATCCTGTTACTTTAACAAGTAATATTTCCACAGGAAATCAATGGTATGATGCCAATGGTGAGATGGTTGGTGCTACATCATCGACATTCGTTACTTATCAATCAGGCACGTATTCGGTGAAAGTAAGCAATAATTCGGGCTGTATTTCCAACGCAAGTAATACTTTACAAGTTCAGGTGGATAGTCCAATTACGGCTTCAATTACCGAAGGCGCAACGTTAGCTTTCTCCAATTCTTGTAGCAACAATCCAGTCAAATTATCGGTATCTACCAACGCCCAGAATGGCGTATATCAATGGTTTAAAGATGGCCAATTGATTCGCGGTGCCAATACCCAGACCTATGATGTTGCTCAACCTGGTTTATATACGGTAAGTGTGTCATCCGGTGCTTGTTCTGCTATGTCCGCCTCGACCAAAATTTTGCCTTCGGCCTCCATTTCTTCGAGTGTTATTCCTGCAGTATGTTCGGGAGAACAAGTAACATTATTGGCAAATACAAACGGATTTAGTAATTCGGCGACTTATGTTTGGCAAAAATGGACCAACGGGAATTGGTTTGCCATAAACAATGCTACTTCAACTAGCTACAATGCCAATGAAACAGGAGATTACCGCGTAGCTGTTAACGATGGGGCAATTTCTTTCTCTTGTCCAATATCCGTTTTAGTAAATGTACTGCCAGTTGTTAGTATACAGAGTAGCTATGGCAATGCGATTTGTGCTGGGCAAGAAACTACTTTAACGACAAATGTGGTTGGAGCAAATCCATTTAGCTACACCTGGCGAAACAATGGTTTGAATATGTTCAATGAAACAAATTCGACATTCCGAACCCAGTTAGCTGGAACTTTTGATGTTCAAGTGACCGACCAAAACGGTTGTCAAAATGTAAGTTCTACCCAAACAATTTCGGTGAATCAACTTCCGACTCAAGCCACCGTAAGTGTTTTACAACCAACTTGCACAGATCCTTTTGGAAAAATAACGGTCAATTCTCCATTGGGGAATGGACTTCAATATAGTATTGACGGAACGGATTATCGTAATACTAACGGAATATTGACCAATTTGAATCCAGGCAATTATTCATTGACCGTAAAATCAAGTTCAGGATGCGTTGGACCAGCCTTGAATGTGGCTATCCAAGGACAACCCAATACACCTAGTGCACCAAGTGTAATTTTTGGCAGTGCTTATCCTTTTGAGGGCACTCAAGTTGAATATTCAATTGGGGTTGTCAATGGCGCAACTTCCTATGTTTGGACCTTACCAAATGGATGGACGGGAATCTCCAACGCCAAAACCATTCGTGTACAAGTCGGACCAATGGGCGGAAATGTATTTGTGGCCGCACTATCCAATAACGGTTGCTCTTCATCCAATGCAGTTCTTGCGGTACTTAGTCAGCCCGTGTTAGCTCATCCAGACTTTGCGATTGGCAATAATGGCAAGAGCATTCAAGGCAATATGGCCATTAACGATGTTGTGCCTGCTGGATCAACCTATAGCAATGTGGTAGCGGATAATTCAAATCCAAGTGGCGCTGTACTTTCGCTTAATCCAGATGGCACATATACCTTTAATTCACCGAACCCTGGAGTTTATGAGTACCTCGTAAGTGTTTGTTTGCCTGGTCAAACATCCAATTGTCCAACCGAAAAAATACGTTTCACCATATTAGATCCTTTTGCAAACAATAGTCTTCCTTTGGTTAATTCAGATATAGCGAGCACTTCTGCTGGAAATACAGTCAATGTGAGGGTATTAGCAAATGATCGTACACCGAATGTTGGAGCAACATTAAATCCTGCAAGCGTTTCAATATTGAATCGACCATCGCATGGTACCGTGAATGTTTTGAGTGATGGAACAATTTCTTACACGCCTGATAATGGATTTGTTGGCTCAGATAATTTGTCTTACCAAGTATGCGATAATTCCAATCCAGCTAATTGTGGAACATCTACGCTGACAGTACAAGTTGATCCGATCCAAGCGCCAATTCGTACCTCCGCCTCCGACGATTTTATCAAAATGGCTAATTTACAAGCTACCGTCGGAAATGTTTTAGAAAATGATTTCAATACCCATTCAAATGCATTATCCGCTCAATTGATTACAAATGTCCCTGCCGAGAAGGGGACTTTACAATGGAATGCAAATGGAAATTATGTGTTTACTCCGGCTGTTGGCTTCACAGGGTCATTGGATGTTATTTATCAAGTTTGTGATAATTCTTCGCCTGAAAATTGTGCCAATGCTACCTTGCATGTTCTTGTAGAATCCAACCAAAGTTTTGTGGCAGACTTTAATTCTGGCATTATCAATCAACCAATCGCAGGGAATCTTTCCAGCAATGATACCGGAATCGGCATCTCATACGGCACTCCGGTGGCCAACATCAATAATCCATTGGGGGCAAATTTGGGATTGAATGCCAATGGAACATATCAATTTACCGCTAGTTTGGCTGGAACGTATGTGTATACTGTGCCAAATTGTGGCCCTGGTCAAACAAGCCAATGTGAAGAGACTTTATTAAGCTTTACCGTAAAAGATCCGAGCGGGAATAATAATCCGCCAATCATTAACGCGGATGTCGCCACAGTGACATCCGGCACCACCGTTCGCACAAATGTATTGTCCAATGATAAATTTAGTAACCAAGGTGGCAACTTAAACCTTGTATCCTTGAATATCATCAGTCAGCCTGCGCACGGCCAAGTGGTCATCAATAATGATGGAACGCTAAGCTATACTCCGAACAATGGATTCGTTGGATCAGATGTGTTGACCTATCAAATTTGTCAAAACAGTACTCCAACGCTTTGTTCTACTGCATCGGTAAGCTATCAGGTTCTGCCGACTTCCAATGCTGCGATTACGTTTGCTTCAGATGATTATGCACAAACCAAAGGAACTGCTCAAATCAGCGGAAATGTATTATCCAATGATGCAAGTACATCTGGATCGGCGACTTTAAGCATCGCTCAAACGGGCAATATTTCGGCGGATAAAGGAAGCATTTCAATGAATCCAAATGGTACTTATGTATTCATTCCTGCCAATGGTTTTGTTGGAACGGTGGATGTTCCTTACACGATTTGTGATCAAGCGAATACGCCTTCTTGTGTTCAAGCCACCTTGCATATTGTCGTAGAACCTAGTCTCACAAGCTCAAATGACATTATTACCAATCAAACCAATGGGGTTTTTGAAGGCAACATATTGTATAATGACCAAATTAAACCAGGGAATGGAATTGCTATCACTCGACAAACCGGCGCTGGTGCAGGAACAGCTACAGGTTTAGTTCAATTGGATCCAGCAACAGGAAATATTCGTTACACTCCTCAACCAGGCGACCCTAATACCGTCACTGTTCGATATACCGTTTGCGATAATAACTATTATCCAGCTCAATGTGCTAGTGCGATCGTGAGCATCGTTGTTTGTGATCCAGCCAATCCAGCGCATGATTGTGACAATGATGGAGTAAGCAATGGACAGGAATTATTGGATCAAACCGATCCCGCTAATCCATGTAGTTTCATTTTGACTCATCAAACCTTGGCACTTAATAATGTTTGGAACTCACTCGATTGTGACGGTGATGGAGTAAATAATGGAACGGAAAAACAAGATGGAACCAATCCTCAAGACGTGTGCGATTACCAATCCATTCATCAAAACAGATTGAATACGACATTGGCTTGGCAACAAGAAGATTGTGATGGCGATGGAACGAAAAACGCAAGCGACACTGCGCCACAGGATTTCTGTATAGGTGGCACAGGACGGATACCATCTTTGGGAAGTAGAGGCTATGAAGCCTATTTATCAGCAGATTGTGATAATGATGGAATTCCAAATTCGATGGAATGTTTCGGGGCGGTAGGCAATTGCCAAGATTTTGATGGAGATGGAATTCCAAATTTCCGGGATGCGGATTCAGACGGCGATGGCTTGAACGATGCCGTGGAATTAAACAAACAATCAGATGTGGATGGATGGCCAAATTATTTGGATCTTGATTCAGACAATGATGGGGTGTCTGATCAATGTGAAGGTTTGACAGATACGGATGGAGATAGCCTTCCAAATTACTTGGATTTAGATGCTGATAATGATGGCATTTTAGATGCTTGGGAAACAGTGGCTGTTTATTTATGGCACGATGATGCCAATTTCGATGGCACATTAAATGAACATACCGATGCCAATGGAAATGGATGGGCAGATATTGCAGAAAAACGGAACGCTAATAGATGTGGTGCAGATTCCGATGGAGATACTATTCCAGATCGATTAGATATTGATTCTGACAACGATTGTATTCCAGATTCAGTGGAATTTACAGCTGACCCTGACAAAGATAATAGCCCAAGCTACCGTGATACGGATTCGGATGGCGATGGAATTCCTGATCGGGTAGAAGCAGGTTCAAATTGTTCGAAACCTTGGGATGCGGATAGTGATGGGACACCTGATTATTTAGACCTAGATTCAGATAATGACGGAATTCCTGATGCTGTCGAAGTGGGAGCAAATCCAACAAAACCTGTGGATACAGATGGCGATGGTTTATCAGATTTCCAAGATATTGATTCTGATAATGATGGTATTTTAGATTCGATTGAAAGGGGAGCGGATTCAAATGTGCCATTGGACACCGATAAAGATGGAACGCCAGATTATCAAGATGTAGATTCGGATAATGACGGAATTCCAGATTCAGCGGAAGTTGGAAAAAATCCATCAAAACCAATCGATTCAGATGGGGACGGATTCCCGGATTACCAAGATGCTGATTCGGACAATGATAGCATTTCAGATGGACTTGAATTTGGCACAAATCCAAGCACGGCCTTGGATACCGATAAAGATGGAACACCAGACTTCCAAGATTTAGATTCCGATGATGATGGTATTCCAGATTCAGTGGAAGTAGGGAAAAATCCATTCAATCCAGCGGATTCAGACAGCGATGGTTTACCCGATTTCCAAGATCCTGATTCGGACAATGATGGTATTGCTGATGTGATTGAAATCGGCACGAATCCGAGCGATCCATTGGATACCGACAAAGACGGAACACCCGATTTCCAAGATTTGGATTCCGATAACGACGGTATTCCGGACTCAGTGGAAGTAGGTAAAAATCCATTAAAACCAATCGATTCAGATGGCGATGGTGCTCCCGATTTCCAAGATTCTGATTCGGACAATGATAGCATTTCTGATGGACTTGAAATTGGCACGAATCCGAACGAGCCATTAGATACCGACAAAGATGGAACATTCGATTATTTGGATGTAGATTCGGATAATGACGGAATTCCAGATTCGCTGGAAGTAGGAAATAATCCGAAAAAACCAGTGGATTCAGATGGGGATGGGACTCCAGATTTCCAAGATTTGGATTCGGATAATGACTCTATTCCTGATCAAATAGAAATTGGTTTACAAGTAAACGATCCATTAGATACAGATAAAGATGGCGTTTCGGATTATTTAGATTTAGATTCAGATAATGACGGAATTCCGGATTCGGTGGAAGTAGGTAAAAATCCAATCAAACCATTGGATTCAGATGGTGATGGTGCTCCTGATTTCCGTGATACTGATTCAGATAACGATGGCATTATGGATGAGCTTGAAATCGGCACGAATCCGAATGCACCAGTGGATACCGATAATGATGGAAGTCCTGATTATTTGGATATCGATTCGGATAATGACGGAATTCCAGATTCTGTGGAAGTGGGCAAAAATCCAACAAAACCTGAGGATACGGATGGGGATGGCATTCCAGATTTCCAAGATTTCGATTCTGACAATGATGGAATGGAAGACGCATTAGAAAATGGAGCTAGTTCAAATCAACGATTGGATACCGATAAAGATGGAACACCCGATTATTTAGATCAAGATTCGGATAATGACAGTTTACCGGATGCAATTGAAGCAGGTAAAAATCCGAAAAAACCATTGGATACGGATGGCGATGGCATTTCAGATTTCCAAGATACGGATTCCGATAATGATGGTATACCAGATTCGGTGGAGAAAGGGCCTAATGGAACTACACCGCTGGATTCAGATGGAGATGGAATATTCGATTATTTGGATGTAGATTCTGACAATGATGGCATTCCTGATTCTGTGGAGAAAGGACCTAATGGAGTTGCGCCAATCGATACAGACGGAGACGGAATTTCGGACTATTTAGACATCGATTCGGATAATGATGGTATCCCAGATGTAGTAGAAGCAGGGAAGAATCCAGCGATTCCAACAGATACCGATAAAGATGGAATCCCTGATTATATAGAGACAGATTCGGACAATGACGGCATTCCAGATATTGTAGAGGCAGGTAAAAATCCATTGATACCTTTGGACTCGGATAAAGATGGCAGCCCTGATTACCAAGATTTAGATGCTGACAATGATGGAATAGTTGATGCCACCGAAAAAGGAGCCAATGGAGCAAAACCTGTTGATACGGATGGTGATGGAACGCCCGATTACTTAGACTTAGATGCTGATAATGACAGTATCCCAGATGCAGTTGAGAAAGGACCCAATGGAGTTACACCAACTGATACAGATGGCGATGGTATTCCCAATTATTTGGACTTAGATTCCGATAATGATGGCATTTTGGATGCTTGTGAAGGCATTTTGGATACAGATAAGGATAGTTTGGCCAATTATATGGATGTAGATTCGGATAACGATGGCATTTTTGATACTTGGGAGGGAGTACCATTGTTCATCCTCAACAAAGATGTAAATCTAGATGGGAAATTAAATGAATTGGCAGATGTGAATAAAAATGGTTGGGTTGATCAAGCAGAAAATGATCCCCTATTCATTAATTGTCAACTCGCAGATACCGATAAAGATGGTATTTTTGACTACCAAGATTTGGATTCAGATAATGACTGTATTTTAGATGCACTTGAACTTATTCTTGATTTGGATCAAGATCAGATTCCAAATTATCGAGATGTGGATAGTGACGGAGATGGAATGTTAGACAATTTTGAGTCGAAAAACTGCAGTAATCCAATAGATACGGATAAAGATGGTACTCCTGACTATCAAGATAAAGATTCGGATAATGATGGTATACCAGATGCGGTGGAGGCGCTTGTAAGTGGAGGCACTTCTGTTAATCCAATTCTTGTGCCAGCAGATACGGATAAAGATGGTATTCCAGATTATCAAGATGTAGATTCCGACAATGATACAATTTTGGACGACATAGAAAAAGGTCCAAATGGGGCAATTCCAGTTGATACAGATAAAGATGGTGCCCCGGATTACAGAGATTTGGATAGTGATTCAGATGGAATTGCAGATAAATTGGAGGATATATTGAATTATGGCGATTTTGTGGATTGCGACAATGATGGTGTGCCGAATCGAATTGATAATGATGAATGTGAGCCATTATTAAGACAAGGAATTTCTCCAAATGGCGATGGAATCAATGATGTTTTGGTGGTTCCTGGCGTATTGAGTTATAAAAATAAAATTACGGTATTCAATAGATGGGGAGGTATTGTGTTTGAAACAGAAAATTATGAGAATAATTGGGGAGGTCAAGCCAATAAAGTCTATGACCCAACCACCCTAACAGGAGAATTGCCAGATGGCATGTACTATTACATCGTAGATTTCTTTGGAATAAAACCAACGGTTGGAACATTCATCTTTATCAATAGACAACTTTAATGGAATATTTGACTAAAAGAGAGGACTAAGATTCTCTCTTTTAGTTGATTAATAAAGCATAGAGAATGGCAAGAATGCCAAATACATACAGCGGAAAAGTAAACAACAACACCGCAAATAAAACAGAATCGTAAAATACCGTTCCATGCGTTTTTTTATCCACGAATTTTTGGACAATCTGAAAATACGGTTTGATTAAGTAATACAAAACATTTTTCTGGATCGGAAGGATTTTTGTGGGGACCACTAAATTTTTACGCATGATTTCATCCACTTGGGCATTAAAATCCAAACGGTCTTTCGGCTCCATAATAGGCTTAGTGTACTCCAGTCGTTCAATTTGAATATCAACTACTTTGCCAAAAGCTCTAAAACTATTGTATCCCAAACTTGCTACATGAATGATGGGGAATACCCCTTGCTGATGCGCACTTTCTAAAATACGAGTTGCACCCTTTTTGAAAGGTTGTATCTCATGATGATTCAAACAAATTCCCTCGATAAATATCAGAACCGCTCCCCCTTTTTTCAATATTTCCACGGATTCCTGAAAAGTTGAGCTGTTTCGGTGCAAATGCTCTTTGCCTTCTCGGATCCGATGGATGGGAATCATTCCTATTTTTCGTAGCAAATATCCAAACAAAGGTTTTTCAAAAACATCACCTCGAGCCAAAAAATGCATTTTTCTTTGGTAATAGGCTCCTAAAATGATGGCATCTAAAAATGAATCGGGATGATTGGCTACCAATAAGATAGGCCCTTTTTCGGCTAATGCCGATTGGTTTCGAATATGTATTTCTGGACAAAATACCGAAAGACCCAATCGAACAAATTGTTTTAGAAAAATGAGGAACATATGAATAGCTGTGTGAACCAAAATCCTAGGCAAAATAGAGATAAAGGCTTATTAATGAAAATATATTGGCTTTTTTATTGTTTATTTTGAACGCAAAATTGTGATTTAAAAATATTTTTCCTAGTTTTGCAGTCCCGAATCACTTCGGGCCAATGAGGTGGATTAGCTCAGTTGGTAGAGCATCGGACTGAAAATCCGTGTGTCCCCGGTTCGAGTCCGGGATCTACCACCACATTGAAATCGAAAACCCTGTCAGCAATGATGGGGTTTTTTGTTTTGAATAAAAACGGTCTTGTGTCATTTACCTAGTGAAAAGAGGAGAGAGAAAATGGGAAAAGAGAAAAGTAACCTATTACCTATTACCTATTACCTATTACCCATTACCTATTACCTATTACCTTTTACCTATTACCTATTACCTTTTACCTATTACCTATTTTCATTTTCCCTACAAAAAATGGTAAATCTAAACAGATTATTTTCTAATTTACCAGCTGAAAATTAACCTATTTTTCTTTCTTCTATGAAAATCTCTTTTACCCTATTTTGTTTAGGAGTTCTTGTTCTGTTCAATTCTTGCCAGTCGGATTCTTCCAAAGAATTTAGTCCCAATTTTCGACTAACACTTGTTGAAAAAATTAAATTCAATTCCTTTGTCGATTGTAACATGGCCGAAGCATGGATTGGCGATACCCTTCGAATTTTTCCAGGAAAATATGGGGAAGATCCTCTTTGGGGAAATGCTAGAGACCTTAAATATTCCGATGGCTTACATTCCATCGATGTTTTTAGCAATGAAAAAGAAGAATTTCATAATCCAGTGATGCCCTTGAACGTGAAGCCTGAAGAAGAAGGCCTCCATGGAGCTGTTTGGTTTGAAACGGTGTACCAAGACCCTAATGATTCTTCCGGGAAAACTCTTTTTGGTGTATACCACAATGAAAACTATCCAGAAACCTTTCCTTATCGTCCAAAAACAGGAAAAGGCTATCAAAACTCACCGCTATGGCCTCAAGGTCTAACCGGTAAAGATAGCCCTGCTGCCGTTTGCCGAATCGGTATCATGAAGTCGAAAGACGGTGGAAAGTCGTGGGAAAATAAAGGAATTTTCATAGAAGACTTGAACGAACGAATGTCCTTAAAACCACACAGTATTTCCAATGCTTTTGCCGGTGGTGTCGGCGATCCTTCGGCCGTAGCCAATGGCGAATATCTGTACCTTTTTTACAGTGAATATGGCTATCCTGGAACCTATAATGCCACTACTTTTGACCCATTTAAAGAAAAAAACGGGCAATGTATCAGTGTAGCTAGAATCGCCCTGAAAGATTTAGATCAACCCCAAGGAAAAGCCAAAAGATGGGATGGGAAAGGTTTTAATGCACCTTTTGATGGGGTAGGTGCTCCCATCAAATCTTTGCAAATTGCCAAAAAAGATGGTGGCGGACCAGTCACTTCTCCCAAAGCCGGATTTTATTGGGGGCCCTCGGTCAGTTGGAATGAATATTTAAACTGTTGGGTCATGCTCATGGCCAAATCCGAAGGTTTATCATGGAGAGGCAGCCGTGTCTTTATTTCATTTAACCCAAATAAAAACCTTGAAGAGGGAAATAATTCGCAAGATTGGACCAAGCCTCGACTACTTTTTGAAAAACCAGGGTATATTTTGTGGTATCCTTCTTTACAGCCATTGGACGACAAGGAATCGCTTCAGAAGAAATACACTTCACTTCGACTAGGAAAGAAGGCCCGTTTTTTTGTCAAACGAATCAAACCCGGAGACGATTCTTATGCTTCGGATCACATCATTGAATTTGAAAAATAATTGGATAAGTTTACGTAAAATTTAATACCTATTAACCTATGAAACTTACGCGAAGAGAAATGCTTCAATCCTCTGGATTATTCGCAGGAGCCGCAGCTATTCCTCAGATGGAACAACAGTTGAGTAAAGAAAACAAAAAGGAATTTACCCTATGCCTGAATTTAAGTACCATCATGGGGCAAAATTTGGGTTTCATCAAAGAATTGCAAATTGCTGCACAAGCGGGTTTTCGATCCGTTGAAATTTGGGTACCAACCTTAGAAAAATATTTACAGTCAGGGGGATCTATTCAAGAAGCCAAAAAAGTCATATCCGATTTAGGTTTGAAAATTGAAAATACCATCGGTTTTGCGCCTTGGATTGTGGATGATAATGCGGTCCGCGGCAAGGGTTTGGAACAATTGAAAAAAGAAATGTCTTGGGTTCGAGAATTAGGTTGCTTGCGAACCGCTGCTCCACCCATGGGTGCCACTCAGCAAGCCGATTTAAACTTAAAAGCAGCCGCTGAGCGATATCGCATCATTTTAGATCTTGGGAAACAAATGGAGGTAATCCCGCAATTGGAAATGTGGGGACATTCTAAATGCTTGAACCGAGTGGCCGACGTGCTTTTTGTTGCGGCGGAGGCAGGGCAACCAGATGCGAAATTGTTATTGGATGTTTTCCATATTTACAAAGGAGAAACCAGCCTGGACAGTCTACATTTGGTTGGCGAAAATGCCATTGATATCTTCCATGTGAATGATTATCACACCCATTTAAAACCTGAAACCATCAAAGATGCCGACCGAATTTATGTAGGCGATGGCGATGCACCAATCGAAAAAATTATCCATAGCCTAAATGCTGGAAACAAGCCATTGGTTATTTCTTTGGAACTTTTTAACAAAGAATTATATGCCAAAGATGCCTTGGTCGTTGCCAAAGATGGCTTTGCAAAAATGACTAATTTGAAAAAGAAACTTGTTTAGTTATTAGTGTTAAGTTATTAGGTATTAGTTTTTTAAATTACCTATTACCTATTACCTATTACCTATTACCTATTACCTATTACCTATTACCTATTACCTATTACCTATTACCTATTACCTATTACCTATTACCTATTACCTATTTAATTTTTATGAAAAAACTCCTCTTATCCTTCCTCCTAATAAACACATTTGCCTACGGACAAAAAAAGCCGATTATCCAGGCTCCTATGAAACTTTGGTACGATAAACCAGCCACCTATTTTGAAGAGGCTTTGGTATTAGGAAACGGCCGAGTAGGGGCAACGGTCTTTGGCGGAACTTCTACCGATAAAATCTTTTTGAACGATATAACCTTATGGTCTGGTGAACCCGTGGATCCTTATATGAACAAAGAGGCCTATAAACACTTGCCAGGCGTTCGTGAAGCTTTGAAACAAGAAAATTACCGCTTGGCCGATTCATTGGTGAAAAAATTACAGGGTAAATTCTCCGAATCTTATGCTCCTTTGGGAACACTTTACCTAGATTTTGATGCCAAAAATCCGAAAAATTATTACCGAGAATTAGATCTCGACAAAGCTATTGCTTCGGTTAAATATCAAGAGGCGGATAATCTAATTCAAAAAGAATATTTTGTTTCCTATCCAGATAAAGTCATTGTGATTCATCTTAAAAGCTCTCAAAAGGGAGGTTTAAGTTTTAAGGTACGATTTGATTCCCAATTAAAATACAAAAATAAAGCTACGATCAATCATCTTCATTTTCAAGGCAATGCCCCTGTTCGAGCTGAACCAAATTATGTACGGAAAAAAGGTAATCCCATTATTTATATGGAAAATCGAGGTACCCGATTTTCTACAGATGTCTTAATCCAACAAACGGATGGCCGCGTGGTGCAAACTGATTCTACTTTGAGCTTGGAAAAAGGTACGGAGGCTACTGTCTTGGTTTCTTTGGCCACTAGTTTCAACGGCTTTGATAAAAATCCCAATACCCAAGGTTTGGACGATGATGCAATTGCCGAAAAACAATTACAAGAGGCAAGTAAAATTAAAGTGGAGGATTTACGCAAAAAGCATATTCAAGATTATCAAACATATTACCAACGTGTCCAATTGGCCTTGGGAGGAAATAAAGCGCCTGAATTGCCAACAGATGAACGCTTGAGAAGATATGCCAAGGGAGAATCGGATCCTTATTTAGAAACCTTGTATTTCCAATTCGGCCGATATTTATTGATCAGTTCTTCTCGTACACCTGGTGTTCCTGCCAATTTGCAAGGATTGTGGAATCCTCACATCCAACCACCTTGGAGTTCGAATTACACGATGAATATCAATGCCGAAGAAAATTATTGGTTGGCCGAAAATACCAATTTGTCGGAAATGCACACGCCCTTTTTAACCTTCTTAGAAAATTTGGAAAAGACGGGTAAAATAACAGCCAAAACATTTTATGATGCACCTGGATGGACCGTTCACCATAATTCCGACATTTGGGCAATGAGTAATCCAGTTGGCGATTTTGGAAATGGAAGCCCAAGTTGGGCCAATTGGTACATGGGAGGAGCCTGGGCTTCTACCCATTTATGGGAACATTATTTGTTTACCAAAGACGAAATTTTCTTGAAACAAAAAGCCTATCCTTTGATGAAAGGAGCAGCTGAATTTTGCTTGGCTATGCTCATTCCAGATAAAAACGGGAATCTGATGACTTCGCCTTCTACTTCCCCCGAGAACCGCTATATCACTCCTTCAGGATATCAAGGGGAAACTATCTATGGCGGCTCTGCTGATTTGGCGATGATTCGCGAGTTGTTCGCGGATGTCATTGCTGCCCAAGAAAGGTTGAATGTAGATAAGGAAATGAAAGCGAAATTGCAAAGTGCTTTAGGGAATTTGTATCCATATAAAGTGGGTAAAAAAGGCAATTTACAGGAGTGGTATTATGATTGGGAAGATACAGATTCCAAACATCGGCATCAAAGCCATTTGTTCGGCTTGTATCCGGGTTCGCATTTGACCGTGGAGAAAACACCTGAGTTGACTAATGCGGCTAAACGCACTTTGGAAATAAAAGGTGATGAAACTACCGGTTGGTCAAAGGGCTGGAGAATTAATCTTTGGGCTCGATTGAAAGACGGAGATCATGCATATAAAATGTATCGAGAGTTATTGAAATATGTAGAGCCCGATGGCGTGAAAGTGAATTATCAAAGAGGTGGAGGAACCTATCCGAATTTATTCGATGCGCATCCTCCTTTCCAAATTGATGGAAATTTTGGGGGAGCAGCTGCCGTAGCAGAAATGTTGTTGCAATCAGGGCCTAATGAAATTCAAATACTTCCTGCCTTGCCATCGAATTGGAAGGACGGACAAGTTAAGGGATTAAAAGCGAGAGGCGGTTTTGAAATTGATATGACTTGGAAAAATGGCCAATTGACTGATTTACATGTACTTAGTTCCGCAGGTACAAAAAGTAAAATAGTTTATCAAGGAAAATCCTTTGATTTGAATTTGAAAAAAGGAGAATCAAAAAATATGATATTTTAAAGGAAAACAATGATTATTTTTTCAAAACGGAACTAAGTTTTTCATTTTGGAACTGTTAAAAATTCGGCTCAAAAGTTTTAATTTTTACTTTTGAGCCGAATTTTTAAAATATATAAGCCACATTAATTTATAAAACCTAAATGAATAAGTATTTACGGTTTAAGGAAGTTAAATCTTCTAATTCCGGAATTGAAAAATTTGGTGTAAGTTTTGTCAATTTCTCTCTAGTTCATAATTTATCCATTCAATGGGACGAGCAATATACGCGAGCTCGTTTGGAATTTAAAATCCATCAGTCTACAGACGGTCCAGAAACTCGCATCCTTTTCAAAAAATTTGATTCAGAAAAACATTTTATTTTTTGGAAAAAAGAATTCACCGAATTCAGCAAAAACGAATCCATGTATTTTGATTTAGGAGTCAATGAATTATAAGTGCTGAATTAAGAGGTATGAATTATTTTTTCTCATAAGCCATCATTCATAATTCAGAACTCATTTACGTATCTTTGATTTTCTAAACACACCTAAATGAAAATTACTCGATTCTCCGACTATGCCTCAATGAGTGCGCATGCTAGTCAAATTATCATTGACGACTTAACAAACAAAAAAGATGTACGATTAGGAGCTGCTACAGGCGGATCGCCCACAGGCATGTATGCCGAATTGGCAAAAAGTTTCCAAAATAATCCCGTTTTATTCAATCATTTACAAGTGATAAAACTTGACGAGTGGGGAATTATTCCCATGTCGCATCCAGATTCTTGTCAGTCGTATCTGAAAAAACATCTTTTAGAACCCTTGCAAATTCCAACTCAGCGTTATGAAGAATTTGACACAACCAATCCGGACTTATTAGCCGAATGTAAACGTATTCAAGATTCAATCGACGAGAATGGCCCTTTGGATATTGTTATTTTAGGTTTAGGAAAAAATGGACATATCGGTTTTAATGAACCTGCCGATAATTTGCAGGTAGATTGCCATAAAGCGATTTTAGCAGAAAGCACCATCCAACATGATCCAGCTTTGTCGCAAGGAACTGAACCTGCTTTTGGTTTAACCTTGGGTTTACGTAGTATTCTTCAAGCCAAAAAAATCATTTTTTTGGTGACAGGATCTGGCAAAAAGGATGCCATTCAGCAATTCATGGAAAGAAAAATTTCTACTCATTTGCCGGCTTCATTCCTTTGGTTGCATCCCAATGTGGAATGTTTGATCAACGAAAACGCCTAGTTTCAAAACCTTGTTGCTATGAATACATTTGATGCCATTGTGGTGGGTTCGGGCATTTCAGGAGGCTGGGCCGCGAAAGAACTTTGTGAAAAAGGTTTGAAAACCCTGGTCTTGGAACGTGGCCGCAATGTAGATCACATCAAAGATTATCCGACTGCCATGAAAGCGCCATGGGAATTTTCGCACAGAGGGAAAATCACCAGGCAATACAAAGAACAAAATCCATTGATTTCCAAAGCAGCAGGTTTTGGAGAAGATACGGCTCATTTTTTTATCAAAGACGCCGATCATCCCTATGTTCAAAAGCGGCCTTTTGATTGGATCAGAGGCTATCAAGTAGGCGGAAAATCCCTCATTTGGGGCCGTGCAACACAGCGTTGGAGCCAGTCGGAATTTGAAGCTCCAGCCAAATATGGCTATGGCATTGAATGGCCTATTCAGTACAAAGACATCGCTCCATGGTATTCACATGTAGAAAAGTTTATTGGAGTTTGCGGAAACAAAGATGGGATTGAAGCCATGCCGGATGGCGAATTTTTGCCACCTTTTGATTTCAATTGTGTCGAACAATATATGTCGGATAAAATCAAGGCATTTTACCCTGATAGACACGTGGTTCAAGGCCGTTGGGCGCAATTGAGCAAAGCTTCTGAAGTTCAAAAAGAGCAAGGTCGGAGCGATTGTCAAGGCCGTAATTTATGTATGCGAGGTTGCCCTTATGGTGGATATTTTAGTTCCAATGCCTCCACTTTGCCTTGGGCGAAGAAGACAGGCAATTTGACATTAAGGCCGCATTCCGTGGTTCATTCGCTTATTTATGATGAACAAACAGGTAAGGCGAAAGGGGTAAAAATCATTGATTCAGAAACCCATCAAGAAGAAATTTTTTACGCCAAAATCATCTTTTTAAATGCTTCTGCTCTAAATACCAATTTGATTTTATTGAATTCTATTTCTCCTCGTTTTCCTAATGGATTAGGAAATGACAACGATATTCTTGGTCGGTACATTTGTTTCCATAATTACCGCGCTTCTGCGAATGCCCGAATAGAGGGTTTTCAAGATAAATATGTGTATGGAAATAATCCGACGGAAGCCATTTTAGCCAATTTTCGGAATCTATACCAAAAAGACATGGATTTTGTGGGTGGGTACACCACGTTTACGGGCGCTTATCGGACCAAGAAAACAGGAACAGAAGGTGGTCCGCAGATTGGTGCCGATTACAAAAAGGCTTTGACAGAGCTGGGCGATTGGCATATTTACATGTACATGCAAGGGGAAACTATCCCTAAGGCGAGTAATCGGGTTTATTTAAGCAAAGACCAAAAAGATGCTTGGGGAATTCCATTATTGGTGACGGATGTAGGCTATGATGAAAACGACGAGTTGATGGTGAAGGATTTCTTGGAACAAAGCAAAGAAATGTTGGAGAAAATTGGCTGTGTGGATTATGAATCCAGGGATAGCAAGCAAGCGCCTGGGTTAGATATTCATGAAATGGGAGGGGTTCGAATGGGCAAAGACCCACGGACTTCCATGTTAAACGAAAACAATCAATTACATAGTTGTCTAAATGTCTATGTAACAGATGGAGCTTGCATGACCAGTACGGGAAATCAGAGCCCATCCATTTTGTACATGGCTTTAACCGCTCGGGCTGTGGCCCATGCGGTTGTTGAATTCAAAAAAGGGAATTTGTAAAATGAACAGAAGAGAATCGATTCAAGCAGGTGCGACTTTATTTTTTGCTGGATTTATAGGAGCGGAGGCATTTTTGTCGGCTTGTCAAACTTCCGACAAAAGAATTTCCTTTTCCAAAGAGGAACGAAAGCAATTAGGTGAGATCGCGGAAATAATTATTCCTGCCACAAAAAAATCGCCAGGCGCCAAAGCCGCTAAGATTGTAGATTTCATGCAAAACATCGTTTCAGATTGTTACACCCTGGAGGAGCAAAAAATATTCATGGAAGGATTGGCCAGTATACCCAAGGATTTACTAACATATTCACCCCAACAAAAATGGGATTTTGTCCTTGAATGGGACAATGCCGCTAGTCAATCAAAAGGCCAGAACGGACAGACCCATTTTTTCACCATGATCAAAGAATTAACCACTTGGGGTTATTTCACCTCCGAAGTGGGACTCACCCAAGAGTTGGGTTATAATCCCATTCCAGGAAAATATGTGGGGTGTGTGGAAGTATGAATTATTAATGCGAGTCAAGGGTTAAAATATCCAATTTACGCTTCTATTCTTATTACATTTGGCTTCGACTCCACTCAGCCAACGCTATTTTTTCTTTTTTCGAACCTATAAATGAACTTACGGTTAATCCGACGAAAGATTTGAGCGAAGCGGTAGGCGGGGCTTTGACAATGCGCATGGGAAAGCGTGCGTCGGGGTCAAAGAAAATAGCCGATAGCGAAGTGAAAATCGGTCAGTCAGCTGACTGAATCGTCTTGGATTAACTTGAAGCAAATAAGTTTTTTTGTTTCTTTTTTTCTAAAAAAAAGAAATGCCTTAGAAAATGAATTAGCCAATAAATGGCAATGTGATATCGGAAGTTGAGAAAATAATGAAGGAGGTAATTGACATCAATGAGTATTTGCGTTAAATAAGGGATTTGTTTTTAACACTAGGGACATAAAGAGTATTCAACCCGACTATCTTGGTTTTTTTATTGGTTCAAATAGGTTTTTGACCCTTAATTCGCATTTTAGGTATTAGTTATTAGTTTTTTCTTTTTTATGACTTTCTCTCTTCTCCTAATAACTAAAAACTAATACCTAATAACTAAATCACCGCTTTTCTGTAAATTGCGCCTTAATTCAAAAAACTATGTTGCAAAGACCCCGAAGAAATCGCCAAAGTGCAGTTATTCGTACAATGGTAGAGGAAAATAGATTATCTGTGAAAGACATGATGTTTCCATTGTTTGTCATGGATGGTGTGAATAAAAAGTCGGCCATCGCATCTATGCCGGGCATTCATCGCTTTAGTTTGGATTTATTATTGAAGGAAATTGAAGAATGTGTGGAATTAGGCATACAATCTTTTGCTTTATTTCCTCAAATCGCAGAAGATAAAAAAGATTCAATAGCCTCTGAGAGTTACCGCAAAGGCAATTTATATTTGGAGTCCATTTATGCTATTTCCAGCAGATTCCCAGAAATTAGTTTATTAACCGATGTGGCCATGGATCCTTATAGTTCCGATGGGCATGACGGTGTGGTAAAAAATGGTCAAATCATCAATGATGAAACCTTGCCCATTTTAGCCAAAATGGCCATTGCTCAAGCACAAGCAGGTAGTCAATTGATGGGGCCATCTGATATGATGGATGGCCGAGTGGGTTATTTGAGGGAATCATTGGATGATGCAGGTTTTTCCAACGTTGGAATCATGGCTTACACAGCCAAATACGCATCGGCATTTTACGGACCATTTAGGGATGCTTTGGAATCTGCCCCTAAATTTGGCGACAAAAAAACCTATCAAATGAATCCAGCGAATCAGCGAGAGGCATTGAGAGAAGCGGAATTAGACGAATTGGAAGGAGCGGATTTTCTGATGGTAAAGCCTGCCTTGGCTTATTTGGACATCATTGCCTTATTGAAAGAGAACAGTAATTTACCGATTGCAGCTTACAATGTTTCGGGTGAATATGCCATGGTAAAAGCTGCGGCATTAAATGGTTGGATAGATGGAGAAAAGGCCATGTTAGAAAGTCTTTTATCAATCAAAAGGGCAGGTGCTCAAGTTATCTTGACGTATTTTGCTAAAGAATTTGCACAATTAAAAATATCATAAAAAATTATGTCATCTGAGCGCTATTTGCAACGTGGAGTTTCTGCCTCCAAAGAAGATGTTCATCAAGCGATTTCGAAGCTAGATAAAGGACTATTTCCTCAAGCATTTTGTAAAATTTCACCTGATATTTTGGGTGGAGATGCCGATTATTGCAACATCATGCATGCAGATGGAGCTGGAACAAAATCATCTTTGGCTTATTTGTATTGGAAAGAAACAGGAGATATTTCTGTTTGGAGGGGAATTGCGCAAGATGCGGTTGTGATGAACACCGACGATTTAATTTGCGTAGGTGCTACGGATCAAATGTTGTTGTCTAGTACCATTGGAAGAAATAAAAATTTAATTCCGGGGGAAGTGATTGCTGAAATCATCAATGGAACGGAGGAAGTTTTGCAAATGCTTCGTGACAATGGCATTGGCATTTATTCGACGGGTGGAGAAACGGCCGATGTGGGAGATTTGGTAAGAACCATTATTGTGGATAGTACAGTGATTGGTAGAATGAAACGTTCTGATGTAATTTCCAATGGAAATATTCAAGCAGGGGATGTCATCATTGGTTTGGCTTCGGACGGTCAAGCGAATTATGAAAAAGTATATAATGGAGGAATGGGAAGTAACGGATTGACTTCCGCTCGCCATGATGTATTGGGGAATTATTTAGCCAAAAAATATCCGGAGAGTTTTGATCCACAGGTACCCTCGGATTTGGTGTATTCAGGATCCAAGCAATTAACGGAAGCTGTGGCGGGTACGCCATTGAACGTTGGACAATTGATTTTATCGCCAACTAGAACCTATGCTCCAGTGGTAAAAGCTTTGTTGACAGAATTGAGACCACATTTACATGGGATGGTTCATTGTTCGGGTGGTGCTCAAACGAAAGTGATGCATTTTGTTGACCATGTGCATGTTATCAAAGATAATTTATTCAAAGTTCCAGCACTTTTTGAATTGATTCAACAGGAAAGTGGTACTTCTTACAGCGAAATGTACAAAGTTTTTAACATGGGTCATCGATTGGAGATTTATGCAAATCCGGCGTATGCGGACCAAATTATGGCCATTTCTGAATCCTTTGGCATTCCAGCACAAGTGGTAGGTCGAGTGGAGGCATCGGCGGTCAAGAAGCTGACGATAAAAAGTGAATTCGGGGAGTTTGTTTATTAGAAATAATCTTCTTAACTTCGCATCCCCATTTAAAAGGCTCATTAAAGACGATCGTGTCTGGCCTCGTGGGATTGTTTCACTTAAATACATAACAAAATGTACGCAATCGTAGAAATTGCCGGGCAGCAATTTAAAGTAGAAAAAGACCGTACCGTTTATACCCACCGTTTGGCGGGAGCGGAAGGCGCTGCACTGGTATTCGACAAGGTTTTACTTGTTGACAAAGACGGAGATGTGACCGTAGGAGCCCCAACAGTAGAGGGAGCTAAAATCACAGGTAAAATAGTTGCTCACGTTCGTGGAGAAAAAGTATTGGTTTTCAAGAAGAAACGTAGAAAAACTTACCAAAAAATGAATGGTCACCGTCAAGACTTAACAAAAGTGTTGATTGAATCAATTTCTTTAAAATAATTGTCAAATACTCGCATATAGCGTATAAATTAACATAACATGGCACACAAAAAAGGAGCCGGATCATCGAAAAACGGTCGTGAATCGCATAGTAAGCGATTAGGCGTTAAGTTATTTGGAGGACAGGCTGTCATCGCAGGAAATATCATTGTACGTCAACGTGGAACTGCACATAATCCAGGAGAAAACGTTGGTTTAGGAAAAGATCATACATTATTTGCTTTAGCTGATGGTGTAGTGGCTTTCAAAAAAGGATTTAAAGGACGTTCTTTCGTTCACGTATTGCCAGCTGTTGCTGCTGCTCCAGTGGAGAAAAAAGCACCAGCGAAAGCTGCTGCTCCAGCTGTTGAGGCTGCACCGGCTGTTGAAGCTGCTGTAGAAGAAGTTGCTGCTCCAAAAGCAAAGAAAGCTCCAGCGAAAAAAGCTGCTGCTGATTCAGCTGAGTAATTACAACTCAATTATCAACTTTAAGGCACGAAGATGTATTTCTTCGTGCCTTTGTGTTTTTCTCTCTTTTTATTTCCGCCACGGACTAAAGTCCATGGCTACAATTTTGTATTCCCTACGGGATTAATTTGAAACACGGGAACCCTTGTGTTAACAACTATTATTTAACACAAAGTCACGGATTTTTTTCTCTTTTCTTGTTTTCTCTTTTCCCGTTTTCTCTATTCCTCTTTTACATTTCAATTTGAAGTTTCACCTGAGCTTTTAGTGCATGAAAAACTCGAATGAGCGTTTCGATGGTCACATTTCTTGGGTTTTTTTCTAATCTTGAAATTTGAGCCTTTTGCACCCCAATTAGTTTACCTAATTCCTCCTGGGTGAGCCTTCTTTCTTTTCTGGATTGCTTAATTGCATGACCAATCAGGTCCATTTGTAGATCATATTCAAAACGATCTCTAGTAGGGCTTCCAATAGGACCAATTAATTGATCCTGAACTTCTTCGATGGAATAGGTTTTCATATGTTTTGATTGAAATATTGGATTCTATATTGTTCTGCTTTTTGAATTTCGTTTGTAGGTATTTTGCTTCTTTTCTTGATAAAAATGAAACAAGCAATTACTAGTGTCTCCTCTTTCGTTTTTTTATCCCAAAATGCGAGCGTTCTGTACTGAATACCGTTGTATAAACATCGAAATTCCCATATTTCTTCGTTAATTTTTTTGAATAATTGGGTATTTTGTTCCGTTTGAGCTTTTCTAATATTATATAATATCTTTTTTGAATGTTTCTTATCAATCGATTTCAAAAATTGAAATACCTCTTCCGATATTTCGACTTTAAAATATGCATGCATTTCTATATTAGTGGAGATAATATTACGTAAATTAACAAAAGTTTCGTTATAATGAAACTTTTGTTATGAATAAAGGTTTAATTTTATAAAATTATAAGCCATTTTAGAAAAGAAAAATGAGCACATTCATTTATCAAGAAGCTGATAACTAAGTTGGTAAAATCCTTTTTATGATCGCCAAATAGGGGATTAATTTGAAACACGGAACCCTTGTGTTAACAACTATTATTTAACACAAAGTCACGGATTTTTTTCTATTTTCTTGTTTTCTCTTTTCTCGTTTTCTCTTTTCTCTTTTCTCGTTTTCTCTCTTCTCTTTTCTCTTTTCCCGTTTTCTCTCTTCTCTCTACCCAAAAAGCCCACTTGATAAATATCGATCTCCTCGATCACAAATAATACAAACAATCAAACCAGTTTCCAACTCCTCGGCTAATCGTAAACTAGCCGATACCGCTCCACCGCTACTCATTCCGCCAAAAACACCTTCGACCTTGGCCAATTGGCGGGTTGTTTCTGTTGCCTCCACTTCCGAAATATCCAAAATTCGATCAACCCGATTCGGTTGGTAAATTTTAGGACGATATTCTTCTGGCCAGCGTCTAATACCTGGAATTTTAGATCCTTCCGTTGGCTGACAACCTACAATTTGTATCCCTGGATTTTGTTCCTTCAAATACATGGAAGTCCCCATAATGGTACCCGTAGTACCCATGGAACTAACAAAATGAGTAATTTGTCCTTGGGTATCTTTCCAAATTTCAGGCCCAGTCGTTTTATAATGAGCCAAATAATTATCCGGATTTTCAAATTGATTCAATAAAATATAATCTCCTTGAGCCGCTTTTTCTACAGCATAATCTCGTGCGGATTCAATGCTTTCAGTTAGGACCACCTTCGCACCAAAGGCTTCCATGGTTAAAACCCTTTCACGAGTAGAATTCGCCGGCATGGCCAATTCAATTTCTAAATCGTATAATCGAGCAATCATGGCTAAAGCTATCCCCGTATTTCCCGAAGTTGCCTCCACCAACTTGGTGCCTGCTTTAATTTCGCCACGCAAGATGGCTCCTTCAATCATACTTTTGGCCGCACGGTCCTTCACCGAACCACCTGGATTATTCCCTTCTAATTTCCCAAAAATGCGAACATTGGGATTGGGATTCATTTTTTTTATCTCAACCAATGGGGTATTCCCTACAAGTTCTAATAATTGATGCATGCTTAATCGGTTATTTCTTTGGTATTTGACTGAAAATATAATTTGGTATTGGGCTTAACGCTTTTAGTCAACCACACATTTCCTCCAATGATGGAATTGCTCCCAACAATGGTATCTCCGCCTAAAATAGTCGCCCCAGAATAAATGACCACTCCATCTTCTATCGTTGGATGACGCTTTGTGGATGCCATGCTCTTATCAACAGAAAGAGCCCCAAGCGTTACTCCTTGATAAATCTTAACTCTTTCCCCTATGGTACAAGTTTCTCCAATCACGATTCCAGTACCATGATCCATAAAAAAATATTTACCAATACTCGCGCCAGGGTGAATGTCAATCCCCGTTTTGGAATGGGCATATTCAGTTAAAATTCTTGGAATCAATGGAACATTTTCTTCTTGTAAACCATGGGCTAACCGATAGAAAACCATGGCATAAAATCCAGGATAAGTACGAATTACCTCGTAATCAGTCGTCGCCGCGGGATCCCCATTCACCATTGCCTCCACATCCGTCAATAACAAATCATAAATACTTGGAATTTTATCCATATATCGATTGGCGATTTGTGCAGGCGAATCCGATAACTCCGACTTCATTGTATGTAAAAGGCTCTCCAAGCCATTTTCAATACTTTCCCAAACAAGGGTTAAATCTTCTATTTGAGTAAAATGCTTTTGCGTTTGTTCTGGAAAAAGCGTCAATAATATTTTGGTGAAAAGCTTTTTTATATCAGACGTAGCAGGAAAAGATTTCGTGCTTTGATGCTTCTGTAAAATATGTTGCAAAAAATTATTTGAAGACATACGATTTTCTTTAAAATGTAAATTTACTCAATGAATGACTTAAAATGGCTTCCATTTGCAAATTTGTGTCGAGCGTATTCACTTCCAAACGATGAACAGAATCGGGATCTCTTTGCGCTAATCCATGCAAATAGGCTTTGTCATAATACTGCAAAGTAATGGCCGCCACATCTCGGAAGTCTCCTTCCTCTAATTTTTGAATGGCATTTTGATAATGTTGTCCACCCAAGCGTTTTTTAATTTTTCCCAATGCCACTTCCAATTGATCTTTGGGATATTGTGCATAAACATCGACTAAATGAGGTAAACGGTATTCAGCATCTATGTCCATAAATAACAAGGTAGCCTTTCTCAATTGTTCATAAAAATGAAAATTCATAAATACCTGTCCAATGTGCCTGCTCTCATCCTCCACCCAAATGGGCTTTGTCCAATCAAATTTCATTAATTCAAGATGAAGTAAATTCTCAAAATGCTCGCTACTAGGTTGAACTTCGAGTCCCAAATGACCAAATGCAGAACCACGATGATGAGCAAGTCCTTCTAAATCAATAATTTGAAAATTCTTCTCGCCCAAACCCTTTAAAATTTCTGTTTTACCCGAACCTGTTTTTCCTCCTAAAACAATTAAAGGTATTTTTTCTTGAAATTTCTCCAATACACATTGACGATAGGCTTTATAACCCCCCATCAATATCTTCACTTTTAATCCTGCGGTTTCAAATAACCATGCCATACTGCCACTGCGCATGCCTCCTCTCCAACAATGGACTAAAATCGTACCTTCAACAGCGATTTTTTTTGCTTCTTTCACCCAATCCGCCAAATTCGGGCCTACGAAAGTTAAACCTAGTTCAACAGCTTTATCTTTCCCTTCATTTTTATAACAGGTGCCAACAGCCGCTCGTTCCGAATTGGAAAAAATGGGAAAAGAAATCGCCCCAGGAATATGTGCCCGTTCGAATTCGGCAGGTGAGCGGACGTCCAGTATGGGAAAGCTTTTGGCCGCCTCAAGAAATTCGGAAGGAGTTAGTTTCTGTGGCATGTTTAGGCTAATTCAAGCACGTATAATTCGAAATTCAGAGCATCAAACGTTTCCAATAGGTCAGAAATTAGATTCGGATAATTGATGTAGAAATTCAATAAATTATCATGTCTTTCTTGCCAATGACCCTCTGGAAATAATTTGGATTTGAGACCCATCAATTGTTGAACTTGTGTTTCCTGATTACGTTCCTCCGCCTTTTTCATCCGTTTTTCTAAATTCTCAAGGCCACTCAGCCATTTATGTTTTTCAGCTAAAACAGCGGCTTCCAAGGTTTTATCCACAGCCACAATTTTTGACAAGACTTGATCCATAATGGGATCAATCAATTTTTGTTCTGCTTGAAAATCCAAGGTATTCTCCGAATGTTGCTCGACAAATTTCTTTTTCAATGTGATATCATCCAAGAATAAATCAGGTATGGTAACATTCAATTTTTGGATTCTTTGTTGTTGTTGCGGACTTAAAATCAAGCCAAAATTACGAGGCAATAAAATCGGGTAAGGAACTTGATGCAAGTCAAATATCCCTTTTAATTGTAACCAATACGACACTTCTGCACCCCCTCCCAAATAGGCTAAATTAGGCAAAATACTTTCTTGGTAAATCGGTCTCAACACAACATTGGGACTAAATCGCTCAGGATGTGATTGTATTTCAAGCTCCAAATCAGAAGTAGTCCAAGAAATTGGACTATTCAAAACAGTATATCGGCCTTCCTGATATTCAATTCGCTCTCTAAATCCATCTTGTAAATAGAAAAAATTGATTTCTCTGGCATGGATTTGAGGTTTATAACCCAATTTTTCTAATTCCGAATTCGCTTTTTTCACCAAATCCACATGCGCAAAATCGATCAAATCGGATTTGATAACCGAAGTAAATTCGCTTTTTAAGTCACGATCATCCGCATCCAAACAAATCAAATTTTCATCAGGGAATAAAGCATGTATATAGATTCGAACTGCTTCGCTAAGGGTTTTTCCCGTCAAATAAGCGTGCTCAAAAATTTCTGATTTTTCGGGCAAGGAGGCCAAAAAAGCTGGCATTTGTTGTAAATGAAACTTCCCTACTGGCCCTTTTTGATCCGTTTCAAAAGTGTATTTTTTCCCAAACCAATGGAAATGGTTGATTTCATCCCAGTCATGGTCTTCCGTTGCCATCCAATAAACAGGTACAAAATTGAATTCAGGATATTGTTCTTTCAATTTCTTTGCCAAATTAATGGTCGAAACAATTTTGAAAATTAGATATAATGGGCCCGTAAATAAATTCAATTGATGACCTGTAGTAACCGTAAAAGTTTTTGATTCCAATAAAAGATCTAGGTTGGGAGCTTTTTCAAATGAATCGTATTGTTTTTTCAAAACGTCCACCAATACTTTCCGATTATTTACAGGAAAATTAGATTTCGCTTGGATTTGATTTTCGAAAGAAGATAAAACGGGCGATTGGCCGTAAAGGTTTTTCAAACTTTCTTTACCGGACAAATAATCCAATAAAAGGCCAGAAAACGAATGTAATTGATTTAAGGGATAGCTTTTGTAGCGCATATAATTGGATTATCAGACCTTTAATTTCTAAAAACCTGATAAATTTTCTTAAAGTTCAAACGAATTTAAATATATTTAAGCAATTTTTAGGTTCTAATCATTCTGAATGAGATATTTTAAAATTCTAGTTTTAATACTATTACCACTTAGCTTTCTTGGGCAACAAGGGCCCCAATTTACTCAATACATGATGAATAAATACCTTTATAACCCTGCATTTGCTGGTTATGAAGATTATATTGATATAAAAACTGGTTTTCGACAACAATGGCTGGGTTTAGGAGTTCCATCCAAAACATTTTATGTGACAGCCAATTTAGCTATAGACAAAGAAGACAGAACTTCCGATGGCCCAACGCCCTACATTTCAAAATCGATTCGTAGAAACTTTACCCCAACACAAATTCGCAAAAAAGATGTTAAAGGGAATTTTCATCAAGGATTTGGAGTGCAGTTAATGTCTGACCAATTCGGTCCTTTGTTCGACTATTCACTTGCTTTAACTTATGCCTATCATTTGCCCTTGGGTGGAGAAAGGAAAATTTCTGTCGGTGGCTCGGTAGGGGTACATCAACGACTTGTCGATTTCAATGTTGGCAATTTTGATGCAAGAGATCCCATTGATAATCGATTACTTTCGGAAGGACAATTAACAGGTGGCCATCCATTAATCAACATCGGTGCTTTATATTATACTAGAGAAGGTTATATTGGATTAGCTGCCAATCAAATTGTTTTACAAAGTGTCAATTATGAACGTTTAGCTAAACAAGCAAAAGCAGATACCGTTTCTTGGCTAGGAGAAACCAGCCCAAGTTACCAACTTCAAACAGGAATTACCAAAAGAATTAATAACGCAATTAGCATTAGTCCATCCCTTTTGATCAAAAGTACCAATTTTAAAAATGTGGTATTAGAAGGAAATGTTAAAGCAAATTTTAATGATCTCTTTTGGCTAGGTGCCTCTTATCGACACAAAGAAGCTGTTTCTGCGTTATTAGGACTACAAATTAGTCAAACAAGTCAACTATCCTATTCCTACGACTTCCATTTCAATGGTATTTTTGACCGAAATTACGGATCTCATGAAATCGTTTTTGGAATTAATTTTAACAATAAACGAACGAGGAGGTAGGAGAGAAAACGGGAAAAAGAGAAAAAAATCGTGACTTTGTGTTAATTAATAGTTGTTAACAGAAAGTTCACAGAGTTGCAAATTAATCCCGAAGGGTCCATCAATTTTGTAGCCGTGGAATTTAGTCCGTGGAAAAAATAGCAGTTGCTAAGCCTGTCGAAGTATCGAAGTCAAAATCGGAACGAAAAAATCGACTTATTGATTAAAAATATCAGTTTACCTTTAGCGATACTGCTAATCATTTTTTATGGGGAAAAGGGACCCCTTACCCCCTGCAATTTAAGATTTTAAAAGTTCAGTTGTTTGATAAAATCATTCGATGGGTAAATTTTGGGAAGGTGAGAAAACTGGGAGAGAAAAGAGAAAAAAACCGTGACTTTGTGTTAAATAATAGTTGTTAACAGAAAGTTCACAGAGTTGCAAATTAATCCCGAAGGGAAGATCAATTTTGTAGCAGTGGAATTTAGTCCGTGGAGAAAATCGCGGTTGCTAAGCCTGTCGAAGTATCGAAGTCAAAATCGGAACGAAAAAATCGACTTATTGATTAAAAATATCAGTTTACCTTTAGCAATACTGCTAATCATTTTTTATGGGGAAATGGGACCCCTTACCCCCTGCAATTTAAGATTTTAAAAGTTCAGTTGTTTGATAAAATCATTCGATGGGTAAATTTTGGGAAGGAGAGAAAACTAAAGGAGAGAAAAGAGAAAAAAACCGTGACTTTGTGTTAAATAATAGTTGTTAACAGAAAGTTCACAGAGTTGCAGATTAATCCCGAAGGGAAGATCAATTTTGTAGCAGTGGAATTTAGTCCGCGGAGAAAATAGCAGTTGCTAAGCCTGTCGAAGTATCGAAGTCAAAATCGGAACGAAAAAATCGACTTATTGATTAAAAATATCAGCTTACATTTAACGATACTGCTAATCATTTTTTATGGGGAAATGGGACCCCTTACCCCCTGCAATTTAAGATTTTAAAAGTTCAGTTGTTTGATAAAATCATTCGATGGGTAAATTTTGGGAAGGAGAGAAAAACTGGAGAGAAAAGAGAAAAAAAACCGTGACTTTGTGTTAAATAATAGTTGTTAACAGAAAGTTCACAGAGTTGCAAATTAATCCCGAAGGGAACATCCATATTGTAGCCGTGGAATTTAGTCAGTGGAGAAAATCGTGGTTACGGAGCCTGTCGAAGTATCGAGGCCATTACCTATTAAATCTCATTTCTTCCCAACCTTTTCATACGCCTTAGCTGGAATAGGAGACTCGAATTCTTCTGGTTTGATAGCTGGCTTATCCCAGTTGAGGTACCCTTTTACCCAAGCAAAAGCCAATCCCAAAGCTAAAATTCCAATAAAAATCAGCATTTCGATGATGGCATATTTACTCCATGAGGAACTAGAAGCGACCAATTCTTTGTCTTGAAAAACAACGGCCCAAGGAAACAAAAAGATTAATTCAATTTCAAAAAGAAGAAATAACAAGGCAATCACATAAAATCGGGGATTGAAACGGATATTCGCATTTCCAACTGGTTCTTCTCCCGATTCATAGGTACTTAATTTTTCTACATTGGGTCTATTCGGCCGGATCCATTTGGCCAAAAACAAAACAAACGCCATAAAAAAAATGCCGGCCAACAAAAAGGCCCCAACATAGCCGAATTGCTCAATCATTTTTTAAATTTTATATATCCTTTAATAACGGTGAAAGTAGTAACTGCTAAGAAGAACAAAATGATGTATTGAACATAATTAATGATCCATGGAAATTGATGTCCCAAATAATATCCTCCAGTCACCAATATTCCTACCCAAAGAAACGCGCCTAAAAGATTCAGAAAAATATAACTTAACCACGACATTCGACTAATCCCCGCTAAAATGGGCGCAAAAGTTCTAACTACGGGTAAAAATCGACTTATCACCAAAGCCATAAAACCAAATTTCTCAAAAAATTCCCGAGTAGAATCCAGGTGTTTCCGTTTAAATAATAGACTATCAGGCCGTTTTTCAACCGATTTCCCAAAATACCGCCCAATTAAATACCCCAAAAGTGAACCTAAAACGGCTGCAGAAAAAATGCTAACCAATAAAGTGGCTAGTGGCTCTTTCAGAACTCCTGTCCCACCAAAAACCCCCGTTAAAAACAATAAATAATCCCCAGGAAGAAAAAAGGCAAAAAACAAACCATTTTCCGCAAAAACGATTAATGTTATGACCAAAAGTCCAGAACGAATGATTGTTTCAGAATCGGTTAATTGATGCCATAAAAGGTTAATTTCATCCATATGTAATAGAATCTCTTAAGCGATAGACTGATTATTAGGCCTTTGTTTCAAATTGATTTTAAAATCAGAGCATAAATATCGATTAAAATTTCTATTTTTTATTACATTTACCACGTGAAAACTTATTTAGCTATAATATTGTTCCTAATCTTCTTCCTTGGAAGCCTGATCCCCAAAGTTGGGATGGAACAATCTTTTAAAGCAAATGAGCTTTTAAAACACTTTCAAGATCATAAAAAACAAACTCCTAATAATTTCAATTTCTTCGATTTTCTTTGGTTGCATTATTCAGCAGATTCCAAACACCCCAAAACCACCCAACATCCTAATTTACCAAGTTTGGACCTAAGCGGTGCCGCAGGTTATATTATCCCTTCCTTCTATTTAATTTTCATTCTTCCAGCTTTGGTCTTCTTTTCCAGAAGATACCAACACACTTGGAAAAACTTCTATCATTTTTCTGTCATTAGCATCATTATCGCTCCTCCTAGGGCAAATACAAAACTCTGTTTTGTTACATGCTAATTCAATCAATATGATCAATTCAATAATTAATTTTAGTATCCGCAATAAACTTATTGTGGGTTTAATGGTAATAGGTTTAGTCGTTTGGGGAGGTTTCTCTTTGAGTAAATTACCCATCGATGCTTTACCGGATATTACCTCTAATCAAGTACAAGTCATCACCCAGTCGCCCGCCTTGGCAGCCTCTGAAGTAGAAAAATTTGTCACCTATCCTTTAGAAATTTCTTTACGAACCATCCCGAATGTCAAAGGAATTCGCTCGATTTCAAGGATGGGACTGTCCATCATCACCGTTGTATTCGAAGATGGAATCGCAACCGAGGTCACGAGGCAACAAGTAGCTGAAAAACTAAAAGCCGCTGAACCCTATTTACTTCAAGGTGCCGGAATTCCCGAAATGGCACCCATCACTACGGGTTTAGGTGAATTTTTTCAATATACCTTAACCGTAAATCCTGAATTCAAAAATCAATATTCCTTGGCGGATCTTAGAACCTACCAAGACTGGATGGTTAAAAGACAATTGTTAGGAATTCCAGGTGTGGTAGAAGTGAGCTCTTTTGGTGGCGACTTAAAACAATACGAGGTGGCCATTAATCCGGAACACCTTCGTTCCATGAATGTAACTTTAAGCGAAGTTTTCAAAGCTTTAGAGTCCAACAATTCCAACTCAGGTGGTAGCTATATTGAAAAAGGTTCTGATGCTTATTTCATTCGTTCCGAGGGAATGATTGGTTCCATAGAAGACATTGAAAATATTGTCGTTTCTCAAAAAGGAGGCAATAATGTTCCCGTTTTGATTAAAAATGTGGCCAAAGTTCAGTTTGGAAAAGCAATGCGCTATGGTGCAATGGCCCGAAATGGGGAGGGCGAATCCGTGGGAGGAGTTATGCTTTTACTCAAAGGCGCAGACGCCAACCAAGTAGTGAAAGATGTGAAAGTCCAAATGGAAATTATTCAAAAAACGCTTCCTCAAGGAATTATCATTGAACCCTATCTAGATCGAAGCGTTTTGATCGGCAAATCTATTTCGACAGTGGAGAAAAACCTGATCGAAGGAGCCTTGATTGTGGTTTTCATTCTGGTATTACTACTAGGGAATTTCCGTGCTGGATTAATCGTTGCCTCCATGATTCCCCTTTGTTTGTTATTCGCCTTTGCCATGATGAATATCTTTGGGGTTTCAGCCAATTTAATGAGTCTAGGAGCTATCGATTTTGGCTTGATCGTGGATGGTGCTGTCATTATTGTGGAATCCATTATTCACCGACTCCATAGTCACCGAAAAGGCGAAGTCCTTTCTCAACACGCCATGGATGAAGAGGTTTCCATATCCGCCAAAGCCATTTTTAAATCCGCCGCTTTTGGAGTAATCATCATTCTAATTGTTTATTTGCCCATCATGGCGTTAGGGGGAATTGAAGGTAAAATGTTTCGTCCAATGGCAGAAACAGTAAGTTTCGCGATTTTTGGGGCATTGATTTTATCCTTGACTTACGTCCCCATGATGTCGGCTTTGTTTTTAAACAAAAAAATCGACCATTCTGTCACTTGGGCAGATCGCATCATGAATTTCATGTATGGAGGTTACAAGAAAATGGCCTATTGGGCTTTGGAAAATAGAAAAACAGTTGCTGCGGCGTCCGTGGGTTTATTGATTTCTAGCTTGGCTTTATTCACCACTTTAGGTGGCGAGTTTATTCCTGAATTAAATGAAGGAGATTTTGCGGTAGAAACTCTTTTGCCTACGAATGCATCGCTTTCACAAAGCATCAAAATGAATACCGAAGCTCAGAAATTATTGTTGAAAAAATTCCCAAATGAAATCAAACAAGTCGTTTCTAGAATTGGTGCTTCTGAAATTCCAACCGACCCTATGGGAATTAATTCCTGCGATTTAATCATTCAACTGAAAGACTCCAAAGAATGGAAAGAGGCAGAAACCATGGACGAATTGGAGGAAAAAATGGATCGAGCATTGGACGTTTTCCCAGAAGTTAATTTTGAATTTACACAACCCATTCAAATGCGATTCAATGAATTAATCGCGGGGGTTAAATCGGATATTGCCATCAAAATTTTTGGTGAAGATTTAGAGGAATTGTTTCAGCATGCCACCGAAGCGGCTCGCCATATCCGCAATATTGAAGGTGTCGGCGACTTAAAAGTGCAGCAAATTGATGGAATTCCTCAATTGGTGGTGAGTTACAACCGCGCGAAAATGGCCCAATATGGCTTGAATATTCAAGACATCAATCAATTGGTCAAAATGACTTTTGCTGGAGAGACAGCAGGAATTGTGATGGAAGGGGAAAAGCGATTTGATTTAGTCATTCGCTTGGATTCAGCGCATCGGAAAGACATTCAAAATCTGCGCGAATTATATGTGAGTTTACCCAATGGTGGTCAAATACCTTTGCAAGAAGTGGCCAATGTAGATTTCCAAAATGCCCCTGTTGAAATTTCTAGAGATAACACTCACCGAAGAATTACAATTGGTATCAATGTTAGAAATAGAGATGTGGAAAGTGTGGTGGCAGACATCCAAAAAGTGATGAAAAATAAAGTCACTTTACCTGCTGGCTACTATGTCACATACGGCGGAACATTTGAAAATTTACAAGCCGCAAAATCCAGATTATCTATTGTGGTGCCCATTGCCCTATTATTGATCTTTGCTTTGTTGTTTTTTACATTCAATTCCATCATCGAGGCAGCGATTATCTTTTTAGCCATACCCTTATCGGCTATTGGAGGCATTTGGGCCTTATGGATACGTGATATGCCATTTTCTGTTTCAGCGGGAATCGGATTTATTGCCCTGTTCGGCGTTGCTGTGTTAAATGGAATTGTCTTATTATCGTTTTTCAAACAATTGGCAGAAGAAGGATTAAGTGTTTCCGAGCGATTGAAAAAAGGATTGGAAATGCGTTTTAGGCCCGTCATCATGACAGCTTCGGTGGCTTCCTTGGGATTCCTTCCTATGGCTTTAAGTCATTCGCCGGGAGCGGAAGTACAAAGACCATTAGCGACGGTGGTAATCGGCGGATTGATCACTGCAACGTTTTTAACTTTAATTGTTATTCCAGTCGTTTATTCCATCATCATGACGAGAAGAGAAAATAAATTAAAAATGAAACCATTTGCCGGTGTATTGTTGATGGGCCTGTTTGTGTCATGGACAAGTTTTGGTCAAACAGCTACTCCAGTTTTAAGTTTGCAAGATTGCTTGAAAGAAGCAATGTCCAAAAATGCATTGTTGAAAACCGGAAATTTAGAAATAGATGCATCAGAAGCCTTAATCGCCTCGGGAAAGGAATTACCGAAAGCAAGTTTTGATGTACAATACGGTAAAACACAAACCTATTACAGTAGGGATTACACGGTCATTGCTGCACAAAGTATTCCATGGCCGACTCAATTGAAAGCCCAGGTAAACGCATTGCGTTCACAGAAAAACTTAGCCGAAAAGCGATTGAAAATAGCTCAAAATTTAGTGGTCTCAAGCGTGAAATATTTCTATTATGGACTTTTGGTACAACATGAACAATCGACTTACCTAAAAAAACAGGATAGTATTTATACGCAAATGACCAAAGCGGCCCGCTTGAAATTTAGTCAGGGAGAAACCAATAAATTGGAATATGTTGCTTCGGAAGCGAGATTAAAAGAATTTCAACAAAAGCGAAAATCCTTAGAGGTGGATATTCAAAGCAACTATCAAAATTTAGCTTATTGGATCAATCGACAAGGTTCATTTTTGATTCAAACAAAGCAGAAAGTTCAAATGGATTTGAACTTAAGTCATCAAGATTTATCGAAAAACCCCTATTTAACCTTGTTGAATCAACAAGTAGAACATGGCAAATTATTGACCCAAATAGAACGGGAGAAGTTGAAACCCGACATTCGTGTGGGGCTTACAACACAAAGTATTGAGAATTTTGGAGGACAAAATTTTGTTCAGGCCGGATTAAGCATTCCTATTTTCAGGTCTGCTCAAAAGTCGAAAATTGCCAGTGCAGAAAAGCAAGAATTAGTAGCATTGAGCCAATTAGAACAACAAAAATCTCAATTAACTACCGACTTGCAAACGCAAATTTCGCAGTACGAAAAACTCCGTCAATCCCTGCAATATTACCAATCTACAGCCTTGGATCAGGCCAATTGGTTGGAAAATACCGCATTAAAGAGTTATCAACAAGGGGAAATTGAATATGTGGAGATGTTGCAAAATACGCAACAGGCTTGGCAAATTAGAGAACAATATTTACAAGAAGTTTTGGCATATAACCAAAGCATTATACAAATCGAAACTATTTTAGGCAATGAATAAGCAGCCATATATCAAGATCATTTTTGCTTTATTAATCTTGGGAATCGTATCGATTTCCTGTGAAAAGAAAGCAGAGGAAACGGCAGTCGCGGAGTCGACTGCCATTCAATTAACCGCAGAACAGAAGCAAAATGCGGGCATTACCTTTGGACAATTGGAAGAAAGGGAATTGCCGCAAGAAGTTTCTTGCAATGGATTAGTGGATGTTCCACCTGTTTCCGCCGCATCGGTTTCTGTACCTATCAATGGATATATTAAATCAACAAGTGAATTATTACCGGGCAAAAAAGTGGCTAAGGGAGAAGTTTTAGCGACTATCGCCAGTTTGGAATATATTCAAATGCAACAAGATTATTTACAAGCGAGTAGCCAATTAGGTTTGTTGACTAGTGAGAAATCGAGGCAACAAGTATTATCCAATGAAGAGGTTGGGTCCAAAAAGAAATTGCAACAAGCGGAAGCAGATTTGGGGAATTTACAAGCGCAACAAAAAGGACTGGCATTGAAATTGGACTTGTTGGGTTGCGACTTGAAGGCATTAACGGCAGGGAATATTAACTCCATTTTGAAGGTTAAATCGCCAATAGATGGATATATACAAAATGTTAATATCTCGATAGGAAAATACATTACTTCATCGGATGTGATAGCTACGATTGTCGGAGTTAATCACAAGCATGTAGAATTAAAGGTATTTGAAAAAGACCTTATGAAATTAAAAATTGGTCAGCGTATTCAAATTGAGGCGGAGGGCAACAGTTCGACGGGAAAAGTGTTTTTGATAGGGAAGCAAGTAGATTTAGAAACAAGAACAACGTCCGTTCATGGTCACTTTTCAAGTGATGCCGAAGAGCAAAAATTCACTATTGGCCAATTTGTGAATGCCAAGATATTGGTAAATAATGTCAAAATGTTGACGATTCCACAAGGAGGATTTGCACGAGTAGGCAAAGGTGGATTTATTTATGTAGAAACGCCAAAGGGTCAAATGGCACAAGTACCCGTAGAGGTTTTGGGGTCCAATACAGATTTTGTTGGTATTCGAGCATTGAAGGCTATTCCAGAGGGGAAAGTTGTTTTGTCAGGGGCATCAGCTTTGGAAGCCATTTTTGCGAAAGACTAGTAGGGAGAGAGAAAAAGGGAAAAGAGGAGAGAGAAGATAGAAAATAGAAGAGAGAAAAGAGAAGAGAGAAAATAGAAGAGAGAAAAGAGAAGATAGAAAATAGAAGAGAGAAAAGAGAAGAGAGAAAAGAGAAAAAACTCCGGGACTTTGTGTTAAAAACTATTTATTATCGCATGGCTCACGGAGTTTTTCATATTAATCCCTTAGGGATCATAAAAATTGTAGCCATAGACTTTAGTCCGTGGCGAAGATAAGAAGAGAGAAAGCGGGAAAAGAGAAAAAAGTACGGAGTCGAAACCACTATAAATGAAGCAGTAAATTTGATTTTCTAAAACAAAATCACCCCCATTAGACGGTAGGTAGTCGGTTCCAGAAAACGAATTTTCTGATTGCCTTCAATGGAATAGGTTTCTACATGTCCATCAATGATATTCATATTAAGCTTTTTAGAACTTTCGAAAAGGAAATTGGATTGTGAGACGATTATTTCTACTTGGAGTGGCCTACCGATGGCATCTAAATGCATTTTAAAAGCTTTCACTGGGACTTTTTCACCTATTTTAGCCGAATACCAAATTAGGCCATCTTCTGATAGATTGTCATAACTCAATTGATAGGCTGGTTTGTTTAAATCTGCCTCTAAAAAGACTGCCCATTCTTTTTCCCAATTCATGGATTTAATGACTTTTTCTTCTTGCTTATCGCCCAAAAAAATGGATTTTTGAACCATTTTGGGACGGGTTTTCAAATCATGAATCGCTCCTTGTAAAAAACCTTCCCAATCATAATAGGTGTCGCCTTTCGTATTTGAATCCGGTGCAGAACATGATATTTGGCTCATTGAAAAAAGGCCTAAAACCATCAAAATCAACAGTAGTTGTAACTGTTTTTTGATCCGTAAGTGAGAAGATTGTTGTTGATTAAAATTCATCCCAACAAAGGTAGGTATTTTGGTTTAAGTCTGATTAGGGTGACGCATTTAGTTTTATAAATTGTACTTGGATTATGGAGAATGCCTTTTTCGATTTTCAAATAAATTATTTTTATTTATTAACACTGTTCATTAAATTTGCGATGTAAATTTTTTCTATGGGAATTCAGGAAAGAAAAGAAAAGCAAAAGTTAGAAATTCGGAATGCTATTTTGGAAGCTTCCATAAAGCTATTCAAAGAAGAGGGTTTTGATAATGTGTCAATTCGGAAAATTGCTGAAATTATTCAATATAGCCCCACCACCATTTACCTCTATTTTAAGGATAAAAAAGAAATTCTCTATGTTCTTTGCGAACAAGGATTTGAAATGATTTTTCAATTCACCGACACCTTAAATGAGATCAAAGATCCCCTGAAAAAGCTACATAAAATGGGTGAATTTTATATTCTTTTTGGTTTGAATTATCCGGAATATTATGATTTGATGCTGATTCAAGAGGCTCCAATGATCCATCATGCAGATCTTCAACTTCAAGACTGGCAAGGTGCAAATAAGGTTTTTAATCGATTAAAAGAGATTGTACAAGAATGTATTGAGGAAGGTAAAATACCTAGTGGGGATGTGGATTTGATCTCCATTACACTTTGGAGCACCTTGCATGGATTAATTTCCCTAAATGTTCGAATGAGATTAGAAAAATTGGTGCCCAAGGAAACTATTCAGCAAACAATGAACAATTCATTGAACTGGATTATTGAAAGTTTAATAACTAAAAATACGAAATGATATGAAAAAGAGAACATATCCATTTTTGGCCATTTTTTTCTCGTTGTGCTTTTCGCAAATGGTATTCGCCCAAGAAGTGGTTGTCGACAAATACATTCAGGAAGCATTCCAAAATAATTTAGTTATTCAACAAAAAAATCTTTCCATCGAGAAAGCACTTTATACCCTTCGATCGGCCAAAACCATGTATTTCCCCAACCTTGCCTTACAAGGTGGATATCAAACAGGTGAAGGAGGAAGAAGTATTTCGATTCCCGTGGATGAAATTATTGCACCTATTTATGCTACTTTGAATAAGGCCCTCCAAATACCTGTCACCGATCCCGTTGCAGGAAAGACCTCCAGAAATTTTGAATCGTATTTCTTGCCTAAGAATTTTTATGATGTGAAAATGGTTGCGACAATGCCCATCTACAACAAAGAAATATCCATCAATAAACAGATTCAAGAGCAGCAATATGATTTACAAAAAAACGATTTAGCGACTTATAAACGAGAACTTGTCGCTCAAGTCAAAACAGCCTATTTTACCTATTTAAACTCGCTAGGTGCGGTTGATATTTACAAAAATGCCATGATTCGTGCACAGGAAACCAAAAAAATAACGGAAAAATTAATTGCGAACGGGAAAGGCTTGCCCGCACATTTAGTTCGAAGTGAGAGTGAAGTATATTCCACCCAATCTTTGATCGTGGAGGCAGAAAAACAATCCAATTTGGCAAAAATGTACTTCAATTTTCTACTGAACGTAGATTTACAAAGAGACATTAATCATCAACCCAATCAAGCTGATCTAGAAAAATTTGCTCGTAAGAGTCTGGCATCTGAACCAGCATTGGAGCGAAGAGAGGAGTTGAGATTACTGAAAGGCTTAGAATCCATTAATCAAAGTGCCTTGAAATTAAGCCAAAGTGTTTGGCTTCCCAAAGTGAATGGTTTTGTGAATTTGGGGTCTCAGTCCACCAATTGGGACTTAAATAGTAAATCAGCCTATTACTTTTTAGGTCTTCAAATGGATTTACCTATTTATTCCGGGAAGCGGAATAACATGAAAATTTCCCAGGCCGAAATAGATGTAAAACTTTCCCAAAATAAATTGGAGCAAGCAAGTCATCAACTGAACCTAGCCGCAGAATCTGCTAAAAAAACCTTGCAAAGCGATGTTGTAAAATTCACTTCAGCTGAAAAGCAATTGGAGTCGGCAAGTACCTATTACCACCTAATTCAAAAAGGCTTTGCCGAAGGTGTTAATTCTTATATCGAAACAATCGAAGCTCGGACGCATTGTTTAATTGCACAAACACAATTAAACAATGCTCGATTAAAAGTTCTGATTTCTGCTACTAATTACGAAAGAGAAATTGCCGCATATTCCATGCCTTAATCCATATTCAAATGACTCACTCAACCCATTCATTTTTTGTTGTTTTAATTGTCTTTGGTATCTTATCGTGTACCAAAGAGAAGCAAGTGGCGCAACAATCCCTTGCCCATCAGGAACAAATTCCAGTGACCATTCAGCCGCTCAATACTTCTTCAGCTAACTCCAGCGTGGAGGCGTCTGGCCAGTTCTCAACGGATGATGAAACGTTTTTGGGTTTTAAAATCGGAGGGATTGTTCAACATGTTTTTGTTAAAGAAGGGGATGCCGTAAAAGCAGGACAATTATTAGCAACCTTAAATTTGACCGAAATAAAATCTCAAGTGCAACAAGCACAAATTGGTTTAGAAAAAGCAAAACGTGATTTTCAACGAGCGAGCAATTTATACCGCGATAGCGTTGCAACTTTAGAACAATTTCAAAATGCTAAAACAGCTTTTGATATTGCTCAACAGCAAATAAATCAATTGAATTTTAATCGCGATTTTGCCGAAATACGCGCCAATAAATCCGGTTTTGTATTGCGAAAATTAGCCAATGACGGACAAGTGGTGGGTCCCGGAACCCCCATTGTTCAAGTAAACGGCGCGAGTAGTGCAAATTGGATTTTGAAAGTCGCTTTGAGTGACAGAGATTGGGCATCTGTGAAGATGGGAGATGCTGCAGATGTATTAGTCGAGTCTTTTTCCAACAAATCTTTTTCTGGAAAAGTTGTAAAGAAATCAGAAGGAGTGGACCCTGTGACGGGAACACTTTGGGTGAATATTAGTGCGAATAACATTCCTCGAAATCATTTGGCTTCAGGTCTATTTGGTAAAGCTCAAATTCGCTTAAAAACCAATCAATCTACCTGGAAAGTGCCTTATGATGCCTTAATGGACGGTGATGATGAAGAAGGCTTTTTGTTTATCAGCAATGATTTGAAAACCGCCCAAAAGGTGAAAGTGACCTTAGGGAAATTGGAAAATGGCCAAATCAATGTTCTTTCCGGTTTAGAAAATGCCAAATATGTGATTACTTCCGGCAATGCCTATTTGGATGATCAATCGGCCATCAAAGTCATTTCACCATTAGCGAAATAATAAGATGAAAATTTCGAATTACGCAGTTAAAAATTATCAGTTTACCCTGATCATTTTCTTAATGGTGATTGTGGTGGGAATAACCACGATTTTAAATATGCCTAGGGCGGAGGATCCCGATATGAATGCTCCACAATTTCCAATTATCGTCGTTTTTCCTGGGACAAGTCCCGAAGACATGGAAGACTTGATTGTGGATCCCATCGAAAAGAAAGTGAATAGCCTAGAGGATATTAAAAAAATCAACACCCGCATCAGCGACGGCTTGGCTGTTTTCGAAGTTCAATACAAATATGGCGTGAATGTTGATGATAAACATTCCGAATTAGTTCGTGAGTTAAATAATTTGCGCTCTCAATTACCCAAAGAAATCGTTCGATTGGAGGTAAATAAAGCTGGTCCCTCCAGTGTCAATGTTCTTCAAATGGCTTTGGTTTCAAATAATGCCTCCAGAAAACAATTAAAAGAAACGGCTGAGCGACTTCAAGATGAATTGGAAAAGGTTCGATCCTTGAAAAATGTGGAAATATTTGGCTTGCCCAATGAGCTCATCAAAATTGATTTGAATTTGGAGAAGATGGCTCAAATGCAGGTGAGTCCAGAACGAGTGATGCAGGCCGTTCAAAGTGAATTAGCCAATATTCCTGCAGGAAGTATTGTCGAAAATAATCGGTCCTTTAATATCAAAACGAGTGGCAATTATCAAAACATCGATGAGGTAAAAAATACAGTTGTGTTTAGTTATGCCGGCAAAAATGTCCTATTGAAAGATGTTGCTCATGTGTATTTTGATTATGATAAAGATAAACAAATCACACGAATCAATGGAAATAGATGTGTGTTGGTCGCTGCAGCTCAAAAAACTGGGGAAAATATTTCTAAAACGCAGCAATCGTATTTGCCAATATTGGATCAGTTCAAAAAATCATTGCCTCAAAACATTGATTTGATTGTCAATTTTGACCAAGCAGATAATGTAAATGATCGTTTGAGTGGTTTGTTTATCGACTTTCTCATCGCTATTTTATTAGTCGCGATTACACTTTTGCCTTTGGGATATCGTGCGGCCATTGTCGTAATGATATCCATTCCATTGTCTTTGTCGATCGGAATTGTATTATTGAATTTAATGGGTTATAGTTTGAATCAATTAAGCATTGTTGGTTTTGTGGTTGCCTTGGGACTTTTGGTCGATGATAGCATTGTGGTGGTTGAAAATATTGAGCGGTGGATTCGGGAAGGGTATTCCAAATTGGATGCTACCTTGAAGGCCACGGAACAAATTGGCATGGCGGTATTGGGTTGTACAGTTACCTTGATCATTGCATTTATGCCTTTGGTATTTTTACCTGAGATGTCGGGAGAATTTATCCGAAGTTTACCAATTGCGGTTATTTCCTCCATTTTGGCATCCATGTTGGTGTCATTAACCATCGTTCCTTTTCTATCGAGTCGGTTTTTGAAAAAACATGAAGGACACGAAGAGGGTAATATTTTTCTACGGTTACTCAAAAAAGGCATTTCTGGCACCTATTCCAAATGGCTTGATACGGCGATTCAAAAGCCTTGGATTACCTTAAGTATTGCTTTTGCTATTTTCCTAGGTTCGCTTCAATTGATTCCTGTCATTGGTTTTAGCCTTTTTCCTGCCTCGGAAAAACCACAGTTTTTGGTTAATATATACGCTCCTCCTCAATCTAGCTTAGTTTATACCGATTCCCTAACCAAAAAGGTGGAAAAGGAATTAAAGAAAATCAAAGAAGTTGAATTTATCACATCCAATGTGGGTAAGGGGAATCCTCGAATTTATTACAACGCCATTCCCTTAAATGAACGGGCGGATTACGCAGGTTTATTTGTTCAATTGAGGAAACAAACATCGGTTACACGTAAATTGGAGATTATTGAACAATTAAGAACAGCGTGGGAAATTTATCCAAATGCCAAAATTGAAGTGAAAAATTTTGAGCAAGGTCCTCCTGTGGTTGCGCCTGTAGAAGTCCGATTATTGGGAGCGAACATTGACACGCTTCGAATGTTATCCAAGCAAGTGGAGCAAATGTTGATTCAAACCCAAGGGACCATTTATGTCAATAATCCCTTGAAAAATTTGAAATCGGATATCAAAGTGGATATTGATAAATCGAAAGCGAGTATGTTGGGAATTCCGACTGTTTCCATTGATCGAATGGTTCGTTTGGTGGTAGCAGGAATAGAATTGGGTAGTTTTTCCGATAAAGAAGGCAATGAATTTCAATTGTTGGTTTCCAAGGAAAATGAGCATCAGCCTAGTTTGACAGTTTTCAATAATGTGTTTGTCAACAATGTTCAAGGAACGGCAATACCCCTTTCGCAAGTGGCTAAATTGAAATTGGAACCTAGCCCGGTAAGTATCAATCACTTTAATACGGCTCGAATGGTTTCAGTCAATTCTTTTGTAGAGAAAGGATTTTTGAACGCAGATGTCATCAAAATGGTGGAAGATAAAATGGCGAAAATGAAGCTTCCAAGAGGATATCATTTTATGATGGGTGGGGAAGTGGAGTCGAGAAATGATTCATTTGGGGGCTTTGGGAGTATCATTATAGTGACAATTTTCATATTTATTGCGGTTTTGATTTTGGAATTTAAAACTTTCAAAAGCACCATTATTGTTCTTTCTGTGATTCCCTTGGGAATTGTAGGAGCCGTTTTGGCCTTGTTATTTACCGGCAATTCCTTGTCTTTCGTTGCTACCGTTGGTATGATTGCACTGGCAGGTATAGAAGTCAAGAATACCATTTTATTAGTCGATTTTACCAACCAATTACGGTCCGAAGGCAAATCCTTGGAAGAAGCCATCCGAGAAGCTGGAGAAGTCAGGTTTTTACCCATTATATTGACCACATTAACTGCTATTGGGGGTTTAATCCCGATTGCTATTTCAACGAATCCATTAATTTCACCTCTGGCCATTGTCATGATTGGTGGATTAATCAGTTCGACCTTACTTTCTAGAATAGTTACTCCAGTTGTCTATAAATTAATTCCGCCTAAAATATAATCCGATGAGAAATTTAATGAAAAAGTTAATGGTGATTGATGTTCATATTGAAGAATACACAATTCAAAACAAAGCGATATCAGACGGTTCGGTAGGCTGGCATTTAGAACATTGTTTGATTGTTATTAATGAGGTAATTGAAGGACTAAGTAAGTCGGATGAACGATTATATCGACCCGTTTTTTCACTAGGGAAATGGGTAGTTTTGTTTTCTGGTTTCATACCAAGAGGAAAAGTCAAAGCTCCGAAAGGAATAGTTCCTAAACAGGAGCCAACGTTGGATGGTTTGAATGAAAAACTTCTTTTGGCCAAATCGAATATACAACGATTAAATGAAGCAAAACCGAATCAGTATTTAACGCATCCGATGTTCGGACATTTAAATACCAAACAAGTGAAAAGATTTTTGGCTATTCACACAGAACATCATTTGAAGATTGTGAGGGATATACTAAATAATTCCTAAGTATCGGAGCCAAAAGCGGTAATTAAGAGATTAATAATTGGAAATTTCAACCCTTAATTCGCATTAACACCTATTACCTATTACCTTTTACCTATTACCTATTACCTATTACCTCTTCTCACCCCAACTTCATTCTTTGAAATATCAAATAGAGAAACGTCTAAAAAACAAATCAGTTAATTGATGAAAAATATAAGTCTTCCATTAGTAATAACCTTGTCCTTTTTTTATGGGGAATGGGACCCCTTACCCCCTGCAATTTAATGGTTTAAAAGTTCACTTGTTTGATAAAATTATTTGGGTTGATTACCGTTTGATCATGGTAGTATTTTTAACTGTTACCTATGACCGATAAATGCGAATTAAGAGTTAAACTCCTTTTGGAACAAATCATTCATGAATAGAAAATGGATTCAATAATCTTTGTGGTTAACCGGTCATTTTAACACGGGCACAAAGTTTTTTCATATTTTATTGGAAATTTCAACGCTTAATTCGCATTGTTGGTGTTTAGTTATTAGGTATTAGCTATTAGTGTTGTCTTGTCCTGAAATAGGCAGACTAATTATTTTACTAACAACTAATAACTAATAACTAAACACTATTACCTATTACCTTTTACCTATTACCTTTTACCTATTACCTATAATCTCACCCTTTCTTCCGAAAATCATTTCTAGAAAAAAACTTCTCAATCAAGACATAAAGTAAGATAAACAGGTATCTACTACCCATTTCTTTGATTTTCAAATTAGATTTTCCTGCTTTTCTATTGCGCCACGAGTTGGGTAATACTTCATAGGAATATCCTCTGATGATAGCTTTTAGGGGCAATTCAATTGTTAAATTAAAATGAGGTGCTAGAAATGGTTTTATGCCTTCAATCGTATGTTTTCGATACATTTTAAAGGCATTGGTGGAATCATTGTATTTAATCCCAACGCTAACTTTGATGATGAAATTAGCAATCCGATTGATGATTAATTTGTGTTTAGGATAATCATATACTTTTCCTCCCGATATGAAACGAGATCCAAATACACAGTCCAAATTTTTGGTAACCATTAAACGATAATACGCCACTAAATCTTTGGGGTCATCCGATAAATCGGCCATCATGACTGCCACCATATCTCCTTGAAATCTTTCTAAGCCGTATCTAACAGCATATCCAAATCCATTGGGTCCTTTATTCGTGTGTATTGTTAAAGTGGGTATTGAGCTAGCTTTTAATTCCTCTAAAATAGATAAGGTACTGTCTTTGGAATTGTCATTCACGACCACTATTTCGTGGTCAATATTCTCTTCGATCAATTTGGCGTATAGCGTACTTAATGTCTCTTCAATGGAACCTTCTTCATTGTAGGCTGGAATGACAATGCTTAATTTTTCCATGCTTATCCTAAAATGGGTTGTAAAAAGGTTTGGTCGGCTTCAATCCATTGATGGACTTCTTGCAATAATTGTTTTACCCCTATTTTCGGCTCCCAAGAGCTAATGGAATTGATTTTGGTATTATCGGTAATAAATACAGGAATGTCTCCCGGGCGATTATCTGAATCGGAAGAAATACTTATTTTATTGCCTGTAATCTCTTCACAAAGGGCAGTTAATTCTGCCAAGGATACTGAATTGGCTAAGCCTCCGCCTACGTTGAAAATTTGATTATGTACTTTTTCGGTATGATTGATTTCCCAAAGAATGCACTCAAAAAGATCTTTGATGTGGATCACATCTCTCGATTGTTGTCCTAATCCACCAAAACCAATATAACTCAAATTCTTTTTCCAAAAATGTCGAGCCATCCAAAGTACTACAACTCCTTGATCAATTTTACCCATTTGAAATGGACCGCTAATGACCCCACAACGATTGATAATGGTTGGGATATCAAAATTATGTCCAAATTCTTTGATGATATATTCGGAAGACAATTTGGTCGCGCCATACAAGGAACGAACACCTTCTAATGGAAAATCTTCCGAAATGCCCGCTTTAGAAACTCCGGGGATGGTTTGATCATTCAAAAAATCAAACCTTTTTTCACTCGTTTCCAATTCTACCTCCAAAAGTCGGTCATATGGATAAACCCGACTCGTAGATAAAAACACAAATTTTGCTTGATGTCTTCTAGCAAAATACAAGGTATTAATGGTTCCGTTTAAATTCGTGTCAATCAAATTTTCTAACTCACCAGGAACCGTACCCGCCAAAACCGATGGTTCAGCTGCTGCATCAATGACTAAATCAACTTTCGGAATTCGATCAAAATCGGTTTTTATGCGTACGTCTCCGTGCACAAATTGAATACCGTAAGACAAAATTTTACGTAAGTTTAACTCTGAACCTCTTCGGGATAAATTGTCTAAACAATAGATTTCCGATTGTTGGAAATACTCTTTAAACAAAATGGCCAAATTTGATCCGACAAATCCACAGCCTCCCGTAATTAAAATTTTCATGATTTTGCTTCCATGTAACGGTTGTAAATATCATTGAAAACATCTTCCAAGGATTTCGTAATATCCCAATTTGGATAATGCGCTTTCATCTTTCTCAAATCGCTATAGTAGCAAATATGATCACCAATACGATTGGTTTCATCGTATTTGTACTTCATGGGAATACCGCTAATTTTTGAAATCAAATCAAATGCCTCCAAAATGGAAACCGAATTGGCTTTTCCTCCACCAATGTTATACACTTCACCCACGCGTGGTGCTTGAATAAATTCTTCTATGAATCTCGCAACATCCAATGAATGGATATTATCTCTTACTTGTTTTCCTTTATAACCAAAAACGGTGTATTCTTTTTGCTCCAAATTGCATTTGATTAAATAGCTCAAAAAGCCATGCAATTCCACCCCTGCATGGTTTGGGCCAGTTAAGCAACCGCCACGCAAACAAGCAGTAGGCATATTGAAATATCTACCATATTCTTGAACCGAAATGTCCGCTGAAACTTTAGATGCTCCAAAAAGAGAGTGTTTCGACTGGTCAATACTAAAACTCTCAGCTATTCCATGCTCATAGGTGTCATCATCATAGTCGAAACGAGTCTCTAACTCCTTCATTTTGATAAAGTTAGGTGCATCGCCATAGACCTTATTGGTGGATAAATGGACAAAAGGAATATTCGTGCTATAACGTCTCAAAGATTCCAATAAATTGAATGTTCCTACGGCGTTGGTGTCAAAATCTTCAAATGGAATGGAAGCAGCTCTGTCGTGACTAGGCTGAGCGGCCGTATGAACAATCGCATCTGGTTGAATGGAAGGAATAAGATCCAATACACTTTGTCTATCGCGAATATCAACCGTATGATGCTGATAACGATCTCCAAACTTGGCTAATCGATCTTGATTGGAGGAATTGTCTCCTTGAGAGCCAAAAAATACTGCTCTTTGATTATTGTCGACACCGTGAACAGTCCAACCTTTTTCCAGAAAATATTCACTTACTTCAGAACCAATTAAACCTAAAGATCCCGTTACTATTAATTTATTAGGCATTTTATTGAGAATTAAGTCGCAAATATAATATATATAATGATTATTGAGGGGATAAATTATCTAAGTTCAGAATATTATCGCTTAATATTTTTCGATAAATACGGGCTTTTTACCCGATTTTACCCAAGCCCTAAGCGCATCAAAAGCTTCGGAACTTTGTTGATTGGTAAAGGCGCAATGGGCTTGTCCATTGGTATATTTTACCGCAAAATAGGCGTGTTTATTTTGCTGTATCACCATATTTTCAAAATTGCTTACCGCATAAGTGGGTGGAATTAATTGATCATAAATAGTGTGCATCAATAATACGGGTTTGTTGATATTTCCCGTGCGATCATATTTACTATAAAGAATATCCGGATTCTTTGTTGCGGCCAATCGTTCAGCTAGCAAATTCACTTTTTCATCATCCGGGAAACCCGTGTAGAGGGTTTGTGTATTATCAAATGGATTTCCTTTGGCTTTTAATGCGATATCTCTCAAGACATTCAAATTAAAAAATAAGGCCGCTGGTAAATCTTTTAATTTTAAATCAAATTTTTTGGCAAATCCAACAGCTAATAAGGAATCTTTGGTCAGCATCGCCCGATTTATTTCTTGCATTCTGGATCCAGCCTGCTGAAATGATGCAAATTGTATTCCACTTTGTGGATCAAAAATTTCCTTTAAACTTGGTACAATTCCAGGAAATAATCCATTGAAGGTGGCATACATATCAAATTCTTTTCTTGTTTGTACATAGGGCCGAGACGCCAAAGGACACATGGGCAAAGCGCCCTGATAATATTGACCATAATTTTCCATGATGGCTAGAGAAATTCCTCCCCCCATGGATTGTCCCACCATAAAAGTAGAATCTGGTTGGCCATATTTTTCGATAAACTTCTTCCTTAACTCTTCCGTTGCATCCACCGCCTCTGGAAGCGCCCAGCCTTGAATCGGATAATCCGATGCCGCTAAAGCAAAACCTCTATCCAAAATATACTGCATCTTTTTCTCCAAACCCGCATTAGCACTTGCGGCCGGAGATCCCATGAATTGATATCCATGCGCAAACATGACCAGTTTTTTATTCCAATTTTTAGGAATGAATACCTGATAGCCTCCACCTTTTAAGGGCCCCAAATCTATTTTTTCTTGTGAAAAACTTAAGAAAGAAATCGTGCAAAAAGCAAGAAATAATAATCCTCTATTCATTTTATTTGAATTTATTAAGTGCCAAATGCATCAATTTGCCGATTCCCTGTTTTTTTAAGATATAAATGATATCAGTGAAAAATCGAAGAAATTTTGGATAGAAAAGATGTTCGTTAATCACATACAAATGTTTAAATGTTCTCGTTAATCTTGGACGATATCCATTGTAATTCATTTTTTCCAATTGACCCGTACGTATATTTTTTAAAGTCACTCTCATCAATAATTCGCCTGATATGGTATTGGAACCCATCGGAGAATAGTATAAACAGTCTTTGAAAAAATAATGGGTAACTTGAGATAAACGGGTTGTTCCTTCTTTCAATACAGGACTACCCCCATGAATAATGTTGGATGACCAAATCAAAATATCTCCCTTTTTGGCTAAAAAAACTTGTTTTTCATAAGGAGAATGGTCCATTAATTCACCAATGAAATTTTCATACTCCGGATAATTGTCATAACTATTATCCAACAAATCTTCTTTAAAATCGTTGAAATTATATTCCGGCATTCTATGCGAACCTGGATAATAGAAGAGCGGTCCATTTTCCTCTGTGATGTCTTCCAAAGCTATCCAAACTCCAGCCATGTATCTGGCAGGTAAGGAACTAAAATGAATGGTATCCGAATGTGCTTTTTGTTGTGTACCCCTTAAAAAATTCAATGTTTGGAAGGGTACAACTTCTCTGCCATAAAGCATTTCTAAAGTCTCCAAAACACTAGGCTTGATCGATAAATTCTTTACCGAATCGGAATAAGTCCATAAATCTTGACAACGATTGGCATCTCGGTGGTTTTCATAGTTGAAATCAACATTAAAACCTTTCGTGTGCATTTCTTGGATGACGGCATCTAATTCTTCCTCACTAAACTGGTTTTTAATAACAACGAATCCATTTTTATGATAATCGCGTGCTATTTGCTCATTTTCGCTTGATAATTTTTTTTCCTTAATTATTTTCTCAAAAAATGGGGATTCCACCCAAGGGGTATTCATTTTCATTGGTATGAATTTTATTAAACTACAATTTCTTGTTTTTTTTAATCAAACAAAAATTTCATACCTAGGAATTTAGCTAAAGGTCAAAAATGACAATTTTTAGTCAACAATGAATTCATATTCCCCCGACTCAACATCCAATTCCAAATGCCCATCTTTTTTCAATAAATGAAATTGTTTACTCCATTCTTTCCCTTTTTCTTTTATTCTTTGACCCAGCAAAACTACATGCGCGCTGCTATTAGCTGGAATGCTAAATCGATAAACCACAGAATTCCCTTGGCGCTTCCATTCACTTTTGATTGGACCATACATCGTTTCAATATGTCCTTTTGCAAATTGGATTTTGCCTGTTTCATCTGGCGAGGGTTGTAAATTGAAATGCTGATAACCTGGAGAATCCATATCCCTTTGTATGCCCAAAGATCGCGTGTACATCCATCCTGCTACCGCCCCAAAAGAATAATGATTGAATGAATTCATGCTGTTGTTTCCACCAAAGCCATTTTCAATGGTGTAAGAATTTAATCGCTCCCAAATGGTCGTTGCTCCATTCGCCACGGAATATAGCCAAGAAGGATAAGTCCTTTGAGTTAACAATCCATAAGCTACTCCCGTTTTTTGATTGGCAGATAATGCTTCACTGATGGATGCCGTTCCAATAAATCCAGTCATTAAGGAATATCCAGGTCTCGCAATTCCTTCATCATCTTTATTAGACCTCTCAACAGTCTCCACTAAATTTTGAATGGCAAATGGCTTATTGGTATCGTCAAAAATATCCAAAGCCAATGGAATCGCGTAAGATGCCTGTGTATCTATTAATTGGCCTTTATCTGAAACAGGAGTCGACGCATTATTCGCAGCTGCTGCACCTGGAGGGCCCATTCTCGCTGCTTTTACCCCTGATTTTATGGTTTTATGTGTCTTTGAATCGACATAAATGGCATTAAAGGCTTTCTTTTTAGCCTCGTGTTGATTCATATAGGCGCTTTCATCGACTTTATTTCCCCAAATACGCGCCACTTTCGACATGATTTTTAAATTGTAGGCTTGATAGGCCATCCAAAATAAGGTATTATCGTTTTTATTATTTTCTGGACTCAGCCAATCGCCCAAAGGTCCTTCGTTTAAAACACCAGAATTTGCTTCTACTTTCGTATCTAAAAATTGTATGTATCGCTTCATGGCGTCATAATGTTCCGCCAACATGGCTTTGTCTCCATATTGTTGGTACGCTTCCCAAGGGATAATAATTCCTGCACTTCCCCATAAGGTTCCTCCAAATCCTCCTCCCATAGGTGCCACATCGGTAAAACGGCCATCTGCCCGTTGAACATCTCGCATACCCAATAAATGTCTTCTCAAGAAATTGTTCACAGGCGCCATCATGGTTGCTGTTTTGGAAAAAACATTGATGTCTCCACTCCAGCCCATTCTTTCATTTCTTGCAGGCGTATCTGTTGGAATCGACAAGAAGTTTCCTCTCATGCTCCAAGTAATATTTTCCCATAATTTATTGACCAATGGGTCGGAAGTTTCATAAGAGGAGGAAATTTCCGTCAAGGAAGACAATACCAATCCCGCTACTTGTGGCAATTCAGGCGCTTTCTCAATCCCACTAATTTCCAAATAGCGATATCCATGGAAGGTAAAGCGAGGTTGAATATATTGATCACCTTCTTTTAAGACATAAATATCTTGAGCCAAAGCCGCTCGAATATTTTCCAACATAATCATTCCTTTTTGTGCCGCATATTCAGCCAAATCTGGGTACAAGACTTCCGCATATCGCAAGGCAATAACTTGCCCAGCTTTCCCATTTTTGATGAAAATTTTGGGAAAACCAACCATGTTTTGTCCCATGTCATACACAAAAACTCCTTTTCGTGGTTCGGTCATGGATTTGGCTTGTAAGACTTTTCTTATTTGCACCTTATCATCTAGTTGACCTATCAATTGCATATGATCATACTTCAAGGCATTGTTGGCATTGCCCACAAAGCTGGTTCCTTCTAAGTCGATTTTAGCTGCTTTTTTCCAATCCTTCGCTACATATTCATGGGTAGACCAACCTTGGACAGCCTCTTCTTTCAAAGCATCGTAAATCTCCCCTTGGAAAAAACTACCATAACGAATAGGACCGTTGTTGTAACTTGACCATTGGTCTGGATTACTTGTGATTACCTGCTCGGTTCCGTCGGTATATTGAATTACCAATTTAGCTAACAAGGATTGACGATCACCAAAATAATTCCAGCTGTCGCCACTAAAGGTAATATTCCCACTCCACCAACCTTCACTCAGCCAAGCTCCCCACGCATTTTTACCTGTTTTGATCAGATCACTTACATCAAAACTTTGGTACAAATGGGTTTTGTTGTATTGGGTTAACCCTGGATTGAAATAATCAGTACCCACGCGTTTTCCATTGAGGTACAATTCATAAATACCTCTGGCTGTTGCATAAATTCGGGCTTTTTTAATTGTTTTTTGAGCAGTTTCAAATTGAGTTCTTAACATCGGTGCCGCAAATCTACTTGGGTTTTTAGCCACCAATACGTCTTGAGAAGAAGATATATGAAAAACCTTTCCATCCCATTCCACTCCTTTTTCTAGGAATAATGGAGGATTTTCAGAAGCATCAAAAAGAATATTGCTCGGTGAACGATAGTTCTTTATTTGAACATCCGAGAAATGCGCTTTTTGATTGGCGGGAACCTGAAAACCAATTTCCGATAGCATCGGGAAACTGATAAAGTTATTTCCTCGGCCGACTGGATTTAAATTCAAGCCATTGGATCCTCCGAATTGAGCACCTGGATTTGCGGATTTTGGACTTGGAATGATTTTGTGTTCAGGATCAATTTTGTCCAAATAAAGATCAAAAACACCAAAATTACACAAGGCAAATACGGTGTGTTTTTGGTATTTATTTTCGATTGAAAGTAAACTTTTATTCAATTTATAAGAAACAAAAGGAACATCGGCTTTGTCTTTTTTGTCGTAACCAACGCGGTAAACATGGAAATTGGCTCGACTAGCCGTGTCACTATCCGATAAAGAGGAAATGTCTAATTCAAAACGAATGTAATTGCCATTTCTTCCACTTTCGACATCCTGTATGTTTTGATTTCTGTTGAACAAGCGAGGATCATTGGCCCCAAAAACAAAGGAGGCTTTGGTGGATTTTGCTTCTGCATCCAATTGGATGCCATATTGAAATTTGTAAACAGATAAATAATGACTCGAAAATGGCAAATCGTTGCTGCCTATCCATTGTGCTCCATTCCATGCGGCTTGACTCGTTGCCATCAGGCCCGTTTCAAACCATGAACTAGCAGTGGAAACCTGATTTTTTTGATTCCAAACTTGTAATTTCCAAGTGTATCGAGTCGTCGGGTTCAAGGATTTTCCTTCATAGGCAATTCCTAAGGAAAGGCCAGAAAGTTGTTTTTGAGAATCCCAAACCATTTGTTTTGCTTCATCTTCCACCCAAATACGATAGGCTTGCTGCTTTTCAGCTCTCAGCTTAGGATTGGCCACCATGTTCCATGAAAATCTAGGATGCTGCTCGTCTAAACCCAAAGGTTGTTTTTGGTACTCAACTTTTAAATTGTCGAGTTTATTTTGAGAAAAAAGTGGAAAAAGGCCGAATAGCAAACAGAAGAGCAAGAAGAACTTTAATTTCATGTGATAAACGATTAAGAGGATAATAATTCAACCAAGATTTAAACTAAAGGATGGATGTTAGAGATTATTCGTCGAAATTAGGGAATCATGAGATGAATTCATCCTTATTACAAAAAGGATGGTTGTGTACCTAATTTTCTATAATTTTCAATTTATCATTACTTATACCTCGAAATGAAAACCTTTAACCGAATATTAGGTAGTTCTATTCTTCTACTGATTTCAACTAGCTTATTTGCTCAAGATGCCTTTAAGGCAGGATTTTTGAATCCACCACAAGCAGCAAAACCCCGAGTATGGTGGCATTGGATGAATGGTAATATTTCCAAAGAAGGTATCCAAAAAGATTTAGAATGGATGTCCAAATCGGGTATTGGAGGTTTTCAAAATTTTGATGCTTCTTTGATGTCGCCTATCATGGTGAAAGAAAAACTATCTTATATGACAGCCCCATGGAAGGAGGCTTTTAAATTTACCACGCAATTGGCCAAAGAAAAAGGCCTAGAAATGGCCATTGCAGGCTCTCCAGGTTGGTCTGTTACCGGAGGTCCTTGGGTGAAACCCGGTGATGCCATGAAAAAATATGTTTGGACGGAAACGATGGTTGAAGGAGGTAAAATGATTTCAACATTAATTGCTCGTCCTTCTTCTGCTACGGGACCTATGCAAAATGTACAATTAGAAGCCGGGGGATTCGGTGTTTTAGAACAAACCAAAGCGAAGGAACCTGAATTTTATCAAGATATAGCCGTCATCGCCTATCCAATTTTAAACAAAGAATCATCCTTACAGGAATTAAAATCCCTTTTAACTACCTCAGGGGGTAATTTTTCCATAACTAAGTTATCCGATGGCGATTTAGAAAATTTCGATTACCTAGAACCCAAAAAACCGGGGGAAGAAACCTATATTCAATACGAATTTGCGCAGCCGACGAAAATTTATGGCATCACTTTTGCCAATGAAGGGTATGGCGAATTGGCCGTTTTTAGAGGCGCTGGCAATAATCGTTTTGTGCAATACAGCGAAGATGGAATCAATTTCAAAGAATTAGTTAAAGTGCCTGGATTGATCACTTCGCAAAATACCCTGACTTTCGCACCTTTGATGATGAAAAAAATTCGTTTGGTGTATGTGACACTTCCGCCAGCACCTGCGGGTATCGAAGCAATGTTTGGAGCGAAAGCAGATCCCAATCCAAAAGGAACAAAAATCTCCGAATTCGTTGTACATACAAGTCCCAAAGTTCATTTATTTGAAGCTAAAGCAGGTTTTGTTCCATGGAAAGAAAGTTTTAATGAAACGGTTTCTACGGAAATGGGCGCAAAATCCGAAGATGTATTGGATATTACGTCCTTTATGAAACCGGATGGTAGTTTAGCTTGGAATGCGCCTGCCGGTAAATGGGCCATTATACGTTTTGGATATTCTTTGACGGGCAAGAAAAATCACCCCGCTTCTCCTGAAGCAACGGGATTGGAAGTTGATAAATTAGACCGAGAAGCTGTAACCCGTTACCTAGAAAATTATTTGGATCAATACAAAGATGCTTCTGGTGGATTAATGGGTAACGAAGGATTAACTCATATGGTGCTGGATAGTTATGAAGCAGGACACATGACTTGGACACCAAGCATGATGGAAGAATTTAAGACTCGAAGAGGGTATGATTTAAAACCTTTCATGCCCGTTTTAGTGGGCCGAATTATTAATTCAGCTGCAGAAAGCGAGAAATTTCTATGGGATTTCCGTAAAACCATCGGGGAATTAATTGTGGAAAATCATTATGAATTGATTGGCGAATTATTGTCGAAAAGAGGCATGAAACGCTATACAGAATCACATGAAAGCGGCCGTATTTATTTAGCTGATGGCATGGATGTGAAACGTTTTGCGGATGTGCCCATGTCTGCCATGTGGCAACCAGGCGCCTTGGCAGCTGGGAAAGATGAAGAAATTCGAAGTAGGGCCGATATACGTGAATCGGCATCAGTGGCACATATTTATGGACAAAATATAGCAGCCGGCGAGTCAATGACCACCATTGGAAATTCCTTTTCTCCACATCCCGGAACCTTAAAACGCACCGCAGATATGGAAATGGCCTCGGGATTGAATCGTTTTGTGATTCATACTTCCGTTCATCAACCTTTGGATAATTTATATCCAGGCTTTTCTTTGGGGCCTTTCGGACAATGGTTTACTCGTCAAGAAACATGGGCCGATCAGGCAAAAGTTTGGGCCGAATATTTGGGAAGAAGTTCCTATTTGTTACAAGCAGGTAAAAACGTGGCTGATGTGCTCTATTATTATGGCGAAAATACGAATATCACTTCTCAATTTGCCAATGCACTTCCGGCAGTTCCAGCAGGATATGAATTTGACTTTGTCAATTCAACGGCTTTGAAGAATGCTATTTCAGTCGAAGATAAAGTTCTTGTTAGTAAAGGTGGTACTAAATATTCGGTATTGGCTTTGGACGAATCAGCTCAAAAAATGACTCTAGGGACTTTGAAAAGAATCCTTGAATTAGCCAAAGATGGAGCCATTGTCACCGGAACGGCTCCCATGGCGAGTCCAACTTTAGTAGATAATCCCAAAGAATACGCTTCCACCTTGCAATCCTTGAAAGCCTTGGCCAATGTGCATTTTGGCAAAGATTTAAAAACCGTTTTGATTGAAAATAAGGTTAGAGAAGACCTCTTGGTTTCCGAGCAAAAAGCAGAAGTTTTGTTTCAACATCGCAAAGCGGATGGGAAAGATATTTATTGGTTGAATAGTCGCTCCCCGGAAAATAATTCTGCCAAGATTTCTTTCCGAGTGAAAGACAAAATCCCTTTCTTGTTTGACCCGCAAACAGGAAAAATTTCAAAGGTTTCCTATGAATTGAAAGGTGGTAGAACAGAATTGAATATTAAATTCTCTCCTTGGGATGCGCAATTCATTGTGTTTGATGGCATTTCTACGACCAATAAATTAGTGATTCCTGAACCAAAATTGTTGGACTCGAAGCGTTTGGAAGGACCTTGGACCATTAAGTTCCAGAAGGACCGAAGCGCACCCAATGAAATCAAAATGGATCAATTGATGGCCTTGAACAAGAGCGAAATAGAAGGAGTGAAATATTTTTCAGGTGCTGCAACTTACGTAAACCGAGTGGATTTAATGAGCATCGCCAAAGATGAAAAAATAGAATTGGATTTAGGGGATGTGAAGAATTTGGCGGAAGTGATCATCAATGGGAATTTAGTAGCGACTTTATGGAAAAAACCTTTTAAAGTGGACATTACCGATGCTTTGAAAATGGGCAAAAATACGCTGGAAATTAAAGTGGTCAATTCTTGGGTAAATCGTTTAGTTGGGGATACTCAACCCAATGCCAAGAAAATAACTTTTACGGCTTTGCCATTTTTCCAAGCAGGTTCGCCAACAGAAGAATCCGGTTTATTAGGGCCCGTACTGGTAAATCGTTTGAAATAAAATCCTATATTACGGACAATTTTTATAAACCTATTTTTTAAATGTCTGATTCGAATTCAAAATTCTCACTCACCGAAGACTGGACAGTCGTGGTCTTCGGTTTATTATTGATTACACTTGCCCTTTTTGGGATTAAAGTTCCTAGTCCAACTTTCGGTTGGAAAGATTCCACTGAACTGTTTGAAAAAGTCTTAACTACGGAAAATTTGACCAAAATTGCCACCGTATTTTTTTACGTATATGGTGTAGCGATTTTAGCTACCAAAGTTTTGGGCAAAGATGCACTAGCCACCATCAAAGGCTTTCCGATCGTATATATCTTAACTTGCTTCGCTTTGGTTTTGGCAGGAAATGCCTTTTTGAAAAATTGGAATTTAGAAGCGGTTATTTTTAGTTTATCCATCGGACTCATTTTAAGCAATTTCTTTTCACTTCCCAAATGGTTAACCGACTCCTTATCCACCGAATTATTTGTTAAAATCGGATTGGTCATTTTAGGTTCCAGTGTCATTTTTGGGGATATTTTGAAAGCAGGTTCTTTGGGTCTGGTTCAAGCTTTGATTGTCGTGGTTTCCGTTTGGTATTTTGCTTTTTGGATTTCCAAAAAATTAGGTGTCGATGAAGAAATGGCCATTATGATTTCCAGCGCAGTGTCTATTTGTGGAGTTTCCGCGGCCATCGCAACATCTGGAGCCATCAAAGGCGATTCAAAAAAATTATCTTATGTGATTTCCATTGTGTTAATTACAGCCATACCAATGATCATCTTTTTGCCCTTTATTGCCCAGGCTTTGGGACTTTCGCAAGAAGTGACAGGCGCTTGGTTAGGTGGCACAATCGATACAACGGGTGCGGTAATTGCCTCGGGAAGTTTGGTAGGAGAGAAGGCTTTGGAAATTTCTACCATTGTGAAATTTTCGCAAAATGTTTTGTTGGGGTTAGCTGCTTTTGCTATTTCCATTTATTGGACCTATACCAAAAATCAATCGGCGGAAGTGCAAGAAGCCAAACCAACGGTGGGAGTCATTTGGGAGCGCTTTCCAAAGTTTGTTTTAGGCTTTATCGCTGCGTCTTTAATCTTTTCGTTTTTAATTAGTCCCGAAAAAATTGAATCTGTCAAAGGAAGTTTAAAAGCCTTGCAAGGATTATGGTTTGCTTTGGCATTCACCAGCATCGGTTTAGAAACCAAATTTGCTGATTTATTCAACAAAGAAGGCAAAAAGCCTTTGTATGCTTTTTTAATCGCACAATTGTTCAATGTTTTTGTAACCTTGGCAATAGCCTATTTCTTGTTTAAATAGCACCTTTGCACTCGGCCTAGCCGAGTGTGTATGATGACCGAATCATTTGATTCAACCTATATGATGAAGAACTTTATTATCCTTTTACTAAGTCTATTTTCGTTTCAACTATCCGCCCAAAAAGACTCGCTTTTTGCCAGTGAAGAAATCGCATTAGGACCCATAAAAGGAACTTTGACAAGTCCGCTGAACAGTCCCAAAAAACTAAATTTGGTGATTTTAATTGCAGGTTCTGGTCCAACGGATCGGGATGGGAATAATCCCATGATGAAGAATAATTCCTTGAAAATGTTGGCGGAGGCTTTATCGAGCAAAGGGGTGGCTGTTTTACGCTACGACAAACGATTAATCGCCCAAAGTAAGGTGCCAGATTTAAAAGAAGCCGATTTGCGCTTCGATACATATATCAACGACGCATCGGATTGGCTTGAAAAGATGAAATCCGGCAAGAAATATGCCAACATTATTATCGCTGGGCATTCCGAAGGTTCATTAATTGGAATGGTCGCGGCGAAAAATGCCAAAGCCAATGCCTTTATTTCCATTGCTGGGGCGGGTGACCCAGCCGATCAAATTCTGAAAAAACAATTGAGCGCCCAACCCAAAATGGTGCAAGATTTATGTTTCCCAATCATTGATAGCCTAAAAGCAGGTAAATTAGTAGCGAATGTTTCACCTATGTTAAATTCCCTTTTTCGGGCGAGTGTTCAGCCTTATTTGGTTTCGTGGTTTAAGTACAATCCAAGCGTAGAAATAGCTAAATTATCGATCCCCTCTTTCATTATCCAAGGAACAAACGATATCCAAATCGGCATAGAAGATGCAAAAGTGTTAAATGCCAATGCCAAGAATAGCCAAATGTTGCTTATCGAAAATATGAACCATGTTCTTAAAATTATTTCCGGCGACCGCACAGCCAATATTCAAACATACAGCAACCCGACTTTACCCATTTCCCCACAGATCGTTGATGGAATCATGCAGTTTGTGCAAAAACTATGAGGCAGTAAATGGAAAATAATCAACTACTTGAGCGCATATTTTCGGTAGGGAACTTCTCCAACCTACACCCCTTGTTCGTTCATTTTCCGGTGGGAATTTTGTTATTACTGGTCTTCTTTACTTTTCTTCCTACTTCCAAAAAATCTGATTTGCAATTGGCCATGAAGTATTTAGCCATGGCGGGATCTTTTTTTTCCTTTCTTTCTTGCTTGAGTGGCTATTTGCTAGCACAATCCGACGAATACAAACAGTCCATCCTCGTTCCGCATCAATGGTTGGGAATGACCACCTTTATTATCTTTACTACGGTCATTTTTATCCCCAAATGGCAAAAAATCCTTCTTGCATTTGGTGGAGTCGTATTACTTATTACCCTTTATTTGGGCACTATTTTGACCCATGGAAGTTTCAAAATTTGGAAAGAAAAAACTATTCAAGCGATACAAGAAATTATTCAACAACCGGTTCCCTCAAAAGAAAAGGTGACCATCGCAGCGACTCCCAATGCCTATATTCAGCCTCTTTTGGAAGAGGAAATTCAAACGAAAAAAAGCTTTTCTCCAGTTCCTGAACAGGTCATCAAAGATTTGAAAAATCAAGGAATTGTTGCTCAAGTACTTGATTCCGATACTCAACAATTGTCCATTAACTTTGTCAATGCGAAAAAAATCGATGTGCCAATGTTGGACCAATTGCTTCCGTTTAAAGATCAAATCAAATCGATCCGAATTCATCATTTGGCCTTGAACAATGATGTAGTAAGTCGGCTGGTGGAATTCAGCCATCTGGAAATTCTCCAACTTCCAGATACTCAACTGACGGATGAGCAAGTAAGTCAATTGGCACAATTGCCCAACTTGCAGCAATTGAATTTGTACAACAATCCCATAACTGACAAGTCGCTGTTGTCACTCCAACAAATACATAGTTTAAAGAAATTGTATGTTTGGCAAACCAAAATGAGTCAAACAGCCTTGAGCAATTTGCAAAAAAAACTTCCTCAAGCCTATATTGAAGGAGGGCTGCAGCAGTTAACCAAACCTGATTCAATCAAGAAATGATGAAATATCTATTGTTGCTTTTTCCGGGTTTGATTTTTGCTCAAAAAAGCAAAGAATTGCCGACTAAAATGCCTTTGGGGATTTCTACGGAATGGCAACAATTGCCCAAAGAATTGAATTATAATATACATGTAAAACCCATTTTATCCGATAAATGCTTTGCTTGTCATGGCCCCGACAAAGCCAAGCAAAAAGCAGGTTTGCGCCTTGATTTTCCAGAAAATGCCTATGCAGAATTGCCGGAGAGTCCAGGGAAATTCGCCATTAAGCCCAAAAGTTTAGCCCAAAGTGAGGTCTTTCATCGGATCATTTCCAATGACCCCAAATACAAAATGCCGACACCCAAATCGCATTTGAGCTTGAATGATAAAGAAAAAGCGATTATCCTTAAATGGATTCAAGATGGCGCGGTGTATGAACCGCATTGGGCATTTGTAAAACCTGTGAAAAAAAGCATTTTGGACCAACCCAATGCGACGCCCTCTCAAGCGATAGATTATTATGTGCGTAAAAAACAGCAAGAAATAGGGATTAAGCCAAATTCAAAAGCCAACAAAGCTTTGTTGTTGAGACGCTTGTTTTTGGATGTAAAGGGTTTGCCCCCTAGTCCAGCAGAATTAGATGATTTTATCCAAGACAATAGCGCGAACGCTTTCGAAAAGCGAGTGGATCAATTGCTGAAATCACCACATTTTGGGGAAAAAATGGCCACTGAATGGCTGGATATTGCTCGTTTTGCGGATTCGCATGGGTATACCGTGGACCGTATTCGGGATATGTCGCCTTACCGCGATTGGGTGATCAAGGCATTTAATGAAAATATGCCATACGATAAATTTATTCATTATCAATTGGCAGGTGATTTAATGCCGAATCCAAGCAAGGATATGCTCATAGCGACGGCCTTTAATCGGAACCATCAACAAAATACAGAAGGGGGAATTGTTGAAAAAGAATTTCAAACGGAATATGTCATGGACCGTGCCAATACCTTTGGAGAAGCCTTTATGGCACTTTCTGTCGGATGTGCCCGCTGCCATGATCATAAATACGATCCCTTGTCCCAAAAAAACTATTATGAATTATACAGCTTTTTCAACAATGTGAGAGAGGCCGGACAAATATCCTACAACGATGATATGCCCACACCAACTTTGCTTTTGCCCAGTAAAGAAAAAGAAGAAATGTTGGCTTTTATCCAACAAAAAATTCATTTCAAAACAGAAGCGATAGCCCAAATCAAAACGCAAAATCAGTCGAGTTTCCATCAATGGATCAAAGAGGGCAAAGCATTTGCCTTATCATCGGAAATAATTCCGCAAAAAGGATTGATCGGGCATTATACCTTTCAAAATAATTTATTGAATCGGGTAGATACATCTAAGAAAGCTGAAATGAAGCATGAATCTGGCCAAAAGGGTGATTTGCCTGTTTTTGAATCGGCTCAACATTTGGTTTTTGATGGGGATGCCTATCTCGATTTAAATACCGTCGGGGTCTTTCGGAAATCAAATCCGTTTAGCATTGGAATCTCGATTTTTATTCCAAAAGAATTGAATGAAGGAGTGATTTTTCATAAGTCGACAGCTGAGCGATTGTATAATTTCAAAGGTTTTCACCTCTATTTACGGGACGGCAAATTTGAAATAACCATGGCGCATACCGCCCCTTCCAATGCCATTACCAAACTTTCCGTTCAAGAGGCTCCCAAAAATAAATGGATTCAATTAACCATGACCTATGATGGCTCATCTGCGGCCAAAGGCTTTAAATTATTTTTGGATGGGGAAGAGTTGGCCATGGAAACGGAAATTGACCAATTGTACAAGGAGATCATATTTCATTCCAAATCAGAACCCGCCATTCAGGTAGGGGGTTGGTGGCGCGGACTTGGTTTCAAAGGTGGGAAAGTGGATGAACTATTGGTTTATCAACGTGAATTAAGTCCTTTTGAAGTGAAATTGATTGCGAAAAAAGCAGCTTGGAAAGATGTTGTTTCAAAACCTTTGTCTCAATTATCGGCACAAGAAAGGGACATTTTGCAGGATTATTTCACACGGAATGTGGATAGTGCATACCTGCACGCTTCGGCAGAATTAACGCAACTCCGCACCCAGCTTTCTGATTCGACGGAATATATTCCGGAAATCATGGTCATGCAAGAAATGCCCAAGCCCAAACAAGCCTATTTGTTGGCCAGAGGACAATACGATGCCCCGACCATCCCTGTTTACCCCAATACGCCCAACAGTGTGATGCCTTTTCCAGCACGTTTGCCCAAAAACCGATGGGGTTTAGCACAGTGGCTGACGGATAAAAACCATCCATTAACTTCCCGAGTGCTTGTGAATCGGGTTTGGCAAAACTTTTTTGGAATCGGTTTGGTCAAAACATCAGAAGATTTTGGCAACCAGGGGGAAATGCCTAGTCACCCGGAATTACTCGATTGGCTTTCGGTCGATTTTATGGAAAAAGGTTGGGATCTGAAACGCTTGATCAGGGAAATTGTCTTATCGGAAACCTATCAGCAAGATTCAAAAACCAGCAAAAATGGGATGGAGTTGGATCCTGAAAATCGACTTTTAGCAAGAGGTCCATCCAAACGATTGACTGCGGAAATGATAAGGGATAATGCCTTGGCTGCCAGTGGATTACTGAATACCAAAATTGGAGGAAAAAGTGTGAAACCCTATCAACCAGCCGGTTTATGGGAAATCAATAGTTCCAGCTATCAACAAGATACGACTGACGCTGTTTATCGAAGAAGCTTGTACGTTATTGTCAAAAGAACCGTTCCCAATCCGACATTGAATACATTTGATGCGCCAGCAAGAACTTCTTGTTTGTCTAGAAGACAAAAAACCAATACGCCTTTGCAAGCTTTGGTAACCTTGAATGATCCAACTTTTGTGGAGGCTGCTAAAGTTTTGGCCATTGAAATGTCTAAATCTACTGATATTAAATCAGGAATAAATCTTGCCTTTCGAAGACTAACCGGGCTTGACGCAAGTGTGGAACAATTGAACTTATTGGTAGAATTACAAGCCAAGCAATTGAAGAAGTTTCAGCTTTCTCGTCAAAAGGCCGAAGGGTGGTTGCGTGCTGGACAGACAAAAGTGCCTAAAAACATGGATGAATTAGTCATTGCGGCCAATGCCGTGGTAGCCAGTACCATTATGAATTCCGATGCAACCCTAACGAAAAGATAACATGGCACTAAATAACGATTTGTTGGAATTACATCGGAAGCTAGATCGCAGGGATTTTTTGCAAAAAACAGCGATGGGTTTTGGTGCTTTGGCTTTGAACTCTGTTTTGGCGAATCAAGCCAAAGGAGAAAGCATGGAAGAGCAAATCATGCGAGCCTTGCCCAAAATTGCACCAAAAGCCAAGCGAGTGGTGTATTTGTTCATGGCAGGCGGGCCTTCCCAATTTGAGACCTTTGATTATAAACCCCAATTGAAAACCTTTTTTGGAAAAGATTTACCGGATTCTATTCGGCAGGGGCAACGCTTGACGGGCATGAGCGCGAATCAAGCTATTTTGCCGGTGGTTCCATCTAAATTTGATTTCAAAAGACAAGGAAAATCGGGGACTTGGGTGAGTGAATTATTGCCTTACACGGCGCAAGTGGTGGATGATTTGTGCATCATCAATTCCATGTATACCGAACAAATTAACCACGATCCAGCCATTACCTTTTTCCAAACAGGGCATCAATTGGCCGGTCGTCCATCCATGGGATCTTGGTTGAGTTATGGTTTAGGATCCGAAAATCAGAATTTACCAGCTTTTATTGTCTTAGTTTCCAAAGATGCGAGCAAAGACCAACCTTTATATGCCCGATTGTGGGGGAATGGATTTTTGCCTTCTGAGCATCAAGGAGTTCAATTTAGATCAGGCAAAGATCCCGTTTTGTTTTTGAATAATCCAGAAGGATACGATGGGGCGGATCGCAAAGAGATGTTGGATTATTTGTCCAAATTAAATGCTTTGCAAAATGAAACTTGGGGTGATCCTGAAATTGATGCCCGCATTTCGCAGTATGAAATGGCCTTTAACATGCAGACATCTGTTCCAGAGGTGATGGATTTAAAGGACGAGAGCGAAGAAACGTTTGAATTATACGGACCAAGCAGTAAGGACAAAGGCTCATTTGCTGCCAATTGTTTGTTGGCTAGAAAATTATTGGAAAAAGATGTCCGCTTTGTGCAATTGTACCATCAAGGTTGGGATCATCATGGCGATTTGCCTAAAAATATCATGAAACAATGCCAACAAACGGACCAAGCAACGGCGGCCTTAATCTTGGATTTGAAACGGAGAGGCATGTTGGAAGATACCTTGGTAGTTTGGGGTGGCGAATTTGGCCGGACGGTTTATTCTCAAGGGAAATTATCCGCAACATCTTATGGTAGAGATCATCATCCACGTTGTTTTTCCATGTGGATGGCGGGAGCTGGCGTGAAACCGGGTATTACTTATGGCCAAACAGATGATTTTTCCTATAATATTCAAAAAGATCCGGTGCATGTCCACGATTTTCAAGCCACTTTATTGCACCTCATGGGCATCGATCATGAGCAATTAACCTTTAAATTTCAAGGTAGACGGTACCGATTAACAGACGTGCATGGGCAGGTGGTGAAGGGGGTTCTTTCTTAAGATCCGTCACCTTTGTGGTTGATATTTTAACACAAAGGCACCACGTTTCTTCTTCAGCGGTGCCTTCGAGTGCTTCGAGAGCCTCAGGCATCGGACTTCTCACTTCCCATTTTCTCTCTTCATGTCTTCTCTTTACTATTTTCCCTCTCCCCGTTTTCTCTCTTTTCTAAAGTAGATATTTTATGATTACGCCTATGATAATGGTACTACCATAACTGATCATTGTTCCCAGTAAAATATATTCACTTTTTTTGTTTTCATCATTTTTTGAAAATCGAATAATGCTCTTACCTGTTATAAGAAACCCAATAGCTTCATATTCGTTTAATAGAACAAAAGTTAGTATAATAATGCGTTCAAATACACCAATCCATAATCCATTTTTATCAGGCAGGAATTCCTTACTCGATTTTGTAAAACTTACTGACGCTCGTTCTGTGATTTTCCCGATCATTTTACCTAAAGGTAGAGTTATGATAAGGTAAGCGAATAGGAGCAAGTTAATCTGATAATTAGTAAAGATTGATTTACCTGTAGCGATTATTTCAGAGGAAAGGTTAAAGTGATTTGCCCAAATAGCTATGGTGCAGACTAATTGAAAAACTTGTTTTAGTACGATTGGGGATTGGATTTTAATCGAATGATCTTTTTTGATAAAGGCAAATGCAACTTCGAGAGGGATCGTCGAATTCATGGTGGTATAGGTTTTCAAGATAGTGGACAAATTTATAAAAGATCGTCCAATGTGCCGCTCTTGAATGTTGATTAATTGTGGGTTGCCCAAGTTGTAATTTTTGAGCTATTTCAATCTCCGTATATCCCAACAATTTATAAAAAACCACAATACTTTGCATTGAAGTCATTTTGTCTAACAAAACATCTACCAAACTACTCGTCATTTGTAGACTCTCATGATTGTTATCTTTGGATTGTATTAGAAATCGTTGCTTTGCGTTTTTTATATGATCCAAACCTCTGCCTGATAGGAGGTAAGCGTCTCCATCCGATTCAGCGATTCTCTTTTCAGTCAAATCTTCTGTTCCTATCCCAACAGACACTCGGATGTCATTTTTTTCTTTTTTTAGTGATGGTATTGATTTCACCCAAAGTTTTAATAGTATTCCTATTCGACCTGCATTTTTTATCACTTTAATCCGAATTTGGTATTCATCTCCTCTGTTTCTTTCATATTCAAAAGCATATTTACTTTGAATAGTTTGGATCCCCAATTCAATTTGATGATAAAATTGTTTTCGTTCGATTGCCTCTTTTTGGGTGGAATGAACAATGTCTGCAGTTATGATAGCTACTCTTGAATCCATATTTACAAATTATATTGGTAAATATAGCTATATATTTAAAATATTGGTAAAAAGAACAATAATTAATGTCTATAAATTCATCTGATTTATATAGATCTAATTCGCCCTCCGCCTTCGACTCCGCTCAGGCATCGGACATATCTCTTCTCTTTTCCTGTTTTCTCTTTTCTCGTTTTCTCTCTTCTCTCTCCTCTCTTCTCTTTTCTCTTTTCTCTCTTCCTAAAATATCACTTTTCCATTTCCTTAAAAAATAAATCTACTAATTTTATATACTAATAAATGACGTTATTTTAATTATATGGCATATTTTTACCTTATTTTGGCATTCGTCTAAAATTTTCTCCCCAATTATTTTTGCATTTTAATTATTTACCTTTTATGTTTGCATTATAATCTACAAAAATGGTAGACTAAGTAGTGTAATTGTAAATCAAGGATTAATATGAAAAAGGTAAGCAGTTTTATTTTCGGACTAGGAATTTTATTTTGGACTTTTGGACTTTCGGCGCAACAAGCAAAGACCGTGATCAATTCCACTTTAAGCGGACAGGTATTTGATGCCAAAACCAAGGAGCCCATTCCTGGTGCCTCTCTTTTTATTAAGGGAACAACTCACGGAGTAACCACAGACGCCGAAGGACATTTCTATTTTCAAACGGGTCAAAAATTTCCTTACACTTTAGTGGTATCTTTTATTGGTTACCAAAAAATAGATTACATTGCTCAAGGAACTCCCGTGCAAATATTCTTGACCGAAGATATTCAGGAACTCAACGAAATTGTGGTCACCTCCCGACGCAGAAAAGAAGCGGTACAAGATGTGCCCATTCCGATAACAGTGGTAGGAGGGGTGAAAGTGGCGGAGACGGGCGCATTTAACGTTAACCGTTTAAAGGAATTGATTCCTTCTGTCCAACTTTACTCTTCTAATCCACGAAATACCGCTTTAAGCATCCGTGGTTTAGGGACCACTTTTGGTCTAACCAATGATGGAATAGACCCTGGTGTAGGCTTTTACGTGGATGGAGTCTATTACGCCCGTCCGGCAGCTACCACCATGGACTTTATTGATGTAGAACAAGTGGAGGTCTTGCGCGGACCACAAGGGACCTTATTTGGCAAAAATACCACCGCTGGGAACTTCAACGTAACCACCAAAAAAGCCAGTTTTACTCCTGGTGCTCAATTTGAATTAGGTTACGGAAACTTCGGATTTATTCAAGCCAAAGCTTCCATTACAGGGCCTTTGAGCAAGAAATTCGCGGGTAGAATTTCCTTTTCAGGTACGCAAAGAGACGGACTTTTGTACAATGTTGTTTCTCAGCAAAAGGTGAATGACATGAACAACATCGGTTTCCGTGGACAATTGCTATTTGTCCCATCCGATCAAGTGAAATTGACTTTGATTGCAGACATGACCCAACAAAAACCCAATGGTTATGCCCAAGTGTTGGCGGGAGTGGTTCCTACCTTACGCGCTAATTACCGCCAATTTGAGCAAATCATCAAAAATTTGAATTATACTCCAGCGAGTAGAAATCCATTTGACCGTTTGATAGACACCGATACGCCATGGAGATCCAACCAAGATTTAGGTGGCATTTCCTTGAATGCTGACATTCAAGTTGGCCCAGGAACCTTAACTGCTACATCCGCTTGGAGATATTGGAACTGGGATCCCTCCAATGACCGCGATTTTACGGGATTACAAGCTTTGAAATTATCGCAAGCTACTTCCAAGCACGAACAATGGTCGCAAGAATTGCGTTGGGCAGGAACCTTTTCCTCTCAATTAAGTGCAGTGTTTGGAGCATTTGTCTTTGGACAAAACCTAAAATCCGATCCTGTTCAATTGGAAGAATCAGGCAAAGACACCTGGAGGTTCTCGCAAAGCACCACCAGTGCTTTATGGAAAACGCCAGGATTATTGGACGGATACGGTATCAAAACGGATCAAAATTTGAATACTTTAAGTGCGGCGGTTTTTGGACAATTGGACATTGCTTTGACGAACAAATTAAGTTTAATGCCGGGTTTGCGCTACAATTACGATAAAAAATCGATCACTTTCAAAAGAGAAACCTATGGCGGTTTAGCCACCACAGATCCGGTATTGATCGCTTTGAAAAATTTGGTGTATAGCAATCAAGCTTTTGATGCCAATGTAGACGACACCAATTTTTCTGGACAAGTTTCCTTGGCTTACAAAGTCAACAAATCCTTCAATTCCTTTGTGACCTATTCCACAGGTTACAAACCCGTGGGAATCAATTTGGGTGGATTGCCTTCTTCTGGCGGAAAGCCCATGACGGAATTAGCTACGATTAAACCGGAGTCGGTGAAGCATGTGGAATTGGGCATAAAAACCAAACCCAGTGTAAACACCACTTTGAATTTGACTTTATACAATACCGACATCAAAGATTACCAAACCTTGGTACAAACACCGGATTTAGCGGTAAATAGAGGTTATTTAGCCAATGCGGAGCAAGTACAAGTAAGAGGTTTGGAGCTAGATGGAACCTGGAGTTTAACCAAACACTTCTCGTTTTACGGAAACGTATCCTATACGGATGGAGTCTATGTGAAATTCACCAACGCACCAACGCCCTTGGAAGAAACAGGCGGAGCCAGTTTCAAAGACATCTCTGGCGGCGCACTGCCAGGCATTTCCAAATGGGTAGGATCCTTTGGTGGAGAATTCACCAGCGTATCGAAATTATTGGGTCAAACAGGAGAGTTTTATGTAGCGGTAGATGCGTACACGAGAACAGGATTTTCATCGAGTCCCTCGCCATCCAAGTATTTGAACGTAGATGGGTACTCGCTATTAAACGCCCGCATCGGATTTAGAGCTAGCAAAGGATTCAGTGTTGCTTTTTGGTCAAGAAATTTATTGAACCAAGACTATTTTGAGCAATTACTCCCCGGCGCTGGCAACGCTGGCCAATACGCTGCTGTCTTGGGAGATCCAAGAACGTTTGGGATAACCTTGAGGAATGCGTTTTAGTTAGAAGAGAGAAAAGAGAAAACGGGAAGAGAGAAAAACTTTGTGTCTTCCGTGTTAAAAACAATTGAGTATTTTTAACACGGAGGACACGGAGAGGATTTAACTAAGAATTTAATTTTCTCTTATTTGGATTTTGACGATTTGAAAAGAATGAAATAATTTCAATTGTATTATTCTTTACCCGGTAGTACAAGGAGTTATGTTTTGCAATAACAACTCTCCGAATGTCTTTTCTGGAATCAGTAGCCTGAAAAAGATTTGGATTGTGAGAAAGTAAGTTGAGCGTTTCTTCGATCTCAAAAGCAAGATTTCTTAATTCTCTATCTGTCCAATTTGATTGTAGATATTCGATTGTAATTTCTAACTCCCTTAAAGCATAATCAGTCCAAAGAATTTTATAACCACTTTTCATAAAGTTGTCTTGCTTTGGAATGAGAATTTAACTTTCCTGCATCTGCGTCTTGCAATCCAATTTCGATGGATTGTTTTTCTTCGTCAGAAATTAAATTCCACCAATCTTTATTTTCTTGTTTTTTCAAATCTATGATTTTGTTAATTACTGACAAATCCTCAATAGTTGATAGCCATTGAATCAATTCCAATTTTTTGCTTTGTAAGTTTAATTCAGCTTTCATGTATGGTAATTTTCTTTTTCAAATTTCGTGATAATTTCAAATGAAGATATCTCAAAAGGAGATTAACTAATTTTGGATCAAACGTGGATAGTTAATAATTGCCTAGGTGGTAAAAATAGGAAATTTCAATTAACAAATAATATTTTTAGCTATAAAATCAATTTGTTGATATATTCCTGAAAGGCTTTTAACATTTCATATTTGAGCAAATATTTCTCATTGTCTGAACTATGATTTATTTGATTTATGTGATGGTATGAATTTTTTCTCTCTTCTTTGTGTTAAAAACAATTGAGTATTTTTAACACGGAGGACACGGAGAAGATTAGCATTTAAACCTCAATGGAAATGTGTACTTTCCCTCCAAAGCCTTTTTCAACAATATCATAGAGCGTTTTTAGGGTTAAATTGCTTCCATTGTTTTCAATTCTTGAAATATATTCCCGTTTCTTATCCACAAGTTCTCCCAACTCAGATTGAGTTAATTTTTTTTCCTCACGGGCTTTTTTTAGTAATAAGCCAATTTTGAAGCCTTCTACCTCTCTTTCTAATTCATCACGCCTTTCTGTCCCCTTAACTCCGTAAACCTGATCCTTTATTTTTGTCCAGCTTTTAGTTTTCATTTTTCTTGATTTTTTCCGTGTAATACATTTCCATTAATCGCATTGCTTTTTCCATTTCCTTTTTCGGTGTTTTTTGCGTTTTCTTTTGAAATCCGTTAAGTAGAATTACAAGCCTTCCTTCGTCAAAAAAGCAAAAAACTCTCCAAATGTTTGAGGCTATCTGAATTCTTGCTTCGTATAATCCTTTTGTGCCCTCTATAAACTTTAAATAATTGCTCGGTACTCTTTCTAGGGTTTCTATGGCTTCGATTATCTTAAAGATTTTATCTTGCACCTTACCTGATTGGGATAACAAAAAATCCTCAAAATAATTTTTATAAGCTACGACTTCTCGTACTTTCATTTTTCAAAGGTAATTTATAAGTTACATTTGGCCAAATATTTATCCTTACTTTTAACGTTTTAGATGTCTATTTTGGTCAATTTTTCAAATGTAATAAAATACCCTAACCGTTTTAAATCAGTGAATTATTTTATCAACTTGTTGATTTTTTGGAAGAGAGGAGAGAGGTGCTTCGACAAGCTCAGCAACCGGAGAAGAGAAAAACTTTGTGTCCTCTGTGTTAAAACAATTGAATATTTTTAACACAAAGACACGGAGATGATTCCACCCATTCATTTGGCAAATTAAGTTGTCGCAACCTATCTAAATCCACTTTCTTTCGTTGCTTGATCAATGGCAAAATAAGCCTTGGGAATGTCTTGGGTAATATCGTCTTTCATGGTTTTTGGTCAAATTTCACTTTAATATTTTTTGTCAAGGTGCTTATTAATACCCCCAATCGTTATGCACAATTGGTAATTTATTCAACTCATCACGATGTAACCTCCATTTAGGCATAAATTTATCCATTAAGGATACAAATCTGTCGTTATGATTTCTTTCATGTAAATGAACCAACTCATGCACCAAAATATACTCTAAACAAATTGGTGGTTTTTTTGCCAACTCTAGGTTGAGTAAGATGCTTTTAGAATCGGTATTACATGAACCCCATTTGGTTTTCATATGTTTTACACCCCATTCATTGGTAGAAACCTCAATGATTTTTTCCCATTTATCTAATAAAGGTTTAATCTGCAACTTTAATTGTTTGCGATACCATTCTCGCATAACAATTGCTTTTTCTTCCGTTGTTGCACCTTCTTTTATTTTTAATATAATTTTTTTTGTTCCTTCAGTTTTCACCGAACTATATCCGTTCTTTTCTTGAACCTCTAACAAGTATCTGACACCTTGAAAAAACAAACTTTCACCAGATACATAATCTCTTTTAGTCTCTCTGGCTTGTTCTTGAAAGCCCTTTACATGCTTTTTTATCCATCCAAGTTTACTAATTGCAAAAAGTCTAAACACCTCTTCATCCGTTTTTAACGGAACAGCCAATCTTATCCTACCATGAGGTGGATAGACAGCGAGGTGCATGTTCTTGATGTCTTTTCTAATAACATCAATTTCAATGTTTGAGATATGTAAAAGATTAGAATTAATATTCATTTTGAGCTTTTATAATTTCCATAATATTCATTGTCTTCTCTGGGTCTCCAATAATATTATTCACCTCAATTCTTAATTTTTTTTCTTTGATACCACCATCTCTCCAGCCATCCAATTTATTATATTTAACAGCCTCATCTAGTAAAATGGATAAATTTTCATCATTATCTAAATTATCATAAAGGGCTTGTTTAGCTCTAGTGTTGATGTTACTCGGATAAGATTGACTAGACGTTGAATTGGATACTTGTTCAGCCAATTCTTTAATTTTGTCCAAATACTCTTTGTAGACTATGGTTTCTTGCTTGCGTTGTTTAATTAACTCATCCAACAACTTCGACATTCTTTCGTAATATTTTGGATTCGTTTGTGATTCCTCATTAACTACTTTTCGAACATTATTCTCTATGGTTTCCGCAACTGCTGTTTGTCGTCCACGCTTTTTATCTTCTGGTGTACCTTCTAATTCATCTCTTAGTTTGATAATCAAATCTACTAGTGATTTGTTCTCAAAGTCAGATATTTTTTTACTTGAATTAGCATTTAGATACATATCCATCAACTGTCGCATCCCTGGCTCGAAACGCTTCAAATCTAAATAATCACCACTTGCTTGTTTAATGGTTTCTCTTAAATCGGAATAATACTGAACTTCTTGCTTAATTTTCTCCGCTTCTTGTTCCGTATATTCAAGTTTATGCATTTCGTTCGCAACGTTGGCATATGCTCTAATCAACTTTACAACAGCTTTGTATAATGCTACTCTTTTTTCTTCTGTAGCCTTTATATCATCTGGATTTTCAGTATTACCACAGAAGAATTTAATAAAACTAGGTTCGTCTTTAGGATGTACAGGTTCGCACATGGCTCTTACTGTTTCTAAAGCTGTTTCTAATCTATCTTTACTTTCAGAAATTCTATTCTTCAACAAGCCAATAACATCATCCTCATCAAACATATCAAATGCTTCTGATGTATAATCATTGATAGATTTTTGAAGGCTATGGAATAAATCTTTGTAATCAATTATATAGCCATAATCTTTATCTTCTGTATCTACTCTGTTAACACGACAAATAGCTTGAAATAAGCCATGGTCTTGCATTCCTTTGTCAATATACAAGTAAGAAGCAGAAGGTGCATCAAATCCAGTTAGAAGTTTATCTACTACAATTAACAGCTTCATTCTAGCTGGCTCTTTTATAAATTGAGCTTTAGCTTCATCTTCAAATTCTTCTGTTGTCTTTCCATTTAACATCTTAGTATAAACTTCATATTTCATCAACTTCTCAGTCAATCCTTCACCTGTTTCTTCACCTTTGATATCTGAGTGATGTGGCTCGTAGGATGTTATAATAGCACAATTCTTAAAGTTATTATTCTGAAAAATTTCGTAATACTTGCAAGCTTGATAAACAGAACTTGATACCAGCATTGCATTTCCTTCTCCAGTACTTAACCTTGGTTTTGTCTCAAAATCAAATATAATATCAGCTACAATTTTTTCTAATCGAGATTTTGAACCGAGAACTTTTTGCATAGTTCCCCAACGTTTTTTTAGTTCGACTTTAGCAACGTCTGTTAAACCCTTTGTCTTAGCATCAAACCATTCGTCAATCTTAGTTTGGTCAGTTACGAATTGTTCAACATCTCGAGCTTCATATAGCAAATCTAGTACAACTCCGTCTTCAACAGCCTCATCAAATTTGTAGGGATTACCAATATAAGGTCCGAAAATTTCGATTGATTTTTGTTTGTCTTTTTTAAGCAAAGGTGTTCCCGTAAAACCAATAAAAAGAGCATCTGGTAGAATCATTTTCATGGCATCATGAAGCTTTCCAGATTGTGTGCGGTGACACTCATCTACAAATACATGGATGTTTCCTTTGGCTTTGAAATCACTTCCAAGGTTTTCTTTTAATTCTTTTATGAATGCTTCAAAATCACCTTCGTCAGTTTGTCTTCCAAATTTATGCACCAAACTACCAATTAACATTTCTGTTTTAGCGTTTAGTACATTGATTAAATCTCTACCACTTTTGGTTCTGTAGATTTTTTCGTCTATCCCAGTGAATAATTTTTCTATTTGGTCGTCTAATTCTTCTCGGTCAGTAATGATAAGCACACGGCTATCAGCAACGTTTTCACGAATCCATTTGGCTAACCAAACCATGGTTAAACTTTTCCCAGAACCCTGTGTATGCCAAATAACACCACCTTGTTTGTTTCTGATGTTTTCATGTGCTGCTTTTATACCAAAATACTGATTAGGACGGCATAATTTCTTCACACCTTTATCAAATACTACAAAGTCATGAATCAGCTCTAAGAACCTGTTTTTCTCGCATAATTGAAAAACGTGTTTGTCTAATATGTAATCAAATGACTTATCACATTCTTCTTTCCATTTCAAAAAGTATTTCTCCGATGTTTCAATCGTTCCATATTGCAAGCCTTGTGTATCGTTTCCAGCTAGAACTAATTGAATGGTGGTAAAGAAATTTTGTATGAACTCTGGTTTTTGGTTGTCCAAATTCTGACGAATTCCTTCTTCAACACTTACTTTACTTCTTTTTAATTCCAGAATTCCTAGAGCAATACCGTTAACATATATTACAATATCTGGTCTTTTATTGTATTTACCCAATACGGTTACCTCTTCAGCAACTGCAAAATCGTTATTCTCAAAGTTGTTCCAATCAATCAACCAAACCGTTTCTTTTGGACTTCCTAACTCATCACGTACGGTAACACCATATCGCAATAAACTGTATACTTCTTTGTTAGATGCATACAAACCACTAGATAAATTACTAGCTGATTTTACTAATTCATCAACCGCTTTTTGACTTAATGTTTCAGAGTAACCTCTTGAATGTAAATGCTTTTTTAAAATTGTTTCTTCAACAGGAATAGTGCGAATTTCTTCTTGCCAGTCACCAAGATAGTTGTATCCTAATACTTTCTGAAATAAGTCTAAAACTCTATTTTGAGAAGTACGTTCTGATTTACCTATATAGTTACTCATATTGAAATAGTGTTGTGACACATTATTTTAATTAGTTAAGTTTCATTTTTTGGCCTTTTTTTTGGCCTTTTTTTGGCCCTTTAAAAAATCTTTTTTAGTGTAAAACAGGCTTGATTATTAATGTTATGAAAAAGTTATTGTCATAATTAGGATCTTTTTAATATACTATTTGGCCTTTTTTTTAGCCTTTATATTTAGATTTCCCCATCCTCTTTTAATTGTTTTATACCTATTTCAATAGCTTTCCCTAAAAGCTCCATTCCTTTTACAAAATTTTCACCCACGGTATAATATGTTCCAGGCCCTACACCTTGTTGATTTAACTCTTTGTTTTTTACAAGTTTATCAACTGTGCTACGAACTTGTTTTCTAGTTAACCTTCCTTGAAATAAGTCAACGAAATCTTTCATTTTTGCTTTTTCAAATTTCTTTAAATGTCCAAGAATTAACATCAATGCTTGGGTTTGATCCCAATTAGTTTTACTATATTTTCCTTTTTCATCTGAAAACTCATAGTAAAGGCTAGATAAAACATAATAAGTTCCACTAGTTTTTCCTCTTTGTTCAATTAACCCACGCTCAAGAAGCTTAGAAACCACTACTTTATCAATAATGAAATTTTTATTCTCTTTTCTAAATTGATTTAAGTGTATCACTTCTGATACAGATAATTTTTCTCCTTCCGTAGAGTCTGTTTGAATTGATTCAATAAACAGAGCAAATGCTTTATCTTCAATTACAGCAGATAAAATTAATTCTACCGCAAAATCGTCAGATTTTGAATAATCTGGTTCCGTTTTCCCCTCTTTTAAAGTCTGATAAAAAATTTTATCTATTCCTTGCCCAGACCGTTCTACAATACCTGTTTTTTGAAGTATATCCGTCAATAATCTATTCCTAGGGGTACTTGGTGTCGTAAGTAAATTATCTACAGAAACTCCTAGCGGTAGTCTACCTGGACTAATAATATCTAATTTTGAAGGGAATTGTTTAATTACACACTCACTTGATAATCGATAGTCTCTATGTGCCACTGCATTATTAATAGCCTCTCGAATTACTTCTTGATTAAAAAATGGTATATCAAATATGTATGGGCCTTCTTGGATTGGAATATTACCATTCCTAAGGTTAATTGTATCCCATAGTTTATCAGCTTCTAAAAAGAATGGACCATTAAATGTATCTCGTCTATCAAAAACAATTTGATATTCTTCGTGACGATACTCAAGTTGTATGCAAGACTGAGGTATTCGTTCTTTAATGACTTTTTCCTTTCCAAGTAAAATTACTGCTGCATTTGTAACTTTACCATCTCGAACTAAATTAAGGTCAGTTAATATTTGATTTTTAGGTAATGTTAAAAATTGAGTATTGTTTTGTTTTCTAGCATATGCAACTTTCATCTTTTGAATTGCATTATCATCCAAATCATCAATTAAAACTCCTTCACAAATTTTTTCTGAAAAATCTGGCTCTTGTTCTTGAATTATTTTTAGATAGATTTCATCTGACATTGGCTTTAATTCCTCTCCAACTCTCATGAGAGGTACATCTTCAAATTTATATACCTTACCAATAGGTCTTGATGGTATTTGAAGCACTAAAACTCTTTTAGAGTCATCATCGTCATATAGCTCAAATGCTGAAACCCTAATACCTGTATCTCTATAAATGTTTGACTCAAGTTCGCCAATTCGATCACGATTTTGTTCAGTACCAACTACTATATGAGGCTTACTTTCCTTAATACCAAAAACTAGATACCCTCCACACTCGTTTGCAAATGCTGTAACATAACCCAATATACATCTTCTTCTGTCTCTATGGTCTGGTTTTAAGCCTCCGTTGTATGAAATATTTCCACCTTTAGCCTCTTTAAATTCAACCTTATTTTCAGATTCTTTTAAATGTATTAATTTTTCTATAGTCATATTAGTCTAGGATAAAAGTGTTATAATCTATAAAAATGAATTTTAACATTAAATTCATACCAACCTCGTTTTACCTGTTAATAATTCTTGCATCATACCTTGTTTAAGACTTTGGTATTTTGTTTTTTTAGACTCTAATTGCTCGATTTCAAAATCCATGTCAGAAAGTATTTCGGAAATGGCTTTTTGTTCTTCATATTTATTTGGAAACCAACATTCAATCTTTGACATTTCGCCCTTATTCAACTTTGCTCTTGTACCTCCATTAATATAATCAAGTATGTTTTTATGGACTAATGAAAAGTAAAGAAATCCTTGGCTATAACCTTTCTTTGATTTTAATATATGAGCATGGTTATTAACCCAACATTTTCCTGTCATTCTGTATGCAATTGGTCTCGTTTTGTATTCATCGAAATAACCACCATCTTCTGCAATTAAAATGATATCATCATCTATTACAAAATCATTTACAAAATCAACAACTCCATTTGCTCCACAATAAGGAATATCTCCTTGCATCTTGTTTCTTTGCTCACCATTCAAAGGAACTCGTAAATTATCCAAACAATCAGCAACTTGTTCAATCGTTAAATATAACCACTCACCACTAAACCCTTCCAACCTCTTACCTCCTTTATGTGGTGGCATCAACAACTGTTGCATAGCACCTTGTTTGATGGCTTTCTTTTTGGCAATGAGTTTATCTAAATTGGTTATCAACTCATCTACATCACTTAAAGCGGTGGCTATGGCTTTTTGTTCTTCGAGCGTTGGAAGAGGTAGTAAAACATTTATTAATTGTGTCTTTGAAACACCAAATACTTTCATACCAACAGCAAGTTGAAGCATCTGATTTTTTACCTTTTTGGAATTCAAAAGTATACCTCTAAAGTTGTCAGCAAGTTTTAAATTCTTATCTCTCAATAAATACGTATGCAATCCAGATATGTATTTTTGATTACCAATTCCAAATACTTCAACAGATTTGTTAACTCCTTCTAAGTCCTCAGATGCATCAACCATAATTACATCGCCATCTTTTACAAACTCGTATTTTGCTTGGTTTTTAGAAACATAATATTTAATTCCATCTTTAAGATTATACTGAGAATTTGGTATAGCATGAATTAAACCGTAATGAATACATCCGATTTCATCATATTCTGACATCTGAGCTTTTGAATAACTAGATGTATTATAAAATGTAAAAACATCGTCTAATGAGACTAATTCCCAATCTTCTGGAATCCTTCCCACTTCAGTTTGTTTGTAACCATATTTTTCCATTAGCTCCATACTAAACCCATTTTTTCAAGGTGAGTACTAACTTTGTTTTCGAGTGTTTTGGTCTCTTTATCCAGCTCTACAAGAGTGTTTTCATAGCGTTCGGCTAATTGCTTCACCCTACCTGTTAAACGCTGTGAAATAGCATCTATTTCAGTCTGTATGGAGGTTTTTATACTTGTTAACCATTTGTCATCCACTACAAGCGTTCTAACATCTCCTTCCGTTAACTCTTTGAAGGTTTTAAGTGTTAAATTATCTAATACTATTACTTTTTCTTTTTGGTCTTTTTTCAATTCAGCCTCTCGGTTGAAAAGCTTCAACAAATCATTAGCTATTAAAAGCGTTTCTTTTTCAGCTGAATTGGATTTAATGTCTTTTATAAAAGCAGTTAGGGTTGTTTTGGTAATGCTTCCTTTATCGTTGGTTGCATCTGACAAAATACCTTCATCACCAGCGTGTTCTTCTTCAAAAGATACTATTTCGGATTGTAAGCTTTCTAATTCAGTTTCAATGCTAACTAATTCTTGGTACTCACTTGCTAAAAATCTATTGACAACCAATTCTTTTGGAATTAGGTCACACGTCCATCCTTTGTCAACTTCAGTACCTTTTTTGTTCTTTTCTAAAATGCGTTTTACATTAGCAACCCAACCATCCTCAACAATCAAATACACATCATCTTTTAGAGTTTCGTTCCAGTAATCTAACAAGTGTTGGTAGATGTCGTATTGACCAATCAATGGTTTGTTTCCGTAACGCTCTAATATGTCCTCAGAAATGGTTTTAATAAAATCTTTGGGTTTGGTGTCAGATGAAATAGCATTCATTTTAAAATGATTCACACTTTTGAAATCTTCAAACAAACTATATAATTGCGTATCGTATTGCATAAAATCGGAATGTTCAAAAATGGTGCTTTTTATAGCTGACTTTTCAACGTTCAATTTGGCATAACCTTCACGAATTGGAGTAAACAAATCCTTTCTTAAATTAGGATATACCGTCCAAAATTCTTGCAATGCATCAATGTCTTTTTGAGGGATGCCACCATTTAAGTGAGCATTCAAATCTTGAATATCTTCTACCTCTTGGGTATCAATATATCTTGGTATGTTAAGATTGTATTCGTTCTTTTCAATCTCATTGTAAGGAACTAATCGACAAAATTTATCAATTTCCCATTGGTGATTGAACGCATCCACTATTTTGTGAATGTCCTGTTCTCTCAAACGGTTTTTGTTACCATCTTTTATGTATCCTTTGCTGGCATCCATCATGAAAACCCCTTCACGGTCATCTGCATTTTCTTTATCAATGACAATTATACATGCTGGTATTCCAGTTCCATAGAATAAGTTGGCTGGCAAACCGATAATTCCTTTTATCCATTTGCGTTGTAATAAGTTTTTACGAATTTCTGCTTCAGCATTCCCTCTAAACAAAACTCCATGAGGTAGAATCACAGCACCTTTACCTGTGCTTTTCAAGGATGCAACAATGTGCAATAAAAAAGCATAATCACCATTCTTTTCTGGTGGTACTCCATAACCTCTGAATCGTTTAAATTCATCATCCATTGGATTGATACCAGTAACCCAGTTTTTTACTGAAAATGGAGGGTTTGCCACAACAAAGTCAAATCGTTTTAACGTTCCATCATTCTCTTTGAAGCGAGGCATTGAGATGGTGTTTCCTCCAGATATAGAAGCTTCTGGATATCCATGCAACCACATATTCATGATGGCTAATCCTTTGGTGGCAATGTCTTTTTCTTGTCCATATAAGGTTAGACCATTCGGAGCTTCATCCGCCACCTTTAATAAAAGTGAACCCGAACCACATGTTGGGTCATACGCTGTGTAAGAAGGTTTGTCTGCTTTATCAACACTTATTACTTTTGATAAAATTCGAGACACCTCGGCTGGCGTATAGAATTGACCTTTGCTTTTTCCAGATTCTGTTGCAAAGTGACGCATTAAAAATTCGTAGGCATCACCTAATACATCATCATCCTCAGCACGGTTATTTTTGAAGTTTAGTCCAGGGTTTTCAAAGATAGCTATCAATTTAGAAAGGGTTTCCACTTTGTCTTTTCCACTACCTAGTTTATCATCATCATTGAAATCGACCAATTCCATTGAACCTTCTAATCCGTTTGCAGAAAACAATGGTCTAAGAATTTCTTTATTGATTCGGTCACCAATGTCTGGTTTACCTTTCAAGGCTACCATGTCATCAAATGATGCACCTTTTGGTATTTCAATCAATCCCATTGGATTACCAGCATACTTATCTGAAATGTACTTTACAAAAAGCATTGTAAGTACGTAATCTTTATATTGTGAGGCATCCATTCCGCCTCTTAGTTCATCACAACTAGCCCATAGGGAGCTGTATAATTCTGATTTTTTAATTGCCATTTATTGTCTTAATCTTTTAATTTTTAATCCGTTTTTGTGTCGGTAAAGATAGTTTTAATAAACCAAATGTGCACATTTGTGCGGTTGGTTATATTGGCATGTTGCCGCACTGTAAATAGCCGAAACAAACCTTCACATATGCAATCATGATAATTTAGTGAAGGTTTATTTCTCTTTTACATTTTAAATTTATTTGTTTTTTTCATAAATCATTAAAAGGACTGATAAATGAAAGTGTTAAAAAATATCGTTGGTTCCCGGTCCACCAGGGTTTCATTGTTCGGCTTTCAGCCGCAAGGAAAGGCTAAGGTTATATGTCGTAATTTTGGTCACTTACTGGCACATCAATTCTATCTCTTGCTACGCAGAATCCATCTTTTATTATGTAACAATCAACAAAGTGTGCTCCTTCAAAATTTGAATTCTCTTTTCTTCTATTGTGGTCTTTATTTGGTGCGATGATTTGACCTCTTAAACAATTTCTTTGTTTAGCAATCTCACCTTCGTTTTTAACTTTCCACAATACTTCAAAAGGTGGAATGACATCAGTTTTGTCTATGAAGAAAATTAATTCTTTCTTTATTCTTAAAAACTTAACTTGTCTCAATAATTCTGTCCTGAAGCCTTTTTGTGAAACAGTACAATCAATTCTTAAATTATTAATTATATTCAAAGGATATTTATCCTCAATATATTCTTCTTCTGTTGAATAGTTATAACTTAATTCATTAATAGATTGAGGGTAAGGAAATACTTTTCCAAATACTCTTCTCCAAATTTCATAAACAGTTTTATTCTCATTTTTTTCAATAGCTTCTTCAACATTTTTCAATGCTTTTTTTGCTTTTGATTTGAAATTAGAATTTTTATTGTAAACGTGCTGATTACTTCCTAGTGCAAACCAATACTTTCTATTGTCATCTAAACTTTTTAAATATTCAAAAAAATCTCTAATAAGTAAATCGTGTTTTTCATAGTTATAATCTTCATACTTACTATCTGACTTGAAAAAATAATAAACTAAAGTGTCAATTAGTAAGCCTCCAATTTTAACACCACACTTATTTTTCCAACCTCTTATATATCTACAAAGTAAAATTAAATTGCCATTACATTTTTTATCATAGCTAGAAATTTCTTGCGCTTCAGGAGATGGATTTGTTTTCTTCCATCTTCCACCATTATTAGAATCGGGAAATGTAAAACTACCATCTGATTCTAAAAAACACGGACATACTTCAATATAATCTCCATTACTTTTGAATTCTGCTACAACAACTTGTCCATCACCTCTTAAATCTGAACTAGAATATGTTTTTCTTAATGAATTTCTAACATCATTTAATAATTGACTTTGTTTATTACCTTGTCTATTGTTGTATCGATTGTATAAGGAGTCGGGTAAAATGAAAATCAAATCAAGATCGCTTATTCCATTTATTGCCGTATTTCGACCATAACTACCAACATACACACCATTTTCTGTCTTTGATTCAATGTCGTGAAAATCTTCATTTAAACGCTGTGTTATTAATCCAAATCTATTTTCAATACTTTCCTGATTATTTACAACCAAATTGTTGGAAAAATCTTGAAATGTCTGCTTTATATCCATAAATCGTGATAGGTATTATTAATAGAAGAATTATAAAAATTGTCGTTTTTAAGGAATTTGGTACTTTGTCTCTGAAGAATTTGAATTTTAGTTCTTTATCAATCCAATCAATTTGTAGTTCATAGAAAAATTTATAATGGGCAAACCATTGTGACATAAATATTTGCTTGCTAATATTATTACTATAAAATTCATTTAAAATAATTTGATACTGATTTTCGTAATTGGCATATTCGTAATTATTGTCGTTTTCTACTGAATAAAATAAATCTCTCATTCTATTAAATAAACGTGTTAATCTCACGCCTTCATTTTCAAATTTTTCAGTATCATTTTTAAAATGTTCAATATATATTATTGCTATACCTACAAAAATTAATAGGATAGATAATTCTTTATTAAGAGGAATATTTTCATAAGCTATTTGAATAATACCAATAGCTAATGAAATAAAACCTACCCAAGTTGGTAGTTTATTTATAATATCGAAGGAAGCGAAATTTTTCTTTGCTCCAAATCCTATATCATATCCTTTTTGGGCAATTGTATTAAGGAAATTTTTTTTATCCACAGTGTTGGTTAATTATTGCCTATAAGGTTTTGCAGCTTGGCGAAGGTGGCGATTTTCACCACAAATGTTGATGCGGAGAACCAGACTTTGATTAATCACAAATGTGTCTGTGGAGCACGAAACCGCGCCTATCGCCAATGTACTGTTAAAGGTTCGTACTTTTCTGTCCACGAATATCTGTCGGTCAATGTTTAGTGTCATTTGAAAATGTCAAAGTTGGTGTTAAGAAACTTGTACCCTGTGGTTTTGGATAATCAGTTTTATTTTTAGTATCCTTTCCGTTGAACCAAATTGAACGCTTACCCTTATTTTTTCCTGTCTTGTTTTGGACTGCATTTTCAACAAACTCTTGTGATGTCAAAATCCATGTCATATCCATGCGGTTAGAGTAAAAAAACAAAATAATATTATCCCGTTGCTAATGCGTAATTGCTACAAAAAGTGCTGAGTCCCCTAACAAAACATCTTTTGAACATGCTTGATTTGTATATCTAAAAATGAGCTATCTTCTTTCTAACAATAGCATCAATACCAAAGTCGTCAATAAGCGGAATATAGTTTTCCAGTCTTTTCTCAGGCATTTTGCTAATTACAAAATACACCATTCGCTTACCGAAACCTGTGTTGGGTCTGAAAGTATTGCTCATTATTTAAAACTTAAAGTCGCAATAAAGTTGTCTTGGTCATTTTGTCTGTAAAATACTCGTCCACCCTCCATATAAGTGCGAACCATAGTTCTTATCCAACGTCCTTTGTCATTTGTCGGAGCGAATGCTAAAACACTTGCCAAGTGTTTGTTGTCCATAATGATTGGTGGCACTTCAAAGCAGAGAGTTATATCGGTGCATTGTAATTCAGTTTCAATGTTTTCAAAACTCAAAGTTTCTCTGTCAACCAATAGTTCTGTCGTGATGTGATTGCTTAGGGTTTTTTCCCTTTCTTTTTCTGTCCATTTTTTAAAATTTGTCATTGTTATTTTGTTTGTTTAGTGGATGTTTGCACTGTTGTCATAGCATTACCGCTAACGTTTCGCAGCTTGCAGAAGTGGCGGATTAAGGACGCCTAAACTTTCGGTTAAACACTAACATTGCAAGCACAAAACCAACTTCAAATTAAGCCCCAAAACCGCCATATTGCCAAACTGTTGTGGGCTGGCTAATTTTTTCCGTTACTCCATTTGTCTTTTTCTTTCTGTTCTTCTTTCTTTTGACTGGCACGATTCAATAGGTAAATACCTAATACAATGCATCCTATTCCAAAACCAAATTTACCACCAGCTTTGTCAGCAAAATTTGGGTCAGATGACATTCCAATCCCAGCTATTATGTTTAATATTCCGAAAATTAATGCAATAATTCCTCCTACTTTCATATTTAAGTTTTTTAAATTGTTAGTTGATTTACTTGTTTAATCTTCTTTCTTTACGTCAACAAACTCAACGTCATTTTTCTTTGAACAGAGTGTTATGATAAGTCCAATAATTGGAGATAAAAATATGCTCAATGCAAAACTCCATCCAAAACCGATTTTTCTGTTTTTTCCTAATTGACCGACTAATGCCGCCAATCCTAATGCTACTAATAATACAAATACTTGTGCCATTTTTTTAAATTTTAAAGTTAATATTCAATTTTTCTTGTGCTTCTTCTTTTAATTCAATCAAACGCTTTGCGTTGTTTTGATTTTTTGTAATTTCTTGAAAGAGATTTTCAGCGATTAAATTCTTCTCTTTATCAATTGGGAAAAGGTCCGGATGACACTTTACTTTTAATTCATCATACAATTGTTTTGAGTTAAATGAGCTATTTATGATATTATTAAAATCAATTTCTTGTTCCAAAGACTCTTTCTTGAATTTTTGCTTTATCGTATCTTTCGGTTTAATTTTTTGTTTTATAATTAGCAATACTATAATTACAAATTCAAAAATTGCAATCCAAAGCCACCAATTAATATGTTCAGCACTTTCTGAAGCAATTGACTTTGTTATAGTTTCACTCGCCACTTTTAAAGTGTCTTTAATAATAGTATCATTCATTTTCGTTAAATTTAGGTAATGGTATATAATCTTTTAACTGCCATCTGCAACCATATTGACCTGCATCGCCGTGTATTTCAAGAGTGTCCCAACCTAGAACGATTAATCTGCGAACAAGAGTACTGTCATCAAGAATAACTTTCCCAATACGTATTAATTCTTCCTTTGTAAGAACTCTACCAGTAAAAGCTTGTATTCTAAATCCTGAATTTAACCAATTAGAAAATTGATGCTTATATGAACTTTCGCCTCTTGATATATTAGCCTTCAAAAGTGTGGGTGCAACACCCGATACAAAAGATTTTCGTGCGGATTCATTAAAACTGCGAACAAGTTTAGCTCTCTCGCTTCTATCTTCAAACCATTCAATAACATTATTCCATAAATTATCTAGCATATTTTAATTTTTTAATTATTTGCGTCATTTTTGTTATAGCTTGCCCACAACTATCATATAGGCGAAACAAACCTTCTTCTCCCCCCTTAAACCAAAAGCTAAGCTTTATTTCGTTTTATTCATTCTCAAATAGCCCCCAAACCATGAAGCATAAAGACCCCCTCGGCCTTTAACCTATTTAAAAATTCATATACCATTTCCTAAATTCATCACCCACCAAAAACAAGGCAGTCCAGACCGGACTTTGTGCGCTATTAATGGTTAGATGTTATAATTTGCTCAAAGATAGAAAAAATATCAACTAACTTATAAAGCTAAAATAGTTTTTATGATAAATTGTCAGAAAAAAATTATATTTATTTAACGGTCAATTTGTAAATCAATCGTTTTAGCAAATCTCCAATTAAATGGTTTTAAGTGGACATGGTTACCTGAAAGATTTCATTCTTTTTCATAATTTGTCACTGATTTTGTATTGCAATACCTTCTTCATTAGTGGAAATGCTCAACTTTTAGCAATTTTAGCATTCATTCAAAAATCAAATGGAAAGACCTGAGTTGGTGAGTATCTTGGAGAAATTACAAGAGCAAGGAAGTTATTTGCATGAATTGAGGGATTTTGTGGAGAAGGACTCTTTTTCTATGAAAATGGCCTATGAACAGTCAGCGGAAGGTTCGGACTTCTTTTACTTGTACGATTCATTGCTGGTGACCATCTCGCGCTTGGATGAAATGTCTCTGGATTGCCAATTGGCGCTTTCCAAATTACAAAACTCGCCAGAATGGCTCAGTGAATACAATCTATTGTATTCTGGTATCCTTTTGGCAGATTTCCATGTATTGTTCAGTGTTGACAACCTGGATGATGCTTATTTTGACTATGCTTTTCCCACTTGGAAAATCCATAAATCAGACTTAATATCCTTGATTCATTTTTTGAAAGTGTATGCCATCATGAGCGATTTTGAGTTAATAGCTACAGATGAAGGGAGGCTTCGTTTACTTTCGCTTTAATTCCGTTTTCGCTAATTTGTCGTTCAATAATAATTTACTATGTCTACATTTCTTCGCTTTCACCGTTTGATCAAAATTTTGGTTTTTTGCTTGTTCTTCGTTCCAATTCTGGCATGGGGGCAATCGGAGCAAGAAGTGAAATTGGAAAAGCTAGCCTATCAAATTTCACAGAAGGATAATCCTCAGCAATCGATTGATAGCCTAAAGCTGCTTATTGCCAAAAAGCCTAGCATGAATATCCTCAATCTGCTGGGTATTTGTTATTATTTTTTGGAAGACACTTCCAATGAAATGGAGGTTTTTAAAAAATCGATTTCCGTTTATCCCAAAAACAATTTTGCTCATATTTATATGGCGGATTTGTATAAAAAGATGAACCAAGAGGATAGTCAATTAAAAGCACTAAAAGCCATGTTGGTAGATTTTCCGAGAGACCCTAGAGCTAATTTCAACTTGGGCTGGTTTTATTTAGTCAAGGATAATCAAAAAGCCTACGACATTTTTACCAAAATGAAGAAAAGCAATATTCCAATCCTTGATGAATCTCAATTTAACGAGGGAATGGGTATTACTTTGCAAAATTTGAGCAGACCCCAAGAGTCTAATCTTTATTTTGATAAGGCCTTGGAGCAAGACAAGAGTCCTATTTTTTATCTGAGAAAATCGGTCAATCATCAACGCATGAATGAGCCTTTGAAAGAAATCCAACAATTACAACTAGCCATAGCTTTGTTTGACTCAATACAAATCGAAAGAAAAATTAAAAAAACGGCTTTTATGGCCTTGGGGAAGGCCTACAAAGGGATTGGTGAATTTGAAAAGGCAAGGCAGCCTCTGCTGAAATACATTGAGATGGAAGTAGAAATGAAAGAGGAGGAAAAAAATCCTTATCCTTATTTTCACTTAATGATTTGTGAAATCGAATTGGATCACTTTGATAAGGCTTGCGAGTATTTCAAGGCCGCCCGTAAATATGGTATTGAAGAGACCGATTTATTTTATGAAACCTTTGGATTAGATGAAGACACTACTGTTTTCTCATCCGATAAATTTGATGAATTTTATAGTGCTTGTGTGAAGGAGTGAAGGGGAAATGGGAAGATAGAAGAGAGAAAATGAGAAGATAAAAAAATCGAAGAATATAATAAAAATCACTATACCAGCCGGTGCCAGAGGCTGTTGCTGAGGCTCTCGAAGCACTCGAAGGCAGCGGGGAAGGGAGGTAAAAGGTAAGAGGTAAGAGGTAATAGGGATTTTCTCTTTTCTCTTTTCTCTTTTCTCTCTTCCCATTTTCTTTCTTCTAATCACAAAAATCATCGTTCAGACAATAGGCAGTAAGCAGATTTTGATTGAAATAGGTTGAAAGTTTTAATCTGTTTCTCTCCAAAATTCCAGGATTTCACTCAGTTTATTTTTTAGTAATTTTTTATTGGGTAATAATCTTTCATACTGACTAACTAAGGCTGGAGATAAATTTCTGCTCAAAGCATATTCAATCACTTCTTCATCTTTGCTTTTGCATAGTAAAATTCCAATACTTGGATTTTCATTTTCATTTTTAACATCCCTATCCAAAGCTTCTAAATAAAAATTAAGCTGTCCCAAGTGTTCAGGAAGGAAGTCCGTTGTTTTTAATTCAATAACGACCAAACATTGTAATAATCGATGATAAAATAACAGATCAATAAAAAAATCTTTATTTCCTACCTGTAATCGAAATTCTTCTCCTACAAAAAGAAAATCCTTCCCAAGTTCTAGTAGAAATCTTTTCATTTCTTTAACTATTCCTTTTTGTAATTCTGCTTCACTGTGCCGTTCAGGTAAATCTAAAAATTCCAATACATAACGGTCTTTAAAAATATTCTCAAAGCCATTGGGCAAATCTCTCACCAGTGGCGAGAGTTTTAAATCAAAAGAAATCGATCGCTCAAAATAGCAGGCGCTTATTTGTCGCTCCAATTCCCTTTTTGTATAATTTGTCTTTTTGCATAGGTTTAAATAAAATGTTCTTTCTTCAGGTGTTTTACAACGGGAAAATATGATACAATTGTTTGTCCAACTTATCTCTTTGCTTAATTTCTCCAAGGAAGGATACTTCATATATGCCTCATAAAACTGTTTCATTCTCCAAAGATTTTTGTCGCTAAAACCTTTTAAATCTTTTTCTAGTAATTGTATATAATCGGCGAGTAATTTCACGGTAGACTTGCCCCATCCTTCCTTTTCTGTTCACACGGTAATATACTTGCCAATTTCCCAATACAAATTGATTAGTTCGGTATTTGCTGTTTTATAGACCTTTATCCTGGCCTTTTGGATAATCTCAATTATTTCATCAAAATAAGGTTTCATTTTATTAATGGTTAATTATTTCAAATATATTCAAAACCATCTTTAGCTTATAAGTAGTCAATGATATTATCAATTGGTTGATTATATGGAGGAGAGAAGAGAGATGCTTCGAGCGCTCATTTTCTGAACTATGATTTAGTTGATTTATGTGATGGTATGATTTTTTTCTCTTTTCCCGTTTTCACTCTTCTCTCTCATTTTCTGAACTATGATTTATTTGATTTATGTGATGGTATGATTTTTTTCTTTTCTCTCTCCCCGTTTTCTCTTTTCCCGTTTTCTCTCTCCCCGTTTTCTCTTTTCCCGTTTCCTCTTTTCCTGATTTCTCTCTTCCCATTTTCTCTTTTCCCGTTTTCTCTCTTCTCTCTTCATTATTTTTATTAAATTGCCACCCTAAACCTATCAAAATGATCACCGAAAAAGAGAAGCAAGCCTATCAGCAAGATGGTTTTTTGATTGCCAGAAACGTGTTTTCAGCAGAAGAAATCGATTTATTGTACCAAATTGCTACCGATGATTCCGTTGTTTCCAACGCTTTTGACCTCAATGATCTTTCAGGCAAAAAAACAAAATTAACCCTCTGGTTTACCGCTGGAGATGATTCTTTTGGTTTAATGTCGCGCTCCGAACGCATCGTGAAAGGGGTTCAAGCCCTTTTAGGTGATGGAGAAGTTTGTCATTTTCATTCCAAAGTAATGCAAAAGGAACCTCGCGTGGGGGGCTCTTGGGAATGGCATCAAGATTATGGATATTGGTATAAAAATGGTTTTCTATATCCCGAAGCCATGATTTCCGTGATGGTCGCATTAACCGACGCCACCATAGAAAATGGTTGTTTGCAGGTCTTGAAAGGGACCCATAAAATGCAGCGTTTAGAGCATTTATTCGCAGGAGAACAACAAGGCGCCGATATGGATTTTGTCAATGAAGCGGTCAAGGTTTCCGAACTGGTTTATTGTGAATTAAAAGCAGGCGATGTCTTGTTTTTTCACAGCAATATCCTCCACCGTTCCGAAGCCAATTTGTCGGATAATGCACGCTGGTCAGTCATTTCAGCCTATAATTTGGCTTATAATGTACCCTTCCGAGAAAAAAATCTTTCGTGTATCACGCCCATCCAAATGGTTTCCGATGAGGCCATTTTGGCTTCCGGCAAACAAAAAGTGGTGTCCAGCGATTTTTTAATCAAAGAAAAAGAAATAACCTTACAAGATTTAAAAAAATAAACATGGCAAAAGTATGTATTTTGGGCGGTGGCTTTATTGGCCGTTTTTACGCCGATTCATTGTGTGGTCGCAGAGGTCGTGATAAAGTTACCGTTGTTTACGCACGAAAAGAGGAAACCGCTATTCGTTTTGCAAAGGATTACTCCGTTCCGCACCAAACGTCCAACATGGAGGAGGCGATTGCACACCCTGAAACAGAATTTGTGGTTATTGCCTTGCCTAATTATCTACATGAAGATGCGGTTAATTTATGTGTCAAACACAAAAAAGCGGTTCTATGCACCAAACCTTTGGGAAGAACGGCCGAGGAGGCCTTGCGCATGACCAATGCCTGCGAAGAAGCAGGTGTATTTGCAGGATATTTGGAAGACTTATGCTATACGCCCAAGTTTTTAAAATCGCTAAAAAGCGTAGAATCTGGCGCCATTGGCCGTATTTTATGGGCAAAGTCGAGAGAGACACACCCGGGTCCGCATTCCGACTGGTTTTGGGATATCCAAAAAGCAGGTGGTGGAGCGGTTTTGGATTTAGGTTGCCATTGCATTGAAATAGCTCGAAATTTTATTGGCAAGGACGTGAAACCGGTGGAGGTGATGTGCTGGGCAGATACACAAGTAAAACCCATCGATGCGGAAGACCATGCCATCGGTTTGGTCAAATATGAAAATGGGGCGATTGGACAATTTGAAGTGTCTTGGACTTTCCGTGGCGGCATGGATTTACGTGATGAAGTGATGGGAACCGAAGGAACCATTTGGATCAATTCCTTTTTACGAACAGGTTTTGAAATGTTTACCAGTGGTGCCGGAGAAAATTATGTGGCCGAAAAGGCAGAAAGTGCTTCCGGCTGGCAGTTCCCAGTTGGAGATGAGGCCCACGAATTGGGCTATACCAATATGTTTGTGGATATGTTTGACGCTTTCGAAAAGGGCGAAAATCCGAGAGAAACTTTCTACGATGGATATGTAGTCAATGCCATCATTGACGCTGCCTATAAATCCGCCAAAACCAAATTATGGGAACCTGTTCAATTGCCCGAATGGCGCGGTCAAACGGGATTAAGCAAGCCTTCCGTTTATACCGAATTTGATGCAGACCATTGGTTCATCAAGGACGAAATTCTGCCCAATGGAGATAAAAAGGTGATTTTGAAACATAAGACTAGCGGGGAGATTATTAGTTATTAGTTATTAGAGTTTAGTTATTAATGCGAATTAAGGGTTGAAATTTCCAATGATTAATCTCTTCCTTTACCGCTTTTGACTTCGATACTTTGGCAATGCGATATCGGAAGTTGAGATAATAAGGAAGGAGGTAATTGGCACCTTTGAGTTAAAGAAGGGATTTGTTTTTTACACAAAAGACACAAAGATTATTCAACCCGACTATTAAGGATGTTTCATTTTAAGAGCGCACAGCCATCGTTAGTAATCACGAAAACATTTTTCAGAAATTAAATAATCTCGAGATGTACGGTTAATCCGACGAAAGATTTGAACGAAGCGGAAGGCGGAGCTTTGACAATGCGCATAGGGTATGTGCGTCAGGGTCAAAGAAAATAGCCGAAAGCGTAGTGAAAATCGGTCAGCTTGCTGATTCGTCTTGGATTAACTGGCAGAAAATAAGTTTTTTTGTTTCTTTTTTTCTAAAAAAAAGAAATGCCATGGAAAATGAATTAACCAATAAATGGCAATGCTATATCGAATGTTGAAGCAATAATGAATATTTCAACCCTTAATTCGCATTATTACCTTTTATCTATTACCTATTACCTTTTACCTATTACCTATTACCTAACACCTCATCCAACCAAATATTCCTTAATCCAATATTATTTCATTAATTTTGCTTTTTGAATTAAATAACCATTATAATGAAGCGTTTATTAGGAAGTATCGTCTTATCCATGTTGACCATTTTTGCCTCCAAGGCCCAATCTGTACAGTCGTCTACGATTTCTGCAGGGGGTTCCACTGTACAAGTCAATGGAAAATATTACAGCCATGTGGTAGGCCAACAAAGTGTGGCGGGCACTGTTACTAGAAATGGTGTAACCATTCGTCAAGGTTTTAAGCAACCCAACCTGTTATTGAAAAGTATCAAAAAGTCGGGTAAAGAAATCAATCCAGCGGAACCGAATCCACTTACCTATACCGTTTACCCAAATCCGTTCAAAGATCAATTGACCATCATAATGTCAGCCAAAACTACCTTGAGCTCGTATTTGGTGATTTACGATATGATTGGAAACGTAAAATTTGAACAAACATTTCCTGAAAATATAGATGAAATCAAATTGGATAAATTTGAAAATTTTAGAGGTGGGAAATACATTATGCACATTGTTCACAAAGGAAATCCTTTTGTCACTACCTTAATTAAAGATGTTGAATAGCCTCTAGACTTTTATGAATCGTTCTCGAATTGCCTTATTGTTACTAGTTATTTTTATTTTTTCAGGAGTTTTCTATTGGTATAAAAATACCTCTACTTCTGCCAGCAAGGAAGAAAATATAGCTAGTCAGATTGTTGAAACCCCCATTTTTGTGGCGGATTCGGCCTACCATTTTATTGATCAACAAGTGGCTTTCGGACCCCGAATTCCCAATTCGGCTGCTCATGAAAAATGCAAGAAATTCCTGATTGAAAAGTTGAAATCTTATGGTTGGACAATCCAAACGCAGCCTTTTTCCGCCAATGATTTCTCTGGTAAAAAGCTTTTTGGAACTAATATCATAGCCCAATTTCAACCTGAAAAAACCAAGCGAATCTTATTAGCCGCCCATTGGGATGCTAGAGCACAAGCGGATAAAGATTCTGTTCGTGTCAATGAAGCGATTGATGCGGCCAACGATGGCGCCAGTGGACCTGGAATTTTATTGGAATTGGCGCGTTTACTTTCGTCTGCTAAGAATAAGCCCAATGTAGGAGTAGATATTGTTTTATTTGACCTAGAAGATAGTGGTAGTTCTGAAGATCCAACGGGGATGTCTTGGGCTTTGGGTTCTCAGTATTGGGCTGCTCATGTATTGCCTGAAAACTACAAACCTTTTTACGGAATTTTATTGGATATGGTTGGTGCCAAAGGTGCAACTTTCCCCACTGAAGGAGGTTCTATGCAATATGCGCCCGGCATTGTCCGCAATGTTTGGTCCATCGCTTCTGAACTAGGATATAACAATTATTTCATTGATCAAGATGGCCCAGGCATTACCGACGATCATACAGCTGTTAATGAAATTGCCAAAATACAAATGATTGATATCGTGGAATTACATCCATCCAGCCCAAATACTTTTGGGGCATATCACCATACGCATCAAGACAATATGTCTATCATCGACAAATCTACGCTGAAAGCCGTGGGTCAAACACTTTTACAAGTTTTATACAGAGAATAATTTCATGGAAGAAGCAGAATTAAAACAAGTTCATCTAAATGATGTCCACGTAGGCTTAGGGGCGAAAATGGTGCCTTTTGCAGGTTATAATATGCCTGTTTTGTACAATAATTTGATCAAAGAACATCTTTGTGTCCGTTCGGGTGTAGGGGTTTTTGATGTTAGCCACATGGGTGAATTCTTTTTGACAGGAGAAAAAGCCTTGGATTTAATTCAATATGTTTGTTCCAACGATGCTTCCAAATTAGTGGACGGAAAGGTTCAATACAGCTGTTTGCCCAATGCAGAAGGCGGTATCGTGGATGATTTATTGGTTTATAAAATCAAGGACCACGAATATTTGTTGGTCGTGAATGCTTCTAACATCGAAAAAGATTGGAACTGGATTTCTTCCCACAATACGTTTGGTGTGGATATGGTGAATCGCAGCGATGAATATAGTCTTTTTGCAGTTCAAGGACCGAAAGCCATTTTGGCTCTCCAAAAATTGACGGAAGTGGATTTGTCGAGCATGGCTTATTACACGTTTAAAATCGGGAAATTGGCTGGATTTGAAGATGTGATCATTTCCAACACAGGTTATACAGGTGCGGGGGGATTTGAAATTTATGTCAAAAATGAACACGCTTTAGCTGTTTGGAATGCTATTTTTGAAGCAGGAGCGGAGTGGGAGATTTTGCCAATTGGCTTAGGCGCCCGCGATACCTTGCGGACTGAAATGGGATATTGTTTATACGGACATGATATTGATGATACGACTTCCCCCATCGAAGCAGGATTGGGTTGGATTACTTCTTTCAACAAAGATTTTATCGCCAAAGATATCCATGCGAAAATCAAAGCGGAAGGTCCATCAAAGAAATTGGTGGGTTTTGAAATGATTGATCGTGGAATTCCTCGTCAGCATTATCCAATTGTGGATGCAAATGGACAAAGCATTGGAGAAGTTACCTCAGGTACACAATCGCCAAGTTTATCCAAAGGTATAGGAATGGGCTATGTTACGGTGGAAAATGCGTCGGTTGGAACAGAAATTTATGTTCAAATTAGAGAAAAGTCCTTGAAGGCGCAGGTCGTTAAATTTCCCTTTATATAAGTAGATTTAAGCATGAGAAAGATTGATGTTTGTTTATCGCCAGATCTAATTCATTTGTATGATTTGAACAACATGGCCGTGGTGGTTGTCGATATTTTTCGGGCTACTTCTTGCATGGTTACAGCATTTGCCCATGGAGCACAAGAAATTGTTCCTGTGGAACAAGTGGAGGTGTGTGAATCGTATCGCGCAAAGGGATATTTAACCTCGGCTGAACGAAATGGAATTACACCAGCCGGTTTTGATTTTGATAATTCCCCCTTCAGTTATCAACAAGATAAAGTAAAAGGTGCCAAAATTTGCGTGACCACTACTAACGGTACAGTAGCTATTCAACGTTCCAAATCTGCTTCGGTAGTTTATGTAGGCGCATTTTTAAATATTTCCAAAGTTGTAGACGCTTTGAAAGAATGGTATGGCGATGCCTTAGTGGTTTGTGCGGGGTGGAAAGGAAAACCCAATTTAGAAGATACGCTTTTTGCAGGAGCGGTGATTGATCGATTACATGGTGATTACCAAGTGGCAGATGATGCCGCTTTAATGGCTTGGAAAGCGTATCATTTGGCAAGTACCGATTTACTTACTTCGGTCAAAAATTCTTCCCACGTGAACCGTTTGTTGGGCTTGGGTATCGAAAAAGACATTTCATTTTGTCTAGAAATGGACAAATATGCCGTCTTACCCAAATTAGTGGGAGACGCCTTAATTCTTGTATAATTTTAATGTATCATTTTGATTTAATTATAAATTGTATAATTTTAAGAAAAATTATTCTTTTTTGATAACCATAAAAAACAATCTATTATGAAAATTTTATCACAAATCCCGAGTATCCTCCTAGCATTTTTGTTTCTATTTGGCGGATTAAATTTCTTTTTTGGTTTTGTTCCTAATCCTCCCATGACCGGTAATCCAGCAAAATTCATGGAGTTATTTGGCGGAACAGGTTATATGAATGTTATTAAGGTTTTAGAAGTTATTGGCGGTGCTTTAATTTTAATGCCAAACAAAAGAGCCTTGGCTTTGGTAATTTTGACACCCATTGTTGTCAATATTTTATTGTTTGAAATTTTTATTTCCAATGAGCCAAGTGTAGGAATTGTGTTAGCTATTTTATCTGCTATCGCCATATTTCAAGAAAAAGATAAATTCAAGGGTATTATTTAATCCATTTTCATGCATATAGTTATTTGCCCTGATAAATTCAAAGGTTCATTATCTGCCAAACAAGTTTGTGAAGCAATTGAATCAGGAATTCATCAGGGTAATTTTTTGGCTGATATCATCCAATTACCTTTAGCAGATGGCGGAGAAGGCACTTTGGAAGTTCTTCAATCGGTTCTAGGGGGTGAAATGATCAAATTGTCCGTGCTTGATCCTCTTTTTAGGCCCATTTTAGCCGATTATTTGTGGCTAGAATCCGATAAAAAGGCATTTATTGAAATGTCTAGAGCGTCTGGATTAGCCTTGTTGACAACAGACGAGCGCAATGCCTTAAAAACCACAAGTTTTGGTACGGGACAACTCATTCTGCATGCCATAGAAAGGGGTGCCCAACAAATTGTTTTGACCATAGGCGGTTCGGCTACCAATGATGCCGGTATGGGAATGGCAGCCGCTTTGGGTTTTCGTTTTTTGGATCAATACGGGGACGAGCTTAGCCCAATAGGTGAAAATTTAGCGCATATCCATCAAATTATTCCTTCTAATCAATTACATGATTTACGGCAAGTAGATTTTCAAGTAGCAACCGATGTTGAAAATCCTCTCTTTGGGCCGGAAGGTGCAGCCTTTGTTTTTGCGGAACAAAAAGGAGCGGACACGGAGTCTATTCAATATTTAGACAAATGTCTAATAAATATAGCTCAATTTTTTGACCAAGCGGAACCTATTTCTCAAATTCCAGGTGCGGGAGCGGCTGGTGGGCTTGGAGCGGGAGCGATGTATTTCCTACAAGCTGAGAAAATTTCAGGTTCTACCATGGTATTAAATGCGGTGAATTTTGATCAGCATTTGGCTTGGGCGGAACTTGTTATTACCGGAGAAGGAAAAATAGATGAACAAACCTGGTACGGGAAGTTAGTCGCAGAAGTTCTAAAAAGAACCCAAAAGGCCGGGAAGAAGTCTTTGCTTGTTTGTGGCATACAAGATCATATGAATCTAATTCCAACAGAATTCAAAGATATTCCAGTGTTATCTGTGGCCAATAAAGCTAAAAATGCATCCGATTCAATGTTGAATGCGGGTACCTATTTGAAGGAATATTTTAGTGAGAAATCGCCTTTGGAATATCTTTCGCAGTGAAATAAACGTGAACAGGACTCGTAGGATCCACCTGTTCAGAAATGGCAAAATAGCCTGTTCCTTTTTTGGAAAAGGCAATCGCTTCTCCTTGGGGTTCTTGCACACTCGGCACCACAAAAGGTTTTCGGCTTAAGGCATCAGGAATGGATTCGTACTTGTTTTTTTTCCAATAATACACATCCAAGTAATTCCGAATGATGATTTCATCGTTGTTTCTAGAAATATCCGCCGCCGTGATGTAATACAATTTCTGTAAAATGGGTAGATCTGAATTAGGTCTTGAAAAATCTAATTTCATGATAAAATCTGCTTCCACTATCTCATTCTTTTTAAATGCGCGATTCGGAATTCGATAAAGTCGTTTTTTGTCCTCTCTTTTCGAAATCAGATAAATATCGCCATTCAATTGATCCACAAACATGGCTTCCAAATCCCTGGAACCACCGGGTAGTTCAAATTGTATCGTTTGAATATTTTTAATAATGCCGGTATAAAATTCGATTGAATTACTTTTTGGCTCTCTAAATCGATGAATTTGGTAAATAGGTACGTTGGCATTATTGTCGCCAATATCACCTACATAGATGTAATTTTTTCCTTTGGGATTCTTCCAATATGCCAATGCTTCCCAATCGCGATTTTGAATTCCTTTGAGAAAAAATTCTGATCGTCCCCCTCCATATTGATCGATCAGAAAGATTCTATTTAAATCATTGGAATCATTGATGACCCATAAACTATCAGGATGTTCTTCGGATGCGACCAAACCTGAAGCCTCATTGATTTCTAAATTTTCCAGAATACCTTTGTCCTCGGTCTCTTTAAAACTCACCGATTTCAAAAAGCCATTGATCAAACTCTCCGATTGTCCAGAACGAATAAAAAGGCAAAGCAAAACCAAATACAGGTAATAAATTTTTCTCATTCTAAAAGACTTCCAACCACAATAAAACCCCTGACGCCGCTGTCATAATCAATAAGGCTAAAAAGCCCAAAATATTAGTGGTACGGTCGTTGACAAATTCCCCCATGATGGCTTTATTGTTTGAAATATGCAAGATAATCGCAATTAAAACCGGCGCGGTGACTCCATATAAAATGGCGGTATAAATTAATGCTTGGATAGGGGAAATTCCTACATAATTAAGCGTTAATCCCAATACCAAGGAAACAGCAATGACCGTATAAAATCCCTTTGCTTCGTGAAATTTTTTGTCCAAACCTTGTTCTAAACCAAAGGTTTCCGCAAAAATATAGGACAAAGATCCACTTAATACGGGAATCGCAATGAGACCTGTTCCAATGACACCCGTGGCAAAAAGTAAATAAGCAAAATTTCCTGCCAATGGTTTTAAAGCTAAAGCCGCTTGTTCCACCGTATCAATTTGCCTAATTCCTGCATTATACAAAACAGTACCCGTGGTTAAAATGATGAAATACATGACAAATCCGGAGAAGGTCATTCCAAAATCTACATCCATGTTTACCTCCGAAATAATCTTTTTATTGACAATCAAATGTTTCTTTTTATGGTTTTCTTCCACCTCCACCGAGGCTTGCCAAAAGAATAAATACGGAGAAATGGTCGTTCCCAAAATACCTACTAAGATCGCCATAAATTCCTTGGTGAATTCAATTTTTGGGATAACAGTCGCTTTCGCAATGGCTATAAAATCTTGTTTATAAAGGAACGGAACAATAAAGTAGACCAACATGGCTATGCACAAATACTTCAAAATGGATGCGATTTTAGCATAAGGCAAATAAATAATGAGTCCCAAGAGCAACACGGTAAAAAAGACACTAAAATACGTCGCATCAATCGCGGGGAATAATAAATTACCTACCGCACCCATTCCAGCTATATCCGCCCCGATGTTTAAAATAATGGCAGGGAAACTAAAAAGTAACATGATGTACAAAATTGGACGTGGGTAATGCTTTTTCAATGTACCCGTTAATCCTTGATTGGTCACCAAACCAATTTTTGCACACATTTTTTGAATGGCCGACATGAGTGGAAATGCCAAAATGGCTGTCCAAAGAGTAGAAAGCCCGAAAGCGGCTCCTGCCTGAGAATACGTTGCAATGCCTGAAGGGTCATCATCGCTGGCTCCAGTTACTAATCCTGGACCTAAAACTTTCCAAAATTTGGCCAGTTTAGGAAAATGTTTTTTGGAGCTGCTCATAAATTTGTGCGAAAATACTTGTTTTGGTAAAGTACGGAATGTTGGCCGACTTATAAGCTATTACAAATAATATAATAATGCCACAGCTGCCACTCCAATAACTAACCAAATAATTCCATTCAATCGCCTCTTTTTTAGAAAAAGCAATAGAATAAGTCCCGAAAGTGAAATAATTGTCATAAAAATGGCTGAAAAATCAATCACCCAAGCCCAAGCTTTTCCAGTGTCTCTGCCTTTATGTAAATCATTCAAAAAAGCAATCGTTCCTAATTCTCGAGTGCTTAATTGGAACTTACCATCTTCTCTTTGAATAAAAACATCGGCGGTATAACCAGGTCCTTGAAAGGAAATAGAAACCTCTCGCTCATCTATTCGGAAATCATTAACCAATCCTTTGACATGATAATCCTTTCTAAATAATTCAACAATTTCTAATTTTTTAATTTTCGCCGTATCGGAAACATTTACCCAATTGACTCTCAATTTCCCTTCCTGCTCCTTTAAAACTTCTTTTTCAGGAAACCAATCCAGGTGATTCAAGGTTAAGCCTGTCACCGAAAAAAATAGCACGATGATAAAACTAAACATGGACAAATATATGTGTAACCACCTAGACCAGTTGGATAGCCAATTTTTCCAATTTCCTTTTTTCATAATCTTATTACTTCGATGTGAAATTTAATTTGGCAGTAGAAATTTCTTCGTTGCCTGTAAATGAAGCGGTTTTTGCTTTGTCATCAAATTTCATCGACTGCTTCATCAATTGATAACTTCCATGTTCCCTCGCTGCTTCAATCACTACGGTGTAATTACCTTGGTTGACGTATTGTCCCGCGTCATTTTTTCCATCCCACACCAATGAATATTTGCCTGCACCACGTGTCGCTCCTGTGATTGAACTAATGTTAAAATCTGCATTTCTTGAACCAGATGACCAATATCTCAAATCCACCAACCATCTTGGTTTTCTATACCAAAGTGCAATGCGGCGAATAGGATTATTATTTTCATCTTCGATCCAAATGGCAACATAAGGTCTTCTGGCGTATCCTCCCAAATCAGCTATTTCTAAGTCGATGGAACATTCCATTTTAGGATTCCACACCTTATCTTTTAACTGAACAAAGGAGATGGACGATTGCTCTTCTTTGGCTAATGCTGGCCATGTGTCACTTTGAAATTGATTACCTGATTGGTCTACAATCAAATAATCGGCCTGATTGAATTTATTGGCCAATGAAATGGATTCATTCAAAGATAAAATATTGAAAGCAGTAGCTAAGGCACCTGCAGTAACTGCATTTTCATGGATCACCGTTGCACTCGCAATTTGGTCAGCCGGCTTTCCTGTTTCTGGATTGATGATGTGCGACAAATGTTCGCCATTCATTTCAACCCCTCTTCGGTAATTTCCACTGGAGGCAATCGTTTTATTGTTTAATTCAACCATCGAAATTGGCGCCGCATTTTCATAAGAGGCCTGTGGGTCAGCTACCTTCACTTTTTCATTCATATCCCCTTTCACAACGATATCCCCTCCGATATTGACCACAATTCCTTCTACGCCTTCCGATGCAAGGGCTAAATCCGCCACTTTTTCAGCTACATATAATTTGGTAAACGTATGTAATTTTAAATCTGCCTCCGAAGTTTTCGTCAAATTGTTCCCCTCAATTTCCCAATGATTTTCTTGAACCTTCTCAATGATAGCATTCAATTCCGACTCAGTAGGTTGTATGCCTGTTTTACTTGCTTTTTCCCAAAGTTGGGTTAATTCTTCGCTTGCCGGATTAATCGCTCCATTGGTTTCTTTTTTCCAAAAATCAAATGTGTTGGCGATTTCAATCAGTTCCTTCGAAACTTCCAATTTTTGCTGATAAGTATTTTTCCATTGGGCAAACTCATTCGTTTCACCATAACTTCCTAAAATTTGTTGAAGTCTACGTAATTCTGCTAACACTTTGTGTTCCGCATGCTGTGCATTTTCGTAGGAGTTGGCAACAATTTTTAAGTCGAGGGAAGTGCCTAAAACGGCTTCAAATTCGGAAAGTAAAATGCCTTTTGAATGTTCGGTGGCTTGATTCGGAAGAGCGGATAAAATCCCGGATAATCCTATTGAAAGAATATGCATAGTGTTTTGATTTATTAAAAGCCCAAAACTAAGGTGCTTTTGGCATACCGATAGAAATTTAAGACCAAATTTAGATTTTTGTCTACCAGCCTTCTATTTTAAGATTAATTAACTTTTCGCAAAACAACAGCGCATCCCCCGCCTCTTTGTAAACGGAAGTTCATTTTGGACTTGGAGGTCACTAACCGTTTTTCAATGCTATACGCTTCTGGATTTTTTTCAAAATCTGCGGCCTCCGCATCCATGTAAAGCGTGGCTTCGTAAATCTTATCTGGGTCTAAAAAATCTAAATCAAATGACATATTTCTGGCTGTGGCGTTGGTAATGGAACCAATAAACCAAGCATCTTTTCCTTTTTCTTTCCGAGCGATCGTCACAAATTCACCAGGTTCTGCCAATAAAACTTTGGTATCGTCCCAATCTACAGGAACTTCTTTAATGAACTGAAAGGCATCCAAATATTTCTCGTAATTTTCAGGCAGATCCGCTGCCATTTGTAATGGACTATAAATCGTTACGTACAAGGCCAATTGTTTGGCCAAAGTGGAACGTACTTTGGTCGTTCTAAGACTATCAAATTGGTTCAATGACATATGAAACAAGCCTGGGGTATAATCCATTGGGCCGCCCATCAAACGAGTAAATGGCAAAATGGTTGTATGTTCCGCATTGATTCCCAAGGTCGGTGCATTGTTAAATTCCGACCCTCTAGCTGCTTCTGCCGCCATCCAATTGGGAAAAGTTCGGTGTAAACCAGTTGGGTGAACCGATTCATGCGAATCCACCATTATTTTATAATTCGCCGCTTTTTCTGCTGTTCGATGATAGTGATTCACCATCCATTGTCCATCATGATGTTCACCACGGGGGATGATTTTTCCTACGTAACCTGTTTTAACCACGTCCATGTTTTTGGATAACATGTATTGAAATGCGCTATCCATTCTACGGTCATAATTGGTGACAGATCCAGCAGTTTCATGGTGCATGATCAGCTTTAAGCCTTTCGATTTGGCATAGTTTGTTAAGCTGTCGATTTGATAATCGGGGTAAGGACTCACAAAATCAAATACTTCCTCTTTCCAATTTCCAAACCAATCTTCCCAACCTTTGTTCCAACCTTCCACTAAAACTCCTTGAAATCCATGTTTCGCAGCAAAGTCGATGTATTTTTTCACATTTTCGGTGTTTGCTCCATGCTTTCCACTTGCCAAAGGCCAATTGGCTTTTCCAATGTGCATTTCCCACCACATTCCCATAAATTTTTGGGGTTTGATCCAGGTCGAATCTTGAATTTTGCTGGGTTCATTGAGGTTTAAAATCGTTTTGGAGGCCAAGATTTGTTCAGCCTTGTTGGAAATAATGAGGGTTCTCCAAGGTGTTTGGAAGGGCGTTTGTAAATAGGCTTTATTTCCGACTGCATCAGGAACCAAGGTGGAAGTAAATTCCGTCCCTGTTACTTTCAAATGCATGGCTGGATAATTGATCAAAGCAGCTTCATGGATATTGATGTAAACTCCTTCCGCCGACTTCATCATTAGCGGAGTTTGGACATAATTTTTCCCAATCAATGAGTTAACAGCAATGTCTTTTTCTTTGGCAGCAGCTGCGATGGCATCAATTTCTGAAATTTTGGTTCGCTGATAGGTGTATTCGTTGGTATCATAATCGCCAGGAATCCAAAAGGCATTGTAGTCGCCAGACATATTAAAGCTTGACCACTCGTTGTCCAAAATAAAATGTTTCAGATTTTCTTGTTCCGGGAAATAATATCGAAAGGCAACTCCGTCATTAAAAATACGGAAGATAACATCGAACAATATATTTGATTCTTTTAAATGGAGTGTGATTTCTTTGTAATGATTTTGAATTTCTTTCACTTCACCCCAAACAGGTTTCCAAGTGCTTTGATGTTCTAGTGAATCTATTTTGACAATTTGGAATTTCTTGCATTCGATCAAAGGCTTTTTCAAACTAAAGCCAATGCCAGAAAGAGCAACAACCTCCTTGTTTTGCAAAGAAATTTGGTATTTAATACTTCTATCGGGTGCTTGAATGATTTGCATGGCGATGTGTCCGTTGGGACTTGCCATTTTATAAAAATTTTGAGCAAATAGTGGGGCGCTCAATAACAGGAATGCAAGTAGTTTATACATGCCCAAAATTAATAAAATTTATCCTAATTGTGTAGCTAAAATTAGCCCATGTAAGTAGTTTGAACCGTATACTCCTTTGGGTCACAAAATCCAGAGACCATGATATTTTGAGCAATGGTCCAAGCATGTCCTTCAATTTTCCCTTCATTATTTTTTTTAAAGCCCACAAAAACCGTGTAAGGAACTTGGTATTTTTTTAAAAGGACGGAAGCAAGCCAGGCTTGATGCCGACACATAAATTCCCAAGGAATGTATTTCGTTAGAACTTTGATGACAAATCGAACACCTAAAATAATGGCAATAAAATCTGGCTTTTCAGGCTTTAAATGGGTATTTGAATCACCAAAACGAGCATGTTTGGGTGAAAATCTAAACAAAAAATAGGAGTAGACGGATAGGGAAAGTCCGAAAAACAATAATTTTCTTCTGAGCGGAGTGATCTGAAATAAAAGGAAAAATTTGGATAACATGTTATTCAATAAATCCTTTTTCTTGTAAAATATTAATGGAATTTTCCACGGATTTTCGACAAGCATCTGCATCAATGTCAAATTCTTCCAACAAATTTTCCACGATTTGATCTACGCTCATTTCGTTTTGAATGCCCAAAACTATTTTGGTAAAAGTATCATTGGTACTAAAATATTCATTGGATTCAACATTGAACAAAACACCTTCGTCCCCTAATTGAGTGAATAACACTTTCTCTTCATTGATTATGTACATAAAAGATAATTTAATGCCAATAACCGAAATGTTTCATCATTTCTTCATTGACTTGTTTGATTAATTCTATTTGTTCTTCTGTTAAAAGTGATTTGCCATAATTCATTTCTCCTTTGTTAAAGAAAAATTTAGTTTGTTTACTTTTCTCCCGAAAACCTTTTTCTTCTTCTTGTTTGCGCAAATTTTCAAATTTGGTCATTTCCAAAGCTTGATGAATTTGCTCATCTGAATAATCTAATTCCATGAATGCAATCGCTTTTTTGAATGTTTCAAAGGAATTCATTTTCATGTCTTCATAACGAAGAAACAAAACAGGGAATTGAGGACGTTCTAACCAACTTTTGACATGTTCATTCCATGTGCCTAAATGTTGGTAAAATTGATTCGCCGCAAGGTTTTTTTTCTTTTTTGTATTGATAAAAGATGCTTGAGAATCATTGATAAATTTAACGGTTTCTTCGATATTTTTTCCACTGTGATTAGCCAATGATGGCACAACATCAAAGGGATGACGAACAAAATACAAAGCTTTGAAAGTAGCTTCTTCAGGGACTAATGGGGTTTTTTCCGTATTTGGCAAAAAATCAAAGGCATCATGAATTTTGACAAATTGCTTTTTTGAGGATTTTTGGGAAACGTATTTCCACGCAAGACCTTGGTATTTTTCTATTTCATGCTGATGAAGTTCATCTGCTTCTACATCCAAGGTATATTCCAAATTTTCTTTACCCGAAAATATGCCATCGGTTTTCAACTCATTGATATTGAATATGGCTTCATCTGTTTTTAAGGCAGTCAAAAAGGTTCTAAACCAGGTATTACCTGATTTAGGATAGGAGGCCAGCCAAATGATATTATTCAATGTCCCCATTTAATTTGAAAATAATTTCTTGCTCTATGGCAGTGGAGAACTCTTGAAAAGTCGCTTCACTTTTAGGCCTTTTGGCTAAATAAGATGGAACATGTTGACTGATTTTGGATACCAATTTGAATTGCGGAATTTGTTTTTTCATTCCAATGATCCACTGTTTCCGATACACATTATTGCCTAAATGAAGAAATACATCTTTTGTTTTGAGGGCTTCGATTTTCAATTCTTCTGACTGATTATTTAAAAAGACCAAAGCCGCGACTTCCATTTTTTGATGGGAAAATTTATCTCCCAAGGTGATTCCAAATTTGCTCATTCCTGGTCTCAATTCATATCCATCTTTGGTGTCGTATTGTTCGCTGGCTTTGATGGAATTTTCCCACAAACGCATAATGGGATAGGAAGGAGTGGCAAAGCATTTGCCATCTTTTACCTCCAAGAGTACCGTATCATCGGAAAAAACGGGGTATCCTTTTTTTTCTAAAAATACCGCGGTAGTTGATTTCCCGGTTCTGGAAGGAGCGGGGAACAGAATAATTTGATGGTCGTTGATTTTTACTCCAGAGGCATGAAAGGGTATCAAATTTCTTTGAAACAACACTGCTGCCAAAGCATTGGAATAAAAGAAAAGCAAAACCTCTGATTCATTGGAAGAAACAGGCTCTATGATGATTTCTTCTCCATTTCGGATGTAGTAATTTGCTACATCTGGAATTTGGTAAAGAAATTCGTTGTCATTAAAAGTAGAAAAAGGTTTTTCTTCTAAGGGGGGATTTTCTAGACTTAGCGGGACTTGCCCCCAAGCCAGTCGGATTGGCCGACTTAATTCTTCGGTGTTCTGAATGGGTTCAATCCCCGGAAGGGTAATTTCGGATTGAATCCACTGTCCGAAAAATAGGTAATTATTCAATTTAGAAAATTTTTGTATGGACTAAAAGTTAAGAGGACAGGTTTCCATCTAATTCGTTTAAAAGTCCAAAAGGATTTAAGGCTTCAATCGTAATCTGCTCAATTAGAGGTTCTAACCAAGCTTTTTTTATTTCATTTTCCATGAATTCTATGAATTAATTTGATCGATGTCCATCAATGGCGCTAAAGGATTTAGGCTATCAATGTCGAGGGGTTCAATGGCTGGCTCTTGCCAAGTTTTTTTGCTTTTCATATTTTTAACTCCCTTGTACCATTGATGAACTTTCAGAAGGTTGAGCCGCTTTACCATTTGTAATTGTTATGATTGTTAACTCTGGCTCCTGCCAAGTTTTTTTGTTGGATTGTGTTTGATTTTCCATGTTGTTATAATTAAGAACAATTTATTTAGAGGCAATTTAAATAATTATTTTAATTGGGTTGCTAAATCTTAGGATTTTTCTCTTTTACAGAGATAATCTTTGTGCCGTTGTGTTAAAAAAAAAGAATGATTTCAACACCAAGTTCACCAAGGGTTGCTTTCGAATTATTTACGATTCCAATATTCCATTTGATGCTTCGGGTAGGTTAACTGTTGCTCCTCTTGAGATAATACCTTATTTGAAAAATAGGTAATTATTTAAAATGGTAATGGCTGATATTTAGAACGATGAAATTTATAATTTCAAGCCCTTGCCATTTTATGATGTCATAATCCATCTATCACTGTCTTCGACAGTCGTTAAATTCGACCCTCCTAAAATGTTTATACTTTTTAACTCAGGCTCCTGCCAAGTTTTTTTGTTGTTTTCTGATTGATTTTCCATGTTGATATAATTATGAACAATTAATTTTAAAACAATTTAAATAATTATTTTAATTGGTTTGTTACATCTTAGGATTTTTCTCTTTTTCAGAGATAATCTTTGTGCCGTTGTGTTAAAAAAAAAGAATGATTTCAACACCAAGTTCACCAAGGGTTGCTTTCGAATTATTTACGATTCCAATATTCCATTTGATGCTTCGGGTAGGTTAACTGTTGCTCCACTAGTAATATTTAAAGAATTAATTTTCGGCTCTAGCCAAGATTTTTTTAATAAATCTGATAGGAATTCATTATTGTCCAATTCTATGATAAGCTCTTGACCGGTTTACTTATGAAGGAATAAAATTAAATTCATTTTCGACATAATATTCAGCCTGGCCACCCAATAATTTTAAATCGTTGATTTCAGGTTCTTGCCATGTTTTTTTGTCAGTTGAATCTATCATGATTTTTAGTATTGATTATGAATTAATGTAATAAAATCCAACTTCGGCTGTCGCAGCGCGATCTCCGTTATTAATTTCAATGTTTATGATTTCAGGCTCCTGCCATGTTTTTTTTTTTGTTTTCGGATTGAATTTGCACGATGATTTAATTTAGAATTATTTATTTAACTGTAATGTAGCTAATTATTCATTTATTCCTACCATGGTTTGGGGCGTTCTGAATAGAAAGAACATTTTTCTTTTTAAAAGATAATCTTTGTGCCGTTGTGTTAAAAAACAAACGTTGGTTTTCACATTAAATGATCATCTAACTTTAAGAATGCGCAAAAGTTCCAGCTTCAGAGTTGTCCTGTACCAGGCCACCCAAAATAGCTATACTTGTTAACTCTGGCTCTTGCCAGGTTTTTTTGGGGTTTTCTAACTGATTTTGCATGAAGATTTAATCAAGAACGATGGATTTATCACAACTTAACTAATTATTGGTGTATTCTTGACATGCCTTTGGGGTATTGAAGTCGAAATGTCCTTTTTTTAAAGACTGATCTTGCTTGAGATAAAAACAAGAAGATTTTTTTAGCAAGTATAAGCCAGCTAGAAAATCAGTCGAGCTAAATAATGGTGTTTTATGAACCTATGGGTATTCCATTTAAAAAGGTTTCACCTGTTCCTGGTGGTAACCCTCCAGAAATTTCCACAGATTTTAGAATTGGCTCTTGCCAAGGTTTCTTTTCGTTATTTTCTTGATTTTGCATTCAATATTTAATTTAGAACCTTTAAATGTACATATAAAAAAAATTAGAATTGGTATTGAGAAACCAAAATACAATTTTTCAACTTACTCTTAAGCCTTTCTACTTATGCTAGTTTTCTCTTTTTGTGAAGCGCTACACCTTTACATAGTTAGCGTAAATTCTCCTCTGGTTCTATCCTAGTTTTTTCTATCCTTTTAGAATTAATGTTTCTTTTTATGCTGAAACCTAAAAAAGAATTAATTTAGCTAATCAATCTGTGTCCTAAATTAATTATGAATCATTTTTTTGCTGTATTATCCCCTCAATCTCCTGTTCCAGAGCAAGTAAAATGTGTTCAAAATTACTTCCATGATATTTCCCAATCCGAAATATTTTCCATCACAGAAAATGGTTTTTATGCCAGTTGTTTAGGGCATAAGTCTTGGAAAAATTCCCAATTGGAATCCTATCAACGCAATCAGTTGACCTTTATTGGATCGGTCCGTTTGGACAACGAAGAAGAACTTTTGCTAGCATTTCCCGGTGCTAATTTTAAGTCTCAAGAGGAATTAATTTTGGCTTTGTTTGAAAAACATCAAGAAAAATCCTTTGAAAAATTAATGGGCGATTTCAGTTTTCTGATTTGGGATTCGGAAAATCAAGCGGTTTTTTGTGTAAAAGATCAAATTGGCGTTCGGCCAATGTTCTATTATCAATATAAGGATTCGGTTGTTTTCTCATCTTCTATTGCCGCTATTCGTGCTTTTGTAGGTAAAGGAAAACTATCCATCAATGAATTATATGTAGCCAAAGAATTAAAGAATTATCCTGTTGAGGTAGAAGAAACGTTTTTCCAAGAAATTCACCGACTGAAGCCTGCTCATTTTGCTCATATCAAATCGACAGAATTACAGGTAATTGAAAAGCGTTATTGGGAATTTCAAGTCATGGACACGAGTGCTTTTGTCAATAAAAAAGCGGTATATGATGAGTTGAGACGATTGTTTCAACAAGCAGTGAAAACAAGATTACGGCGAGTGAAAATTGCCGCAACTCAATTAAGTGGAGGCTTGGATTCATCGGCCATTACCGTTTTGGCATCTCGGATTTTACCGAAAGAAAATCTACATACTTTTTCATTTGTCTTAAACGAAACAACACGTGAATTTTCTGAGAGAGGGATTGATGAACAAGCTACGCAAAACAGCATCATTGAATATGCTCATTTGCTTCGAGAAAATCATCATTTATCGGATAGATTTTATTACCAAGATACCCTAGAATGCTACGACAAATCTGATCAAATAATGGGAGGTTTTGCCGATTCAGATAGTATTTGGCAGGATTCGATGTACAAACAAGCTTCTGAGTATGGAGTAGAATTGATTTTCAGTGGTTTTCCAGGAGATGAAGGAATTTCCAATTCTGGGGGTCGGTATTTTTTTGAATATTTACATCAATTAGACCTCGCATGGATGTGGAAGCAATGGCTTCAAAATCCATATGTTTTTGCTAAACAGGTCTATCAGTATTTTACTGCTCGCTTTTCAAAGTCAACTTTGAAAGGTTATGATGAAATACAGAAATCTCGGGATCTATTGCATCCTGACTCACTTTTCCATTCCCAACTTACGGATAGCTCTTTTGGCTTTATTTCATCATTTAGAGAGGAATTGATTAGCAAGGTTTTTAGGGCGCATTCTTGTTTACGAACAGAATCGGAGGGTTTATATGCGAGTCAGTATGGCATCGTAACCGCATATCCCATGGCGGATTTGCGTTTTGTTCAGTTTGCCTTGAGTTTGCCAATGGAATATTTCAAACCTGTTACATTTTCTAGACCCGTTTTTAGAACCATATGTGAAGGGATTTTGCCAGATGATGTCCGACTACAACAAAAACGAAACGGAGCCATGACTTTGGCCTTTGCCGAATATTGGAAAAAAACCCAATTGGAAGATTTTAAAGATTGGGAAATTAAAAATTCTTTGGGCCTTCTACATGCGGAAAAAGCATTTGACGACTCAGATTTTAATCAGGCAAATCGACATGTGGTTATGAATAAATTGGACTATTTAATCGAAAAAAACCACCAGGGTCATGAAAAATAAATGTATTTGGTTTTTGGGTTTATCGGGTGCAGGTAAAACAACCTTGTCGCTTGAGCTGGCTAAAGAACTTCGTTCATTGGGTCAACAAGTGGTGGTTTTAGACGGTGATGTGTTGCGGACAGGTTTAAATAGTAATTTGGGATTTTCGGATGCTGATCGATCAGAAAATGCAAGGAGAACTGCCGAAGTGGCAAAATTATTTTTGCAACAAGGTTTTTGGGTGATTGTAGCCTTGATCACTCCTTTGGCACAAATGCGGCAATCGAATCGGAAAATATTAGGAACATCCTATTGGGAAGTGTATGTGGATACTCCTTTATCCATTTGTCAGTCGCGGGATCCAAAAGGTTTATATGCAAAGGTGGCTAATGAGGGGTTAAAAAATTTTACAGGAATTGATGCGCCTTTTGACCTACCAAAGGAGGCTGATTTTGTCTTGCCAACGGAAAATGTGACGGTGGAAGAAAGTATTCGATCATTGTTGGCTAAGCTGGAGCTTTTATGAAATATTTCAAAGAATATTTTCGGGCATTTGGAATGATTTGGGAAGCAAACCCCATGGGTTTTCTGGTCCAATTGATTTTTCAAGGTCTTTTAGCTTGCGTTCCTGTGGCCACTCTTTATGTCACGCAACGCTTATTAGATCAAATTTTAACCGTTCAAAAATTGGATTTCGAAACAGGTCAATATCTCCTTTTTATTGCCCTTATTTATGTCTTTCAAATTATTATCTCACAAATTCAATCTTTCATCAGTTTTACCAACCAACACCACGTTAGCGCTTTTTTTAGCGATAAAATTTTGACCAAAAGCACAAATATCCCTTTCGAGTTTAATGAAAATACCGAATACCAAAATAGTCTGCATTTAGCTCAACAACAATCTCTATATAAAATACCACAAGTTTTTCAAGTATTTCAATTGGTTTTGGTCAGCAGCTTTTCTTTGATAGCCTTAATATCTTATTTTTTCAAGTTGCTGAGCGATTTTGCATGGTGGATTGTTTTATTAGCGATTCCGCTGTCTGTCATTAAATGGATTTCGGGAAATGCACTTGCCCAATTGGATAAAAAATTGGTCAAACAAGATCGGGAAGTGAATTATTTGCATCAAATATTGGTGGGCGTAAATTTCGCAAAGGAAATTAAGACGCTACACGTGGGGAACACTTTAATTGAAAAGTTCGGAGTACTGAAAGCTTATATATTTCGAAAAAAACGCTCATTGACATTGAAATTAAGCTTTTTTTCTACAGTTGCGGAATTGTTAGAAGTGGCAGTTATATTATATGTGATGTACCAATTGATTGATTTGGCTGTAGCCAAAATCATTGGAATCAGTGTTTTAGTGATTTACTTACAAGGTTTACAAAGGATCCAATCCACCTTAAAATCCTTTTTACAAAATTGGGTTCAGTTATTGCAACAACGTGTTTTTCTTAGCGACTTGTTTCATTACCTTGATTTAGAAGAAGAATCTAGAGAAATTAAATATTTCGACAATCATTTAACTAATTCCCTGCAAATGAATCAATTAAGTTTCAAATATCCGGAATCTGACAAGTGGGTTTTATCGGATATTGATATTCATGTAAAACAGGGTGAAATTATTGCCATTGTAGGAGCCAATGGTTCGGGCAAAAGTACTCTTGTAAAGCTCATTGCAGGTTTATATCAACCCAGCATTGGCCAAGTACGATGGAAAAATACAGAGATTCATCAAATAGATTCGGGCGTATTTTCGAATGAATCCACCTTTGTGTTTCAGGATTTTGAGAAATACTTTTTGAGTATCTCGGAATTTTTGAGCTTGGGATGGGCGGGGGCTGAAACCTCTCCCAAACAAATCGAAACGGCATTGAAATTGGCTGATGCAGACGGATTTGTGAATGAATTTCCGCACAAATACCAATCGAGGTTGGGACGCATTTTTGGTGCGGGAGTGCAGCTGAGTGGAGGCCAATGGCAGAAATTGGTGATTGCGAGAGCATTTTTTCGCGACACACCTTTATGGATTTTTGATGAACCAACCAGTTCCATTGACGCTTTGGCAGAATCTAAAATTTTTGAAAATATCAAGTCTAGATCTAGAGAAAAGGTCACCATAATCATTACTCATCGATTATATAATTTAAAATTTGCGGATAAAATTTGGGTGATGGACCATGGAAGAATGGTTGAGCAAGGAACATTTGATGAATTAAAAGCTAATTCTATACTATTTAATCAATTATACGAACAACAAAAGGTTTAAATGAAGTCACTTCATCTTTCTGCTGAATTACGCTTAATGATCCAAATGGTTCAGCAAGAAATGCTTGGGCGGGAGCTTGATTTTCCCAAGGAGGAAATAGATTGGGATAAATTCAAAAAAGCATGTGCCTATCATGGCATGCGCCATATGGCTTTTTCGGCTAATCAAAAGCAAGCCATTTTACCTGAAGATCTTAAGATTAAGTACAAAAAATTTTCCCAGAAGGGAGCCAAGAGTAATTTTGACAATGTTATTGAAATCAAACGATTATATACCTTGTTCGAAAAAGAAGGCCTTTCACCCGTATTATTGAAAGGAGCATTGTATACACAGCTTTTGTATCAAAATAGATTATTGCGAGAAAGTTCTGACATTGATTTTTTATTCAAAAAAGAAGAATCCTTGCAGGGAATGCAACTACTCTTGGGTGAAAACTATACCTGTCGAGATTTTGGAGTTTTGTGTCATTCCAAAGATTTGAATAATGACTTGTTGTCATTGATTTATGATACTCAATTCCAAGAGTTACATTTTGATAAAAAACCTTTTAATGTTGATTTTCATTGGGAATTATGCCATCAATTTTTGAATTATCAAGTTGATTTAGGTTTATATTTTGAAAAACAAACTAGCATTGATTTTTATGGAAAAAAGTTAAAGGTTACCAATTCCGCAGCCATATTTTGGAGTTTGGTGCTACATCATGGGGGGAAAGAATTATGGTTGAAATTCAAAGATTTAGTTGACTTGATGGCTTTTATGGAAACATATAAAAATCAGGTTGATTGGGAATTGATCATTCTACAAGCCAAGGAATTTAAAATTTGGACGGTAGTAAAAAATGGATTTTGGATTTTGCAGGAAGTTTTTGACTATGAATTACCTAGCCAGTTAAAACAAGAACTTATCGCATATCAGCCCAAGAAAATTCAGTGGATATTCCATTTTTGGAAAAAATCTGATTATTGGAATAAGCTAATTCCTCGCTTGAACTACGAAAAAATCTTGCATGTTTCACAAGATGAAGGATATACGTTTTGGAGCTATCTTCAAAAGCTGTATCAAGCGTATATTCTACCTAATCCATTTGAACGAAAACGACTTTTTAACTTTCCTCCCGGTTGGGGGGTGTTAAATTTTATCGATAAAGTGTTGAGCTATGTGGTTTACCAATTGCGTGGCAAAACGAATTAGCCTAAGCTTTCTGTTCCTCAATCAATTTTTCAATTGCTAAGAATTCGTCTCTGAATCGAGCCGCTAATGGGAAATCCAACTCTTTGGCTGCTTTCTCCATCTCTTTTTTGACGGTCTCTTTTTGTTTAAGCAAATCCTTCTTCGACAAGTAGGCTAAAAGCGGATCTGCAGCTGTTATTTGCGCCTCCGGTTTCAACAAATAATTTTTTGTTGGCTTCGCCATTCTGTCGGCAATAGAGGTTTGCTCCATGATTTCATCATGACTCCGCAAAATGGTTTTTGGCGTGATTCCATGTTCCTCGTTATAAGCCATTTGTTTAGCTCTTCTACGGTTCGTTTCCGAAATGGCCAAGTCCATGGAGCCTGTCATTTTATCTGCATACATCAAAACCTTACCATTCTCATTACGAGCCGCTCGTCCAATGGTTTGAATCAATGATCGAATGTCTCGTAGGAAACCCTCTTTGTCGGCGTCCATGATGGCTACCAAGGAAACCTCCGGTAAATCCAATCCTTCGCGCAATAAATTAACCCCCACCAGAACATCAATGACACCTAAGCGTAATTCACGTAATATTTCTACCCGTTCCAATGTTTTGATCTCCGAATGTATGTAGCGGCATTTAATCCCAACTCGGTCCAAATATTTGGACAGCTCTTCGGCCATCCTTTTGGTCAAAGTAGTTATTAAAACCCTTTCGTTTTTCTTGATTCGGTCATTCACCTCATCCAATAAATCATCAATTTGGTTTTTCGTTGGACGAACCTCAATCAATGGATCCAATAAACCCGTCGGACGAATGACTTGCTCCACCACAACGCCATCTGATCTCTTTAATTCGTAATCGGAAGGAGTAGCTGAAACATAAATGGTTTGGCCAATCAAATCCTCAAATTCTTGAAATTTCAATGGCCGATTATCCATGGCAGATGGCAAGCGGAAACCGTATTCTACCAAGGATTCTTTTCTGGAACGATCGCCGCCGTACATGGCTTTGATTTGCGGCATGGTCACATGACTTTCGTCTACGACCATTAAAAAATCTTCTGGGAAAAAGTCCAACAAGCAAAATGGTCTTTGTCCAGGTTTTCTGGCATCAAAGTACCTAGAATAGTTTTCAATGCCCGAACAATAACCCAATTCGCGCATCATTTCCAAGTCGAATTCTGTTCTTTGTTTAATTCGTTCCGCTTCGGTCAAACGGCCATCTTTTCCAAAATAGGAAATTTGATTCACCAAATCGGCTTGAATATCCGAAATAGCTCTTTGCATGGTTTCTCTACCCGTTACGAACAAATTAGCTGGGAAAATAGCCACCATTTTTTCGGTCGAAATTTTCTTACCACTCCAAGGATCAATGCGGTGAATTTCTTCAATTTCATCACCAAAGAAAATGATTCGGTATCCGAAATCGGCATAAGCCAAAAAGATATCCACCGTGTCACCCTTTACGCGGAATGTCCCCCGCAAAAATTCGCCTTCCGTTCGGGCATATAAAATTTCAACCAAGCGGAACAAAAATTGGTTTCTGGAAATGATTTCTCCCACACCAATTCGAAGAATTGAATTTCGATATTCATCAGGATTTCCCATTCCATAAATGCAAGAAACGGAAGCGATGACAATGATATCTCTTCTGCCCGACATCAATGAAGAAGTCGTGGCTAAACGAAGTTTCTCAATTTCTTGGTTAATGGATAAATCCTTTTCGATGTAGGTTCCGGTACTTGCAATAAAGGCTTCGGGTTGGTAATAATCGTAATAAGAGATAAAATATTCAACCGCATTTTCCGGAAAAAAATGCTTGAATTCTCCATATAATTGTGCGGCAAGTGTTTTATTATGACTCAAAATCAAAGTTGGCCGATTCGCCTCCTTAATGACATTGGCAATGGTAAACGTTTTACCTGAGCCAGTAACTCCCAAAAGTGTTTGTGATTTTTCCTCTTTATGTAATCCTTCGACCAATTGTCTGATCGCTTCTGGTTGATCTCCAGTAGGTACATAAGAAGAAACTAATTGAAAGTCCATGGGGTATTTTTGTGATGTAAAATTAATGAAATAATTATCAGTTATTAGTTTTTAGTTATTAGTTATCAGTGTCTTTTTCTGTAATGGCTTTTGAACTAATAATTAATGAAATAATTATTAGTTATTAGTTATTAGTTATCAATGTCTTTTCTGTAGTGGCTTTTGAACTAATAATTAACGAAATAATTATTAGTTTTTAGTTATTAGTTATCTGTGTCTTTTTCTGTATTGGCTTTTAAACTAATAACTAATAACTAAAAACTAATAACTAATTTTATCGTTCAATAACAACATCTTATGAAATACCCTATCGCCGCGGAGGCATTTGATCGATTATTAGTCATCATGGATGATTTAAGGGAAAAATGTCCTTGGGATAAAAAACAAACCATGGATACTTTACGTCATTTAACCATTGAGGAGACGTATGAATTATCGGATGCAATTTTGGAAGGCGATTTGAATGAAATCAAAAAAGAAATTGGTGATGTGTTTTTGCATTTGGTTTTCTATAGTAAAATTGGTTCAGAGCAATCGGCCTTTGATGTGACGGATGTATTGAATGGGATTTGTGAGAAATTAATTTCCCGTCATCCTCACATTTATGGTGATGTGGTAGCAGAAACAGAAGAACAGGTTAAATCGAATTGGGAAGCGTTGAAGCTGAAAGAAGGAAATAAATCGGTTTTATCAGGAGTCCCTGGCTCATTACCTGCTTTGGTGAAGTCGATGCGAATCCAAGAAAAAGCTAGAGGAGCGGGATTCGATTGGGAAGAAAAGGAACAAGTTTGGGAAAAGGTAGAGGAAGAATTAGGGGAATTTAAAGCGGAATTTGTTGGAAAAGAGTTGGATGAAAATCAAAAAAGTAAGGCAGAAGGGGAGTTGGGCGATTTGATTTTTAGTTTAGTTAATTTTGCCCGATTCATTGATATTAATCCAGAAACCGCTTTAGAACGTACCAATCGTAAATTCATTCAACGATTTCAGCATTTGGAAAAACGAGCCAATGAAATGGGTAAAGCCTTATCTGACATGACTTTGGCGGAAATGGATGTGTATTGGGAGGAAGCGAAGGGTTTAGGTAATAGGTAATAGGTAATAGGTAATAGGTAATAGGGTTTCCACTCTTTTTTACGAATTACTCAACGATTCATTTTACCGCGGAGGTAATTTAAATTTTCTCTCTTTCCTGGCTTCGAGAGCCTCAGCCATCGGCCTTTTACCTATTACCTTTTACCTATAACTTTTTACCTATAACTTTTTCCTATTCTCAGTCAATTTTTGCTTCTTCTAACTTAGGAACCAAGGCATAAATAATCAGCCAGGCCAACATATAAGCACTTCCGCAAAGTAAGAAAATGATGTTGTATCCATCGTTCTTGTTACCTAACAATTCATATTTGTCCAATATATAACCAACAATCATTGGAAAGAAAATACCCCCTACGGAACCTGCCATTCCACCGATGCCAATCACGGAACTAACGGCTTTTTTCGGGAACATATCTGTTGCAATGGAATAAATATTTGCACTCCAAGCCTGATGAGAAGCTGCTGCTAAAGAAATTAGTCCAACGGCTTGCCAGATGTTATCGCAATAACGGGCTAAAACAATTGGCACCACCGCTAAGGCAAAGCTCAGCATGGAATATTTTCTTGCTTTGAAAGACGGCCATCCTTTGTTGATTAACCATCCTGATAAATATCCACCACCAATACTTCCGATGGTTGTAGCTGTGTAAACAATGATCAATTCTAAACTTGGTTTTTTCAAATCCAATTCAAACCTTTCTTTGAAATAAGACGGTAACCAGAACAAAAAGAACCACCAAATAGGATCGGTTAACATTTTTCCAAAGAAGAAAGCCCAAGTTTGTCTAAAACCAAACAATTTTGCCCATTTAACGGGTTCTTGGTTTTCATCTTTCGCCTCCATGTCGGCATGGATATAATCGAATTCTGCTTGAGTTAATTCTTTGTGTTTGGATGGTACTTCATAATATAACCACCAGAAAATCAGCCAAATAAAACCGATGGCTCCGGTAACTATAAAGGCCATTTCCCAACCATAAATTCCTAAAATCCAAGGTACTAAAATAGGTGCGGCAACAGCGCCAATGTTGGCTCCGGAATTAAAAATGCCGGTTGCCAATGCTCTTTCATTTTTAGGGAACCATTCTGCTACGGTTTTGATAGCTGCGGGAAAATTCCCTGCTTCACCTAAACCCAATAAACCTCGCATAAAGGCGAAGCTCAATGTTCCTGTTGCCAAAGCGTGTAACATGGCAGCAATACTCCAAACAACGATGGAAATAGAATAACCTAGTTTAGTTCCAATGCGATCGATGATTCCACCAAATCCCAATAAACTCACCGCATAGGCCGATTGAAAACAAATCACGATGAATGAATAATCTGATTCAGTCCATTTGAAATCGTCTTCTAGAACGGGTTTTAAAAGACCAATTACTTGTCTATCTAAGTAGTTAATCGTTGTAGCAAAGAAAAGCAAAGCGCAAATTCTCCAGCGATATTTTCCTATTTTTTCCATGGTTTAGAGGGTTTTGTGTAGATTTTATAAATCTCGGTAGGTTTGAATAAGTTGAGAAATAGTATTCGAAATCGATTGATAATTTTGTTCTTTGATTAAACTTGGAGGAAATAATTGAGAACCCATTCCTACCGCGGATGCTCCTGCGGAGAACCATGTGGACAAACTTTCTTTATTGGGTTCTACGCCGCCTGTTACCATGATTTTGGTATTAGGCATGGGTCCTTTTAAGGCTTTAACAAAGGCTGGGCCCACCACATTGCCCGGGAAAATCTTGATGTATTTAGCACCTAAAACTTCTGCATTTCTGATTTCCGTTAAGGTCATGGTTCCGGGCATCCAAGGGATATCATGTTTGCCACAAACTTCGCCTACTTCTGGTGTAGTAAAGGGTTGAAGCATAAAATCGGCACCCATTTCAATGAATTGAGTTGCCTGTTTTGCGTCATAGATGGTACCAATCCCCAATACTAAATCAGGGCATTCTTGCTCAACATATTCAATCAATTTGGCAAAAATTTGAGGAGCCTCTTGTCCTCGATTGGTAAATTCAAATACTCGAATTCCTCCATCATAACATGCTTTTAGTACATTTTTAGCAATGCCTAAATCGGGATTGAAAAACAATGGAACAATGGGTGTTTCTTCTATTCTTTGGTAAACTACTGTGGATGAATTCCTAGCCATAATTATCTTTTTAATCTTCCTGATAAATCACCTTTCATGACGGTTTCTATTTCGTCTAGATTAGCTAAATTAATATCTCCTTCAATGGTATGTTTTAATGCGGAAGCTGCTACGCCAAACGCCAATGATTGTGCCTCATCTTTTAACACGATATTGCCATAAATGTAACCTGCCATAAAGGCATCTCCTCCACCAATTCGATCTACGATTTGGCTAATTTCAACAGTATCCGATTTGAGATAGTTTTTTCCATCGTAAGAAACGGCCGACAAGGTATTCTGTGAGGCAGAAATTTGACCCCGTTTGGTATTGATGATTTTTTTGATGCGCGGAAAACGCGCCATGATTTGCTTGCAAATGGATTCAAAATTACTTTTGGAAGAACCATCTGGTACGATGTTTAAAATATCTTCGGCATCTCCTTTTCCACAAACAATGATATCACAACCTGCAATTAAATCCGGCATTACTTCCTGAACGGACTTCCCATATTGCCATAAATTTTTACGGTAATTGACATCAGCGGAAACCGTGATTCCTAATTTGTTGGCAACTGCGATTGCTTCTTTGGTGGCTTGTGCAGCGGAGGCAGAAATGGCAGGAGAAATGCCCGTCCAATGAAACCATTGGGCATCTTTCAAAATTTCTTCCCAATTAAATGATAGGGGATCTAAGCTAGAAAAAGATGAATTGGCTCGGTCATAGACTACTTTACTTGGTCGCATCGCTGCTCCGAATTCGGTATAGTACAAGCCTAATCTTTCACCTCCATATTGTACGTGCGACATGTCTACACCCACTTTGCGAAAATATTCCGTAGCCGCCTTTCCCATTTCATGATCTGGAAAGCGCGTAACATGCGCGGCCGGCAATCCTAAATGAGCTAAACTGCCTGAGACATTCGCTTCTCCACCTCCAAATGTGATGTTGAACGATTGAGCTTGGGTGATTCGGCCGTAACCTGGAGGACTTAAACGTCCCATGATTTCACCGAATGTAACGATCTTTTTCATGGATTAATCGAAATTAAAAAATTGTGCGGCATTGTTATAACTGATGTCGGAAACCAACTTGCCTAACCAAGCAGTGTCAGCCGGGAGTTCCCCATTTTCTACATCTTGGCCGAGTAAATTACATAAAATTCTTCTGAAATATTCATGTCTTGGGAAAGAAAGAAAACTTCTTGAATCTGTTAGCATTCCGACAAAATGACTTAATAATCCCATATTCGACAAAGCATTGATTTGTTTTTCCATGCCATCTTTTTGGTCCAAAAACCACCAACCTGATCCATATTGTATCTTTCCAACGATGGTTCCATCTTGAAAATTCCCAATCATGGTTGCCAATAATTCGTTGTCTCTTGGGTTTAAATTATATAAAATAGTCTTGGCCAATTGATTGGTTGAATCCAAGGTATTTAAGAATTTCGACAAAGGTTTCGCTTGTTCAAAATCGCCAATCGAGTCAAAACCTGTATCTGGCCCTAAACTTGCTAACAAGCGATTGTTATTATTTCTCAAGGCCCCCAAATGGAATTGTTGGGTCCAACCTTTGGAATGGTCTAAATGCGCGAAATACACCAACATGGCCGATTTGAACTGCCATTTTTCTTTTTTGTTAATGGTTTTTCCAGCAAGTAATCTTTCAAAAATATGTTCAATTTCTTCTTCTGTGTGATCTTCAGCATAAATATGCTCCAATCCGTGGTCGCTTAATCGGCAACCGACCGAATGAAAGAAATCATGGCGATCTTGGATGGCTTTTTTGAAATCAGATAAATGGGAGATGGAATAGCCCACTGCTGCACTTAACTGTTGGGTATAATCGATGAAACTCGATTCATCGTCTACCGCCATGGCTTTGTCAGGACGAAATGTTGGTAATACTTTAATGGCAAAACCGCTGGCTGCAATTTGTTGATGATACGCCAAATTGTCGATGGGATCATCCGTGGTGCATAACACCTTCACATTCATTTTAAGCAATAAATTTCTTACGGAAAATTCTTTCTTGCGAAGTAACTCCGAACATTGATCATAAATTCGCTTGCCAGATTCTGCGTTCAATAATTCCGTCACTCCAAAATAACGTTGCAATTCCAAGTGTGTCCAATGATACAAAGGATTACGCATGGTATAAGGAACGGTTTCAGCCCATTTTAAAAATTTTTCTTCGTCACTGGCATTTCCGGTAATGTATTTTTCGTCTACGCCATGGGTACGCATTGCACGCCATTTGTAGTGGTCGCCATATAGCCAAATTTGAGTGATGTTATCAAATTGTTTATTTTCCGCAATTTGTTGAGGAATCAAATGATTGTGGTAATCGACAATCGGCATGTTGGCGGAATATTGATGATACAATACTTTCGCTGTTTCCGATTGCAATAAAAAATCTTCGTTTAAAAATGGTTTCATATATTAATAATTCTCTATTTATTGGTTGACCGCGTTTGTTCGGTTGACCGTATTTGTTCGGTTGACCGTGTTTGTATGGTTGACCGCATTTGTTCGGTTGACCGTATTTGTTCGGTTGACCGAATTTGTTCGGTTGAACGTATTTGTTCGGTTGACCGTATTTGTCCGGTTGACCGTATTTGTTCGGTTGACCGTATTTGTTCGGTTGGCCGTATTTGTTTGGTTGACCGTATTTGTTCGGTTGGCCGTGTTTGTTCGGTTGACCGCAAGGGTCAACCCTACTTGTATATTACGTCTTACGTCTTACATCATACATACTTTGCCACCGCCTCTTCAAATCCTGGTAATTGCGTTAAATCGCTACCCCAAATTTTTTCATCTGCCAACACAGTATGTAAATCGAAATTTTTCCAAGCTTCGAAAAAATAGCCAGCTAAATCACATTGAATCGGATAAAATTCGCCATTGCATTCGCCAAAATATTGTCCGTTTTCTTCTTTGACCCCATGCATAAATTGCAAATAGGCTGCAAATCCCATGCTAAATAATTCGGGAGCTTTACCAAATTCCTTGTAATAATTGATTAATAGGGGAACATTACGCATACGCATTTTGGTACTGTATTGTACGGTAATATCTATTAATTTATGGTTGATGAATGGATTTTTGAAACGATCCAGTACGGATCTTCCGAAGCGATCCGCTACTTTGAAATCCATTTTGTAGGGAATCGCAAAAGCTAATTCGCTTAACATCAAATTCATGATTAATTTACTGAAGTAGGAATTGGCCATTACATCTTTGACCAAACGGAAGCCCAATAAATAGGCCATTCCACACATTAAGGTATGCGTGCCGTTCAAAAGGCGAAGTTTTAATTCGCGATAAATTTCAATGTCTTCTTGGATGATAACGCCAGGATCAGCCGATGCGAAACTTAAAACTTTTCGTACATGGTCATCTCCTTGAATTGCCCACAAGCGGTAAACCTCCGAAACGATCAACAATGAATCTTGGTACCCTAATTCATGTTGGATTTTCTCAATCGTTTCAGCATCCGGTTTTCCAGGCACAATTCGATCTACCAAAGAATTACAAAAACGATTCGAATGGATTAACCATTTGATAAATTGACTATCTAATTGATGCTCCTCGGCCAATTGCAATAATATGCCTTTCAACACATCTCCATTGTTGATGATTAATTCTGTTGGGATAATAACCATTCCAGCGGATTCCGCTCCTTTGAAATGCTCGTATCGTGCATGTAAAAAGGCTAATAATTTAGCAGGGAAGGATTTAGGTGCTTGTCCAAAAAGGGTGTCATTGGCAAGGTATTGAATGCCCACCTCAGTGGTGTTGGAAATGACAATTTGCATCTCAGGATTTTGTGCACATGCCAAAATTTGTTCCCATTCTGAATTGGCCACCAAGGTTCTTGAAATCGAGGAATTAACCAAATATTCTTCTACTTCTTTGCCTTCCTCAATTCCTTTAACACAATGTGTATATAGATTATCCTGTAGCTCAAATGCGTTGGAATCTCCTTTCGAAGTCGATTTTACCAACACTACCCGGCCTTTGAAAATTCCTTTTTGATTGGCTTTATCAATGAAATAGTCGCATAGACCACGTAATAAAACTCCGGTACCAAATTGTAGTACTTTTTCGGGGTAATTGGCTATTTCAGGATTCGGACAAACGAGCTTTACTTTGGGTTGATAATTGCTGTCTGCAAGAGTATTATTACTTAATATTGGCATGGCCATAACACAAAAATTTTAATTTATTTATCTCTTAAAAGGCGTAAAACTGAATAATTTACCTGAAATTTTATAAAAACTTGTCCTTTTGTTCGAAATAAATAAATTAAAACGTTTACGCTTCGCCGATAGGCCCATTATAGTTCATCGGAAAATTGAAACCTGAGGCATCATTGTCTTTGGAAATGGCACCAAATGCTTCTTCATACTTCGAAATATTTTCTTGCAAGGCCATTAATAATCGGTTTGCATGGTCTGGAGTCATTACCACTCTAGATTTCACTTTGGCTTTTGGAATACCTGGCAGAATACGGATAAAATCCAACACAAATTCGGAAGGCGAGTGGGCGATGAGTGCTAAATTCACATAAGCACCTTCTGCCATTTCTTCGGGAAGTTCGATATTTAGTTGATTTTCTTCTGGGTTATTTGACATGGTTATTGGGGTTAATTTGAGTTGATAGTATCATTTGATAGTATCAGATTTTATTTTTAACGATTTAAATTTCAATTTCTATTTTTTATCAATCTTTAGTTATGTATTATTCAACAATTGAGGAAATAAAGGTATTCTATAATAAAACGTTAAAGGTAAGAATAAATGTAATTTCTCAAAGTTAATCAGTAAATAGATTGAATTTATCAGCTATTTGTTAGTGAATTTGACTTTCTTTTTTTAGGGGAAGCAATTCCCCTTACCCCCTGCAATTTACGAATATAAAAGTTCAGTAGTTTGATAAAATTCTCTTCAGGTTAAATTTGGGTAAAAAAGTAAGCTGGCTTTTTTCAAACTGATTAATACAAAGTTGTGATTTTATGAATTGATAGAAGGTATGTTTATTCTCAATAAAAAAGCCCCTACATTTCTGTAGGGGCTTTTTATTTTTAGAAATCGCAAGGATTAATTTTCAACACTTGATTTTCTAGTTACTACTTCTGAATCGTCCATAGAAGCATTTCTTACTTCTAATTGTTTCAATTCATCTGCTGGAGTCACCAAAATATCTTTGTATTTACGTAATCCTGTTCCTGCCGGAATTAAGTGTCCAACAATAACGTTTTCTTTCAAACCATCTAAGGTATCTACTTTAGCTCTGATCGATGCTTCAGAAAGAACTTTCGTTGTTTCTTGGAAAGATGCTGCAGAGATAAAAGATTGAGTACCTAAAGAAGCTTGAGTGATACCTTGCAAGTTAGCAGATGATACCGCAGCTGCCGCATCACGTACTTTCATGATTTTCATATCTCTACGCTTCAATGATGAATTCTCATCACGTAATGCACGAGCAGAAAGAATCATACCTGCTTTGTATTTCTCAGAATCACCTGCATCAGTAATGACTTTCTTATCTAAAATCTGATCATTTTCCTCACGGAATGCGAAACGATCCACATTTTGTCCTTGTAAGAATTGAGTATCACCTGGTTCAAGGATTTCAACTTTTTGCATCATCTGACGTACAATACATTCGATGTGCTTATCATTGATTTTTACCCCTTGTAAACGGTAAACGTCTTGAATTTCATTTACTAAATACTCTTGAACGGCTGTTGGTCCTTTGATTGACAAGATATCGGATGGAGTAATGGCTCCGTCTGATAATGGCATTCCCGCACGTACGAAGTCATTGTTTTGAACCAAGATAAATCTTGTCAATGGTACTAAGTAACGACGCTCAGCTCCTTCTTTCGGAGTTACAATGATCTCACGGTTACCACGTTTGATGATACCATAAGAAATAACACCGTCAATTTCAGAAACAACCGCAGGGTTCGAAGGATTACGTGCTTCAAATAACTCAGTTACACGTGGAAGACCTCCCGTAATGTCACGAGTTTTACCCGCAGCACGTGGAATCTTCGCAATAATCTGACCAGCTTTCACTTTGTCACCTTCATTAATCGCTAAACGAGCACCTACTGGTACGTTATAAACCAAATCTTCTTTTCCTTTAGCCGTAACTAAAACAGAAGGGTTTTTCGTTTTATCTTTAGATTCAATAATTACTTTTTCACGCAAACCTGTTTGGTCATCCGCTTCTTCTTTGTAAGTGTTGTTTTCTTCAATTGCTTCGAAAACAATTTTACCTTCCGCTTCCGATAAAATAACCGCATTGTATGGATCCCATGCGCAAATGGTATCTCCCTTTTTGATTTTATCTCCATCCTTCACGCTCAAGAATGAACCGTAAGGGATGTTGTTCGTCATGAACACTTGGTTGTTGGCAGGATTGATGATTTGAACCTCACCTGAACGACCCATGACAATCTCAACAGCATTTCCTTCTGCATCAGTAGAGCTTACCGAACGAACTTCTTCAAATTTAACGATACCGTCAAATTTAGATTTTACGCTCGCATCCAAGGAAACGTTTTGAGCGGTACCCCCAACGTGGAAAGTACGTAATGTCAACTGAGTTCCTGGCTCACCAATGGATTGAGATGCAATTACACCTACTGCTTCACCTTGGTTCACCATTGCTGCTGTTGCCAAGTTACGTCCGTAACATTTCGCACAAACACCTTCTCTAGTTTCACAAGTTAACACAGAACGAATTTCAACCGATTCGATAGCTGTCTCATCAATTCTATTTGCAATAGCTTCATTGATCTCATCACCTGATGCTACAATTAGTTCATTCGTGATTGGATCAAATACATCATGAATAGATACACGACCTAAGATACGCTCCGATAATGGCTCAATGATTTCCTCATTATCTTTCAATGGGAATACATTAATTCCACGTAATGTACCGCAATCTTCTTCATTCACAATCACATCTTGTGCTACGTCATGCAAACGACGAGTCAAGTAACCCGCATCAGCCGTTTTTAAGGCAGTATCTGCCAAACCTTTACGCGCACCGTGTGTAGAGATAAAGTACTCTAATACGTCTAGTCCTTCTTTAAAGTTAGATAGAATTGGATTTTCGATGATTTCACCTACCGAACCTTGTAAGTTCTTTTGTGGTTTCGCCATCAAACCTCTCATTCCACCCAATTGACGAATTTGCTCACGAGAACCACGGGCTCCAGAGTGCATCATCATGTAGATCGCATTGAAACCTTGGTTGTCTTCTTCCATTTGCTTCATCAAGGTCTCGGTAATCTTCGAGTTAACCTTGGTCCAAATATCAATAACCGCATTGTAACGCTCGTTATCAGTAATTAAACCCATCAAATAGTTATCCCAAACCGCTTGAACATCTTCTTGCGCTTTGATAACCAATGATGCTTTTTCAGCAGGAATTTGAACGTCACCAATACCCATCGATAATCCACCATGGAAGGCTTGTTGGAATCCTAATTCTTTAATATCATCCAAGAATTGTGCTGTACGAGCCATTCCGCAAATTTTGTGAACTTGGGAAATGATTTGTTGCAATTTCTTCTTCGTCAATAATTCATTGATATAACCTACTGCCTCAGGGACACATAAGTTGAATAAAACACGACCCGCAACAGTTTCTACCATTTCATCTACCAATGATCCGTCATCTTTACGAACCTTAGCTTTTACAACGATATTAGCATGTTTGGATAATTTCTTCTCGTTCAAGGCAATTACTACTTCCTCAAATCCGTAGAAACGGTTTCCTTCGCCATCCACCTTGTGAGTTTCAGTCGATTTTCTGCCTTTGGTTACATAATATAAACCTAAAACCATGTCTTGTGAAGGTACCGTGATTGGCGCTCCATTGGCAGGGTTAAGGATATTATGAGACGCCAACATTAATAAAGAGGCTTCCAAAACAGCTTCATGTCCTAGTGGAACGTGAACAGCCATCTGGTCACCGTCAAAATCGGCGTTGAATGCAGTACAAGTTAATGGGTGTAATTGGATCGCTTTTCCTTCAATTAATTTTGGTTGGAAAGCTTGAATACCCAAACGGTGTAGAGTAGGAGCACGGTTTAAAAGAACTGGGTGTCCTTTCATCACGTTTTCCAAAATATCCCAAACAACTGGATCTTTACGATCAACAATTTTCTTAGCAGATTTAACCGTTTTTACAATGCCACGCTCAATCAACTTACGGATAACAAACGGTTTGAATAACTCAGCCGCCATATCTTTTGGAAGACCACATTCGTGCATTTTCAATTCTGGACCTACCACGATAACCGAACGACCAGAATAGTCAACACGCTTACCTAATAAGTTTTGACGGAAACGACCTTGCTTACCTTTCAACATATCTGAAAGCGATTTCAAAGCACGGTTTCCTTCTGAACGAACCGCATTTACTTTACGAGAGTTGTCGAATAAACTATCAACAGCCTCTTGTAACATACGTTTTTCATTACGTAAAATAACTTCTGGAGCCTTGATCTCGATCAAACGCTTCAAACGGTTGTTACGGATAATGACACGGCGATATAAATCGTTCAAATCGGATGTCGCAAAACGACCTCCATCTAAAGGTACTAATGGACGCAATTCTGGTGGAATTACCGGTACCATTTTGATGATCATCCACTCTGGACGGTTATCAATACGACCAATCGATTCACGGAATGCTTCAACGACCTTCAAACGCTTTAATGCCTCTGCTTTACGTTGTTGCGAAGATTCCGTATCTGCCGAGTGACGTAAGTCAGCCGATAAAATATTTAAATCAATACGAGTCAACAACATGTTCAATGCATCCGCACCCATCTTAGCGATGAATTTATTTGGATCTTCATCAGGTAAATGTTGATTCTCACGAGGTAATTTATCCAAGATATCTAAATACTCGTCTTCTGTTAAGAAATCCAAGTATTGGCTACCAATTTTACCTTCGCTAGCATACATACCTGCTTGAATCACCACATATCTTTCATAATAGATGATTTGATCCAATTTCTTGGTCGAAAGTCCAAGCATATAACCGATTTTATTCGGTAAGCTACGGAAGTACCAAATGTGCGCCACTGGAACCACTAATTCAATGTGGCCCATACGCTCACGACGTACTTTCTTTTCAGTAACCTCTACCCCACAACGGTCGCAGATGATACCTTTGTAACGAATTCTTTTGTATTTCCCGCAATGACACTCCCAGTCCTTAGTTGGACCGAAAATTCGCTCGCAGAATAAACCGCCCATTTCGGGTTTGTAGGTTCTATAATTGATGGTTTCAGGTTGTGTTACCTCACCATTGGAACCTTCTAAGATCGACTCAGGTGATGCCAATGAGATGGTCACTTTCTGGAAGTCGCTATTCAGTTTTCTAGTCTTTTTAAATGACATTTTCTTGTATTTTTTTTTGGAAAATGATTGCCTTTTTTAAAGGCTGTTGCCAGCCTTATTAATTACTCTAAAGTGATTTCTAATGCTAAACCTCTTAGTTCATGAATCAATACATTGAATGATTCTGGAATATTTGGTTTTGGCATGTTTTCACCTTTTACGATTGCCTCATAAGCTTTGGCACGGCCTATTACGTCATCCGACTTCACTGTTAAAATCTCTTGCAAGATATTAGCTGCACCGAATGCCTCAAGAGCCCAAACCTCCATCTCACCAAAACGTTGACCCCCAAATTGAGCTTTACCTCCCAATGGTTGTTGAGTAATCAATGAGTATGGTCCAATCGAACGAGCGTGCATCTTATCATCTACCAAGTGACCTAATTTCAACATGTAAATGATACCTACCGTTACTGGTTGGTCAAACATATCTCCCGTTAATCCATTGTATAAATAAGTACGGCCCCAATCAGGTAAACCAGCTAATGTTAACTCTGCAGCTACTTCTGCTTCAGTTCCACCGTCGAAAATAGGAGTCGCATAACGCTTACCTAATTTTTGTCCAGCCCAACCTAATACAGTTTCATAAATCTGACCTAAGTTCATACGAGATGGTACCCCAAGTGGATTCAATACGATATCTACCGGTGTTCCGTCTTCTAAGAATGGCATATCTTCCTCACGAACGATACGAGCAACAACCCCTTTATTACCGTGACGACCCGCCATCTTATCACCTACTTTCAACTTACGTTTCTTAGCGATATAAACTTTTGCCAATTTCACGATACCTGCTGGCAACTCATCTCCAACTTCTAAAACAAAACGCTCACGCTTGAATCGACCAGCGATTTCATTACGACGAACATTGTAATTTTTGATCAATTGTAAGAATGTACGGTTTAAATCTGCATCCGTTGTTGCTTCCTCTACGATCAAATCAGATAATAAATTTGCTTCCTCTTGAACCGCATAAGTACTTTCGTCACGATACAAGTTTTTGTCTGGGAACAATAATTCTTCAATGTTTTTCGCAGAGAATTTAACTCCTTTTTCTACGATTACCGTTCCGAATTTATGCTTGATACCATTGGAAGTCTTGCCATTTAAAAGAGTAACCGTCTTCTCAATCATGATGCGACGAATCTCTAATAAATCTTTGCTGTATTGCTTCATTAATTTCTTCAACTCAGCTTTCGACTTCTCTCTTTCCTCTTTATCCTTTTTAGGACGAGCAAATAATTTTGTGTCAATAACAACACCTTTCAATGATGGAGGTGCTTTCTTAGAAGCATCTTTTACATCACCCGCTTTGTCTCCAAAGATGGCACGTAATAATTTTTCTTCTGGAGTTGGATCCGATTCTCCTTTTGGAGTAATCTTACCAATCAAAATATCACCTTCTTTTACTTCCGATCCAACGCGAACTACCCCGTTTTCATCCAAATTACGAACAGTCTCTTCCGATACATTCGGAATTTCAGAAGTTAATTCCTCTTCTCCACGTTTTGTATCACGAACTTCTAATTCAAATTCTTCAATATGTATCGAAGTAAAAATATCATCACGTACAACTTTCTCTGAGATTACAATCGCATCCTCAAAGTTGTAACCTTGCCATGGCATGAACGCCACTTTCATGTTACGTCCTAGTGCTAATTCGCCCGCTTCTGTGGCATAACCTTGACATAATGCTTGTCCTTTCGTTACACGATCGCCTTTGAACACGATTGGTTTTAAGTTGATCGTTGTATCTTGGTTAGTTCTACGGAACTTAATTAATTTGTAAGTCTTTGTCGAACCATCAAAGCTAATAGCGGCCTCTTCTGCTGTTTGATCATAATTAACAACAATTTGTAAAGCGTCAACATACTCAATAACTCCGTCGCCTTCAGCTACTACCAACGTTCTGGAGTCAATTGCCACACGGTGCTCTAAACCTGTTCCAACAATTGGAGCTTCTGGTCTTAATAAAGGTACCGCTTGACGTTGCATGTTGGATCCCATCAAGGCACGGTTCGCATCATCATGCTCCAAGAATGGAATCAATGAAGCCGCAACCGAAACAATTTGGTTAGGAGCTACGTCCATGTATTGCGCTTCTGATGGATTAACCAATGGGAAGTCGCCTTCAAAACGAGCCTTAACACGATCAGATAAGAATTTACCACTTGCTTTATCAATTGGTGCATTCGCTTGAACAATGTTCTTGCCATCTTCTTCTTCAGCTGTTAAATACTGAACGTTGCTAGATGTGTCTACTTTACCTTCTTCAATGACACGGTAAGGAGTTTCAATGAATCCCATTGAGTTCACTTTCGCATGTACACAAAGAGAAGAAATCAAACCAATATTGGGTCCTTCAGGAGTTTCAATCGTACAAAGACGACCATAGTGCGTATAGTGAACGTCACGTACCTCGAAACCTGCTCTTTCACGAGATAAACCACCTGGTCCAAGGGCAGACATACGACGCTTGTGCGTGATCTCAGCCAATGGATTCGTTTGATCCATGAATTGTGATAATTGATTCGTTCCAAAGAATGAATTAATAACCGACGATAAAGTACGTGCATTAATCAAATCCACTGGTTTGAAATCCTCATTATCACGAACGTTCATACGTTCTTTGATCGTACGCGCCATACGAGCTAAACCTACTCCGAACTGAGCATATAATTGCTCACCTACTGTACGTACACGACGATTAGATAAGTGGTCAATATCATCCACTACAGCACGTGAATTGATCAATCCGATCAAGTATTTCACGATAGAAATGATATCTTCCTTCGTTAAAACCTTCACATCCATCGCGATGTCATGGCCTAACTTTTTGTTGATTCTGTAACGACCTACTTCTCCTAAATCATAACGTTTGTCAGAGAAGAACAAGTTCTGGATGATGTCACGAGCAGTTTGCTCATCAGGTGCATCTGTGTTACGTAATTGCTTATAAATAACTTCAACCGCTTCTTTTTCAGAGTTGGAAGTATCTTTTTGTAAAGTATTGTAAATGATGTTGTAGTCAGAAACGTTCACATCATCTTTGTGAAGAATAACTGTCGCCATTCCTGAATCCAAAATTGTTTCGATTTCGTTTTCAGTAATAACCGTATCACGCTCGATCAAAATTTCATTACGATCAATCGAAACCACCTCACCTGTATCCTCATCTACGAAGTCTTCTTGCCAAGTTTTTAAAACCCTTGCAGCTAAACGACGACCAATGATTGTCTTAACAGATTTTTTGTCGATCGCAAACTCTTCCGCTAATCCGAACAAATCTAAAATGTCCTTATCATTACCATATCCAATAGCACGTAATAATACGGTTACAGGGAATTTTTTCTTACGGTCAATGTAAGCATACATGACATTGTTTACGTCCGTAGCAAATTCAATCCAAGATCCCTTGAATGGAATAATACGTGCCGAATACAATTTAGTTCCGTTGGTGTGCTTCGATTGTGCAAAGAAAACCCCTGGAGAACGGTGTAATTGAGATACAATAACACGTTCTGCCCCATTGATCACGAAAGAACCTCTTTCAGTCATGTAAGGAATGTTTCCTAAAAATACTTCCTGCTCAATAGTTTGGAAATCTTCGTTGTCTGTATCGTTACAGATCAAACGCAACTTGGCTTTTAAAGGCACTGAATACGTCAATCCTCTGTCGATACACTCATCTACCGAATACTTCGGTGGATCAACTGAATAGTCAACAAATGAAAGCACGAAATTTTCTCTCGAATCTGCGATCGGAAAGTTTTCAGCAAACACTTTAAATAAACCTTCGTCCGTACGGTTTTCAGCAGCTGTCTCTAGCTGGAAAAAATCCTGGAAGGATTGGACTTGGATATCCAGAAAATCTGGATAATTGATCACACTCTGCGTTTTCGCAAAGCTGTGTCTTCCGGTGGCTGTGATGTTACTCAAGGCTTTTTTACGTTTTAATTAATGTGAAAAATGACCCAATTGGGCAAAAATCCTCGACCTTGCAGTCGAGTCAATTAAGCTGAATGCCTCGTAGATATTTAGAAATGAGTTCCCTTTGCATTTTCCCTACGATAAAGAAAAGGTGTTTCAGAATCATTTCTTGGATTTACTCAAAGAGTTCAATCCTAAAATAGCCTGCAAAATTACTGATAATTTTTGGATGTGCAATAGATTATTGAAAATTTATTAGTAAATCGTGGATAAAGGAGAGAAGAGAGAAACTGTGACTTTTACCTATTACCTATTACCTTTTACCTTTTACCTATTACCTAAACCCATGCGCTCCAAAATCCACTACTACCTTCGATTTATTTTTGGCCTAACCCAATCAGAGATTTATGGCTTCACGTTCTTACTCTTTTTGCTTTTCGTTTGGTTTGTCCTATCTCAGTTCCAAGCTTACCAATTTGAAAAGGAATTACATGCCCACTTTCAGCCTACCTATTACGAATCCAAGCTCGATTCTATCAAGATCAAGCAACAAAATTTCCAAAAACAATTTGCTTCCAATGACCACTCTTATACATATAGTAACAGAAGTAGGTATTTTGTTCCAACAAATGGGAAGAAAAATGACCTAAAAACCTCTATGCAAAGGCTCGATATCAATACGGCTGATTCCTTAGCATGGATCGCATTACCCGGCATTGGACCTGCATTTGCCAAGCGAATTTTAGCTTATAGAGAAAAATTGGGGGGCTTTTATGCAGTGAATCAATTGAAAGAAGTTTATGGATTAGATTCTGTTTGGGTAAATAATCAAATCAAAAATCTGCACACAGGTCAAGGGATCTATCGAAAGTTGTCCCTGCAAAAAACTGAATGGAAAGATTTTAGACACCCCTATTTGCCGTATGCTCAAGCTAAAATTTTTCTTACTTATCGCCGACAACATCCAGAAATTGCTACATTTCAAGATTTAGATAAAATTCAATTGATAGATAAAACGATTTGGAATAAGTTAAAACCCTATCTTGAAGAGGCATTTAGGTAATTGGTACCTTATCAAAGATTGAAATGATGCTTTTCCGTTTTATTTATATTCGCTCCATTTTTGGACTTGGCCTGAATTAATTACATTTGTGCCAAATTTACACTTCATATCATATATACAATGTCAACTGGATTTTATCAAGTACCTCAACCTATCAATGAACCCATTTTTGCTTATTCGGCAGGTTCTAAAGAAAAAGATCAGCTTGTTCAAAGCATCTCAAATTTGAGATCACAACAAATTGAGGTGGAGATGAAAATCAATGGAAAATTTGTTCGAGGTACTAATAAGGTAGCCATGACATGTCCGCATGATCATCAGCATATCTTGGGATATTATTATGAAGGAGGCCAAAAAGATGTTACAGATGCAATCAATGCTGCTTTAGAAGCCAAGAGTGCTTGGGCGGCCTTAACATGGCAAGAACGTTGTTCTATTTTCTTAAAAGCCGCTGATTTGTCGGCAAATAAATATCGAATGCAATTGAATGCCCGCACGATGTTGGCACAATCGAAAAATGCTTACCAAGCAGAAATAGATGCCGCTTGCGAATGGGTGGATTTTCTACGTTTTAATGTACATTATGCTACTCAGATTTATGCGGATCAACCAATTTCTTCTCCTGGAGTTTGGAACCGATTGGAGTATCGTCCCTTAGAAGGTTTTGTGTATGCTTTAACCCCCTTCAATTTTACTGCAATCGCAGGAAATTTACCCGCTGCACCTGCTTTGATGGGTAATACAGTGGTTTGGAAGCCCGCACCGCAACAAATTTATTCGGCAGCATTGTTGATGCAGATTTTGGAGGAGGCAGGTCTGCCAGCTGGAGTGATCAACTTGGTATTTGCCGATGGACCCGCTGCAGGAGAAATAGTCTTTAACCACCGCGATTTTGCAGGAATCCATTTTACGGGTTCGACCAAAGTGTTTCAAACCATTTGGCAAAACATTGGGAATAATATTTCCAATTACAAATCCTATCCTAGAATTGTTGGGGAAACAGGGGGGAAAGATTTTGTCATTGCACATCCATCTGCTGATGCAAAAGCATTGGCGGTCGCATTAATCAGAGGGGCATTTGAATACCAAGGTCAAAAATGTTCCGCTGCTTCTAGAGCTTATATTCCACAATCGCTGTGGGCAGAAATAAAAGAATATTTGGTATCCGATTTAGCTTCAATTAAAATGGGAGGAACAGAGGATTTTGGAAATTTTGTCAATGCCGTAATTGATGAAAAAGCGTTTGATAAAATAAGTGGATATATCTCAGAGGCTAAAATTTCATCTGAGGTTGAGGTGATTGCGGGCGGAGGCTTTGATAAATCGAAAGGGTATTTCATTGAACCAACGGTTTTGTTAACAACAAATCCACATTACAGAACCATGGAGGAAGAGATTTTTGGACCTGTTTTGACGATTTATGTTTATAATGATTCGAAATGGACAGAAACCTTGGAATTAGTAAATTCAACTTCTGCGTATGCTTTGACTGGAGCCATTTTTGCTCAGGATGCCTATGCCATGGCGGAGGCGACCAAAGCTTTGGAACATGCCGCCGGGAATTTGTATTTGAATGATAAATGTACAGGAGCGGTTGTTGGTCAACAACCTTTTGGTGGCGCTAGAGCCTCTGGAACCAATGACAAAGCAGGATCCTATTTGAACTTATTGCGTTGGGTTTCTCCAAGAACGGTAAAAGAGGTTTTTTCTTCTCCAACGGATTATCGATATCCTTTTTTGGGGTAATGGGTTCCGGCAGTCGATTTAAAGGGTGGCAATTAATTAACAATACGAATGGAAAGACAACATGGATAATTGTCATTGTTCTTATTTCAGCTATTGGTGTTGCGGTTGTTCAAACAACCATTAAGCTCAAAAAAAATAGCCGAAATCGTAGTAAAAATCGGCCTTCAGCCGAATAATTAGTCTTGGATAAAATTAGACCTTTTTACTTACTGTTCGGTTTATTTCGTAATTCATCCTTGTCCTTTTTATACTGTGTCATCAGCATGTACAAACCAACGATACTTCCGATGACAGGAATTAACCATATCATAAGAATCAATAATAATTTATCAGTGTTATGTATTTCTTTCTTTATAACAATCAAAACAGTGATGATCAATGGAGGTAATGTGAATAATAATAGAAAAAATCCAAAAAAAGCAAAAAAGGGTGCGACAAATTCCATGGAGATGAGTGTTTACGGTACAATTTTTTAATTAGGTTGAGTTAAGGATAAGTAGATATTTTAAACATGATACTGACTCGTTCTGCGTATTTTTCTTGAAATTCATTCCAACCTTTTTTAAATAAACTAAATTCAAAGTGATCAGAATGTAATTTTTTTTCATGCAGACTGTCTGCCCCAAGCGTGTAGAATTCTAATTCAAAGACTTTGGTATTACTCTTTTTAGTATAAAAGGAAATGGTCCTTATTTCCTTCTGAAATAGTGTTGGATCATTCATAAGTATTCCCATCCATAATTGCAGTGGTCCACCACTGATTGAACTAACCTTTTTGGGTATTTCTGAACTTGGCGTTTTTGATGGGTCAATTAGAATCACAACTTCCTTTAGAAGAATGGCATTACTGTCTAAATTTGCTTCCCGGTGAGAATAGGCTTTAACCTCGCTGATCAACAATGAAAGTAGTCCTGTAAAAAAGAAGAGGATTAGCTTGGAGCTGTTTTTCATAGTGATTAGATTTTCAATGATATGGTAAGTTGAATAAAATCTATGAAATAGGATGGCATTCGTGTATTATTAGTCATTAAAAACGATCGTACTGATTTTAAGGGATGTTTTACTTTGCCCCATTTGGGCATAGCTCAGTCCAATTTCATTTTCTAACTGCTTTTTTAATTGCTCAAAAGGGATATTTATTATTTTAAATGTGTAGCGATTTTTATCTTTTATATCACCAACAAAATATGCTTTTCCTCCATATGATTTATTAAGTCCTTCAGCGATTTGAAAAATAGTGCAATTTTTACAAATCAACGACTTGGGAAAGTTCGTTATCGATGAACTTTCGCTTGGTTGAGAATTGTCAAGGCCCTTTTTTATCTTACTTAATTGATTTTTTTGTTTAACAGAATCAATTACAACTAATTGATAATTTTTTTCATTAGGGTCTTCTTTTTCAACGATGGTAATATTCATTGCTTTTGTAAAAATGGGTAAGAAAGCTTTTTTTACACTTTTTACATTTAAATTGTAATTCTCTCCAGCTGTATTGATGTTTTCTTTGAATGGGATATACGTTCTTGAAAATCTTCATATTCAGCTGTAATCATTAAATCTTCTTTTTCAGGATCTTTGAACTTTATCAATGCTTTGTTTTTATCAAGCAATTCAGCTAGACTTTCTTTCAGCGGAACTTTTTCAAATGTTACATCATTTGAGCTAAAAGATTTACTGGATCGTTTGACAAGTTCATATTCATCCGATATTTCTAAACGAAAATGGTAATCTGATCCTTTATAATTGACAAGTTCTTCAGATCCAAAATGACAGCCAAATAACATCAGGGTAATAGATATTCCTGAAAAAAGGGTTTTGGTATTGCGAGAGGTTTTCATAGTCTTATGTTTATTTCGTGTTTAATTATTTTTTCTGTTCAATATTGGTTACATAGGATGCGTGGATATTTTAAGCATGATACTGACTCGGTCTGCGTATTTTTCTTGAAAAGGTTCATGAATGGGGAAATGCCTCCAATTTTTTCCTTCTTTTATGTAAGTAGGTTTATGACTTTTGTAAACTCCTAATCCAATGGAATTATCCTGGTTATGCCAATCGAATGCTCGTTTTTTGAATCGAACTGCCACAATTAGACCATTTTCTGGGATTAGGATATGAGGGGGTATTTCAAATTCATTCCAACCTTTTTTAAATAAACTAAATTCAAAGTGGGCAGAATGTAATTTTTTTTCAGGCAGACTGTCTGCCCCAAGCGTGTAGAATTCTAATTCAAAGACTTTGGTATTACTCTTTATAGTATAAAAGGAAATGGTCCTTATTTCCTTCTGAAATAATGTTGGATCATTCATAAGCATTCCCATCCATAATTGCATTGGTCCACCACTGATTGAACTAACCTTTTTGGGTATTTCTGAACTTGGTGTTTTTGATGGGTCACTTAGAATCACAACTTCCTTTAGAAGAATGGCATTACTGTCTAAATTTGCTTCCCAATGAGAATATGCTTTAACCTCGATGATCAACAATGAAAGTAGTCCTGTAAACAAGAAGAGGAATAGCTTAGAGCTGTTTTTCATAGCGATTAGGTTTTGGTTTTCAAATGTATCGAAAGGTAAGTTAATTCCAAAGCATTTGTCAAATTAATTAAAGGGTAGCAAATTTTGGATTCTGAGGCCCTTATTCATGTTAATTAAGAATTAATATTCTGGATTTTTATTTATTCATTCTTACCGATTTTGGTTTCAACTCCGCTCTGTCAAGGCTTTTTTCTAGTTTAGAAAATATCTGTAAACTTGTGGTTAATCCGCCGAAAGAAAAGAAAAAAATATGAGTTATGAGTTTTAAAAAACGCTCATAATTCATAATTAAATTGATTCGTCATGGATAAATTGACTTAATTAAGTTGTTTGTTTCTTTTTTCTAAAAAAAAGAAATACCAAAGAAAAAAAAGAATCAACATATTGCATTGTTGTAACGAATTAGGTTAAGAAGAGGCAATTTTTGGCTTGTTCCGGCTACTTCAATGTTTTCACTATTAATTCGCATTTTGAATAAAAATTGTTGTTTTTGTTTAGGAGACATAATTTTTATTCAAATATTCTCCTTGATTTTCAATGGATTAGGCTGAAGTAATAAAAAAAGATTGCGTAGTAGTTTGGTATTTAAAAAATAAACCTACATCTTTGCACTCCCAATCGCTAACAAAAGGTTGTTAGCACTAAGTGAGACGGTATAATTGAAGATGAAACAGGCGCAGGCTTGTAGGAATTGAAGAGTAG